>NZ_JBIRAZ010000001.1:0-894190 GCF_044326415.1 Actinomadura sp. 6N118 | reverse complement strand
AAAGAACGCCCCAAAGATCCCGAGTGGTTAAACCGCTCGGACGATCCATGGCGGCAGTCGGCTTGACCGACGACTGCCGCTGCTCACGCCGACCTGCGCAGGAGTGATGTCGCCATGTCGACGAGCCCTGGCCACACACGGGCGGAACCAGATCATGCGCGACGCTATCGCGAGCGGGTCGAACGCTGTGATCGGCTGTCCAGGTGAGAATCTGAGTAGTTCTGACCGACTCGCGTTCAACGCAGGTTGCACCGCCTGCCGTATGTGCACAGCACAGCCCTCCGAAGTAGGGAGCTCACGTCGTCCGTGTCCCCGGACTACGCAGGGTCCGGCTCATTACCGATGAACAACGCGTCCTCAGCGGCCTGCGCCGTCTCTGGCATTCCCGCGAACCGACGGCGGGCTGCACCCGGACGATCTCGGCCCTTGGTGCTCCTCGCTGGGCACGGCGTCCGATGTCACGGTCGTCATGACAGCAGGCTGCCCGTGGCCATCAGCAGACAATCGGCAGCTGATCTCGTTTGTCACAATTAGGCTCATCGGGGGTGCGGGGGCCATTGGTCCTGTCGCCGGAGACGGGAGTACAAATGCGGAGCGAACTGCCGCGGGCACAACTGCAGGTCGTACTGTGGAGGTGGCGCGACAATCTGATCGATCTCAGTGGCCGTAACCGGCTACTGAACTTCCGCCACACTCGGACCGCGACCCTGGAGATCCGACATCCCGGAACGGAGGAGCTTCTCGGATGCCTGGACCTCGGATGGAGATTCGCGGATCTTCCCGACGACGAGACCGAGGACACCGATCTGCCTGTCGGTGATGACGCCAATGGCATCGTCACTCAGAAGATCACACGGCCGCGGCTCGACGCATCAGTGCGCAAGCTCTTCCGTGACTCGAACCACGTCTTCAACGACACCGGCCTGTGGATCCTCCAGCTTGGAGTCGGATTCCTGAAATGGCGCGAGCCAGGGGCCGAGAACTTCAGTGCCGCTCCCCTCCTCCTCGTTCCCGTGCGCCTCGACCGGGTGGGTGCCGGTGATTTCCGGCTGATCGGCGAGGCCGGTGAGGACGTCACTCCCAACCCGGCGCTCGCGGTCAAGATGGCTGAGCTCGGCCTTGAGTGGCCGGCGGCCGACGACATGAAGGACCTGTCCAGCACCCTGAGCCTCGTCAGCGACGCCATCGCCCGGCAGCCTGACTGGGAGACGAACGAAGACGTCGTGCTCGCCACATTCCGCTCACACAAGGAGGCGATGTACCGGGATCTGCGCGACCACGAAGAGCGGATCCTTGATCATCCGATGGTGCAGGCCATCGGTCTCGGTCCGCAGGCGGGCTTGCCGGACGACGCGCTGGCATTCGACCCGGTGCCCCTCGACCGGATCGATGATGTGCAGCCTCCTGAGGAAATACCGCTCGTCCTCGATGCGGATTCTTCCCAGCGCCAGTGCATCGCTGCGGCATTGGACGGGCGCTCGTTCGTCATGGACGGACCGCCGGGAACCGGCAAGAGCCAGACCATATCCAACATGATCGCGGCTCTCCTCCACGCAGGGCGCAGCGTTTTGTTCGTGAGCGAGAAGGCCGCCGCCTTGGACGTGGTACGGAACCGACTTGACGCAGTCGGTCTCGGTGCCTTTCTACTGTCCCTGCACAGCCACCACGCCACGCGCAAGGAAGTAGCCCAAGAGCTCGGCGGCTCGCTCCTGCAGCGTCCAATCGCCGTCCGCGCCAGCACTGAAGAAGATCGGGGCCGTCTGAAAAAAGCGCGTCGGCAACTGTCCGGCTATGCGGCAGCCATGAACGAGACCCGCCCTCCGCTCAACCGCACACTTCACGACGTTCTCGGTCGTGTGGGACTGCTGGCCGACGTCCCGCTGCTGCCAACACGACTGCCTGCCGATCTCAGCGGCGAGGCGCTGTTCGAAATTCTTTCCGCCGCGGAACTGGCGGGCGACTCGTGGCGGCCGATCGCCGAGAAGACGAACTTTCCCTGGCGTGGCCTGAAACGCGCACCCGGTTCTCCACAAGCGTCTCTTCGTCTTCTCATCGAATGCGGCGAAGCGCTGTGCCGGCGGCTCGCCGGTCATGCAGAGCTGGCACGACCACTTGGCTGGGAGGCTCTGAGCACAACCGGCAAGCTAGTCGAGATGCTCGACGCCACCGACGGCCGGCCACCGATTCCCATGAGCTGGCTGACCACGTCCGACCTCGCCGTGGTACGTAACGGGCTGGACGACTTCACGACGCGATTGAACAGACTGCGCCGGTCCACAGCGGCCGCGATCTCGGATATCGGCCCAGGTTGGGACCGCTTGCCGCACGACCTGCCTACGCACGCCGGAGAGGACGAGCAAGCTCTGACCGACATGGCTCCTGAAGGTCTCGCGTTGGAACCGCTCACGGCCACCAAGGCACGCGGACTGGCTGGCGAATTCGAGGCCGTGGCCAGAGAGCTGCGGGAGGCGCAGGCAAGCCTGGCCGATATCGCCGCCGTGTACGGAGTGCCGGTCCCCGAGACGTACGAGCAGGCTCTCGCCCTCTGCTCGCTCACCGAGATCGCGCGATCACCCCACAGGCCCGAGGTCGGTTGGCTGGTTCCATCTGGCCGGGAAGCGGCGACCCAGGCCGTAAGTGTGCTTGAGGCATCTTTCACCGCACTGGCTTCTGCCCGTGCTGCCGCAGAAGAGGTGTTCACCGAACGGATCTTCGATTACCCCGACTTCCCGGGCCTCGTACGCCGGCTCGGCGAGGCGCATGGTCTGGGCAAGCTGTCGAGTTCACACCGGGCTGACAAGCGCACGCTCGCCGAAATGACGGTCACCGGCGTGTGGAATCGCTCGGTAGTGGAACACCTGCCCCAGGCCCTGGCATGGCACCAAGCCACCGACGCCCTGCGGCAGGCCATCGTGTTGCACTGCGCGGCGCTCGGCCGATACTGGCGACAAGACCGAACCGACTTCGGGCTGATCAGAGGCGTGCTTAACACCGCCGAACGGGTTGCGGCGCTTGCTCCGCGGACAGTGGATCCCACCACGTTCGCTATGCAGATCTCAGCCGACGGCACACCGGATAAAGGTATCTGCGAGGCGGCTGACAACGTCCGGGCACGGCTCACCCAATGGCGTGCCTCCCTGGTTCCCGCGCCGCACATCGGAGGCCGGCCAAGGCTCGCGCAGGCCACGTTGACGCAGGCCGCAGCATGGTATGAGGCACACATTCCTGCTCTACGAGCCGCCGTGGACCTCATCACGAAGATCGAGTCCGCACATATCGTCGAGCGGCGCCTCACGCTTGGCCAGGCCCGAGACATCATCAAACGGGTGTCCGCCCTGCGTGACGAACGCCAGGTCTTCCACGACCAGGGCGCAGAAGATGAACGGCTACTCGGCTCGCTCTACGCCGGGCTGGAGACCGATCCAGCCACGCTCTACAAGGCGTTCGAATGGACCTCCATCGTCCGTCCTGACGACCGGAGCATGCCCGAAAGCGCCGCGCAGGCGCTGCTACGCGCCGAGAAAGACGATGAGCTCAGGAAGCTCTGGGACTCCTTCCGAGCGGCTGTCACGGACTTCGTCGAACGCTTCGACAACACTCGTCAGCGTGAGTTGCACAGCCGTATCACCGGCACGGCGGAGGAGTTCCGCCGGCTGACGTCGGAACTCGCGGCCGACGAGTCGGGACCGGACGAGTGGCGGTCTTTTCAGGAGGCCGCCGATACCCTCCGCCAGCACGGCCAGCCGGATTTGATCGACCGGGCAGCGGGCCAAGGTATTGAAGGCGCCCGCTTCAAGGATGTAGTCGAACGCGCGCTTCTCGAAGCATGGATCGAGGGCGTCATGGTTGCCGACTCGCGTCTCTCTCCGGTAAGGGCCGTCCATCACGACAAGCTGGTGTCCGAGTTCCGGATGCTCGACGAGGCGCTGGTCGCGAATGCACACGCCCAGGTCATCGAGGCGTGCAACGCTCGTCGACCTAACCCCAACATCGGACAGGCCGCGGATATCCAGCGTGAAGCCAACAAGAAGTCCCGGCACATGCCCGTGCGCACGCTGTTGGGCAAGGCGGCGGACGTCGTCCCGCTCGTCAAACCGTGCTTCATGATGAGCCCGCTCACCGTGAGCCAGTTCCTCCCACCGGGTTATCACTTCGACGTCGTGATATTCGATGAGGCGTCCCAGGTGCTCCCCCAGGATGCAATCAACTGTGTCTACCGGGGTGACACCCTCATCGTCGCCGGCGACCAGAAACAGTTGCCGCCCACGGATTTCTTTGCGCAGTCCGACGACACTGACGATGACGAATACGACGAAGATGCCCCAGACTCCTTCGATTCGCTGCTGGACATGTGCAAGGCCGCTGGGCTGATCCGCAGCCTCTCGCTGAACTGGCACTACCGCAGCCGCCATGAAGGACTCATCGCCTTCAGCAACAATCAGTTCTATGGGAACCGGCTTGTCACGTTTCCCGGCTCCCGGGAGGCCGGAGACAACGTCGGCGTCACGTTCACCAAGGTGCCGGGTGTGTATGAACGCGGCCGGAGCCGGACCAATCCGATCGAGGCAAGAGCCGTCGCCGAACGAGTGCTGCACCACTCCAGGACACGGCCGGAATTGAGCCTCGGAGTCGTGGCCATGTCGGGCAGTCAGGCCCGCGCCATCGAGGATGCCGTCGATGACCTTCTCGCCGAACGACCTGAGCTCGAGGAGTTCCTTTCCGAGGATCGGCTCAGCGGGTTCTTCGTCAAGAACCTGGAGACCGTTCAGGGCGACGAACGTGATGTGATCATCCTGTCGGTCGGGTACGGACCGGATGAGAGCGGCAAGCTCACGATGGCGTTCGGGCCCCTCAACCGGAAGAACGGGTGGCGCCGCCTTAACGTCGCGGTCACCCGGGCGCGCCACCGGGTGGAGGTGGTCTCGTCCATCTCGGGGGATGACATCCGAGAAGGCGACAACACAAGCCGCAACCACTTCAAACGCTATCTGGATTACGCCGAACGCGGCGCGGCCGTCCTGGAACAGTCACCGCTGGCCGACAATGCGGAACCCGAAAGTCCCTTCGAAGAGTCGGTGCTCGACGTCTTGCTCAGCTGGGGTTACGACGTTCAACCGCAAGTGGGCGTTGGCGGTTATCGCATCGATCTGGCGGTGCGGCACCCTGAGGCACCGGGCCGCTTCGCACTGGGCATCGAGTGCGACGGCGCCATGTACCACTCCTCCAGAGCGGCACGAGATCGCGACCGGCTCCGCGAAGACGTCCTGCGCGGCCTCGGCTGGGAGCTCTACCGCATCTGGGGCACCGATTGGTATCGACACAGGCACGAGGCGCAGCAACGGTTGAGGGAGGCCGTCGAAGCGGCGATCACTCGGCCGCTCGTGTCTGATGAATCACCCGATAAACCGTCACCCGAACTGCCCGAGGTAGCCCCGAACGCACCCGCAACGCCGAAGCAGCGTTCGAATGACGAAGCGGTCCCAGCGCCCTCGGCCAGCCGTTCATCCGAACCTCAGGGCGGCGCCCGTGTGGTCATGGAAGCGGTCGATGCGGAAAATCGGCGTCGCGACTGGGCATCGAAATATCTCCGGGCGAACCTCGAACTAGCCATGCCCTACCACGACATGCATGAGCCAGGGGCGCGGCCGATCCTTTGGGAGATCTTCCGCAAGGTGATCGAGGCGGAGGCTCCGATTCATCGGGAGCTGCTCTACCGGCGCGCCGCCGAGGCCTGGGGAGTCGAGCGCGTCGGATCGCGGATCCGCGCCAATCTCGACCAGGCGTTGCTCACCGTCATGCATGACCACGACGAACTGGAGCGCGACGGCGAATTCATCACCGTTCGAGGCAGAGGTACAACCGCCCGGGAGCCCAGCGAGGGTGTGTACCGCAAGGTCGGAGAGGTTCCTTCTCAGGAGCGGAAGGCGGCTCTGCTCGGGATCATCGGAGAGTCCCCGGGAATCTCCCAGGACGAGCTCACCACCCATGCCGCTCGCTTCTTCGGATGGCTACGCCGCGGTGCGGACATCAACCGGGCGTTCGCGCAGGACTTGTCCGAACTCCAGAAGGGCGGCCACGTCGAGGGCCTACCTGACCGCGTCACCCTTCGCCGTCCGGAGTGATGGGCTGTGGACTGTGCGTGGCCAGCAGCGGACACTTCCCTTTGTCAGAGTCAGGGCGTGTAAAGCCCTTGTTGCGGGAGACTCGTTCGGGCATCGCGGCCGCGGATGCCGTTCACCGGAGCGAGGAGGCGGAATGGATCGTGCGCTGCTGGAGTGGCGACTGGAAACCCTCACGGGCGGCGACACGTTGCGCCAAGAACGGCTGACGCGGGATCTGCACGACACGTTGGAGCAGGCAGCGGGCATCGCGGTCCGTTTCGCCGAGGACGACGTGCAGGCCGACCCTGGGAGCAAGGGCGGTCTTAACGGGGACGTGGCGTTGTGGGCGGCGGTCGCCGCCGGCGGGCAGCAGGCAGCGCGGATCATGGTGACTCTGATCCGGGAGTGGAGCGCGCGCGAACGCAACCGGCGCGTCAAGATCACATATCGGGGCGGTTCCATCACGATCTCCGGGAAGCCGGACGAGGCGCAGGAACGGCTGATCAAGGAGTTCCTCGACCGCCACGACGGGGAGCGCGGAGCCTAGTGTCGCGAACGATCCGCCGGAAAGCGCTGCTCATCGGCATCGAGAACTACGAGGACGCCCGTTTCGCCTCACTGCCCTCAGTCCGGGCCGACGTCTGGCAAATGCAGCAGATCCTGGAACACCGCAACATCGGCGCGTTCATGTCAGTGCGGGCCGTCTGCGATCTCACCGCGGACGACATGCGTTACGAGATCAGCGAATTCCTGGACGACTGCGGCGAGGACGAACTGGCCTTGCTCTACGCGTCAGGTCACGGCACGCGCCTCGTACAGGCCGGTGGCGAGTTCCACTTCGTCGCAAAGGACACCGACTCCGAACACGTCGCGGACACCGGGGTCAGCGCCGGCTTCGTCAACGAACTCCTCGAGCAGTGCGCCGCTCCGCAGAAGGTCGTTCTGATCGATACCTGCCGCAGCGGCGGGTTCGCCGTCGGGCTGCGCACAGCGGACCGCTCGGCGAAGTCAAGCGAGGAGTCCCCGCTGACGAGTCGCGGGGTGTACGTGCTGTCCTCGTCGCGAGCCGGGGAGAACTCCTACGCCGGTCTGGACACTCCGGAGGGCGCGGAGCCGTCGGCCTTCACCGCGGAGCTCGTCGAGGCACTGCGCACGGGCAAGGTCGGCCGGGACGGCACGGGTGAGGTCTCCGTCGCCGACCTCTTCGAGTACGTGAACCGGCGGATGCGCGCGAACGGAGCCAAGCAGATCCCCGTGAAGTCGGCGCACGGAGTCGACGACCGCATCGTCATCGCGACCTGTCCCCAGGGCGCCGCGCCTCAGCTCGCACCGCTCACCAGAAGACCGGCCGTCCAGCAACATGGCCCCTCCGAACCGCTGAAGGCCCCGAGCAGCCGGCCGACGTGGCCCGATCTGCTCGGGTACTACCGCGACTGTGTGATGTCGGACGTGGCCGAACCCCCGTTGATGTCCGTGACCGACCATGATTCGTACGTGTGCCTGACCGGTGCCGAGCGGCTCCTATCAGGAGATCTTGACGACGATCATTGTGTCCCGACCCCTCCGCAGGCCGCCGACATGGTCCAAGCGGCGATGGAGGATGAGGCCGAGCTCTGGGCGGGCTATCCCGTGGTGGTGACGAATCCGCGCTCGGGCACCGGCGGTCCGGGTGCTCCCAGGTTCGCCCCGCTGCTCGTTCGCGCGGTGGAGCCCGTTCACGTCGGCGACGAGATACGCCTGCGGCCGTACGGCCCCGTTCTCCCCCACCCGCGGCTCGCCAAGGAACAGCTGGGCGCCGAGGACGCCGAGGAACTCGCCGCGACCTACCAGCCCTCCTGGCACGCCGGACAACTCGATCGCATGGCCGTCGACGTACGCCACCTGCTCATGGACGAGTACGAGCTGCCCTTCGTCCAGGAGCCCCGGCCAGACCAGCTCGCCGAGCGCATCGACATCGACACGCCAGTGGACGGGGCCCGCAACGCCGCCGTGCTCATCTCCGTCCCGCGCAAGATCAGCGCCACCGCCAAGCTCCTCAAAGACCTTGAGGACATCGACCGCAAGCAGGACAGGATCAAGCTCACCGCGCTCGCCGCGTTGTCCCCCGACCCTGGAGAACGTTCGGAGCCTCCACCGCAACGGCAACCGCACGACGTACACCTGGTGACTCCGCTGCCCTGCAACGAGGCCCAAGCGGCGGTCATGGTCTCCGCCATGACCAGGCGGCTCACCGTGGCCACGGGCCCGCCCGGGACGGGAAAGAGCCAGCTCGTCGCCAACCTGGTCGCGACCGCCCAGGCCTCCGGTGAAACGGTGCTGGTGGCCTCGACCAACAACCAGGCCGTGGACGAGGTCTGCGGCCGAGCCCACGGACTCGTGGAAGGCAGTCTCGTTCGCACCGGCTCGGCCCAGAATCGCGAGAGCGAAGGGGCCACCCTCGCGCTGCTCGCCAAGACAGAGCCGCCTCAGCACAACGTGGAGACGGCCCGCGCCCAGCACATGATGGCCGCGGACGTCCTCAAAGGGACCCGTCTGAACCTCGGCGCCATCGCGACCACCGAGGCGCGGCTACGCCATGCCGGGGCGGCACGCGAAGAACACGCCGGGGCTCTCGGTCTCCCGGTCTCAGACCTCCACGAACGGCTGGGCTCGCAAGGCCCGTTGGACGTGCTGGCGCGCAAGGCCGAGCGTGCCGTGTCAGCCCGGTTCCTCGGTGAATGGCGTCGCAGGCGCTTCTTCGGCCGCCTCGGCATGCCGGTACCCGAGTCCGGCACGGTCGCGGGTTGCCTCGATGTCACCCGGTTCCTGCACGCCGAGATCGACTGGCAGGCGGATCGAGCCCGCGCCGCGGGACACCCGGATGACAGCTCCCTGCTGGCTGAGCTGGACGCGGCCGAGCAAGGCGTCCGAACGGCGTCCACGGCGCTCCTGGACAGCTCCGTACGAACGTCCGTACGGCGAGGACGCAACCTGATCAACGAGTTGCTCCGGGCCCGTCAGTCCGGCTCGTCCGACTGGCGCGCGGTCAAGCAGGTACTCTCGGCCGTCCGTGGCTGGGCTGTCACGAGCCTCTCCGCGCGCCGTTTCCCACCCGAGCCGGCTTTGTTCGACCTTGTCATCATCGACGAGGCCAGCCAGTGCGCCATTCCGCACGTCATCCCGCTGCTGTTCCGCGCCCGCCGCGCGCTCATCATCGGCGACGTGATGCAGCTGCCTCACATCGCCACGGTCAGCGCCGAACGCGAAGCGATGATCCGGCGGCAGGCCGGGCTGCGCTCAGACTGGCTGGAGAAGACCCGTCTCGGATTCCGGCGGTACTCGGCCTTCCACGCCGCCGAACGTTCCACGGCGGGCAGCTTCCTGCTGGACGAGCATTTCCGCTGTCACCCGGACATCGCCATGTTCACGAACCAGCAGTTCTACCAGGGGCGACTGAACGTCCTCACCGATATCCGCAACCGCCCTGCCCTCCCCGGCAAGCAGGCGATCATCTGGTCTGACGTGCCGGGCAGGGCGACCCGGCCTCCCTCCGGCTCGTCGTGGGTCAACAACGACGAACTCCGCAAGGTGCTGGACTCGGTCCGTTACCTGATCGCCAGCCTGCCACCGGAGGCCACCATCGGCGTGGTCACTCCGTTCAAGGCACAGGCCGACGCCGTCCGCGACCGCGTGGGTCAGGACAACGAACGCGTGCGCGTGGGAACGGTGCACACCTTCCAAGGCGGCGAACGCGACGTCATGATCTTTTCACTGGTCGCCGCCGACGGAATGCGAAGCGGGTCGATTCGCTGGGTCGAACAGCAGCTCAACCTGTGGAACGTCGCCATTACCCGCGCCCGCTCCCACCTGATCATGGTCGGCGACGCCACCCTGTGGCACGGCCGAGGGGGCATCGCCGCAGATCTACTGCAGGCGGCGAACGCGGCCGAGAAGGTCTGGGACACGCCCGAGAAGCTCTGGGACACGCCCGAGACCACCGACGGGCAACAAGAGCTCTCCGATCGGCTCTTCAAGGCCCTCTCCGGCAGGGGTCCAGATTCGACCGTGGAGCTCGGCAGCGCCATCAACGGCCATCGGCTCGACGCTCTGGTGCGAGGGCCACAGCACAACACAGCGATCCTGCTGGATCCCGGCCCGCTCCAGGACAGCGCTGCCGACCGGCACCTGCGGCTGATGTTGCGACGCCGGGACCTGCTGAACGGCACCGATGCGGCTCAGACAGCCGAACGACTTCCCGCATGGCAGCTGTACCGGGCACCACAGGATAAGTGGAGCAACTCATGACTTTTCTTTGTTGACTCACCGTCTTGACTGGCGAACCGTAGACCACGGGCGGCGCAGGACATCGGGGTCCTGCGCACGGTTACAGGGAGGTCGACGATGATCCGCCAGGAGACGATGATCCGCCAGGAAGAGGTCCAAGCTCAGCAGGCGAGGTCGCAAGCGAGAACGGAGGTTTCCGAAGCGCGCACCGAACGGCTGGCACACCAGCTCCGCATCGAGCGCACCATGGAGGCCGCCCGCCCGGTGCAGCGAGAGGTACCGGTGCCGCTGCCTCAGGTGACCGGCCATCGCTTCATCATTTACAAGCAGGACCCGTCGGTGACGGAGCTGGGAGTCAGGCTGACCTTCCTCCCGACGGTCGTGCTGAACGGCCCTAAGGACGCCCGTATCCAGACCGAGTTGCAAGGCGTCACACCGGTGGCCCGCAACATCAACGGGGACTTCATCTTCCCGGCGAATTCGCCGCAGTTCGACTGCGCCCACACGTTCGCCGTCGTCCGGCAGACCCTGGCGATGTACGAGCAGCACAACGACGGCCGGCCCATCCCCTTCGCGTGGAACACCAACGGCAACACCGACCGGATCACCGTGTTCCCGCGCGCCGGGCTGGACGCCAACGCCTTCTACAGCCGCACGGCCAAGGTACTGAAGTTCTTCTTCTTCACGCCGCAGGGCCAGCCGCCGTCCAACCTCGTCTTCACCTGCCGCTCGTTCGACATCGTGGCGCACGAGGCGGGCCACGCGATCCTGGACGGCCTCAAGCCCGGCTGGCTGTCGGCGTCCAACTCGCCGCAGACCGGCGGCCTGCACGAGGCGTTCGGCGACCTGTCCGCGATCTTCCTGGCGTTGTCACAGCCCGACCAGGCCGAGGCACTGGTGACGCTGACCAAGGCCAACCTGCACGACAAGTCGTTCCTCCCCGCCGTGGCCGAGGAGTTCGGCACGGCGCTCGGCAAGCAGCCGGGCCTGCGCAACGCCGACAACGACCTCAAGCTCAGCGAGGTCGGCAACGAGGTACACGCGATCTCGCAGGTCTTCACCGGCGCGATCTACGACATCCTCGCTGACATCTACGCCTTCGAACTGGACCGGCAGCGCCGCACCAAGGACCCCGCGATCATCCTGATCGAGGTCGCGACCAAGCTCTGCAAGCTGCTCTTCGACGCCATCGTGGCGTCCCCGAAGACCGACGCCAAGTACGTCGACATAGCCAACCAAATGCTGAAGAAGTCGGCGGACCGGAAGGACCCGGCGACCTACCGGACGTTCATCCGCGCCCGGTTCGCGGTGCGCGAGATCACCACGGCCGCAACGCCGCTGGACGACCTGATGAGCGGGCAGATGAAGATGACCGACGCCAACTACATCGGGAACGGCCGGGACGTCACCAAGGTGGAGGTGCACGACAGGAACTCGGCGAGTCTGCAGGCCGGGCAGGACAGGTCGCGTTGCTGCGGCACGATGCAGATGCTCGAGTACGAGGTCGTCGACCCCCAGAAGCTGGCCCAGGGCGGCTCCCTGGAGGACGACGACATCCTCCGGAAAGAGCTCGACGAGCTGAGCCAGGCGTTCAGAAGGTAGAAACCCGGACCGGTCAGAGAGGCCGGTGCTGGAACGGGCTGGGTTATTTGGGTTTGGCGCAGGTGCCGGTGAAGCGGTGGGCTCGGGCGGTGGGGCCCGCGAAGAAGTCGCTGATGACCTTGATGCCGGTGAACTCGGCCTCGTCGGGGCGGTTGATGACGGACTGGCGGAACGCGGACGTGTTGGCGTCGCCGGAGAAGTTTCCGGCGGCGCTCGGGAGCATTCCCTCGTAGTCGACGACCGCGGTCTGCTTGACGGCTTCGAGCAGGCCCTCGCGCGTCAGGTCCTTGTTCTCCGCGGCCTTCTGCAGGACCGCCTTGAGGGGGTAGGACGAGACCCAGCCCGAGGTGAAGTTGTCGTTGGGGTCCACCGAGCCGAGGGCGGCGCGCATGGCCGTGTGGCCTGGGGAGTCGGTGGCGAACGGCTTCCACGGCGCGGTCTGGAGGTAACGCGACTTCATGGCCGGCGCGGCGGTGTTCTTGAGGAGGGACTTGTCCCAGGTGGGGTTCGAGCCGAAGAACCGGCCGTCGAAGCCGCGCGACACCGAGTCGCCGACGATGGCCGCGGCGTCGGCGGGGCCGGTGGTGACGATGACCAGATCTGGTTTCTGCGTGACGATCGCGTCGACGGCGTCGCTCGGGTCGTTCTGGACGACCTCGAGGTCGCTGAAGGTCAGGCCGTGGGCGCGCGCGCCGATTTCAGCTCCGGCGGCCGCGTCGGCACCGTAGTCCCCTGGGTAGTGGACGGACAGTACCTTCTTGATGCTGCTCCGCTGGGCCATGTAGTCGATGGCGTTCATCGACTCGAAGCAGTAGCTGGCGCCCGACTCGAGGATGACGTCCTCGGTCTCCCACTTGGAGCTCCAGGACGCCGGCACCGCGATCATCTTGTTCGAGCGGAGGTCCGGGAGGATGGCGTCGGTCATGGGCGAGCCCAGCGTCTGGGCCAGGGCGAGCACCTTGCCCTTGATCTCGTTGTGGGCGCGGCGGTGCACCTCGATGTCGTACCTGTTGTCGCGGACGTAGGTGACGACGTCGATGTCGTAGCCCTTGATCCCGCCCTGCTGGTTGACCCGGTGCCAGAACTTCTGCTCGGCGGTGGTCATGGGCGCGCCGAGCGCCTTGAACGGGCCGCTGGTGAGATCGGAGATGATCCCGAGGTAGATGCAGCCGTTCTTCTTGTTGACGGCGTTCGGGCAGGGCTCCTTGGTCACTCCCGGGCCGGAGTCGTGCGCGTCCGACGATCCGGCGCAGCCGGTCAGCGCCGCCGTGACGAGCGCGGTGCCGGCCAGGGCCATGAGCCTAGAGCGCACGGAGTCCATCGATCACTTCCTTGAGTAGACGGTGGTCGGGGAACGCTGTGGTGGCCGGGCGCTGGATGGCGACCAGGCGGCGATCGGACAGGTCGCTCAGCAGCACGCGCACCAGCCCGAGCGGCAGCGCGAGCGCGGCGGCCACGTCCGCCACCGACTGCGGGCGGACGCAGAGCTCCAGGATCGCCTCGTCCTCGGGCGTCAGCGTCCGGGGATCCGGCATGGCCACCTCGGCGGTCACGACCACCGCGATGAGATCCAGCCCCTTGTGCGCGTGGCGCGTCCGCCCCCTGGCCACGGCGAAAGGCCGGACGACCGGCCCCGCCGCGTCATCGACCCACAGTTCGTCATCCGGGCCGGCCATCTGTCACCTCGCCGCTCGGCCGTCGTGCCGCCGTTCATTCATCGTTCGCCGTCCCGTCCCCGCCGGGGCGCTCGGCCGGGGGACGGCCGGGCTCGGCCCGGCCGCGCTGCCAGCCTTGCTGCATGGCCGCCATCAGCGAACGGGATCGTTCCGGGGACGGCGGCGCCCCGCCCTCGTCGGGAGGTTGCGCGTCCGTATAGGCCTCGGCTCTGGCGTCCCGGCGGAGCTGGGGGGCGAGGTTCGCCTGCCGCCGGCGGCTTGGGAGCGAGACAGCGGACCCCCCGGGAGGGGCGGAGCCCCCGGGACGGGCGGACCTCCCGGGAGTGGCGGAGCCCTCGGGAGGGGCGGTGCCGAGGGTCGCCGGATGGGCGACGACGGTGGCGGTCGTGGTCGCGGGCGGCGGTGTGGGCATCGGCGGATCGGGCTGTTCCGGCCCACCGGGCAGCGCTCCGGCGGTGGTCTCCGCGAGGAGGTTGCTGGGGACGAGGACGATGGCGAGAACGCCCCCGTACGGCGAGCCGCGCAGCGTGACCTTGATGTCGTGCCGTTCGGCGAGCCGGGTGACGACCGAGAAGCCCAGGCGCGCGCTGTCCTGGAAGTCGAGGGCCGAGGGTTTGCGGAGCCGTTCGTTGATCTCGACCAGGGTCTCGGGCGGGATGCCGAGGCCGCGGTCCTCGATCTCGAAGACGAACCCGTGGGCGGCGGGCTGGCCGGTCACCCGCACCATCGTCTCCGACGGCGAGTACGAGAGCGCGTTCTCGATCAGTTCGGCCAGCAGGTGGATGACGTCGGCGACGGCCCGGCCGTGGATGGCGATCCGCGGCATCGCGATCACCTCGACGCGCGTGTAGTCCTCGACCTCGGCGGTCGCGGCGCGGGCCACGTCGATGAGCCGGACGGGCCGGCGCCAGGTCCGCCCGGCGGGCCGCCCCGACAGGATGACCAGGCCCTCGGCGTGGCGGCGCATGCGGGTCGCGATGTGGTCCAGCTCGTACAGCCGTTCCAGCTGGTCGGGGTCCTCCACGTGCCGCTGCATGGTCTCGAGCATGCCGAGCAGCCGCTGCAGGAGCGCCTGGTTGCGGCGGGCCAGGTTGATCAGGATCTCGCCGAGCCGCTGGTGCGCCATCGCCTCGCTGGCGCCCGCCCGCACGACCGCGCGGCGGGCCTCGGTGAACGCGCTGTCGATCTGGTTGATCTCGCTGATCGTGAAGTCGGCGTCGGGCGCGTCGTCGGTCACCTCCTGGCCGGTGCGCGCGAGCTCGCTGATGCGCGGGAGCCGTTCGCTGGTGAACGCGTGCATCGAGGCGGCGACGTTACGGCTCTCGCGGATCATCCGGCGGCCGACCCGGAACGCGACGACGAGCGAGATGGCGATCGCGAGCAGCCCCAGGCCGCCCGCCAGCGCCAGCCGGACGAGCACGCCGGTCGCCTGGTCCTTGGCCTCCTGCGTGTTGCGGGCGCGCAGGTCCGAGGTGAGGCCGGCCAGCTGCGCGCTGACGGACTCGGTGGTCGTGCGCCACGCGCCGGCGTCCACGGGCGGGCGCTTGCCGGTGCGCCCCAGCGTCATCAGGCGATCCTCGAGCTGGCGGAAGCGCGCGTGCTCCTTGCCGGTGATGATCTGCCGGTAGCGGATCTGGGCCTCGGGGGGCAGCGACCGCGCGGCCTCCTCGAACATGAAGCGGTGCGCGCCGACCGTCCGCATGAACTGCAGGTACTCGACGTCGGCCAGCTTGCCCGCGGCGAGCGCCCCGGTCACCAGAGCGTCCTCGCGCGCGAGATTCTCTCGGGCACGGTCCAGCGCGACCAGCACACGGGCGTCGCGGACGAGTTCGCGGTCGTCCGGATACACCTCGTCGAAGATCACCGAGGCCTTGTCGATCATCTCGTTGAACCGGCCGAGGGCCTGCGTGCGGTCGATGTCCTCCTTGTCGACCTGCGTGCGCAGGTCGTCGAGCTGCCCGAGCAGCCGCACGACCGTGGCCATCTGCCGCCAGGCGTCGGCCGTGGTGGCGCCGCGGACGTCCCCGTCGCTCGCCGAGGCGCGGAAGACGCCCGCGACGCGGTTGGTCTTGGCCCGTTGCGCATCCAGCCCGGCCCGGCCGATCGTGGCGTCGTCACCGAGGTGCGCCACCGACATCCGCCGCTCGTCCTGCAGCGCGGCGATCAGCTCGGTCGTGGGCGTGACCACCTTGCTGTCGAACGTGCCGGCCCGCACCAGCCGCAGGCTGTCCCGGAGCGTGACCGTCGCGGCGTAGGCCCAGAGCACGACCAGCGCCGTGATCGGCGCGATCAGCAGAATGATGATCTTTGTTTGGATCGAATGCGCTCTTCTGGTCATCCGGCCCTCGTGTCCCCGGCGAAAGATCAAAAAGGCGATGTGAGCGTATGACGTGGATCACATCAGTAGCGGGACATTACTCCTGACCTTTGCGACACGAAGGAAGAATCCAGGTTAGGTCGGGCAATTGTTACTTCCCCGACACCATCGATGACGTGCCTAACAACCGGTCATGGTGCCGTCCGGCCGACCCGAGTGAGGTCCAGGGACTGGGCGATGACCGTCCGCTGGATCTCCGACGTCCCTTCGTAGATGCGCAACGAGCGGATCTGCCGGTAGAGCCGTCCTGTCGGCGAGTCCGCGATCAGTCCCGCCGCGCCGTGGATCTGCACGGCGGCGTCAACGATATCTTGGGCGGACTCGGTGGCATAGAGCTTCGCGATGCTCGAATGTTTGGCGAACCGGCGGCGTCCGTGGTCGAGCTCCCAGGCGGCGCGGGCGACGAGCAGCGCGGCGGCGTTGAGCTTGACCTCCATGTCGGCCAGCGTGGCGCGGACGGTCGGCAGGTCGAGCAGGCGGCCGTCGTAGATCGGGCGCTCCGCGGCCCGCCCGAGCGCGGCGTCCATGGCGCGGCGGGCAAAGCCCAGCGCGGCTGCCCCCACGGTCATGCGGAAGCGGTCGAGCACCTCCACCGCGACCACGAAGCCGTGGCCTGGGCGGCCGAGCACGCTGTCCGCCGGGAGCCTGCAGTCCTCGAAGGTCAGGTTCGCGAACGCGCGCGGAGCGATCGTCCGGATGCGGTCGTGGACCTGCAGCCCGGGCGTCGTCGCGGGAACGAGGAAGGCCGTCAAGCCGAGGGCCCCGGGACCTTCACCGGTACGGGCGATCACGGTGTAGAGGTCGGCGATCCCGCCGTTGGCGACCCAGGCCTTACGGCCGTTGAGCACATATCCGTTGCCCACGCGGTCGGCGCGCAGTTGCAGCGCCGCGATGTCGGAGCCGGCCTGCTCCTCGGAGAGCGCGAACGCGGCCACTTGCGAGGCGTCGGCCAGGCCCGGCAGGTAACGCTCGCGCTGGGCGGCCGAGGCGTGGCGGAGGATGGGCGTCGCGGCGAGAGCCTGGATGGAGAACGCGTAGTCCGCGAGGTCGTCGGCGTAGGCGAGCCCTTCGCGGCGGAGGCAGAGCGATCGGAAGTCCGGTGCCTCGCTCTCGTTGAGGAAGGCGAACCAGCCGTCCTCGCCGAGCGCCCTGATGATGCTCAGCTCTGTCTTCTCCGGATCGTCTTCGGCCTCGACGTCCCTCCAGAGGCCGGAGTGCGCCGTGGTCCAGGCGGCGATCTGCCCGGCCAGCGCCCGGTGCCGTTCCTCGTAGAACGGGAGGGACAGGATCTCCTCGTCGAAGGGGAACGTCATCAGATCACCAGCTCCGCTTCGGCCTTCTCCCGCAGCGAGGCGATGAGCTGGTGCTCGGTGAAGAAGGCGAACGACGCGTACCCGCGCCATATCCGCCGCCATTCCTCCTGCGCCGCGGCGGCCCCGTGGTCGCGTTCCACCTCGTCCAGATAGGTCGTGATCACGTCCACGGCCTGGCGCGTGTGGCCGGTCGAGACGTTGTCGATGGACAGATGGGCTTCCTCATAGGCGATGTCGAAACCGTGCGCGCGCAGCTTCTCGATCTCGTGCATGCGCAGCTCGCCGAGCCCGTACATCTCGATCGCGAGGTTGTAGCCGAGGATCTCGCAGTAGAACGAGTCCGGGAACAACCCCAGGCAGAGCTGGTTGATCGCGAAGAAGTAGTGGCTGTCCGGGAGTTCCTCCTGCTCCTTGAACGCGGCGTCCCGGACGTGCGGCAGGCCGATCGACATGCTCTCCAGGACCTGGTGGATCAGGGTGATGTGGTTCTTGCGGACCTCGCCGCGGCCCATCTCGTCCGCATAGATCGCGAACATGAGCTCGTCGCTGCGCCGCAGGTCATGACCGGTGTTGCCGCAGCGATGCGCCCACGCGGCCTCGATCAGATTGCCGAGCGCCATCGTCTTCTGGTGGAAGACGACCTGCTCGCGGTCGGGGATCTCAGAAAGCGGCTCGTACGGGTTGACGAGTTTGTCCCAGTAGATCGCCTCGACTCGTTCGCGCAAGGCTTCGGGCGTGTAGTCGAACTGGCTCGCGTCGGTGTAGCGACCCGCAGCGCCGTGGATGAGGAGGACGTCGCCGTCGGCGAAGCTCGCGAGGGCACGCTCCTTGGCCTTGGCCAGAGTGTTCGGAAAGTGCTCGATGTTGACGAGGCGGTAGAGGAACTCGCGGTCGTCGATCGCCGGGAGCTCGGCGTGGACGACATCGGGCGGCGCGCTGGCCTCGACGGCCGTGCGCCACAGCTCGGCCTGAACGTCACCGACCCGGTTGACCGGGAGCTCGACCGGCCCCCCACCGCCTCCGGCGGCCGACCCCCCACCGCCTCCGGCGGCATGGACGGCAGCGACCCATGAGGTGAGCACGGCGGACTCGTGCTCATCGAAGATCGCGAACATCGGCCCGCCGAACTTGATCGCGTCCAGGAAACGGCAACCTCCGCCCGGCCGGGGCTTGAGATAGGGCGTTCGCCGGAAGCGAGTGAGGAAGTCCGCGGCGTCGAAGTCAGGGGCGGCGAAGGTCTCGGTGAGCGGGCGCCCCGCGACGCGGATGTCCCGGTGGAGCCGTCCCGCGAAGGGGGCGTGCCGCGCGATGATCTCGGCGACCTGCGCGTCCAGCGACAGCCCGGCACGCCAGCGAGCGAGCTCGCCGAGCATCGCCACGTGCTCGCGCTCCAGGTCGAGGACGCGGCGCACCGCCGCCAGCAGCCGGGCCCGTTCGGCTGGGCCCTGCGGGGACTCGCGGGTCAGATCGAGGTACTCGGCCAGGACGTCACGGAGCCGGCTCTCCGGCAGCGCGGCGGCCATGCCGTTGAGGACGTCGTCGGTGCCGAGGGCGTGGAAGGCGTAGTGGACGCCGACGACCTCGGGCAAGAAGCTCGCCGGGAGACGCCCGAGCGCGACGTAGAAGTTCGCGTGGAGGGTCGTCAGCGGGCGTGCCTGCGCCTTGTCGAGGAAATCGGCTGCGGTGAGGGCGGGCAGGTGGATCCCGGCGTTCTCCAGGGCCCTGCGGCGGCGCCGGTGAACGGATCGGCCCGGTTTTCCTTCACCGCGCAGTGCGAAGTGCTGCTCGAAAAGGCGGTTGACGATGACGGACGGCTGGGTTGCGGGCTGGGAGAGAGTGTCCAGCCAGCAGCCACCGACGAGACCGATGGGAGCGCGCTGGCGCAACACCGCCTCGAGGAGGCCGGGGTCGAGATCGATGACGGCGTTGAGGGCCGGCTGCAGTTCGTCGCGTACGGCTCGTACTTCCGCTGCGATGTCATCCGCGTCCACGTTCTGGCCGCTGTCTCCATCGGGCAGCGGCAGGAAGGCGTGCAGGATGCGGCGGGCCGCCAGCAACATCGCCTCCGACTCCTGATCGCGCAGCAGCCGATGGAAGGTCGCCTCGGGACCGGCATCCAGCAAGGCGGTGGCCTCAGCCGCGGCCCCCGGGCTGAACTCGAACGTCGTCAGGGGCAACGAGGTGAGCAGGTCCGGCAACCGGAAGGTGGGGAGCGACATCGTGAGTCTCCGTTCAAAGTGATGTTGCTCAAGGGGTGATTTCGCTCAAGTGGTGAGGGCGCGGAGCAGGACACCGATGCGCGAGCCGGGGACGCTCGCCGCCAGGAGGTAGTGGCCGCCGGGTAGCAGCGGTTCCGCCGCCGCCCGGTCCACGAGGTTGATGATCGGGTCCGCCGCGAAGCAGTGCCCGATCCGCTCGATGTTGCCGGTGTACAGCTGCGCGGGCACGAAGCCCGCCTGCATCTCCTTCAGGGTGACGATGGGCCGGAAGATGTTGGAGTGGCAGAGCCCCGCCACGTCCTCCGCCGTCAGGCCGCGCGGCTTGAGCACCCGCTCGTTCACCTCGCGGGACAGGTCGGAGTCGATCTCGTTCGACCAGTCGAGCCGGTGGATGTCGTGCACCGCCGCGCATCCCGCCATCTCGAAGACCATGTCGCCGGCGTCCGAATCCGAGACCGAACTTGAGCCCGAGACCGAACCCGAACCCGCGCAGGCGCCGCTCTCCCGGGCGTCCATCACCAGGCAGCTCGCGGCGCCGTCGCTGAAGAGGGCGAACTTCTCGACCCGGTCGTTCTCCTCGGCGCGGTCGGCGGTGATGACCAGCACCCGCCGATGCCGGCCACCGGCGACCATCGCCTCCGCGACCTGGAGGGCGGCGAGCAGGTTCACGCACCGGCCCAGCGTCACACCGGTGAAGTCGGCGTTGTCCAGCCCGATGCCGGTCATGATCGTCTGCACGAAGCGCCCGTGGTCCCGGGTGTCCGCCGGGAGCCGGGTCGAGCAGAGCACGAGCGCGTCCACGGCGGCGGGATCGAGCCCGGCGGCGCGCAGGGTCGCCGTCCCGGTCTCGACGGCCATCGCCGCGACGCCCTTCTCGGTCCGGCGGACGTTGCCCCAGCCCCAGAAACTCGGCTTCGGCAAGATGCGGAACTCCGCGATCCGTTCGGCCAGGTTGGGGATGGCAGCGTGATCCTCTTCGTACTCCCCCAGTACGTAGCGAGGCGCCCGGAGCTGAACGGCCACGTCGTCCCTCATGGCTAGATCACTTCGATGTGTTCGGCGACGGTGAGCGGGCGCAGCACGTCGAGCACCTTGGCCGGATCCCGGTCGAGGTAGAAGTGGTCGCCCTCCGGCCAGTGCAGGCGCGCGCCCTCCTCGCTCTCGTGCCGCCAGTCCTCGACGCCCGCGCGGTCGATGTGCGGGTCGTCCCGTCCGCAGATCACCGAGATGGGAACGGTCAGCGGCGGTGCGGCCGCGTAGTGGTAGCCCGCGAAGATCCGCACGTCATCGCGGAGGTCGGCGAGCAGGAGATCCTGCACCTCCCGGTCGGCCGTGGCGAACTCGTCCGGCAGCCCCAGGAACTCCGCCGCCGCCTCGGCGAACACCTGGCCGTGATTGCCGTCGGACCAGGTGATGTAGGCGGAGGGGTTGTGGCGCGGCGCAGTGCAACCGGAGACGACCAGATGCCGAAGGCTTCCGGGACTCAGGCGGCGCGCCACCTCGAACGCCATGATCGCGCCCATGCTGTGGCCAAAGAGGAGGTACGGCCGGTCAGCCGTGTCCGTGATCTCTGCCGCGACCGTGTCGGCGACTGCGGCGAGGGATGCCGGTGGGGGCTCTTCGGCCCGGTGCCATCGTCCCGGCAGGCAGACCGCCGTGATCTGCGCGTCGGCGCCGAGGAGCGGCTGCCATTCCAGGAAGGCCCGCGGATCACCGCCCGCAGGCGGGAAGCAGTAGATCCGCACCGGAGGCGGCGCCGCCGCCTCCGGTTCCAGCAACCAGCGATCGTCCGCCATCTCCGGCGTCACCTTTGGCCCGTCGCCGGAGCGGGCCCGGTCGCCGGAGCGGGCGCGGCATCGGCGTCAGCGGGCGCGGCATCGGCGTCAGCGGGTGTGCCCGCGGCCGGGGCCGAAGGCGTGGCGGCGCGGGAGCGCGGCTTGCTCCGGGAGACGGCCACACCGGCCAGGCAGAGCGCACCGCCGATGAAGGCCAGCAGCGTGGGCACCTCACCGAGGAAGATCCAGGAGATCCCGATCGCGAGGGCGGGCACCGCGTAGGTGGTGGCGCTCAGGTTGCCCGCGCTGAGCTTCGAGAGCGCGTACGCCCAGGTGGTGAACGCGAGCGCGGTCGGGAACGCACCCAGATAGATCATGTTCAGCGTCGCCTGTGCCGGGGCGTCCGCCACCTGCGTCACCAGCTGGTAGGAGAACGGCAACGTCGCGACGGTCGCGACCGCGCAGCCGAACGTCGTGGCCTGCAAGGGCGTGGCGTGCTTGAGCGCGTACTTCTGGCTCACCACTCCCCCGGCGAACCCGAGCGCCGCGACCAGGCAGAGCAGCACGCCGAGGACCGAGGACTCGTCGCCGGAGTCGGCGGTCGCGAATCCGACCACCGCCGCGCCCCCGAACGACACCGCCATCCCGGCCAGCAACCGGGAGGGGAAGCCCTCCTTGAGGAGGTAACCGCTCAGCAGCGCGATCAGGATGGGACCGATGCCGATCAGCAGCGCGGCCGTTCCGGCGTCGACTTCCTCCTCGCCCCAGTTCAGGGCGACCATGTAGAGGCCGAACCACAGCAACCCGGAGATCACGATGCCCGGCCACGCGGCCCTGGGCGGCAGTCCTTCGCGGCGCAGGCCCATGATGGCGGCCAGCACGGCCACGCCGACGAGCAACCGGCCCAGCGCCAGCGCGCCCGGCGAGAAGTGCGGGGCCGCACTGCGGATGGACACGAAGGCCGAAGCCCAGAGCACCATCGTGACGGCCGCGGCCCCGATCGCCGCGCGCGCCGCCCATGCCTCTGACGGGGAGTTCTGAGTCATAGGGCTCTCACCAGTCCTCTGGTCCTCTGTCGTCGTGAGTCGCTGCACGTTAACCCCGCGTCGCGGGTCTCCTCCGGGGGTATGGCAGGAACCTGTAACGGCTGTCAGGTAGTGGCAAGGCACGTTGGACGGCCACGGTCCCGCGCTTACGTTTCGGCCATGACCACTGCCGCTGAGGACCGCATGGCGAAGATGCGGGACATCGTGTGCGAGATTCTCGAACTTGACCCGGACGAGGTCACCGACGACAGCCTCTTCAAGGAGGACCACGGCGCGGACTCGATGGGGACCATCGAGATCCTGGCGCTGCTGGAGAAGGAGTACGGCGTCGTGATCGACGAGGCCGAACTGATCCGCATGGTCAACCTGAGTGGCGTGTATGCCGTGGTGGCCGAGGTGGCGGGATGGGAGCGGGCGACCGAGCGGGCATCATGACCGACCGAGCGGGCGTCATGACCCGCCGGGTGGCCGTGACCGGGCTGGGCGTCGTGTCCCCGATCGGCATCGGCGTGGCGGCGTTCACCGACGGGCTGCGGTCCGGGCGGAGCGGTGCCGCGCCCGCGCGGAGCTTCGACACGACGGGATTCGAGCACGACATCGCGTGCGAGGTGTCCGATTTCGCCGAGCCGGCGGACGCAGGACGGACGAGCGCTCTCGCTGTCGCGGCGGCGCGGATGGCCGTGGAGCACGCGGGCGCCCCCGACCTGCGGGAGCGGCGCGGACTCGTCGCGATCGGCAGCACCATGGGCGAATCACGCGACATCGACACGCTCGTCGCGCAGGAACTGGCCGGTGGGCCGGACGGGCTGGACCCGGCGGTCGTCCGGCGGATCAACACGGGCAGGCTGTCGGTCTCGATCGCCCACGAGCTCGGCCTGACCGATGTCGAGGCGGTCACGATCCCGACGGCCTGCGCGGCCGGCAACTACGCGATCGGCTACGGCTACGACGTCGTACGGGCGGGTGAGGCCGACTTCGCGCTGTGCGGAGGCGCCGACGCGTTGTGCCGCAAGACGTTCGCGGGTTTCTACCGGCTCGGCGCGATGGCGCCGGAGCGCTGCCAGCCGTTCGACCGCGGCCGCCGCGGCATGCTGACCGGCGAGGGCGCCGGCGTGATGGTGCTGGAAGACCTGGACTCGGCGCGGGAACGGGGCGCGCCGATCCTCGCGGAGGTGCTCGGGTACGGCCTGAACTGCGACGCCGCCCATCCGGTCGCGCCCGACGCGGGCAGCGTGGCGCGCTGCATGAGGCTCGCGCTGAAGGACGCCGCGGTCAAGCCGGAGGAGGTCGGATTCATCTCGGCGCACGGCACCGCGACCAAGGCGAACGACATCGCGGAGTCCCGTGCCATCAAGGAGGTCTTCGGGGAGGAGAGCCCGCCGCGCACGGTGTCGATGAAGTCGATGCTCGGGCACACCCTGGGCGCCGCGAGCGCCCTGGCCGCGATCGGATGTGTGGTCGCGCTCACCGAGGGCTTCATCCCGCCGACGATCAACCATGTCGAGACCGATCCCGAGTGCGGCCTGGACTGCGTGCCCAACCACGCCGTTCCCGCCGATCTGCGGGTCGTGCAGAACAACGCGCTGGCGTTCGGCGGCAACAACGCGATCCTCCTCCTCGGGCGGTACGAAGCGGAGGCGGTGGCGACGTGACCACAATGATCTCGGCCTGGTCGGCGATCTCTCCGTTCGGGCTGGACAGAGCGGCGTTCGCGGCGGGCGTCCAAGGTGGCCGGCGGCCTGCGGAGTGCGGGGTGCCGGGTTTTGACATCCGC
This sequence comes from Actinomadura sp. 6N118, assembly GCF_044326415.1. Taxonomy (NCBI): domain Bacteria; kingdom Bacillati; phylum Actinomycetota; class Actinomycetes; order Streptosporangiales; family Thermomonosporaceae; genus Actinomadura; species Actinomadura sp. 6N118. Next base: position 870,044 of record NZ_JBIRAZ010000001.1, on the reverse strand, counting down.
GAGGTGCTCGGGCGGAAGGGCACCCGCACCATGGACCGGGTGACCGCGCTCGCCGTCGCCGCCGCGAAGCCGCTGGTCGAGGGACTTGGGAGAGAGACGGCTCTCGTCCTTGGCACGAACGTCAGCAGCGTGAAGAGCAGCATGGACTTCGCCCGTGACACGCTGACGGAGGAGAAGCCGTTCTACGTCGACGCGGGGCGATTCCCGAACGCGGTCCTCAACTGCGCGGCGGCCCAATGCGCGATCTGGCACACGCTGAAGGGGCCGAACGCGACGGTCTCGGGAGGACGCGCGACAGGGCTGCTGGCCCTCAACTACGCCCGGCGGCTCCATCGCTCCGGGCGGGCCACCGGCGCCGTGCTCTGCGGGGCGACCGAGGAGTTGTCGGAGGAACGATCCTGGCTGGAATTGGAAGACGCGTCGTCGCCTCTGGGTGAGGGCTGCGCGATGTTCCTGCTCGAACGGGACGGGCCGGGGCAGGCAGAGGTCTTGGCCGTTGAATTCGGAGTGTGCGCCGACATGAGCCAGGCCGGTGGCGTGCTGCGGCGTTGCGTCGATCGCGCGTTCGCGTCGTCGGGCGTGGGACCCGAAACGCTCTGGCTCGTCGTCGGGTCGGGTGGCGAAGGCGAAGGCGACGCCGAGGATCTCGACGGCCTCGCCGCCAAGCGGCTGTGCGTCACGGATCTGATCGGCGACACCTTCGCCGCGTCGTCGGCGTTCGGGATCGCCGCGGTGCTCGCACTCGCGGAGGCGGAACGGCGCGACGGCACTGCCTTGGTGACCGCTGTGGACCGGGACGGGGTCGTTGGGTGCGCGTTGCTGGGGCTAAGGGGAGAGGGAACGCGATGAGCGGTGTGGCGCTGGTGAGTGGAGGGTCCCGGGGTATCGGGGCTGCAATCGTGCTGCGGCTCGCCGAGGACGGCCACGACGTGGCGTTCTGCTATCGCTCGGGGGCCGAGGCCGCCAGGGAGGTGGAGAAAAAGGCCGCGGAGTCCGGAGCTCGGGTGTTCTCGCAGCAGGCGGACGTCACCGACCCGGGTGCCGTGACCGAGCTGTTCAAGGCCGTACGCGACGAACTGGGCCCCATCGACACCGTGATCACCTCGGCGGGGATCGTCCGCGACCGGCCCCTGGCGATGATGGGCGCGGACGACTGGGGGCAGGTGCTCGACGTCAATCTCAACGGCACGTACAACGTCTGCCGCGCGGCCGTCTTCGAGATGATGAAACGCAAGTCCGGCTCCGTGATCACGCTCTCGTCGGCGGCCGGCGTGCAGGGGAACGCCACGCAGACCAACTACTCGGCGTCCAAGGCGGGGATCATCGGTTTCACCCGCGCGCTCGCCAAGGAGGTCGGCCGCTATGGCATCCGGGCGAACGTCGTCGCGCCGGGATTCATCGAGACGGACATGACGTCGGAGCTGCCGGAATCCGTGCGTGAGCAGGCCCTGGCCCGGGTGCCGCTCGGCCGGATGGGACGCCCCGAGGAAGTGGCGGATCTGGTCGGGTTCCTGGCCTCGGACCGCGCCTCCTACATCACCGGGGCCGTCTTCCAGATCGACGGCGGCATACTCGGCTGACCGCCGCTCCCCGTGCCGTGAGCGCTCCCGGCACCGTGCGAGCCGCCTGCGCCGTGAGCGCTGCCTGCGCCGCGAGGCAGGAGGCCGAGCTCGGCGGCACGGGCGCCCGCTTGAAAGCGCGACGCCGCCCCGACGTCCCGCATGATCTCCGCGACGTGGCGGCGGTACGTGCGGACCGAAAGGCCGAGCTGCCGGGCGGCGGCGTCGTCCTTGTAACCCGCGCTGAGGAGGGCGAGTATGCGCAGCTGGAGCCCGTCCAAGCCGTCGTCCTCACCCAGTCGGCGATCGTCGGCCGGGCTTGCCGACTCCCAGGCGCCGGAGAACAGTCCGCGCAGCGCGCGCACCATGGCCGGGGCACGGACGAGGAGGGCGTGCGGGCCGGTGCGGACGGCAGCGACCTGTTCGTCCACGAGGACCAGCTCCTGGAGTGCCGTCTCGGCCACCCTGACCTGCACGCCGTTCGCCTGCGCCTTGTCGATCAGACGGAAGCCCCAGGGCGCGCGCACGGCGTCCTTCGCACAGAGCATGCGCACCCGAACGCCCGCCTTGAGCAGGCCGCCCAGCTCCGGCAGGACCTCGGCCGCCCAGCCGCCGGCCGCCATCACCAGGACGAGTTCCTCCCGGGCCGAGGCCGCCAGCGTGCGGAGCGTGTCACCGGCCGGATCGCTCTCCTCCGTCAGATCGACCAGCGCGGCCGCCGCTAGCCTGCGGCGATGTTCGGACATGGCCGCCTCGACGAGGGTGCGGGCCTGGAGCAGGTCCCGTTCCACCTCGTCGAGTGGCGACCTTGCGAGCAAGGGTCGTTCGACCGCCGGTTCGGCACTCATCGCTCGGTCTCCCTCCCTAGCGCAGTGTGAAGACATGGGTCGGGGAACGGGACGGGTCGCCGGGGCGGACGTACATCCGTCCCTGGTCGGGGCGCATGACGACTGCGGCGACGGTGCGTTCCAACCGGATGTCGCCGTCGTCCGGAACGCAGATGGGCGGCGAGGACAGAAGGGCGAAGTGCTCTTCAGCATCAGCGGCAAGTGGCACGTCGGCCAATTTCGTCGAGCAGGTGTCTAGGCGTCGTTTCGAGGAGTTGCCGGCGAAGACGTTCAGCTCGTCGTACGGGGCGAAGTCCGGATGCAGGTAGTGGTTGGTGTGGACGGTCTGGGTGCCCTCGACTGTGCGTGTTTCGTCGCCGAGGATCTCGACGTACGCGGCCTTGCCGGGCGAGCAGAGGGTCAGGTTGCGGGAGCTTGTCAGCTGGAGGCTGGAGAGAAGTTTGAGTGCCTCGTCGACGTTCGCTGCGTTGTCCAGCAGGTGACGGATCGCCAGGTAGGGCGGCAGGCCGGGGCGCCACTGACCACCGAGCACCAGGTTGAGGCCGATCGCCAGACCATCGGAGTTCATCCCGAGATAGCCGAGCAGCCCGGCGAAGCTGAGGAGCAGGGAGCGGCGACCGGAACCGGTGGGCGTCACATCGAGGACTGCGATCTGGTCGTCCAGGTTGCCGTTCAGGTCAACCGTCTGGGCCACGACCTCGCCCGCGCGGGTATACGTCGTGCAGTCGCCGCGGGTCGGCACCCTGCGGTAGCCCATGACCTCGCGGCGGATCTGCAGCAGCACCGCCTCGTCCGGTGAGATGCCGGCGCCGTCGGCGAGCCCGTTGATCTCGGCGGCCAGGTCGGGGGTCTGCTGGGCTATGGCCTCGCGGTGGGCGTTGATCGTAGGACGTAGCGCTTCGAGCGAGACCGGCTCGTCCAGCAGATGGTTGAGCCTGCCGAGCGAATCGTCCAGGAAGGCGCGCAGGTGACGTGCGCGGGCGGCACCGTGCCGGCGGCCGAGCTCGGTGGGGTCGCCGGAGAGGTGGATGTGGTCGATCCGCGTCACTGGCGAACCTTCGGGTGGGCCGCCAGTTGCTCCTTCACGTTCGGCCACTCAGCACGCAGGACGCTGTAGAAGATGGCGTCACGGCGGCGTCCGCCAGGCATGGGATTGAAGCTGCGGAGCGTTCCCTCTTCGGTGGCGCCGATGTTGCGCAGGCCGCGGCGCGCCTGCTCGTTCAGCACGTCGGTCTTGAACTCGACCCGTTCGGCGCCGAGTGTCTCGAAGGCGTGCTCCATGAGGAGGTACTTGGCCCAGCGGTTGATGCCCTGGCCTCGGAAGTCCCGGCCGAGCCAGGACCAGCCGATCTCGATGCGGCGGTCGGCTTCGGCGAGGTTTCCGAAACTCATGCTGCCCACGACCCGGCCTGAACGTTTCTCGGTGATCACGAAGACCACGCGGCGCCCGGCGGCGTGATCGGCCAGCGTCGCGTCGAAGAACGCCTCGAAGTCCGCGTCGGTCTCCACCCTGCTGACGAAGTAACGCCAGATGTGCGGGTCCATCGCGATCTTGTGGATCTCGGCCCGGTCGGCGGGCTCGATCGGCCGCAGCAGGACGTGCTCGTTCTCCAGGGTGGCGGGGGCCAGGTCGGCCCAGCTCTCGGCCTTGCTCATCGGGCGGGCTCGCTTTCGGCGTCCGGTTCGGCGGCGGTTGTTTCCGGGTGCGGGGACAGGAGTGCTGTGACATCGCGCAGCGTACGCATGCGTGCCACGTCGCGTTCGGTGAAGCGGGACAGCGCGACCCCGGTGTCCTCGCAGACGGCGGTGAGGAAGAGGACCTTGTTGAGGGACGTCAGCCCGTAGTCGCCGGTGAGGTCACGGTCCAGGTCGAGCGCGTCCGGGGTGATCTGCGGATCGAGCAGCGGCGCGAGGTTACGGCGCGCCGCCTGCTCGATCTCTAGGTGCTCGACGTCAACGTGGTCAGGCATGGATTCCCCTGTCGCTGTCGTGGATCTCGGCGCGGTGGAGATCCAGGATCCGGCTGCGTTTGGGCTTGAACTGCGAGGTGAGCGTGTCGCCCTCGATGCTGAACGGCGGTGACGCGACGACGACCTTGTGGATCCGCTCGTCACGTTCGAGGGTGGCGTTGGTCTGGGCGAGATGGGTCGCGATGGCATCGTGGTCGGGTGGTTCGTGGGACGGGGAGACGACCGCGACGAGCTTGGTCTGGCCGGGGCAGAAGATGACGCATTCGGCGATGGCCGGGCTGGCCTTCATGGCCTCCTCGATGGGCCGAACGACGACCTTCTTGCCGTTGTCCAGGACGATCGTGTCGTCGGCGCGGCCGTGAATGTAGAGGAAGCCGTCGTCGTCGATGTGGCCGACGTCGCCCGTGCGGACGGTACCGTCGGGGGCGAACATGCGCTCTGATTCACCGGGTTGTGCGTAGGCGTAGCGCGTGTTGACGGGGAAGTCGCTGCGAACGCTGACGGCGTTGGTGTCCGGGTCGATCAGGACGTGTTTGCCGGGGAGAACGCGGCCGACGCTGCCTTCGCGGTGGGCGCCGGGGTGGTTCTTGCTGACGATGCACGTCTCGTTCAGGCCGTAGCCCTCGTAGATCGGCAGGCCTGCGGCGGTGAAGAAGCGGAGCATGGCGGCCGAGGCGGGCGCGGAGCCGGTCCAGAGGTAGCGGATGCGGTCGCCGAAGAGCTTTCGCGCCTCTTGGTGGTGGGTGCGGTTGGAGGCGGCGGCTCGGGCTTCGATGTGCTTCTTGGCGGACTCGTAGAAGCCGGGGACTCCCATGACCACGGTCGGCTGTGTTTGGCGCATGGCCAGGAAGGCGGCCTCGTAGGTGCTGACTGTGACGTCGTGGCCGTACCGGAGCGCCGAGTAGATCCAGTAGCGCTGCTGGAGGAGAGAGAGGGGCAAGAAGATGAAGAGGTCGTCATCCGGGCCGTGCTGGAACATCTCCTGGACGGCCCGGAGGGAAGAGTCGATGCTCCCGACGCTGGCGGCGAGGCCTTTGGGACGGCCTGTGCTGCCCGAGGTGAACTTGAGCGTCGTTGTGTCGGTGGGTTCGTAGCGGGGTGTTGGCGGGGTGGCTTTGGTCTCGGACTCGGCGAGGTGGCGGATCTCCTTGGCTGAACGATCCGTGAAGAGGTGCTTCAGGTCGTAGCGGGTGAGGAGCTCGTCGCTCGCCTCGAACTTGCCGGGCTCGAAACCGGCGGTCACGACCCCCAGGCGCAGGGCCGCGAGGTCGAGGAGCACCCATTCGAGGCTGTTGGCCGCAAGGATGCCGATCCTGTCGCCGCGTTCCACACCTTGGGAGTGGAGGTGGGCGGCCAGGCGTCCGGCCTGCGCGTAGAGCTCGGAGAGATCGATCGTCTCGGTGCCGTCGAGGCCGACGACGCGAAGCCTGTGCCCGGGGGCGGGCGGCCTCGCCACGATCGTGTTGATGATCGACTCCATCAGGCGCCCTCCCGTTCGATGTAGGCCGCCATCGCACGGACCGTGGCGACCTCGGGGAGGCGGTGCAGCGGGATGGTGATCCCGTAGCGTTTGCGCACGCCGGTGGCGATGGTGGCGGCGGCGATCGAGTCGCCGCCCAGGTCGCCGAACGGCAGGTCGGGTGGCACGTCGGCGCGTTCCAGCACCGTCGCCCAGAGCTCGGTGATCTGCTTCTCCAGGTCCGAGGACGGAGCGTCACCGGCCGCCGCAGTCACGGGCGCGGCGGCGGTGGCGGCGGCGGAGGCCGTCGTGATCAGGCGGCCCCGGTCGACCTTGCCGTTGCGTGTCAGCGGGAGATCCTCGTGCCACACGTACGCGGACGGGATCATGTAGTCGGGCAGGTGCAGGCGCAGGGCTTTGGTGAGGTGCGTGTCCGGTGGCCGCCCGTCCGTCTCGGCGGCCTCGGCGGTCAGGTGCGCCACGAGGCGGTCGCCGCGCGAGGCCTCCTGGCGTACGACGACGGCCTGGTGCACGCCTTCGATCGCCGCCAGACGGGTCTCCACCTCCCCCGCCTCGATGCGGTGCCCGTTCACCTTGATCTGGTGGTCGGCACGCCCGACGATCTCGATCTCGCCGGTGGGCAGATAGCGGCCGAGGTCTCCGGTGCGGTAGAGCCGCTCGTTCAGACGGTCATCCCATGTGAATCGTTCGGCCGTGCGGGCGTCGTCTCGCCAGTAGCCACGCGCCAGGCCGACTCCGGCGGCGTAGATCTCTCCGGTGACCCAGTCGGGCATGTCCTGGCCACGTTGCGGATCGAGGACGTAAGCGCGGTTGCCAGTGTTGGGCCTGCCGTACGGGATGCTCGCGCTGCCGTCATCCTCGGGGCCGATGGGATGGAGGATGTTCCAGATCGTGGTCTCGGTCGGGCCGCCGAGGGAGACCAGGGTGAGGTCGCTCTTCAGGGCGCGGAGCGCGGCCGGGAGGGTCGGCGGGATACGGTCGCCGCTCATCATGATCAGGCGCAGTGACGCGAGGGGCCTGCCGGAGCCGTCGCCGGTGACCGCCTGGTCGTGGAGAAACGAGACGATCGCCGGGACCGAGTTCCAGACCGTGACGCCCGCCTTGCCGCACAGCTCCAGCCAGTGGGACGCGTCGATGGCGCGGTCGTGATCGGGCAGGACGATCGCCGCGCCGGCGCTGAGGGCCCCGAACACGTCGTAGACGGATAGGTCGAAGTTGAACGCGCTGATACCGAAGAAGCGGTCGTCCGAGCCGATCTGGAATCTGGTGTTGCAGTCGGTCACCACGTTGACGACGCTCCGGTGGCTGACCATGACGCCCTTGGGGTCACCGGTCGTTCCGGAGGTGTAGAGCACGTAGGCCAGGTCGTCCGGGGTCGCGTCGGGGTGTCGTTCGACTTCGGCTTCGGCAGATGGGGGTGGCTGGGAGGCGTCGAGGGTGAGCGTCTCGGCGTTCGCGGTGGTGGTCGCGTTGGTGAGAACGAGGCGCACGCGGCCGTCTTTGAGCATGTACGCCTGGCGTTGATGTGGAAGGGCGGCGTCAACGGGGAGGTAGGCCGCCCCGGCCATCACGGCGGCCAGGATTCCAATGATCTGCTCAGGGCCTCGCGTCATGACCAGGCCGACGAGCTCGTCGCGTTCGACACCTCTTTGCCTGAGCCAGGCGGCGGCATGGCGGGCGCGTGCGAGGAGTTCGCCGTATGTGAGGGTCTGGCTGGACGTGATGATCGCGGGCGCGGTCGGGATTCGTTCAGCTTGGGCTAGGAAGGCGTCGGGGAGCATCTCGTCGGACGGCTCGACGGCCGTCGCGTTGGCCTCGTCGCGGCGGGCGCGCTGGGCGGAAGGCAGCAGGTCGAACGTGGTCGCCGACCACGCGTCGGCGTCGAGGAGCCGGTGCAGGAGGGTCTCGTAGCCCTGTACGAGGTCGGCGAGGAGGTTCTCGGGGAAGAGGTCGTCCACGCCGTCCACCTGAACGACGAGACCGCCGTGCTGCTCGAACGCGAAGACGTTCACCCAGACCTGCGGGGTCTGGCTGACGGTGTGGACGCGCGGGCCGAAGAGTTCGAACGCTGAGCCGTCGAGGTCCTTGTAGGGGTAGCCGATGGCGCTGTTGAACGTGAACGGCATCCGTGCCTGGACAGGGCCGTAACGCCTGCCGATCTCCCGCATCACCTCGATGCCGGAGAAATGCCGGTGGTCGAGGTCCCGGCGCAATCTGGCCTGGAGGGCTTGGGCCCTTTCGGCGAAGCCGAGCTCGTGGTCCAAGGCGATCTCAACGAGCAGCGTGTCGGAGAAGGCCCCGATCGTGTCGAGGATGTGGGGATGGATCGGCGGCCGGTCCGCGACCGTGGTGGTGACGGTGAAATGCGACCCGGCACCCCAGGCGGCGAGCGTCTCGGCATAGGCGGCGAGGAGGAAACCGGAGGGAGTCAGGCCACGCTGGACGGCTTGTGCTTTCAGGCGTTCCCACGACGCTTCGTCCAGGCGAATGGTCCGGGGGACGAAGGTGGGTGTGCCGAGCTCGGCCGGACTCGTCCGGAGTGGGAGATCTGGGTGTGCGGGCAGATCGTCCAGGCGTTCGTACCAGTACGCGCGTGACCGCTCGGCGGGCGGCCGGGTGCGGGCGGTCTCGACGGCCTTGATGTACGCGTCGAACGGGGCGGCCTCGTGCTCGACCGGGTCGCCGTTGTAGGTGTCCCACCATTCACGCATGAACAACATCGCGCTGATGCCGTCCATCACCAGGCCGTCGTTGCTGATGTGGAGCACCATCCGGTCGTCGGCGAGGATCGTCACGTCAACCGCGATGAGAGGCGCACGGTCGAGCGGCAGCTTGCGCTGTGAGAGCTCGTCGCGGATTTGGAGGAGGCGGCGCTGCTGGTCGTCTTCGGTCAGGTTGCGCAGGTCATGACGGAGGATCTGGACTCGGACGCGGCTTGAAGCCTTCTTCTCCTCGATCTGCCCGTCCGTCGTGAACGTGGTGCGCAACATGCCGTGGCGCTGGACGACCGCCGCGAGGGCTGCCTCCAGGCGGTCGAGGTCCCAGTGGCCTTCGATTTCCTGGTAGACGTGGTTGGCAACGTTTCCCATCTCGAAGATGTCGTCGCGTCCGAGGAGATAGACGCGCTGGAGCTGGGTGAGGGGGAAGCGCTGCTCCTCTGCCTCGGCCACGGCGGCGAGGTGCGAGATGAGTGCGGCCTTGTTGGCCTTGATGCGCCCGATCAGCTCCGGGTCCATGCGTTCACGCGGGCCCTGGAGGCGCAGGTCGGAGCCGGTGGCGGTGATGCGCAGCCCCCGCGACTCGATCTCCTCCAGAAGGCCGGGCGCCGGCGCCTGGGTGGGACTCATATCCGCATCGCCTCCGCTCTGTCGTCCAGCAGAACGGCGAGCGCCGTCACGTCAGCGGCGCTCATGAGCTCCTCGCCGCTGATGTCGACGCCGAGCTCTTCGAGGATCTGGTACTGCAAGGCCACCGTTTGCAGCGACTCCAGTCCGAGCTCGTTCAGCGGCCGATCGTCCAGTGACGCTTGCTCGGGGAGTTGGAGTGTCGTGCGCAGGAGAGTGCGAAGCCACGGCAGCAGAGGCGCGTCTTCTTCGGATGGCTTGGCGCCGAAGAAGGTCTGCCGGGCGAGATCGAGGCGTGTTTCTGGAGGTAGGAGTGGTACTTGCTGCGGCCAGTCTGTAGGCGTCGGGATGCCGAGTGACGTGGCGAGTCGTTCTGAGAAGCGAGGCATGACGGGTGCCGCGCAGTGCGCGAGCAGGTTGGCGGCGGCCAGTTCGAGGGCGATCGCCGTGCGAGTCTGGTCGCCCCATCGGGTGCTTCCGGCGATCGAGCCCTCTTCGCGGGCGAATCGCCGGGCGTCCTCGACAAGGCGGTGCAGCTCGTCAGCCGTACGGTTGAGCGAGAAGCCGTCCGGGCTGAGGCTGCCGGTCACTCCCTTGAGCCGTTCTGCGAGCCGGGTTTGGAAGGCGTGATGCTCGGGGGTCCAGTCGCCTGGTGCCGGGACGATGCCTCCGTAGAGCTTGTCGACCCGGGCTCCGAGATCGTTCAGCCAGTGCTGCCACGTGCCGATCAGGTCTTCGCGCAGCGCGGTCTCGTACGCGTCGCGCGAGAAGTTGGTGCGGCGGCCTTCCGGGCGGGAGCGGGAGAGGAAGAACCGCACCGCGTCCACGGTGTCCGGGCTGAGGATGTCCTTGCCCCAGATCGCGTGGCGCCTGCTCGTCGAGAACTTCTCTCCCTCCAGGAGGTAGAACTCGTTGACGTGGTAGTCGATGTCGGGCGACCACTCGGGATGGGCCAGCCGGTACAGCACCGGATAGAGAATCGCGTGGTAGAAGCTGTTGTCGTAGCCGAAGAAGTGGACGATCTTCCAGTCCGGGGAAGGCGCGTCCGCTTGCCATCCGTCCCGTTCGAGCCGTTCGCCGAGGGACTGGATGCCGTACAGGAAGCCGTACGACATCTCCGGCCACACCCAGATGACCTGCCCGTTCACGCCCGTCTCGATGGGTGGCACGCCCCAGGCGGATGGATGGGTGATGGGCACGTCCAGTCGTTCTCTGCGGAACAGCCGTTCGGCCAACTCCTTGAGGCGCACGGGAACGCGTCCGCTCGCGTGATGCTCGGCCACCGCGTCCGCGAACTCGTGCAGCGGTAGCGAATAGCGAAGCTGAGAGCCTTGCCGGGGCGGTGCGTCGGACTTTCCTGACCGCGGCTCCAGGAGGTCAGCGCAGAAGTTGGGCTCCCCGCACTCCTCGCAGATGTTGCCACCGGCGGGGGCGCGGCACGTCGGGCAAGCCCCGGAGACATCAACCTCATACAGATAGTCGCCGGTCTCAGCGTCGAACAGCGCCTCGTTCGCGGCCGGGTCGACCTTCCCCGACGCGACCAACCTGGAAAAGAACGCCTGGAGCCCTTCGCGATAGGCGACTGCGGTATTGGTCACCGTGTACTGGTCAGGCCGGATGTCCATGAGCGCGAGCGTCTCGGCGATCTCCGCGCTGTAGTGCGCCGCGGTCTCAGCCGGACTGCGCCCGTCGCGCCGGGCCCGGTCGACCACATAGCTCTGATAGTCGTCGCTCCCGGTCAGATGCCAGGCCTCCGCGCCGTTCATCCGCTGGAACCGGACGAACGCGTCGGCACCGAGGTACGGGCCTGACAGGTGCCCGAGATGCAGGTCGCCATTGGGGGTCGGTGGAGTGGAGAAGACGAAGATCGGCTTGCTGGTGCTCATGCATGCCTCCGTCTATGCGGCGGATTTCAGTGATGTCGTCAGTGAGGCGCGGGCGCCCGTACGGCAGCCACATTGGGCGCGGCAGCCGCATTTCGTGTGGCAGCCGCATCATGGGTGGCAGCCGCATCATGGGGGGCAGCCGCATCGAGAGCGTCGAGCGCCTCTGCGGCGAGGCCTGGCGCCAGCCGTACGCCCGAGCCGGAGCTGCCACGTACGACGGCGAGTCCCGGGCGTTCCGGCGACGTCGTGACCACCGGCAGCCGGTGATCGGTGTAGAGGTCACAGAAGGCCCGGCCTCCCATGACCGCGGCGGCGGCCATGGGACTGCGCCGGCCCAACGCGGCCCGCCCCTGTCGCAGGTCATCCGCGTTGGGCCGGCCGTCGCAGGCCTCAGGATCGGTGTCCCATTGGTCCCGGTAGAAGCTGACCAGTGCCACACCTGCGGTCAGCGGCATCAGGAAGAGGTCATCGTCAACGAAGTAGACGAGCGGGTCGTCCAGGCTCACCGGCAGCCGGGCGTGCAGCGCCGCGATCCTTTTCCGCCGGGCGCCCGGAGCGTCCGGCAGCCCGTCCATCGGCGGCGTCCACGCACCGCAGGCCATCACGACGCGGCGCGCGTTCCACACGCCGTGCTCAGACCGCAGCCGATAGCCGTCACCGGCCGCCTCGATACCTTCGACACGCTGCCCGAGCTGGACTTCGGTGTGCCCGGCCGCCTCCGTGATCAGGGCCTCCGTGAGCGGACGGGCCGTGACGACGAAACCTTCGCCGTCATGCGTGACCACGACCTCGTCCGCTTCAAGCCGCAGGTCGGGCATCATCCCGGCGACACGTTCGCCTTCCTCTGGCGTGGTGGGCCGCAGCGTGGTGCCGACGACGCGTTCACCGAACGCCTTCAGCCCGCTCTCCCGCAGCACGTAGATCATTTGCACAGACCGCAGGAAGGGGCCCGCGGCACGCTCCCGCAACGCCGCGTACCGTTCACGCCCGGCCAGGACGAGCTCGCGATGCCGAGCCGTGGCGGCGAGCGGAAAGCTCACCCCCGCCGACCACGCCGTGGCACCCGCGCCGATCGCGGACCGCTCCAGCAACAGCACCCGCCAATCCGGATTGCGCTGCAGAGCCTCGTGCACCACGAACGCCCCGATCACCCCGCCGCCCACCACGGCCAAGTCGGCACTCGCGACACCGCCCACCAAGTCGGCAGTCATGTCGCTGCCCACCAGGCCGGTCCTGTCGCCGCCTGCCAGGCCGGTCAAGTCGCCGCCTGCCGGGCCGGTCATGTCGCCGCCCACCAGACGCTGAACAGCCGCAGCTGCTCCCCGCCCGTGTTGGTGATCTGATGAGGCACCCGGCTGGCGAGATAGATCATCTCCCCCGGTCCGACGTCCACCCGGGACTCGCCCGACACCACGGTCCCCGTTCCCGACCGCACCATCCAGAGCTCGGCGACATCATGAAGGTCGAGTTCCGACGTCCGCCCGGGCGGCACCTCGAACCGCGAGGCCTTGAACGGCCACTCCCCCACGGCGGCCTCCTCGATCACCATCCCGCTCTCGTAGAGCTCGGGTGTCCGGTAGCCGATCCTTTCGGGCTGGTTCACAACGCCTGCACCTCCGGTTCATGAGCTGCGGGTTCACCGGCGGCCGGACCGTGCCAAGCGATGGTCGCCTGCTCGTCCTCGATCCGGTACACCGTGCGCCCGTGAATGGAGTTGATGATCCGCGCGCTCCGCCAGGAGGCGAGGCTCAGATTGGGGTCCGCGATGCCGTGGCTGCTCTCGGCCGCGTTCTGCACGTACAGCCGCAGGTCCTCGGGCCCGTCCCAGTCCAGCGAGTAGTCCCGCCGCACCCGGAACCGTCCGTCGCCGTCGAGCAGCCGCCCCCGCAACGGCTCCAGGTACTCGGGAAACTCGGACCGGTATCCCGTGCAGCAGATGACGACGTCCGCGGCGAGCGTTTCGATCGCTCCAGTGTCGTCGTCCCGCAGCGCCACCACGAGCCGCCCGTCGTCCTCGCGCACCAGGTCGACCATCCGCCGGCAGGTCAGCAGCCTGTGCCGGAACCGCGTCGGCATCAGCACGTCGAGCTCGTACAGCCGCCGGTAGATGTCCCGCAGCAGCGCCTCGGTGACGCCGTCGCTCGCCATTCGCTGCCGGGCCAGCAGCACGCGCCTTCGGTCTTCCGGCAACCCATGGAAGTGGTCGACGTACGCGGGATGGAACCACTCATTGGTGAATGGCGAGTCGTCCAGCGGCAGAAAACCCACCCGGCTCGATACCCAAGTCAACGAAGAGGGCAGGGCATCAACCGAAAGCAAATGATTGACGACCTCCGCCCCACTCTGCCCGCCGCCGACCACCACGACATCTCTTCCGCCGACGACCGGTGCCGCCTGAATCAGCTCACTGCTGTGCAGCACCGACGACCCCCGCAACTTGGCCGCGAACGGAGGCATCACAGGCCTGCGCCCCGACCCCAGTACGACATTGCGAGTGGCGACCGGCTCGGCGTCGGCACACCGCACCTCGAACATGCCGTCACGCAGATCCACCCGCTCCACGCGATGCCCCCACCGAACACTCTTCAGCTGACCGGCGGCCCATTGGTAATAGCGCTCGAACTCCTGCCGCGAGCACCGGTCGGCATTCGCGATCAGGAACCGGTAGAGCCGGCCCTCCTGCGCGAGGTAGCCGAGGAACGACAGCGGGTTGCTGGGATCCACCAGCGTCACGAGGTCTTTCAGGAACGAGACCTGCAGCTGAGCACCCGGGACCATGATCCCGCAGTGCCAGCGGAACGTCTCCTCGGCTTCGAAGAACCGCGCCCGGAGCTCGAGCGGCTCCGCCAGGGCCGCCAGGCTCAGATTGGACGGCCCCAGCCCGGCGCCGACGACGCCGAACTCCTCCACTGGCCACCCTCCATTCCGCAATTCGTGGTCGCCCGGATACCGAGCGCGTTGAACGCAGCGACGAAAGAGGGTGGAAAAAATTTGGCGAAAAGCGTCGACCAGTGCATGTCTTTCTACCTCCATGGGAGGGACACAGGCGCCACTGTTACACGCCTTGCGAGCCCTGAAAAGCCCCCACCACCACAAAGGCGAGAAACCTCACCAATATCCCCGTCTGCTCATCAAACAATCAACAACTGCTTGTTTAGCACCGCTTATGCCCGCCCGCCCCGAAAGGTGAATATTCACAACCCCGCCAACAAATGATCAATGCGATGACCTGGGGGTCATCACGTCTTACCAGATGTCAAGGGGAGGATATTGCCAACGCGATATTATCGAGTGTCAACCATCTCTACCGTCATTTGTGTGGATCATCGATATGGCCGCCCGGCATCCCCGGTGCTACTCGACAACCACCGTCACACAACCGAACCGAGCCACTACTCACCCCGCGCTAACGCCCATCAGAGCCGACACCGTCAAACAGAGCCGCCCGCCCTGCCGAGCTCCCGACCCCGACGACACGGCATCACAAGGCGACAAACCACCAGCCCAACGCCCTTATATATGCTTCTCGATATTGATCACCAACCAATATCAATATTGGACATCAGACGGGGACCTCTGGTCTGCTCTTCCTCCAACAAAGATCAGGAACGAGGGGGCAACATGCAGCAGACCCGTTCCCGGCGGCTCGGAGCCAAGCTGGGAATCTCCATAGTGCTGATCTCCACGGTGTTCACCGGCGCCTGTAGCGCCCAGGGCACCACCGCCGAGCGCAGCGCCGGCAGCACCCAGGTCAAGGTCGATGTCGCCAAGGAGCTGCGCAAGCTCGAAACGGACTACAAGGGACGCCTCGGCGCGTTCGCGATCGACACCGGCACAGGGAAGACCGTCTCCTACCGGGCCAACGAACGTTTCCCCGCCGACTCGACCTTCAAGGCGCCCCTGTGCGGCGCCATCCTGCACAAGGCACGCACATCCGACCCCGGCCTCCTGAACCGGATCCTTCGCTGGACGAAGGAGGACGTGGTGCCCAACTCGCCGATCACCACCTGGGGCAGGAGCCCGCAGAGCGGCTTGACCGTGTCGCAGCTGTGCCAGGCGACCGTCACCACCAGCGACAACCTAGCCGCCAACCTGCTCCTCAAGCAGATCGGCGGCCCCGCCGGCATGACGCGCTACTACCGTTCGCTGGGCGACAAGGTCGGCCGCATGGACCGGTACGAGCCCGAGCACAGCTACTGGAAGGTGGGCGACGTCCAGGGCACCATCACGCCCGCGTCCATGGCGAGCAACCTCCAGAAGATGACCCTGGGTTCCGCCCTGGCCCCGCAGGACAGGCAGCAACTGCTCGCCTGGATGCGCGGCAACTACACCGGCAACATGCACATCCGAGCCGGGCTCCCCAACAACTGGCTCATCGGCGACAAGACGGGCCATGGCTCCTACTACGGGACCGGCGGAGACATCGCCGTCGTCCAGCCCCCGTCCGGCGCGCCCCTGATCCTCGCGATCTACAGCCACCGCAACGCCGAGGACGGCGTCTCCGACCCCAAGATCTTCGGAGCCACCGCCGCGGTCCTGACCCGCGCCCTAGGCAAGACCTCCTAACTCTCCACCCCGGCCGGGCACCCCCACGCGAATTCGCATGGGGCTGCCCGGCTGGCTTCGGCTCGGGGGCACTTTCCAGCTGGCGTGAATCAGTGTGTGGTGGCCCTTGGGTTGTGCTCTGCCGTTTGAGCCGTCCGGTGCTCGCTGGGGCTGATGCCGTGTGTCTTCTTGAAGGCGGTGCTGAGGGCGAAGGCGTTGGCGAAACCCACCTGGTGTGCGATGGCGCCGATCGTGGTGTCGGGGTTGCCGAGGAGGTCGGCGGCGCGGGCAAGGCGTTGTTCGCGCAGGTAGGTCATGGGAGGTTGGCCCACGAGGGTGGTGAAGCGCCTGGCGAGGGCGGCGCGGGAGACACCTGTCTTGCTGGCCAGGGCGTCGACCGTCCAGGGATGGGCGAGATCGCTGTGCAGCAGGCGAAGGGCATGTCCGACAACGGGGTCGGCGTGGGCCTGATACCAGGCGGGGACGGGGGCGTCGGGACGGGTGAACCAAGCGCGCAGTGCGGTGATGAGCATGAGATCGAGCATCCGGTCCAGCAGGACCTGCTGACCCGGTGCGGTACTGGTGATCTGTTCGCCTGCCGCCTGGCTGACCGGACAGGCTCGATCGGCTGCGTGGATCACCGCGAGCTGTGGAAGCGCGGCCAGCAGCCTGCCGGGAGCGCCGCTCTGCACGGTGTACAGCCCGTTGACCAGTACGGTCCCGCCCTGCTCTGCCGTGTTGCCGCCATCCGCGTTCATCCGGGCGGTGCCGTCCTCACCGCTGGTGGTCACGCACCGTCCACCCGGGAGAATGTTCACGTCAGGTTCGGTGTCCGGGCTGCTCGCCATCACGTACGGGGCACCCCCGCTGAGCACCGCCACATCTCCCGGGACGAGCCGTACCGGCTCAGCGCCGTCGAGTGTGATCCAGGCGGTACCGGCCAGGAGCACTCCGATTGCCAGCGGTGACCCGTCCTCGAACCGGACCGCCCAGGCACCGGACAGCTCGGACCGGTTGAAGACCGCCCCGGTGGTCCGTACGCCGTTCAGCAGATCCGTCAACGGGTCCGCGCCTGGCGGCGTCAGGGCGTCCATGCTGGTCAGGGTAGACGAATGAGTATGGGCGTGAGCGTTCTCGCCATGTCGGCCACGGAACGCCGCTGATTATCTGGGAGGCATGAGTGAGCAGATGATCCTGGTGACCGGCGCCACCGGCAAGACCGGCCGTCGCGTGGTGCGGCAACTGCTGAGCGAGGGCGTTCCGGTACGGGCGGCGTCCCGCTCAGGGGAGTTTCCTTTCGACTGGACGGACCGCACCACCTGGTCACCCGCCCTGGAGGGCGTGACCGGGATATACCTGGTCTCCCCGTTCCTCGGTAGTCCGGAGGCAGCGCAGGAACTCTCCGCGTTCACCCGCCAAGCTGCGACGGCCGGGGTCCGGCGCGCGGTGCTGTTGTCCACACCCGACGGCGGCGGCCCGGGACAGGAGCACGTGACGGCGGCGGAACAGGCACTGCGCGAGGCGGGCCTGGACGGGACAGTGCTGCGCGTGCGGTGGTTCTTCCAGAACTTCAGCGAAGACTTCCTGCGCGACCCCGTCCTGTCCGGTGAGGTCCGGCTGCCAGCCGGAGAAGGCACCGAGGCCTTCATCGACGCCGAGGACATCGCCTCCGTGGCCGTCTCCGCCCTCACCCAGGCGGGACACGCCGGGCAGGAGTACGAGTTGACCGGCCCCCGGCTGATGACCTTCGCCGACACGGTCGCCGACATCGCGCGGGCCACGGGGCGTGAGATTCGCTACGTACCGCTGACTCCCGAGCAGTACGCGACCGAGCAACTCGCCGATGGCGTACCCGAGGAATGGGTGCAACTGACCATCGACCTCTATGCCCAGGTGCGCTCCGGTGCCCTCAGCACGGTGACCGACGACGTCCACAAGCTCCTCGGCCGCCCACCCCGCGACTTCGCCGACTACGCCCAGAAAGCCGCCGCCCAGGGCGCCTGGAATTCCTGACCTGCTGCAAGCAATGGCCTATGGCCTGCCTACCCAAACCTGGATGCCGCCCAGCAGGATGGCCAGCCCATCGCCGAACCGCTCGTCAGCATCGCCCATGAACGCCCAGTGCTCGGCTTCGGCCGCAGGGGAGCCGAGCTGCTCGCGGCGCGCGACCAGGGCGGCGTGGCGCTGGTCCTGCTGCCCGGGGGCCGGGTGGACGGCCTGTTCCTCGATGGTGAAGCCCAGCACGAACGCGTAGACCGTGAACCATGCGCGCCCGGCGTGGCGCGGTTCGAGACCGGCGTCGAGCAACGGCTGGAGCAATCCCGGATCGGGGACGGCCGGGTCGGTGAGGAAGGTGCCGGCGAAGACCTTGGCGCCGTCCCGGTAGCTGAGCAACATCCGGCGGAACGCCTGGGCGAACTCGCGCAACCACGCCTCCCAGCCGCCCTCAGCGGCGACGGCGGGCCCGGGCAGGCCGGTGGCCTCGCGCAGCATCTGCGTGGCCATCTCGTCGAGCAACTCCTGCTTGTTCTTGACGTGCCAGTACAGGGCCGGAGCCTTGACGCCCAGCTCATCGGCGATCCGCTGGAGGGACAGCCCGCCCAGACCGACGTCGTTCAGTCGCCTCAGCCCGGCTCGGGCTATCTCCAGCCGGCTCAACGCCATGCGCTCTCCGTTCGTCAACGGACTTGACTCCTTAATGCCATTAATGCAACTCTAGGCTACCTCAACTTAACGACATTAAGGAGATGCGGGTTCGTGGAGAGGGCGCATGCCATGGCGTCCTGCTGACCACGGAACCCGACGTTCACCGATCCGGGCCCGCACGGGGGCGCCCGGAGGCGCCTGCACGGCTACGCCTGCCGGGCCACGCTTCTTCTCACTCTCACCACCGTTTGGAGTCGTTTCTTGCCTGCCGACAGCACGACCACCGCTGCCTCCGCGCAGCCGTACAGGCCGCCGTCTACCAAGGCGTCCGGGGCTTCACCCGGTGGCCGGCATATGGGCCTGGCCCTGTTCGTGATCGCTACGGCCCAGCTGATGCTGGTCCTGGACGCCACCATCACCAATATCGCCCTGCCCAACATCCAGACCGACCTGGGGGTGTCCGACGCGAACCTGGCGTGGGTCGTCAACTCCTACGCCCTGGCGTTCGGCGGGCTGCTTCTGCTGGGTGGCAGGGCCGGCGACCTGTTCGGGCGGCGGCGGATGTTCCAGGTGGGCATCGTCGTCTTCATCGTGGCCTCCCTGCTGGGCGGCTTCGCCCCGAACGGGGCTTTGTTGATCGCGGCGCGCGTCCTGCAGGGTGCCGGCGCGGCGCTCGCCGCCCCCAGCGCCCTTGCCCTGATCACCACCACGTTCCCGGAGGGAAAGCCGCGCAACCAGGCGATGGGTGTGTACGCGGCCATGTCCGGGATCGGCGCCACGGCCGGACTGCTGCTGGGCGGCATCCTCACCGACGTCCTCGACTGGCGCTGGGTGTTCTTCGTCAACATCCCCATCGGCCTGGCCGTCCTGGCTGGAACCAGGACCCTCGTCGAGGCCGAACGCCACCCGGGCCGCCTGGACGTTCCCGGTGCGATCACCGGCACCGGCGGCCTGATCGCACTGATCTACGGAATCACCCGCGGTGGCGAACACGGCTGGACCGGCAGCCTGACCCTGGCTTCTTTCGTCACAGCGGCCGTGCTGCTTGCCGCCTTCCTGCTGCTGCAGGCCCGCAGCCGTGCCCCGATGATGCCGCTGCACCTGTTCAAGCACCGCAACCGCTCCGGCAGTTACGCCACCATGCTCTTCCTCGGAGCGGGCATGTTCGCCACCTTCTATTTCCTGACGATGTACATGCAGCTGATCCTGGGCTACAGCCCGGTGAAGACCGGCTTCGCCTACCTGCCCATCAGCGTCGGCATGGGCAGCGCCGCCGCGCTGAGCTCCAAACTGATCACGCACGTCGCCCCCCGCATGATCGCTGGACCGGGCCTGCTGGTGGCGGCCGCAGGCATGCTCTGGTTCGCCACGCTGGAGCCGGACTCCTCCTACGCCGGGCATCTGATGCCGGCGATGCTCGTCACCGGGCTCGGCCTGGGGACGGGCTTCGTACCGATGACTCTGGGCGCGGTCAGCGGCGTCCAGCACCACGAGACGGGCATCGCCTCGGCGCTGCTGAACACCGCCCAGCAGATCGGCGGCGCCCTGGGCCTGGCGGTCCTGTCGACCATCTCCACCTCCGCGGCCAACGACAAGCTGCCCGAGGCCGCCGGGACCCTCTACCGAGCTCTGGCCACCAAAGACCTCCCCCTCATGGCCAAGGCAGGAGAGGCACTGACCCACGGCTACACCATGGCGTTCATCGCCGCGGGTGCCATGTTCCTGACCGGCTCGGCCATCACCGCCATCGCCATCAACACCAAGAAGCAACAACACGCCGAAGGGGCGGCGCCCATCCACATGGGCTGACATCACCGACGAAGGAGTGAACGATGCCCAGACTGCCCGCGCCCTTTGCCCGGCTGATCGAGGCCCGTGGTATGCCGTGCACAGTGACCGGGATCGAGGATCTCTCGCCGTGGTTCCGGCGGGTGCATCTTGCCGGCGAGGGGTTGCGGGGGCATCCCTGGGCGCCGTGCCAGGTGACCACGTTCCGAGTCACCCCGACCGAATTCCGGCGTTACACACCGGACGCGTTCGACGCCGAGACGGGCCGGATGTCGCTCCTGTTCTACCGGCACAGCACCGGCGCCAGGAACGTGCTGCCGCCAGGTGAGGCGTGGCTGGACGGTCTCACTGTCGGGGACCGTGTCAATCCGATCGGGCTGGAGGCGACTCGAAGCTTCCGGGCACGTGCCGTGCCAGGGACCGTACTGATGTGCGGCGACGCCACCACCGTCGGTCTGTGGGACTCGATGATCCGCTGGCTAGGGGACGGGGCCCGGGTTTGCGGTGTGGTCGAGGTGCCCGCGCACGATGTACCGCTGGTGCAGGGGCTATTGCCTGATGTGGAGGTCGTCGCACAGACCGAGCGGCACGGGGAATCCCTGTTGACTTGGCTGGACGGTTCCCCGCGTCAGGAGGTCGCACACGCCTACCTAGCTGGGCACGGGCAGACGATCCAGCAAGCCCGCACCCTGCTGCGCGCCCGGTACGGCCTGCACCGGTCCGACATTTCCACGCAACCGTACTGGGCGACGGGAAAAGCGGGTCTCTGACCGCCGCAGGCGCTCCAGGTCTTCAACGCCGAGGCTGGGCTGAGGGCCCAACACCGACGGCGGCCGTGTGCTCAGGGCCGGTGTTCGGACCGGAACTTGCCCAGTACACGCTCGGCCTGGTCCATCATTTCTCGGACGATCTCCGCTGCGGGCTTGACGTCGTGGACGAGGCCGACACCCTGGCCCATCAGCCAGGGCATTTCCTCCCAGTCGGCCTTGGTCGCGGGCATCGGCGGCAGCGCGCTGAACTTGCGCAACACGGTCTCTGCTCCCTGGAGGACCGTTGTGCCGACCTGTTCGAGCGAGTCACGGTCGGCCGGCACTTGATCCAGCCGGTCGTTCCACTCGTCCACCACGCGGTCGCGCTGCACCCGCATGGGGTTGAACTCCGGCCACTCGGGGCCGAAGATCGCTGTCAGTACCGTGTCCTCCCCCAGGGAGGAGATCAACCGGCGGTGGTGCTCCGGATGCACCTGGGCCTCCAAGGACGCGACCAGCCGGGTCCCCACCCACACCCCGTCAGCCCCCAGGCACAGGGCCGCGGCGACCTGGCGTCCGTCGGTGATCCCCCCGGCGGCCAGGACCGGCACGCGGTCCCCGACGGCGTCCACGACGGCAGGAACACCGACCATGGTGGGCAGGCCGCCGTAGTTGTGCCCACCGGCCTCCCAGCCCTGGGCGACGACGACCTCCACGCCGTCATCGACGGCGAGCTTGGCCGCGTCGGCGGACCCGACCTGCTCCCACACCGACACCCCAGCCTCGCGCAGCTGCTTGAGCTGGTCGGCCGGCGGGTGACCCCAGTGGAAGGAGACGATCGGCACCCGCTCCTCGGCACACACGCGGACCTGTTCGGCGTTGTCGAAGTACGTGATCAAGTTGATGTTGAACGGTGCCTCTCCGACGCCCTTCCGGACCTCGTGGATGATCTGCCGAAGCACGTCCGGGGGAGTGAGCGTCGCCCCCACCGCACCGATGCCACCCGCTCCGGTGACCGCCACCGCCAGATCAGGAGCGCCCCCCGCGAAAGCCATTCCTGCGCAGGCAAACGGGTAGGTAACGGCAAACTTCTCGGTGAACCTGGTGGACAGTACGCTCATGACGACTTCCTCCTGGAGCTTGGACGCGTCCTTCCTGCACGTTCCCACCGGGTGACGGCACGAAGCCAGGTTCTGGCGCATGGTGGCCGCCGCTGTGCGCGCGATCCGGGAGGCGGCGACTCGTGGAACGGGCGGCCATCGTTGGCCGTCTGGGGTAGATGCATGGCCCTGTCGGGACATCACGGGCAATACTCGGCGTATCCACAGCGGCGCGCACAGCCGTGGCCGCCGCGGTGGCTCTGGGACGGGGTGACAGGGTGCGGACGCCGATGAGCGACCCCCAGCGGGTGGGCCCGTACAAGATCATCGGCCGGCTCGGGTCGGGCGGGATGGGCTGGGTGTACCTCGGCCGGTCGCCCGGCGGGCTGGACGTGGCGGTGAAGGTCGTACGGCCGGAGTACGCGGAGGATCCGGCGTTCCTTAAGCGATTCAAGCGTGAAGTGAACGCGGCGCGGTCCGTGAGCGGCGCCTTCACCGCGGCGGTCGTGGACGCAGACACCGAGAGCGATCCGCCTTGGCTGGCAACGGAGTACGTGCCCGGCCCGTCGTTGATGGAGGTCGTCCAAACGTCCGGGCCGTTCCAGGAGGCGATGGTGCGGCGCCTGGGCGCGGGGCTTGTTGAAGCTCTGCAGGCCATCCACGCCGCCGGGCTCGTGCACCGGGACCTCAAGCCGTCGAACATCCTGCTCGCCGACAACGGGCCGCGGGTCATCGACTTCGGCATCTCCCTCGCCGATGAGGACACGCGGATGACGCGGGAGGGCCTCATCATCGGCACGCCGTCCTACATGTCGCCCGAGCAGATGGGGGGCAAGGAGGTGGGCGCGGCGTCGGACGTCTTCTCGCTGGGCGGGGTGCTGGCGTTCACGGCGACCGGCAAAGCCCCGTTCGGTGAAGGGACGAGCGCGATGTACAGGATCGTTCACCAGCCGCCGCCCCTCGACCAGGTGCCCCCGGGGGTGCGCGACCTGATCGGGCGGTGTCTCACCAAGGCCGCCGAGGAGCGGCCAAGCCTCGAGGACCTCCTGGACGAGCTGCTCGTCGCGCCGACTGACGTGGCCTGGCCGCCGCCCGAGGCCGCAGAGCGGATCCGCACGCGTGCCGAGGAACTCGCCGCCAAGGGTGGCTCGCAGGCCGGGACGTCGATGCGGTCCTGCCTCTTCCTGCATGCCCAGGCGCTCCTCGATGCCGGGCTGACCGACCAGATGGTCACCGAGGCGGTGTCGCGTGGCAGATCATGAGGCGTTCGGCGGTCCGGCCGCACTCGAGGTCGGCGCGCACTGGCAATGGATGGTCGAGAATTGGGCGACACGCAATAACCTCCGCGCCACGACCGAAACGTCCTCGATCAGCCTTGAAATCGATCTTCAAAAGGCGGATCGCGTCGTCACGATGCGATTCACCACGGCCAGCGGATTGCTCGTCGCGTTCATCACCGACGGCCGTTCCCTCCAGGGAGATCAATTGGCTCTCGCCGCGGCGGCCGCGAACGCCTGGAACACCGAGCAATTGATCCCGATGCTTTCGGTGTGGGACGTACGCGGGCCGCGCCCCTTCCTGGCCGGAGTGTGCGTATTGCCGCTGACCAGCCAGATGAGCCAGCCGGTTTTCGACGATCTGGCCGATCACTGGCTGGCACAGGTGCGGCAGATGTTCACCCGGTGTCATCAGGTTTTCAAGCTCTAGGGAATCGCCCCGAATACGGCTAAATGACCGGGCCTCTGTTGGCGGTCTTGTCGTACAATCAGGATCCTTCAGGGCCCAAAGGGGGCACCATGGGTCATGGGATCTTCAGTACTGCGATCCGGGGGATCTTTCTCGCAATTCTGATCATCGCGCTGCTATCGGCGGGGAATGCGGTATCGGCCTCGGCTGAGCCCGCCTGCCCAAATGATCCTTACAGCGCACTGTTGTCCTGCCTGAAGCAGGTCGCGGCCGCGAAGGGGGATCGGGTCACCACCACCCTTCGGGCACCGCTCCGGATCGACAAGGAGTTCGCCGATCCGGCCGGCTGGAATCAGGTCAAGCAGGACCTGGAGGGCGTCGACCTCGTGGTGTCGGTTCCCGCTCGCGGCCAGAAGGGCCAACCTCAGGTGACCGGACCTGGCGGGACCGTCCTGCTGATCCTCGCGCGGAAAAAGGAGCATCGCCTCATCTCGCCTGACATCACGGTCAGCGCGCTCGGGCCAGAGACCCTCAAGCCGCTGAGGGACGCCGGGCTCTGCGACGACATCTGCGACGCCGTCAGCAACAACACCAGCCCATCAGCACGGGAACTCATCGACAACGACCTCGCCACAGACATCAAGAACCCGGACGACGGCGGGCCGCCGATCTTCTGGTTCCTGGTCGCGTTCGGGGTCGTGCTGGCTCTGCTCGGGTGGCTGCTCCTCATGGTGCGCCGAGGATCGGGAAACGCACGCCGCCCCGCCTATGCCACGGAGCCCGCCGCACACCCCGAGCGCTTCCAGCCCACGCCCACGCCCACGAATCAAGGCCGCACCCCCGAGCCGGCTGGCCCAGCCCGATGGGAGAGCCGCCGGATACCAATGCCGCCCGGTCCCAAGCGAACGGCCACCGTACGTACCGCACTCCACCCTCAGGGATACGTCGAACTCGACCGCTGCCTCTATCGGGCCGTCTGGGCAGACCTTGTCGCGCCGCCGCCGACCTTGGGTGACGACGTCGACGTGGTCGAGGGAACGGGCAAGGACGCCGACATCCTCTTCGCCTTCGCACGCCCGTCACGGACCCGGCCAGGCGCGAGCCCAGGGCGCGGCCCAGGTCCCGGACCAGGACCCGAACCAGGACCCGGCGCCGGATCCGGACCAGGTCCCGGCCGACGGGTCGACCACTGACCAGCAATACGACACTCACCGACGACAAAACATGGGGAGAACGGGGAGACCAGCACATGCGACGTGACCAGCAGCCAGCCCCTGACAGGCCGCCGGCGGACTTCTCTCACATCGAGATCGGCAACAACGCGCAGCGCCTCCCGCTCGTGCTCTGCCTCGACACGTCCCATTCCATGCGCGGGAGCCCCATCGAGTCGCTGAACGAGGCACTCCGTTCCTGGACCCGTGACCTGCGCGACGACGTGAGCCTCAGCGCCAGCGTCGAGATCGCGGTCATCACGTTCGGCGGTCAGGGCGTCAACGCCTGGCAGGGTCCTTATCCGCTGCCGCCCCAGGCACGGGTCAGCCCGTTCGTGTCGGCCGGGGCCTTTCAGCCGCCGCAGCTCATGGCGTCCGGAGTCACGCTGATGACCGAGGCGCTGGAGCTCGCCATGCAGATCGTGATGGCGCGCAAGCAGGAGCTGCGGCTGTCCGGGCTCCAGCACTTCCGCCCGCAGATCTGCCTGGTGACCGACGGCATCCCGACCGATCAGCACGGTCATCCGACCGACAGCTGGCGGCGGCTGGTGCCGGTGTTGTCCCGCGAGCAGGAGCAACGGCGCTTCCGGCTGTACGCCATCGGCGTCGGCGGCGTCACGTCCCACGGCGCGCAGGTCTTGGAAGCGCTCGCGCCCAAGTTCAACGCCCGGCTCGAAGGTTTCCCGTTCCGGGACCTCCTCCAGATGATGTCGGCCAGCGCCAGCGCCGAGCAGAAGGGCGCGGGCGACGAGGTCTTCGAGAAGATCTTCAGCCGCTTCACCCAGCGGCCGGCCTGGGAACACTGAGCGGGAGGCCGGGATCGTGAACGAACGCGGGGAGCGGCGGCGTACGGCATGGCGGGTGCACGGCCTGAGCGTCACGGGTTACCGGCATCGGCGCGACGGCGTCCCCTGCCAGGACGCCTGGCGCGCCGGCGAGGCCGGGCCGGTGACGGTGCTGGCGGTCTCCGACGGCGCGGGCAGCCGCCCCCGTTCCGCCGAGGGGTCCAAGATCGCGGTCAGGCTGGCCACCGAGCACTTCGGCAAGCACGTGTCCGGCCGCCGCGCGGACGCATCAGCCGTACACGGGTTGTTGCGCACAGCCCTCCGGGAGGTACGGGAGGAGTTCCTGCACGAGACCGCCGAAGCCCCCGATGATTTCGCCGCGACGCTCACCGTGGTGGTGATCGCGCCGACCTGGATCGGTCACTTGAGCGTCGGCGACGGCTTCGTCGTCCTGCGGGCCGGGACCGAGGACGGCAAGCCGCAGTTCCATCTGCTTCCGACCGCGCCGGAGGTCAGCGAGTACAGCAACGAGACCGTGTTCCTGACGTCGTCCGACGCCGAGAAATGGGTGCGCACGGCATGCGTACGTGACAGCGGCGTCGATGGGGTCCTGCTCTCCACCGACGGTCTGGCCCAGGCCGCGCTGGCGAACTCCCACGGCCGACCACCGATGCCCAACGCCTCGTTCGCCTCAACCATGTTCGCGTCCCTCGAACGCGCGGGGGACGATCCCCACGCCGACACCGAAGAGCTGGCCGCGTTCCTCCGTTCCGACCGGGTGACCGCCGTCAACGCCGACGACAAGACGCTCCTGCGGGCGGTGCGATCATGACCGGGCCACTGGGAAGGACGCCCGTGACCGGGCCTGCCGTTCTCCTCGACGGCGAACCCGTCAAACTCGCCGACCGTCCGCTCAAGGCCGGCGGCCAGGCGGCCGTGTTCCCCGTCATCTCGAACGAGGGCATCGTCGTCAAGCTCTACCGCGAACCCCCCGGCGCAGACCAGGAACGACGTCTCCAGCGGATGCTGACGATGGCGCCCCTAGGGGGCCGCCCTACACACTCGTCCCAGCCACCAGAATTGGCATGGCCGACCCAACTGGCCCGTAGCCCGAACAGCCAGTTTCTGGGATATGCCATGCCGAAATTCGGCGAGCCAGACCATGTGCAACTGGTGGCGTTGTTCGGGCGTTCGATGAGGCTCCGGCTGTTCCCGCAACGCGCCGACTGGCGTTTCCTGCTCGGCATCAGCTGGAACCTCGCCTTCATGGCAGCCCGCATGCATCAGGAGCAGCTGGTCATCGGCGACTTCTCCAGCAACAACGTCGTGGTGGACCGCGATGGGTTCGTGACGTTCCTTGACTGTGACTCCATCGCATTCACCGATCCGGTCACGAGCGAATACTTCCCTTGCCTGATGCAGACCGCCGACTACAGCGCGCCCGAACGCCAGAAGGGCAGCCCAGCATCTCCTGCCACGGACGACTTCGCCTTGGCCGTGCTCATTTACCAGCTACTGACCGGCGGCAACCATCCGTTCGGGGGCGTACGCAGGGACAGCGACTCAGAGGCGACCGTCGCGGACAACATCGCCGCAAGCTGCTCCTACGTTGTGCTGCCGCAACAAGTCATCGTGCCGCGCGGTGTCATCGATCCCGTCGTTCTGCCACCGGCGCTCCTAGAACTGGCCCATGGCGCCTTCGGCCCAGGCGTGCTCAACCCTGCCGCGAGACCCACGGCCCGTGATTGGCTACGCGCCCTGGACACAGAGCGGAGCCGCGTCCAGGTGTGCCCGGCTCGCCCAGGTCACACGTACGGCTCGCATCTCCAGAGCTGCCCCTGGTGCACCCACACCGCCGCAACGGGCCAGGACCTCTTCAACGAGATGCCCGCAGCCGCTTCGTATCCCTTCCAGCCCGCGAAGGCGTCGACCCTGGACCCGTCGACACGGACCGCGCTGATCGCGATCGGCGTCACCGTAGCGATCCTGGGCGTGCTCCTCCTCATAGCCATGCTCGCAAGCTCATAGCCACGCTCGCAGGCGCCTGACTCCGGCCTTTTGAGGTTCCGGCTCCCCTACGGGCGTTCCGACCGCCAAACGCCATGGTGCCGGTCATAGCGGAGCGTCCCCTTGCCGTAGCTCGATAGATCTGTCGAAACCAGCGCCGCGTACGCCTCGTCGGGCAGGTCGGCCTCCAGCGCGATCTGGAGGCGCGTCACCGGATCCTGCAGAACGAGAACGGGCGGTTCGCCAGCCGTACCGCGTCGCCCGCCGATGGCCTTCCCCACCAGGCTCTTGAGCCCGCGCGTGGCCTCGCCCGCCAATGTCGTTCCGATCCCGCTGAGGAACGCGTGCAGAGGCAACGCCGCCAGCACCAGCCATTGGAGGTCCCCCGGCCCTCGCCTGACAGGAACGACCCGTACCCGCGGCTCTACACCAAGGTCGGCGAACGCCGACGCCACAGCACGCTCCTCACCCTCCCGGAACTCCGAGCTGACAAGAATCTCGGCCGTGATCCCCCCGCCTCCGACCATCGCCCCATCACCAACCATCGCGTCGTCACCAACCATCGCCGGCATTTCCCTCCGTGATTCGCCAGATGTGCGCGGTGCTGTCACTTCCGGCGGTGGCCACCCGGTGCCCGTCTCCGCTGAACGTCACCGCACGCAACGAACTGTCGTGATGGAGCCCGAAGAGCTCCCGCCCATCCCCCGCATCCCACACCCGCGCAACGTTGTCCCATCCCGCGGTGGCCAGTCGGCGCCCGTCCGGGCTGTACGCCACGCACCGCACCGAGCTGTCGTGCGCAAGCCGCAGCAACTGCTCGCCACTGCCCGCGTCCCATACCCGGACGGACTTGTCCTCACTGGCCGTCGCGACCCGACGCCCATCCGGACTAAACGCAACCCCCGGCACCGAACCCTCATGCCCCAACCGCACAACCAAACGACCACTCACCACATCCCACACACGCCCAACCCCATCCTCACTACCGGTGACCAACCTCCCGCCATCTGGGCTGAAGGCCACCGAGGTGACGACGTTGAGCCAGCCTGGGTGCTTGAACGTCAGTGACTGCTGGCCAGTGCCCGCATCCCACAACCGCGCCGTACCGTCACTGCTGGCCGTGGCCAGCCATCGCCCATCTGGGCTGAACGCCACGCCGATGACGCTCTTGCGATGCCGAACGGTCAGCTCATTCCGGAACCGCCAGAGCGACCGTGCCGAATCCTCACTCGTAGCCGAAGCCTGCGTCTTCGCCAGAGCCGCCCGTGCCGAAGCCATCAACCCATCCGGATCCTCCGCAGCCGGATCCAACGCACGCAGCCGTTCCCCCATCTCCAGAACAGCAGCCCACCGTCCAGCCGCGTGATGTCCCCGCGCCTCCTCGTACAACGACTGCCGCAGACGGGCATTCTCATCAGTCGCGTCCGCCCGAAGCGTGTAAGTCGCCTTCTTCAACAAGGTCTGCGGACTAGGCGCGCCGTCGGTCGCAAAGATGTGCCCGTCCGTCTCATCTGTGGCCCGCAGATAGAGCACCGGAGTCCCCCACTCCAGCGTGTCCTTCTTGGCCCTCCGCATGGCCCGCCGCGCCCGCATGACGCTCGTGTCGACCGGCAGGCCCTTGGCCACGTACTGGTAGAACGTCGTCCCGAACGTGATCGCGGCCGTATCGCTGATCCCGAACTGCATGGCCACCACAGCCGGAATCCCCCTGCGCACAGCCGCCCCCGCCGTGCTCGAAAAGACATCCAGGGCACTCCCAAGCCCCGTGTCACATGCATTCAGCACGACCAGCCTCAGCGTCGAGTGCTCGCCGAGCAACCGGCTCAGATCATCCGCGCCGACGGCATCCGTCCCACCCCGCTCGTTCGCCAGCGAGATGGTGCCTTCCCCACTACCCCTGTCCCATCCGCCATGACCGACAAAGTGAAAGACGTGCCAGGGCCCCTGATCCAGCGCGTCCTCAAGATCCCCGTACGTCTGGCCATCGACCCAGGCCAGCTCGACAAGCCCCCGACGTTCCAGCCCAGCCAGAGCCGCGGCCAGCAACCGCTGCTCCTCCTTGACCTCCAACGCAACCTGATCCCCGGGCCGCGCCACCATCCCCAGAATCCGCAGCGGCGACGCGACGACCAACGGCTGACGCCCAGCCAGTACATGGGGATACCGCACCAGCGGCTGGCTCAGCCCCAGATAGTCCTGCCGCGCCGGATCGAACAAGAACTCCCACGGCAATCGCGCCAGCTCAGGCGCCTGGATCCGCAACACGAGCCGCTGAACGGTCCGCTCATGAAGGCCGGCCGTGTAAAGCCCATGCACCCGCCCGGTGAACAGCGCCTCGAAAAGCCGGCGGCCCAATTCCCGCACCGGCTCTTCATCCCTGGACGCCAGCCGCCGCCTGACCGCCGACGAGGCCAGCACAAACCCACTGATCGCCTCGAGCTCATAGTCCAATTCATCGGCCGGCAACGGCAGCCGCATCACGCCGTCAACGACCTCACCAGGCGTGCGCACCCTGACGGGATAGATCCCCGTGTCCCCCGGGCCGATCTCGATCTCGAAATTCCGCGTCTGCATGCTCGCCTCTCGGGCGATTACCCCCGCAGCCTAATTTGCGAGCCCTGCCCCTGATCGTACGCAATCCCCCAATAAGCGTCATCAGCTTTGCATTGATCACTCCGCGCAGTTTGATCGCCCGTACGCTAGTCCTGTGACGAGCATCAATGACCTCGCCGACCGCCTCCGCGCGTTCGCTACGGAACGCGACTGGGAGCAGTTCCACACGCCCAAAAACCTGGCGATGGCCCTGGCCGGCGAAACAGGCGAACTCCTGGCCGAGCTCCAATGGCTCACACCGGAAGAGTCCTGGAAGATCATGGACGACCCAGAAGCCGCCGCTCGTCTGCAAGCGGAGTTCGGCGACGTCTTCCTCTACCTGATTCGCCTGGCGGACCTTCTGAACGTCGACCTTCTGGAGGCCGCAGCCAGCAAGCTAGACCAGAACGCCCAGCGCTACGACCCCGACACTTACCGAGGTTCAGCCCGCAAGGCCCCACCCCTCTAGAGCTCGCCACGCACGTACGACCGGTAGCGAGGGATCAGCTGCTCCCTACTCAGCTCCGAAGGCCATCGGCTCATCACCCCGCTACGGCGGTCGATCATCAACAGCGCCCCGGTCTCGTTCGAGCAAGGCCGCGCGACAAAGCCTTCCTCGAACTCCTCGATCCTCAACGGGGTGCCGCCGAAGAAAGCATCAGCCCGCCGCCAAGCCTCAGCCCGATCCACGGCCATCGGGCGAACGGAGTAGGCGGCGAAGACGTCACCGACACTCCTCAGCATCCGGCACTCAGACGTGCCACAGCCATGGCAAATGGGGCGTCCATACGGATCGTCCCCCGGCTTGTGCGGTCCCAAGATCGTGGACAGCGCCGCGCTAGAGGCCAGAACAAGCCGCCTGGCCTCGCGAACGAAGTCCCGGCTGCAGACATCAAGCTGCGATTTCTCAAGCCCGACCAAAAGCTTGTCGATCGCGGCCGGATCAGCCCGCAAGGCCCCGGTCATCATCGAGTGAACGCATTGCTGAACGTGCTGATGCGCCGTCACGACGCCCACTCCCCCGCGAAGACGGCAGTGACCGTCCGTCCCTCCTCGTTCCCGTGCCAGCTCCAGCTGGCCGCAGTAAGCGCCACAGCCTTCAAGCCGCGCCCAGATTCATCGAGCTCATCCGCGTCTCGCGCCACGATCTCACCCGGACCACCTTCATCCGCGACCGAGACCGCCACGCCATTAACCCCACGCATCACTTCGACGGTGAACGACCCACCGCACCGACCCGATTTCGTGTGCCGGATGGCGTTGACGACCAGCTCATCGGCAGCCAACAGCACGTCGTCGAGGTACGGACACCCGTCCAACAGACAGGCCACAAACCTCCGGACAGTCCGCGCCTGCTCGGGACGGCCCGGAAAGCACCGCCGCCAGTACAGCGGCACGGGCCCCGCCACGAAGACCATCGCCGTGGACATGAGCACTCCTCGATGTGCAGATCGCGTGGAACACAGCCTGTTCTGCAGTTCCTTCGTCACAGAAGGTTGCCATCCGCTCACGAGAAATAGCTGTCAGACCGGACTCCAAGCCTGATTCGCACAATCCACTCCACAACGTTCGCGTTCCGCACATCCAGTAACCGCACGTGCGGTTCCTGAACGTGCAGAAAAATCTTGGCGCGTTCTCCTGGCCAGCGCTTTTACCGACACCGAGGCCTGATCCGGCCATACCATTGCCCACCAGGCATCAGTTGCAGAAAGTTATTGATCCGTACGCACTGTAATCAAGGCTCCCGTTCAAAGGAGAGCGGCCATGCCGAGCCCCTACGTTCGCCGCCGCCGACTCGCGGTCGAGCTCCGCAAGATCCGCGAAGACCGCGACATGACCGCTGACGAACTCGCCCGCTTCGTCTACCAGTCCCGCACCAAAATCACCCGTCTGGAGACCGGAGCCATCCGCCCGGACCTAGCCGAGATCATGGATCTGCTGGACCGCCTAGGCGTCACCGGACCGCGGTACGACAAGATCGTCCGTCTGGCCCGAGACGCCGCCCAGAAGGGCTGGTGGGACTCCTTCGGCGATTCCATGGGCGCCCGCCAACGCCTCTACGCCGACCTGGAATCCGGTGCCGACACCATCCGGGGTTACAACCAGACCGGCTTTCCTGCGGTCTTGCAACTGCCCAGCTTCATAGAGGCCCTGGTTCAGCTCGACGAAAACCAAGGGCCGCTCGGCTATCGGCCGGACCGGATGGCGGACGCTCGAGCACACCGCCAGCGCCGCCTTCTACAACCGGACGGCCCCTCATACGAGACCGTGCTTGACGAGTGCGTTGTTCACCGACTGGCCGTGCCTCCAGCGTTGATGGCTGACCAGCTGAGACACCTGATCGACGTGGTCACGGAGGAGCCGCGTATCTCCATCCGACTCCTGCTTCACAACGCACGCGTTCCTGGAGGGTTGCTGCCCAAGTCGTCCTTCTTCCTCTACACCTTCTCCGAGCCAGCCGACCCGACGATGGCGGTGATCGATACCGTGGCGACCGACCTTGTGCTCACCGACCGACGCGACGTGGCTCGGTACACCGAGCACTTCAACCGGCTTCAAGAAGCTGCGCTTTCCAAGGCTGACAGCCTTACCTTCCTCGACCAGGTAGCCGATCGGCTGACAAACGAGGCAGGATCGGAGGCATGACCAAGCACTACAGCGGCTGGCGCAAGGCAAGGCACAGCGATCCCAACGGCGAATGCGTCGAAGTCGCAAAAAGCCCTGACGGCGCCATAGGGGTCCGTGACTCCAAGGCACCAGGTCCGATCATCGAAGTGACTCGGGCCGAATGGACGTCCCTGCTCACGGCCCTAAAGCACAGCTGATTGAAGATGCTCCCATGAACAATCACCCACGCTGGCGCAAGTCAAGCCGCAGCAACCCGGACGGACACTGCGTCGAGGTCGCCCTCGCCATCAACGGAGCCATCGGCCTCCGCGACTCCAAAGCGCCCGGCCCCATCGTCGAGCTGACTCGGACCGAGTGGGCCTCCCTGCTCACTGCCCTAAAGAACACCTGATCCAGGACGTGCCATGAGCATCGACAGCCCAGGCTGGCGCAAATCGAGCCACAGCGATCCCAACGGCGACTGCGTCGAGGCAGCGCGCGCGAGCGATGGCAGCGTCGGGCTGCGCGACTCCAAAGCCAACGAGACCAGTCCGATCATCAAGTTCACTCCTTCGGCATGGGCCGCGCTGCTCGCTGCCCTCCGAACCCGCTGAACGGGCAAGTCAGGATCAGACATGACCCAACGCAGATCCCACTGGCGCAAGTCGAGCCACAGCGAACCGAACGGCGACTGCGTCGAAGTCGCCCGAGCAACCAACGCAGCCATCGGCCTCCGCGACTCCAAGGCGCCCGGCCCCACCCTCAAGCTGACTCGAACCGAATGGATCTCCCTGCTCACAGCCCTGAAGAACGCCTGATCCAGGACGCGCCCATGACCACCGACAGCACAGGCTGGCGCAAATCAAGCCACAGCAATCCAGATGGCGACTGCGTCGAGGCAGCGCGCGCGAGCGACGGCAGCGTCGGGCTGCGCGACTCCAAAGCCAACGAGACCAGTCCGATCATCAAGTTCACTCCCAAAGCATGGGCCGCCTTGCTCGTCGTCCTCCGGACCCGCTGAGGTAGCCAGGCAGGATCGGAACATGACCGAGCACCATTTCGCATGGCGCAAGTCGAGCCACAGCGACCCCAACGGCGAATGCGTCGAAGTCGCCCACAGCAACAGCTCCATCGCCCTCCGCGACTCCAGGGCGCCAGGTCCGATCATCGAGGTGACTCGGACCGAATGGACATCCCTGCTCAAGGCCCTAAAGGCGGGTGGCCGTCTGGATCAGCCCGGCGAGGGCCAGGGACCGGCTGTGCGGCGGCCAGGCGATCACGGTGGTGACGGTCGGCGCGTCCAGGATCGGCACGAAGGCCAAGTCGCGGCGGAGATGGCTCCGGGCGGTTTCGGGCAGTAGGGCCACCGCCCTGCCCAGCGCGATCAGCTGCAGGAGCTGGGCGTGGTCGTGCACCTCGGGTCCCGGGCCGTCGGGGTAGCCGCCGTCGCGGTGCGGCCAGCGTGGCAGCGGCAGGTCGGCGATGTCAGCCATGCGCAGGTCCCTGCGGCCTTGGAGGGGATGGTCTTTCGGCAGGACCAGAATCTGGCCCTCGGTGCTCAGCTCCTCGCTGTCCAGGCCGGTCGTCGAGTCGAACGGCCTGTGCAGCAGGCCCACGTCGGCCCGGCCGTCGCGGAGCAGCCGCTCCTGCTCTCCGATCCCGCACAGCAGGACCTCGACGGCGACCGCGCCGGGCTCGGCGGCGTAGGCGTCCAGGAGTTTGGGCAGCAGTTCACCCGACGCCCCGGCCTTGGTGACCAGCACCAGTTTCGGCTCCCCGGCGGCGGCGCGGCGGGTGCGGCGGGCGGCGGCATCGACCGCGTCGAGGGCAGCCCGGCCCTCTCTGAGCAGGACCTTTCCGGCCTCGGTGAGCTCGACCGTACGGCTGGTACGTTCGAGAAGCTGAACGCCCAGGCGGCGTTCCAGCTGCTTGATCGCCCGCGAGAGGGGCGGCTGGGCGATCCCGAGGCGCTCGGCGGCGCGGCCGAAATGGAGTTCCTCGGCGACGGCGACGAAGTACCGCAACTCTCGCGTCTCCATGCTCTCACCGTACCCGGGATCAATACCCGCGAGGTATCGAACGCTACCCAGGCGGTGTTGGAGTGCTCGCGGCCGGACGGCCAGGATTTCGGGTATGAGCGAACAGACGATCACGCTGATCACCGGCGCCAACAAGGGAATCGGATACGAGATCGCCGTCGGGCTCGGCGCCCTCGGCCACACCGTCGGCGTGGGGGCCAGGTCCCCGGAGCGGCTCTCGGCGGCCGTCGAGAAACTCCGCGCCGAGGGGGTCGACGCGTTCGCGGTACCCCTCGACGTGACCTCCGACGAGAGCGTCACTGCCGCGGCCTCCCTGCTCTCGAAGCGTTTCGGACGGCTCGACGTGCTGGTCAACAACGCCGGGGTCACCGGTGGGATGCCACAGACGCCCACGACCGTCGACCCCGCGACCATGCGAACGGTCGTGGAGACCAACGTGATCGGCGTCATCCGCGTCACCAACGCCATGCTGCCGCTGCTCAGGCGGTCCGCCGCACCGCGAATCGTGAACATGTCCAGCAGCGTCGGGTCTCTCACCCGCCAGAGTTCTCAGTCCGGCGTGGAGGCCGTAGGCCCGATCTCCGCCGCCTACTCGCCCTCCAAGACCTTCCTCAACGCCGTGACCCTCCAGTACGCCAAGGAACTGCACGACACCAACATCCTGATCAACGCCGCCTGCCCCGGCTACTGCGCAACCGACCTCAACGGCTTCCGCGGCATCCGCACCGCCCAACAAGGCGCCGCCATAGCCATCCACCTGGCCACCCTGCCCGACAACGGCCCAACCGGCTCCTTCTTCGAAGACGCCGGCGTGGTGCCCTGGTAACTCGTCAACCAGGCCGCACGAAACCCGCGTCCCCGATCTGCAGCGGCCCGCGCTTCGGGCGGAAAAGCACCGGACGCGATCAACCCCGCCAATGTGGCGGCCCCTGCTGGAACCGGCGTGAAGAAGACGATGAGAGAGGTCGGTAGCGTGACGGCCACCAGCCAAATGCCGGCAAAACTGTTCTCGGTCGTCGCGGCGGCCACGACCACAAAGACGGCTACGGCTAAGAGATGTCCCGTAATTCGTTGAGTTGGGGGTCTGTCTTCAGGTTGTCGGGGTGGTGACTCCGGTGGTGGCGTGGTCGAAGCTGGGGCCGCGGCGGCGGCATTGGCGGATGATCTGCCAGCCCTTCGACCAGGCGATGGAGTTGGGCCGGGTACAGGCCGGTCAGGGTGAACAGGCCGCCTGCGCTGTGGGAAGTGGAGGTGATGTGGATCATGGTGAAGATTGCGGGGTGAGTTCTGTCGGTGGCGGAGCGTAATGTCAGTTGTTGATGTTGTGGGTCGTCCACCACCGGCCCGTTCATCCGCGAGAGGAGGCGAGATCATGGCGGCCGAGGCCACCGGTGCCACGGGCCGGGACGCGGTGAAGCCGCGTCGGCATCGGGGCAAGAACAAGGCCCCGGCATGGGTGCGGCCGGACGAGGTGGCGGTGATCGAGCTGCCTTTGGTGGTGACCGACCCGTGTGATCTGGCCCGGGTGGACAAGCTGTACGGCGCGATGTGGCAGGTCAAGCGGGCTTTGCAACGCGACGCGCGCGCCAAGGTCGACGCCTACTGGGCGGCCAAGCGTGAGCGGGACCGTGACGGCGGCAAGGCCGTGTGGCAGCGGCTGGGACTGACCCGTGAAGGGCTGGAGCGGTCGGCGTACAAGCATCTGGAACACTCGCGCCATCTGAAGCATCATGTGTCCAAGGCGCTGGTCATGCACATCGCCGACGAGGTGTGGAACGGGGTGGACCGGCACCTGTTCGGTGACGCTTCGGGCCGCAGGCTCGGCCGTCCGAGGGTGGGCCGGTGGTGGGACTTCACCCGCATCCCGGGCCGGGCCCGCTCCCACACCAAGGCGAACAAGTGGGAGACGTTCCGGCTGGTCGGCACCCTGCAAGGCCACCTGGACGTCCACACCAAGGGCGGCCGCCTGGCCCAGCCCCACCGGATGCCCCAACCCGCTCTCCCCGACGGGAAGACGGTCCCGACCGGCAAGACCCCGGCCTCCGGCAAGCCAGGGATGCGCAAGGCGACCTGGTGGGACCACAACGGGCCACTGGCGGTCGTGTTCACCGGAGGCCCCGACAGCACGGAGGGGGACCTGGTGCTGCCGGTCCGGCTCCCAGGCGCCGGGACAGCGGGCACGACTGGAGCACTTCCTGGCCGACCCCGGCGTGTGGCACAAGGTCGACCTGGTCCGCCGCCGGGACTCCTGCGCGCCGGGCGGGTGGGCCCTGGAAGCCCACCTGATGATCCTCGGCTCCGGCTACTCCTCGCCCGCCGTCCGCCAGATGCGCGCACACGCAGCCGGGCTGGACCGGCGGGGCGGGGTGGACGGCAACGTCTCCAACCTGTCGATCGTGTCCTTCCCCGACAGCATGGACCCCGCCGACGGCGTCCCGGAATCGACCCGGCTCACCCTCGACGATGACGAACAGGCCCGCCTGGACAAACTGGCGCGCAAGCGGCGCCGACGGCAGCGGGCCCTGGACCGGTCACGCCGAGCCACCAACACCCGCCAATACGCCCTGTCCAAACGGCAGGCCCGGCGGGCCGAGCGCCGAACCGCCCGAGGGCTCAAAGAACGGCAGGTCACCGTGCCGCGAGGAGCCCGCGACGCCCGCACCGACGGCGTCCCCAAGCAGGCCCACCGCCACGACGAATTGTCCAACGGCTACCGTGCGACCCGGGCCCGGCACGCGCAGGCGTCCGCGTCGGCTGCCGAACGCAAACGGCACCGCGCCCGCCACCTCGCCCGGCAGATCATCACCACCCACGGGCCGAACCTGACGGTGGAGGACTGCGATATCCGCACGTGGTACCGGCTGTGGGGGCGCCGTCTCTCGCAGACCACCCCCGGCATGCTCATCGCCGCCCTGGCGGCCGAATGCGCTGCGGCCGGGGGACGGCTGGTGCGGTCCTCCACCTACCACACCAAGCTGTCCCAGCACTGTCTGTGCGGTGCCCGGGTGGCCAAGTCGCTGCGGGACCGCGAACACCGCTGCCAGCGGTGCGGGCTGACCGGTGACCGGGACCTGGTGTCGGCCGCGCTCGGCGCGTTCGTGCGCCTCACCGACCCCGACGACCCCAAAACCGCGCGCCTGGACGCCACGATGGCCCGGCACGCCCAGATCATCTATGCCCAAGGGCTGCAAGGAGCCCTGCGCGAGTCAACCACACCGTGCCCGACACCCTCCCACCCCGGGCGGGCCGGGCCGCGTGGCAGCCCCGCGAAGCCATCCGGGGCCTCTGCTCGCCGAACGCCGAACGGCAGGCCCCGGCGACCCCGGATGAGACACGCCCCCAGCACCACCGGGAGCGTGACCACGCCGGAAAACCAGGCCCTGGCCGCGGCTGCACCCCGTCTCATCCCACCAGATGAATTACGGGATAAGCCTTAGGACGATGGTGAAGTAGACCCAACCCACCCCCCTGAGCACCAAGCGGCAGTGGTTCCGGTCGCGTAGCTGTCGAGCCTTTCGTTTGAACCGGTTCACGAGTTTGATGTGCACCTTCTCGGTAGGTGAGAAAAAGTCGACCACGACTCGCGCGAAGATATCCGGCGGGGGGCTTAACCCGCGCAGGTACAACATGCCGTTGGCCCGCAGGTCGCGGCGGCGGTAGACCGGCGCGAGGTCTGCGGTGAGTTCGGCGAATACCGCTTCCATCTGCTCGGGATCTGCACTGCGGCGCAGTGCCGACCCCGAGCCGTGGTCACCGTGCGCGGTGCCTGTCATCTCTGATACCGCTGCGCCACTGCTGCGAAGGCGGCCTTGGGTTCCCATTCCATGTCGGGGTAGGTCTGCCCCCGGCGCCCTTCGAGGAGTTTGACGATGCTCAGGCTGGCCCGGTCCAAGTCGTCCCTGGGGTCGCCGTCGGGGCGGTGCGGGTAGCCAGGCAGGGCGAACAAGAACACGAACGCGCTGTCCACGCCCTCGGTCTCGAAGATCTCCAGCAGATCGCTCAGATATGCGGCCTGGCCGGCCTCGTCACGCTCGTATATGCCGTTCAGCCGTACTGGGGCCTTGGTCTCTGGGTCGTACTCGACCACTTCCAGCACCCGCCCACCACGGTCTCCCGCGCCGCGGTAGGCCGCGGTGCCGAACCCGGTGATGGCGAGCGGCTTCGGGCCTTGGGCCAGGGTGCGCACCGCGTCCCGGAACCGGTCGGCGACCTCGGCGGAGCGGATCAGCTCGAACGTCACAATGTCGAAGGGAGTCCAGTCGACCTGCTCGAACTGGATGGATGCATAGGTGAGCTTGCCCTGGTAGCGCTCGCGGATCGTGGCTGCGGCGTCGCGGAGGAATGCGTTGATGCGCACGCCGAGCTCGCGCATCGCTTCGACCCGCCGCTCGGGTTGGCTCATCAGCTGCTCGACCCGCTCCTCGGGGCTCTCTCCGGGCAGGAACCCGCGGTTCATCACGCTCAGCTCGACCCCTGCGACGAACACGACTGTGGCCCCTTGCTGCCGGAGCCGTTCCGCTCGCTCGGCGCAGTCGCGGAAGAGCGTGAGGATCTGCTCCGGGTCCAGCTCCAGCGGATAGGGCGAGAACCAGACCTCCAGGCCGAGGCCGGCGGCGGCACCGGCGGCCAGCTCCAGTCGGTCGGGGTCGCCGCCGATGATCTGGACCGCGTTGCAGTGCAGGTCGTCGCGGATGATGGCGAGCTCGCGCCGGACCACCGCGGGGTCGAAGTGCTCGCGGGATATCTGGCCGTGCACGACGAATCCGGTGTCGTAGGTCATTCCTCTAGCTCGCATGGTGAGGTCCTCTCTGTCGGTCTCGGGCGGGTCGAGGCTGACAGGAAAAATGCGTGCACGCAAATTTGCGTGCACGCAGCTCTGTGTGGAACGCTGGCACCGTGACGACACCACCACCAGGGCTGCGGGAGCGGAAGAAGCAGGCCACGCGCGAGGCGCTACGCCAGGCGGCCCTGCGCCTGGCTGTGGAGCGCGGACCGGACCAGGTGCGGGTCGAGGACATCGCCGAAGCGGCCGGGGTCTCGCCGCGCACCTACAACAACTACTTCGCCAGCCGCGAGCAGGCGATCGTCGCCGCTGTCACCGCGGACCGGGAGGCGCGGATCGCGGCAGCGGTCGCCGCCCGCCCCGCACACGTGCACCTGGCTGACGCCGTCACCGAAGCAGTGGTCGAGCAGTACACCAACACCGGTGAGCGCGAACACCAGGCGCTGCTGCTGATCATCACCCGGACCGCGCTGCGCGAGGCGTTCCTCGACACCACCGCCGGCATCGAGGCCCCTCTCACAGCGGTGATCGCCGAACGCCTGGGTGACGCCGGAGCGCACACAGCCCGCGTTCTCGCGGCGAGCGTGGCCGCAGCCGTTCGCATCGCGTTGGAAGGCTGGCTTCGGCCGGCCGGGAACGCGGGGGCCGCTGGGAGCCTCGGCGCCGGAGGACTGCTCGTGCCCTCCGGCTCACTGCCCGACCAGCTCCGCGCGGCGCTGGCCCCGCTCGCGCCCGCGTTCGACGCCGCCGAGCGACGCACCCAGCCGTGAAGTCGACCCACCTGGGGCATCGGCGATCCACACGGTGTCGTGCCAGAAGCCGGTGTTGACCGCCAGGGTGTGGATGATGCGCTTGATCTGCGGCAACGCGGCCCGCAGCCGCACCACTCGTTCGGAGCGGACCCTGCTTGGCCGTCAACGGGGCCGTGAGGTCGGGTCGACGGCCAGTTCGGACAGGTTCATCGCCATCGTCCGGTTGACGGCCGGGATCCGGTCGAGCACGCGCAGGACGACGTTGCGGAGGCGGCGCTGCGGCGCGTTGCGGGCGGTGGCGACCCGCGTCATCCGGTCGGTGAACGCGACGACCTTGACGGCGACCGGACGGCGTTCGGCCTCGTAGGCGTCCAGGCTCGCGACCGGAGCGTTGTCGCGCAGTACGGCGCCGAGCCGGGCCGCGAGGGCGACCGCGTCCTGGATGCCGGTGTTCATGCCCTGGCCGCCGGCTGGGCTGTGCACGTGGGCGGCGTCTCCGGCGAGGAAGACCCGGCCGGCACGGTAACTGTCGGCGAGCCGGTGATGCACGCGGAAGCGCGAGCTCCACACGATCTCGGTGACCTTGGTGGACCGCCGTTGGGGACCTCGTGTGTCCAGGAGCGCCTGCACGTCGTCCAGCCCGGGGTGCTCGGGCGCCTCATCGACGGTCGCGACGATCCGGTAGCGGCCGCCCGGCAGCGGCGCCACGACGACCAACCCCGCGGGTGAGAAGTAGAGCATGACCTCGTCGGGGGGCAGGTCCCAGTCGAGCCGCACGTCGGCCAGCACGAACGACTGCCCGTAGGTGGCGCCGGTGAAGCCGATGCCCGCATGCTCGCGTACGGTGCTGTGCATGCCGTCCGCCCCGACGGCGTAGCGGGCGCGGATCGTCTCGCCGGTGGTCATGGTGGCGGTGACGCCCTCGCCGTCCTGGACGATCGAGGCCACCTCGTAGGGGCGGTAGACCTGGCCGCCGACGGCGTGCAGACGGCGCAGCAGGACCTCCTCCGTCACGTTCTGCGGGACCATGAGCGTGTACGGGTACTTGGTGGGAAGCCCGTCGAAGTCGACGCTGAGCAGGGCCCGGTCGCGGTCGCGGACGGTGAAGCGGGGCACGATGACCCCCCGTTCGACAAGTTCGCCCGAGACCCCGACCGTTTCGAGCACCTCCAGGGTGCGTGCGTGTACGACGGCGGCGCGCGAGGTGTTCGCGCCCTCCGCCTGGCGGTCGACGAGCACGGTGTCCACCCCCCGTTCGGTCAGCGCGGCGGCCAGTGTCAGGCCGACGGGGCCGGCGCCGACGATCAGGACCTCGGTGGTTGCGGGAATCGGGGCGGCGGGACGGATTGCCTGGTCTGACATGACGGCCTCCAATGGCCAACGTCTGTTTGCCAACATCTGTTGTCATTTACGTTAACCCAGTTCGCTTGGTTTGCCAACACCTGTTGGCCTACAGTTGTAGGCATGGCCTTCACACAACGCTCCGACCAGACCAGGACCGCGATCCTGACGGCCGCCCGCCGCCGGTTCGCCTCCGACGGCTACGAACGGGCGACGATCCGCGCCATCGCCGCCGACGCCGGGATCGATCCGTCGATGGTGATGCGCTACTACGGCAGCAAGGACGGGCTGTTCGCGGCGGCGACGGACATCGACCTGCGGCTGCCCGACCTGACCGCGGTACCGCGCGAACGCGCGGGCCAGACGCTGGCCAGGCACTTCGTCGAGCGCTGGGAAGGTGCGTTGGCGGACGAGGTACTGATCGTCCTGTTCCGCTCGGCCATCACCAACGAGACGGCCGCCGAGCGGCTGCGCACCGTCTTCGGAAGCCAGGTCGCCGGGGCCCTCGCCCCCGCCGTGACCGACCCGGCGGAGTTGCCCGCGCGCGCCGGGCTGGTCTCGACGCAGCTCCTCGGCGTAGCGCTCTGCCGCTACATACTGCGCCTGCCCCCGGTCGTCGCCCTCGACGTGGACACCCTCGTGGCGAGCCTGGCCCCCACGATCCAGCGCTACTTGACCGAGCCCCTCACCTCCAGCGCACGCCTGGACGGGTGATTCCTGACGATCACGATGTGGTGGACCCGCCTACGACCATGAGGAAGTCGGGTGGCCCGGGGCATCTCAGCCCCGGGCTCCCACAGATCCCGGCGTGACAATCTCTCGTCACCGACGATCCTGCCGTCTTGATCACCTGGCGACCCAGGGAATCCACCGCCAGTGCCCATACATGTTTCTACAGTCCCCTCTCCGCGCTCGTGACGCACTCACTCGTCTAGCTCAGGCGACGGGTGATGGCGGTGGCGGCGTCTTCGACGATGTGGGAGTTGGTGTCGGTGAGGGTTACGGAGATGGTGGCCAGGTCCGTTGGCTGGAAGCCGTTGCGGTCCATGTTGTCGACGGCGGTGACGTCTGCCGACTGTTCTGTCCCATCGCAGTCCGGGATGATTTTGCCGCGGGCGCCGGCGGCGGCAGCGACCGTGGCGTTGAGCGCGACGATGCCGCTGTGCGGGGCACAACGGTATTTGACCTTGATGGTCACGCCGTTACCTGTCTTGGTTG
This sequence comes from Actinomadura sp. 6N118, assembly GCF_044326415.1. NCBI lineage: Bacteria > Bacillati > Actinomycetota > Actinomycetes > Streptosporangiales > Thermomonosporaceae > Actinomadura > Actinomadura sp. 6N118. The sequence continues at coordinate 827,108 of NZ_JBIRAZ010000001.1, read as the reverse complement.
CTGCCGCTTCGGTGATGGTGATCGTGGTGTTGGGTGGGGGGTCCTGCGAGAGCCAGACCGTGGCGATCGTCGCGAGCGTCGTCGCCACCGCCGCGGCCATTGTGGGCAGGAAGCGCCCTGTGCGGCGTGGAGCAGACCGGGAAGCCGCGGGAGCCGGCGCCTGTCGAGGTGGAATTGTTGCTTCCCGCTCGCTCACCAGATCACGTTCGGTGAGCGTAGCGGCCCTGAGGTGTTCGACCATGGACGGTGGGGGGTCTGCTGGCGGCAGGGGTCCGTGCAGCCGTTGCCAACATGTCCTCCAACGCTCCAGCTCGGTAGCCGATCCATCGCACAACGAAAGAATCTGCAGCACATCGTCCAGGGCGGGTGGGCGGCCCCGTCCGCTGAGAAGGTTGGAGAGCGTGGTGCGTGACAGTTTCGTCGGATGCTCAGTGGTTCGGTGGGATCGGGCTGAGAGCTCTCGAAGACTGACGCCAGCGCGGAGTCGAAACCGGTTCAGGGTTTCCATGAGCTGAGTCGTCGTCTGGGCGTCCGCGGGGTCGATGTCGCCGGCCTCGGTCGACCCTGATCGCTGGGCGTACTCATCCGTCGGCCGCCCCTGTTGATCGGCAGGGTCAGCTTCGGTGACGGTGTCGTTGGGGGCTGCGGCGTGCTTCCATCGGGTTCGCCATTCGGCCGGGTCTTCCCCGCACGCTGTGACGAAGGCCTGAGTCACCTCCCATGTGGGCAGTTTGCGGCCCGAGGCGGCCTGCGACAGGGCAGTGACGGAGTAGTGGACGCGGTCGGCCATCTGCCGGTACGTGGGCACCGGATCGGCTGACTCACGCAGGTCACGCAACGCGCAGGCGAATGCTGCGACTGGGCCGGCCTGTGGATCGAGGCGAGTTTGGGGGCGTGGCACCAATGGCTCCCAGCAACAAGGCGCCGGTCTGGCCGGCTCGGCCGGGACCTCGCATGGGCGAGGCCGGCCGAGCCGGCTCAGTCCTCGTCGCGGCGGGCTAGACGGCTGGTGACCTCAACCGCCGCGGCCACGGTCGTGATCGCGGCCGGAAGCGTAAGGCCGGCTGCCAGCAGGACAACGACGACCACCACGAGGACGACCAGGACGACGCTGCGCCGACCGGGCGCGGGGATGCACGCCCCGTCATAGCGGGGGAAAGGGACAGACATGTGTGCGGACCTCTCAGTTGGACACCGGGACGAGGGCTGCGATCATGTGGCGATCGCTTCCCGGCGCTGGCTCGGGTGGACTGATGAAGCGAGCCCCCTCGGCGTGCGCGGAGACGATTGCCGTCGTCCCTGCGCGAAGGGGTAACTCCCTCCATGGTTCCCGGTGCGGATGCGACCAGGAAGCCCTAGTACCGCGAGTGTTGTTTCGAATCCCGTCCACCTGGGGCCGTGAACAACACCGCCGTAAACGATCAGTTTGTTTCCATTCCGGAGCGGGCGCCCAAGGTCCGCCAAGCCATCAGCACAGGTAGAGGAGTTGTTCGCATTGGCGTGATGTCCTCGTCCCAAAGCCACATCTTGCCGGACATCGGCCAGATCGGCGTTACTGGAAACGCATCCGTCCAGCATCCACCTGAAGCAGTGATCTGTGGCGTGAGCAGCGGATTCCTCCCTTGGCTCGGGTGGCATCTGCACCGTTGGGGTCTCCTGTTGCCGCAGGAGACCCCAAAAGCGTTTCGGTCAGGATCCAGCCCGAGCAGACTGCCGTCCCTTTACAGCACGAACTCACAGTGACGCGTCGCCGTAGCCGCATCCCCACGTGACCTACTTGCCGCAGTGCCGCAGAGCTCCCAGACCTCGAAACACATGTGAGCCGCGGATAACGGCGCCAGCTCGATAGCGGGGTGAGCGCGAGAGTAGCCACCGTGGCACACAGCCATTCCTCGCCGGGGAATTCACGCGAGCCGATCACTCGGCGATAAGGGACCGGCTTCTGGCGCCGCTGCTGCGCCGTCCGCGGCGTTCGGAGCGCATCCACTCTGGCGGCACCGGCGGCATCGCATGAACCTTGAGCACCTCGCGCGGTGGCGTCGGCCTCCCCTTACCCGTTGGCGTATGCCTACTGGCGAACGGGAGATACTTGGCTTGCCCGCCAGCTAGATAGCAATGTCTGTTTCTCAGCGGCAAAGCCGATATAGAAATGTGGACACGGTCGGCAAGGGGAATTCACGCAGAGTTGCCGACAATGTCGCGGCGTCCCGATACGCCGGGCCGGAACTGGGGTGCGAAATTGTCGCGCCAGGGGGCTTCAATGACTGAATCGTCAGCAGAACGATCTGCCGTGAGCAATTTCGGCTCGCTCCAGATCGCGCCAGTAACGATCATGTACGTGTTCGACCGCGAGGTGGCGCTGCGCTTCGGCAGGCAGTACCACGGCGGAGCGGGGTACTGCCTCAGTGACGTCTACCCCGAGAACATCCAGCCGTCGGCGAACATGAAGGCCGCGACCCAGGCCATGCAGACCCAGGCCGCGATGGCCAAGGACCCCGGAAACCGCGCGTGGCAGGCATGGAAGATCCGGTTGTGGAACGTCTGCGCCTTCGGCATGTCGCTGGGCGCCGAGGCGGGCACCGCATTCCTGATCGAACGGGAGCCGGCCCTCGCCTCAGGAGACCGGTATCGGCCCATGGATCCACGGGTTCTGGAGCTCTGGAAGACCATGTCCGGTGTCACCTCGACCTTCGTCAAGGTCAATTTGGTGCCATCGACCGCGGTCGTGCTGGACACGCTCGCGTACGACCAGAATGGCCTGACCGAAGCCTCCATCGACACCCTCTACGGTGCGGTACTGGAGCGGCTCTCCGCCCTCGCCACCCCGAAATAGAGCTCGAAGACGTCGGACGGCAAAACTATTCTCCGGCGGCCTCGAACGGCCGTTGCCGGAGGTTCGGAGAACGCCATGGAAGTGGAATTCATCGCCCGTCCGCGTGGCGAGCGCGAGGCCATGAACGTGCTTGAGCAATTCTCCCAGAAGCTCGCCGGCGGTTACGCGTCGATCGAGTTCAACGGCGGGATCTTCACGATCGGCGCGAGCCACACCGGCGACATGTACGACGTGGCCATGGCTCACACGATCATCGGCCATTCCCTGGTCATCATCTGGGGCGTCGACGCGTCCACGGCCGCGAGGGCCGCGGAGATCGCCCGCTTCATCGACGAGCGCGAGACCGTCCTGTGGACCAGCGGGCCCCCGCCCGCCGACGGCTACTACGCCGACACTGGACCGGCCGACCTGAGGGAACTGGCGGCCGGCAGGTCGAAGGCGAGGCCGTACTGGATCCGGGAGGGCGGGGCCACGACCATCGTGACCGCCTATGCCGGTGTCTCCGCCGAACAGCGCCGGGACGTCCCCGGATTCGTGGCTCCCGAGGTCTTCGTCAAAGGCACCGGGACCAGCCTGGACAAGGGCATTCACGAGGACCTCGGAGCGCACGGCTTCACCGGCGGAAAGCGATACGTGATCGTCAACTATCGCCAGTCGGGCCACACTTCAGGGACCGCTCCCGCGCTGGACACCGGCGAGGAGGGCTTCCTCCAGCTCATGGACGCCGTGGCGCGGCTGGGTCTCGTGCCGGTCCCGATGGGCGAGTACGACCCGTACCCCCGGCTGGGCAGGACGCCGAAGGACGAGGTGAGCGCGAACCTGCTGAGGTACTGGACGTGGAAGTCGGTGGACTCCCTCGGACGCCGGGCCGAGGCACGGCTGCTGCGGGTGCTCGTCGAGAAGTTCGCGGCGGTCGCGGCGGTCGGCATGCGCAGCGGGGTCACCGACCTGCTCGCGTACGTGGGCATCCCGACCCTGTCCATCGACATCCACCCTCGCCGCGGCGTCGTCGCCAAGGGCTGGCAACGCCCGCTCAAGCGGGAGAGCGTCTTCCCCGCATACAAGGTCGTCTCCCTCATGCAGGGACGCCAGCGCGAGAGGGACAAGCAGGAGAGGTGGGCGGGCGATTTCGGTGCCCAGGATCTTGCGGTCATCCAGAAGGCCCTTGACCTGCTGACGCGCGGGGAGACCATGGACTGGAAGGCGCCCCAGCACCCCCAGGACGTCACCGCGATCGACGCCCATGCCGCAGGTCTCCTGAAGGAGGCCGAGGACCGGGTCGGCACGCTGCGCCGTGCCGCCGCGTACAGGTCCTCTGGTGCGGCCGATCCGACTCCCAAGCCGTCGGGCAAGTCCGGCACGAGCAACATGGAAGACCTCAAACGGATGATCGATCAAGAGAAGCAGCTGGGGGTCAGCACCGGGCAGACCGCGGCGAACGAGGTCTGGCTGCGAGACCAACGTGAGCTTGCCGATCACCTCCTCGACTGGCTCACCGACACCTTCGTCCAGCAGACCACCGAAGTGCACAATGCGATCCGTGACCTCCGTGAACTTCACGCTCTCACGTGACGCGCCAGGCCGTACGCCTGCACGCCTCCCCGGCAGACTGAACGAGGAGCCCGGATCGGGAGGCCTCCTCGACGGGGGGTCGCTCGTCCGGCGAGGAGATGGCCTCGATGAGGAACGGCTCGGGCGATGAGTACGCCATCGTGTGGTCTTAGGCTGGCGCGCACGTCCGGGGCTTCGATCACGAATCCCGGATGAGCCCGCACGCAAATCAGGCTCATGAACCGTGGCCGAGAGTCCTTGCCTCGGTGCCCGAGCTCTCCAAGCCCTACATGCTCATCTGCACTCGACAATCACGCCCAAGCTCGCCTGACCTTCGGGCTCGGGGCCTTCGGGCTCGGGGCCTTCGGGCACGACGGCCGTCATGGGCGCAGCACGATCCCCGGTGTCCGCGCCGTGCTCGCAGGTCTTGGTCTTGTCGGCGTGTTCGGCTCAGATCGGCCCGTGACAGGAGTGATGGATGGCCTGCGGGCAGCGGGCAGCGGGCAGCGGGCAGCGGGCAGCGGGCAGCGGGCAGCGGGCAGCGGGCAGCGGGCTAATTAGTGTCCGGGATGGTTCAGTCCGCCAGGATGCGTTCCAGAGTGCGTTGGGCCATCCGGCTCATGGTCGGGTTACTTTCGACGTAGTACCAGGCCGCGCCCATCGCCTGCTCGAAGGCCCACACCCTGCCGCGCGCCTATTCAAGGTCGTCGCAGCCAAGCTCCTCGCGGAGCACCTGCCGCGGCCCCGCCTCAAGCAGATGCCACGCACTTACGAGATCCAGAGCAGGGTCAGCCGGTCCGAGTCCACCGACGTCGAGAATCCCGGCCAACCGCCCGGCGGACACGAGCACGTTGCCGGGAATCAGATCAGCGTGGCTCATCACGTCGATTGCGTTGCGCGGCAGACTCCGCATGAAGGCCCACATTTATCGAAGCCGAGGGACGTCCAGCAGCCCCTCGCTGCGCCTGAAACACGTTTCCATCCACTCGTCATGGAACTGCAGATCACCCCCTCGGCCTTCGCCGGCGAACGTGCGGCCACGCGTGTCAATGGCGCGCAAGTCGTTGATGAGGTCGGCCAGGTCATGCGCAAACGCGACCGATTCGCCTGGGTCCTCGTCCGTAGCCACAACGCCGGGCAGCCATGTCTGCACCGACCACGGAAGCGGGTAGCCCGCCCCGGGCTCACCGAGCGCGACTGGCTCGGGCGTGCGAAATCGCGTCTGACCTACCAGCTCACGAGCTGCTTGCGCTTCCGACTGCAGCTGGCGCCGCGTCGACTCGACGTCCCCGGGCCGTAGAGGGAACCGAGCTGCGAAGGTCACCGATGCGGAAGATCGCGTTGACCGTCCCCTGAGCGGTGATGTTGCTGACAGGCAGGCTCCGCCACTCAGGAAACTGCTCATCTACCAACGTGCGCACCGTCCCAAGTGACACGGTCAGCTGGTCAGCGTGCATCTTCACACGGGGAGCGTCCCGCTTCTCGATCTTGAACTGCAACCTGTTTTCCGGCCGCGGAGGCGGCCGCGTCGTTGCTGCCTGCGTCAGGGGCGGCGGCGCTACGGCGGGCGCGGTGTGCGCGGACCCGGCCCCGGCTCGCGCACGCCGGGGACGGGCACCAGCGTCGGTGCCCTGGGGGATCGATGAAGACGCCCCGGCAGTCGTGTTCCGGGCAGCTCTTCAGGGCGAACCGGTCGGCGCCGGTCATCTGGTCCACCGCTTGGCGGGCGATGCGGGCGAGGGCGTCCAGGGTCGTCGCCGGTGGTTCTCGCCGCAGCCGGTCGTCTGCGGTCAGCCGGATCGGATCGTTGTGTTCGGCCAGGAACGCGGTCAGTTCCGCTATAGCGCCCGCGGGTGGCGGCTGCTGGTCGACGGTGGCCAGTGCGAGGACGCGCAGCGTCTCCCGCAGCGTCCGAGCCCGGCGCAGGTCGTCGTGATCGAGCGGTCGAGCGGGGGTGAGCTCGCAGCGCTCAAGCCATTCGGCGAGCCTGCTGGGCGTGGCGAGCCGTTCGATGGGGTTCGTACTGAACGTGCGGCCTTTGGTCGCGAGCAGGTTCAACCAAATGGCGCCGCTGTCGAACCGGAAGGCAAGCGCGTCTTTCTTGGCCATGAGAGAAGCGTAACGCTTCTGGCGTTACACGTGCTCGGCGTTGTAACGTCCAAGGCGTTACAACAGCTCGAGGGTGAGGACATGACCGTGACGAGGAGCGAGGCACTGGCGCAGAAGATGACGCCGGCGCGGCTGGACCGCGATGAGGGATACCGGATGCTTGACTCGCTCCAGGATGAGGCGACCCAGCAGGCGGCACTGCCGGGCATCGAGCCCCTCGCCCCGGGCTTCGCCGACTGGATCGTCACCGCCCTGTTCGGTGGCACCTACCTGCGCGAGGGGTTGTCCCTGCGCGACCGGCAGCTGGTCAACCTGGCGGCGCTGACCGCACTCGGTGGTGTGGATCCGCAGCTGAACGGACACGTCAAGACCTCCTTGCGAGTCGGTATGACGCGCCAGGAGATCATCGAGGTCTTCGTCCATTTGGCGCCCTACATCGGGGTGCCAAAGGCGCTGGCCGGGCTGCGGGTCGCCGCGTCCGCGCTCGCCGACACAGAGCAGGAAGCCGCACGATGACGGCGGCGATCCGGACCGTCCTCGGGGACATCGCGCCCGAGGCGTTGGGCGTCTGCGATGCCCACGACCACCTGTTCATCAGCTCTGTGGCGTTGCCGGGTCAGAAATTGGACGACTCCGAGGCCGCGCTCGCCGAACTGGACGCCTTCGCCGCGTTCGGCGGGCGCGCGGTAGTGCAATGGACGCCGTGGGGGATGGGGCCACGAACCGAAGACTTGCCCGATCTGTCCCGGCGGTCGGGCGTGCACGTCATCTCCGCCACCGGGATACATCAGGCCAAGCACTACGCTCGAGGCGAGCTGGAGCGCGTCTACGGGGAGCTGCCCGGGCTGTTCATCCGCGAGCTGACCAGCGGCCGTGTGAACGCAGGGATGATCAAGGTGGCGGGGGCGTATCACCGTCTCGACGACCACGCCCGGCACGTCATGGCCGCTGCGGCTGAGGCGCACCACGCCACCGATGCCCCCATCGGCATCCATCTGGAGGCCGGAACCGCCGCCCTGGACGTGCTCCACTTCCTGTGCGACACCTGCGAGGTGCCCGCACGGCGGGTAATCCTTGGGCACCTGCATCGATTCCCGGACACCAGAATCCACCGGCAGGCCGCCGAAGCCGGTGCCTTCCTGGCATTCGACGGTCCCTCCCGAGCGCACCACGGCACCGACTGGCGCCTGCTGGACAGCCTCGCCGCTCTCACCGACGCCGGCCACGCCCAGCAGATCCTGCTCGGCGGTGACACGGTCACGCCTATGGCCAGGTCCAGTGCCGACGGCCCAGGCATGCCGTTCCTGCTCAGCGGCCTGCGCCCGCGAATCGAGCGCGAACTTGGGCCCGACATCGCATGCGCGATCTTTACCGAGAACCCGGCTCGCGCATTCGCGGCGCAATGGCGGCAGCCATGACCGGCACTGGATCGTACGGCCCTGATCGCGTGGCGGCTCGTTGTCGGCGTACCGGCGCCGGGCTGCCACGCCCAGATCACCGCGTGGCTCGGCGCTGAGCGGTTCGACCAGCTTGATCGTCTTTGAGAGGGTCAAGGTCATGAGTCTCCGCACCACGCTCCCCGTCACCGCACTGGCCCTCCTTGCGCCCCTCCTCGCCGCTTGCGGCGACCAGGCCGAGTCGGCGGTCCCGCGCAGCGCCGCCTGCAAGCAGCCCAAGCCCGGCACCACCGTCCAGACCGTGGTCTCCGGCGGGCAACGTCGCCAGTACCGGCTCCACGTGCCCGCCGGGCGTCCCCGCGCCCTCCCCCTCGTCCTGGCCTTCCACGGCCGCGGCGAGAGTGCCCAGAGACTCGAGAAGTACTCGGGCATGAACAAGTACCCGGCCCTGGTCGCCTACCCGGACGGCACCCCGACCAAGGGCGGCGCGAAGGGCTGGCAGGGTGCTCCCTACTCCTCGGGCACCGACGACGTCCGCTTCACCCGCGACCTGATCGCCCAGATCAAAGAGACCGCCTGCGTGAACACCCGCCGCGTCTATGCAGTCGGCAAGTCCAACGGCGGCGGCTTCGCCAACCTCCTCGCCTGCCGCCTCTCGTCCCAACTCGCGGCCGTCGCCCCCGTCGTGGGCGCCTACTACGACATCAACGGCAAGTGCCGCCCATCCCGCCCCGTTCCGATCCTCTCCTTCCATGGCACCGCCGACCGCACCACGCCGTACGCAGGCCACAAGACCCGCAAGCTCCCCCACATCACCCGCTGGGCCACCGCCTGGGCAAGCCGCAACGGCTGCGACACGACCCCTCGAACCTTCTACAACAAGCACAACGTGAAGGGCCTCCGCTGGTCCGCCTGCCGCGCCAACGCCACGATCGAGCACTACAAGCTGATCGGCGGCACCCACCACTGGCCGGGTGCCCTGACCCCGTCCGACCCGAACGGCACAAAGGACCCCATCCGCGCGACCCCACTGATCTGGCGCTTCCTGACAAAGCACCACCTCTAGAAAAGCGCTCCGCGCGCGGGGGCGATTGCCCCACCCATCACGAAACCCCCGCGCAGGCACCGGTGATCCTGGACACAAAGTCAAGGCTGGGCGAGGGGGCCCAGGCTGTGCAGGGTGACGGCGACCTCGTGGTGGACGGGGCCGTAGATCGGTTCGAACGTGATCAGGGTGGCGTGGAGCAGCCTCCACCCCTGGCGTTTTCCATTCCGCAAGCCGCTACGTCACGACGCGGAACCGCAGGTGCGTGACCGCGTCGGAGGCGATCACCTGTGTGCGCTCCAACTCGATGTGGCCCAGGTCTTCCAGCAGCCGGGTTCCGGCGCCCAGCACGACCGGCACCAGGTTGATCTGCAACTCGTCCAGCAGCCCCGCGCCCAGGAACTGCCGTCCTGCCTGGGCACCCATCACGATCACGTCCTTGTCGCCGGCTGCGACCTGGGCGGACTTGAGGGCGGTCTCGATGCCGTCGGTGACGAAGGTGAAGGTCGCGCTCTTCATGACGAGTTCGTCGCGAGCCTGGTGGGTGAGCACGAAGGTCGGCACCGGATACGGGGTGTCCTCCCAGTGGGGTAGGCCGACGTCGAACGTGCGCCTGCCGACGACGACCGCGCCCGCAGAGGCGTTCATTGCGGCGACGACCTCCTTGTCGCGCGGGTCGGGCCGGTCGGTGAACATCCACTCGTGCAACCGCATGCCGCCCCTACCCATGGGATGCTCGGCGCCGATATCCGGACCGGCGACGAAGCCGTCCAACGACATGCTCTTGTGCAGCACCACGGTGCCCATCGAGACCTCCTGAACGTCGTTCCTCAGGAGTTGGACCGCCCGGCCTCCCGAAACTCATCGACGCAGAGTGGGAACGGACTCCGCAAGCTCCTCCGCAGAGTCACGCGAGGTCCGGCACAGAGGGACCAGCACCACCAGCAGCATCGCTTGACGGCCGGGAGCCACCACCCGCCAGCGCGAACCGATCCGGAGCCGACGTCTGCGGATGAGATCGACCACGAACGCACGGGCCGCTGGATAGCCCTCCATGTTTGATTCGCACGAGCCCGACGCAAATATGCGCACCGCGTTCCCTGCCCTGTTCCAGACGTCAGATTTCGGGGACGTGTTCTTCGAAGATCCTTAGTACACGTTCGGCGGGCCCGACCGTCCATTCAGGCCGTCACGAGAATGCAAGCCGATCAGAGTGACTCTACGGACCACTGGATACATGTGATGCGTGCGGTCCGGGGCCGTACGTGAGAATGAAACGATGGTTACGGAATGGGCTGACCAGCGCAGCGACACACCATTAGCATGAGGTGGTTCCGCGGCAGCGGACGGTTTGCTTCGGGCGAAGGTGGGGTCGATGTATCCGGTTCCTATGGGCGGCGCCGAACCCGTTCTGCTGCAAATCGGCGACATGGCCCTGACCAGCACGCACGTCATTCTTCCGTACGGGCAGTACCCGCTGAACGGCGCCGTCTGGACCGTTCAGGACTCCACCCAGGTCACCGAGGGCATCCCTGCCGTGGCCATCGTCCTGACCATCGTCTTCGTCTGGTTCTGCCTCCTGGGTCTGCTCTTCCTCTTGATGAAGGAACGCCGCTACCTGGGTTTCGTGGCCGTTTCCGTGACCGGCCCCGGCTTTCACCACACCGCGCAGTTCCCGCCAGGCCCCCAGTCAGGAGCCTGGGCCGCTCACGCAGTGGCCCAAGCCCGAGCTATCACCGCTGCCCTCAGGCCCTAAGACACACCGCCAGCAGAGGGCGGAGCCTCACCGTCGAGACTCAGAGTCAACAAAACTGAAGACCTTCGCATGCTGCGCCAGCCAGGAACTCGCCGCATTTGAGGGTGAAGCCCCGGTTCATGACCGTTCCGATTGCGGATCAGAGATTTGCCGGCTGGTGGCGAGGGCGGCGAGGGCGCGGATGCGGGCATTCTCGTGTGCAGTGTGCCAGAGAAGGCCGAGTTTGATGGGTGGTAGGTCGTCGATCGGGACGAACACCACGTCCGAGCGGGCCACCAGGTGCTGCATCGATGTGACGGTCACGTGCACGGTCTTGCCCCATGCCACCTGGCTGAGCGCCTCGCCCATGGTGTTGACCGGCCGCAGCCGCAAGACCCGCCCTGATGGGGTGCGGCTGGGGACGAACCATGGATCGCCGGACGGGCGCCGCAGTGACGGCATGTCGACCAGGACGTAGTCGGCCAGGTCTTCCAAGCAGACGCCGGTGCGGCCGGCCAACGGGTGCTCGGCGGCCACCATGAGCACCAATGCGTGCTCCGCCAACTGCGGCCCCAGGGTGATCTCGGGCGATTCATAGAGCAGCCAGTTGACCAGGACGTCCACCTCGTCACGGTGCAACGCGTCGTGCGGCGCGGTGATCGGCACTTCGTGCAGGTGCACCTCGATGTCCGGGTGAGCGCGCTCGACGGCGCGTACCAGTGCGTTGAGTTCCCCACCGCCCGTTGTCACGGTGAAACCGATACGCAGCGGCCCGGCGGGAGCGCGCGCGGAGGTACGGGCCTCGTCCATCGCCGACATGAACTGGTCGTGGGCCAGGCGGAGGCCGTCGCGCAGTTGCCTGCCGAGCGGGGTGAGTGCGACTTTGCGGCTGGTGCGTTCGAACAGAGCGCCGCCGACCTCTCGTTCCAGCGCCTGGATCCGCTGGGTGACCCGCGCCGGCGACACCCGCAGACGTTCAGCGGCATGACCGAAGTGCAGTTCCTCGGCGACCGCCAAGAATGTCTCCACACTGGCCAACTCCACGCCCACCGGCCCAGTCTCCCCGGTGCTCCCGGATCGTTCAACAGCGCTGAACGCCGGGTGAGCAAACAGCCATTGATCGCCCCCGCACCACCCGACACCCTCATCGAGAGAGGGAAGGCCCACGCCCCAGACCAACAAGGCACTGGAGAGGGAAGTCAATGGACCTTAATTTTCGCCGCCAAGCTCGTATCGATGCGCAAACAATATGCCACGGCATTCTCGGCGACTTTGACGTGGCCGAACGGTGGTTCAACTGCGCGGCAACCACCGTTCGATCGCAATTGGGCTGGCGGCGATGAGTTCGCAGGTCCGGTTGTCGGAACCGGCCGGCCGCTGGCTACTGCTGGTCACAGCGGTCGGTTCGGGTTTGGTGCTGCTCGAATCCACCGTGGTCAACATCGCATTGCCCGCACTGGGAACGGACCTGAACGCGTCGATGTCCGAACTCCAATGGACAGTGAATGCGTTCACGCTCACCCTGTCCGCACTCATCCTGCTCGGCGGCAGCCTGGGCGACCGTTTCGGACGGCGACGCATTTATCTGATCGGTGTGGTGTGGTTCGGTCTCGCGTCTCTGCTGTGCGGCATCGCGCCGAACGCCGAGGTGTTGATCGTCGCCCGTGCCCTTCAAGGAGTCGGGGGCGCGCTCATCGTCCCGGGTTCGCTCGCTCTGATCCAGGACTCCTTCCACCCTCAGGACCGCAATCGGGCGGTCGGATGGTGGGCGGGGATAAGCGGTGTGGCCGGCGCCGCCGGCCCGCTGCTCGGCGGCGGCCTTGTCGACGCCGCCGGTTGGCGCTGGGTGTTCCTAGTCAACATCCCGCTGGCCACCCTCCTCTGCGTGCTGCTGGTATCCCACGTGGCGGAGAGCCCCCACCTTGAAACGACGCGCCGGTTTGACGTGGCGGGTGCGGTGCTGGCCGCCGTGGCGCTGGCCGGGCTGACCTACGCCCTAATCGGAGGCGGGTGGACGATGGCAGCCGGGCTGACCGGTCTCGTCAGCTTCGTAACGTTCCTCTTCGTCGAACGACGCAGCCCGGCACCGATGCTCCCCCTGCGGCTCTTCACCTCTCGGCAGTTCAGCGCCGCGAATCTGGTGAGCTTCTTCGTGTACGGCGCCCTCGCCGGCATGTTCTTCTTCCTGCCGATCCAGCTCCAAATCACCGCCGGATTCTCGGCGTGGACAGCGGGGCTGGCGATGCTGCCGCTGACCGCTCTCACCCTGTTCCTGTCGCCGTACGGCGGCGAACTCACCACCCGCCTCGGTGCCCGGAGCCCGCTGGTGGCCGGGTCGCTGATCTGCACAATCGCCCTATTGTTGGCAACCCGAATCGGAGCCGAAGCTTCCTATCTAACCCACGTACTCCCCGTGGTAGCCCTCACCGGGATCGGCATACCGCTGATCACCCCCGCGGTCACCACCGCGGTGCTCGGAGCCGTCGACGACCGCAGCACCGGGATCGCCAGCGCAGTGAACAACGGTGCCGCCAGAGCGGCCGGTTTGGTCGTCGTGGCGGCACTCCCCCTGCTGGTAGGGCTCCCGAACGGCACCGAGATGAATCCAGCGGACCTAAACCACGGATACGACCTCAGCATGGCGATCTGCGCCGGTCTCTTCCTGACCGGCGGACTGGTCGCCTGGATCGGCCTACCCGGACTCGGACGCGGCGACGGCCCCGCGAAACCCGTCCGCTTGCTCAGCCGCCGCCACGCCTCAGCCACCTGCCCGCAGCTCGAACCACACCGCCCATAACGAAGATCGCCGCTGCGTCCCTAGCCTTGCTCCAGCTGAACCTCACCATCCGAAAGATCACACCGGCCTGATCCATTATCGAAAAGGCTCCCTCGCCTGCTGCCAACGGTCTGTCAGCCGTTAGGTGTGCTGCCCGGCTTAAGGTCCACGTGCTCCAGCTCGGTGATGATGCGGTCGGCGCGGCGGTGCAGCCGTTGGGCCTCGCGTGGCTCGATGTGGGCCAGGAGCTGGAGCGCCATCACGCGGAAGCGAAGCAGGCCGGCGTCGCCGGCCTGCTCGGCGGCGGCACGGGCGTGGTGGATCGCGCGCTCGCGCTCGCCGAGCTTCCAGTGGCAGTACGCGAGCCCGTGATCGCGCCGGAACAGCGCAAAGGCAGCTGGGCTGTGGACGTTGATGGATCGATACAGCCGCGCCGCTGCCAGCAGGCGCGGCTGCGGTCCGGCGTGGATCAGGTGATACGCGCGCTGATCGGCCCAGCGCGCGTGATAACAGTCCCGCTCGCCGCCGGCGGGCAGCTGCGCGATCTGCGTCTGCGCCCGCGCGAGTGCCTCGTCGGCGTGGACCCCCTGCCCTGCGTCCATCTCCAGCCGTGCCTCAAGCAGTGCGGACTCGACCTGCGCCGCCACGACCACATGCATCGTGTCGGCGGCATGCATCAACCGCAGCCGGGCGTCTTGGGGGTTGCGTCGGCGCAGCGCGACCGAGGCCAGGCCGAGGTGGATCCAGCATGCGGCGGACGACTCGGCGATCGGCGGCCGGTCCCACAGCCACAGCTGTGCCTCGCGTAGCGACAGCGGCAAGTCCGCGAAGCGGCCGTGGTACTGCCCCATCCAGCGCGCGGTGTCTTCGAGCGGCTGCGGCACGCCGAAGTAGCGCAGCAGCCAGCGCCCGTACTGCCCGCCGGACGCGTTGCCCCGGCTCTTGAGGCGGCGCAGCCCGCGTTCGACCGTTCCCGGATCAACCGGCAGCCCCACCCAAGGCCCAGCGCGCCGCATGAGCGTGTGGGTCAGCGCGGTCCACCCGCCATGCTCACCGGTCAGGTGTTCGAGGTAGTGCTGCCAGGTGCAACCCATCGGGGTGTCGCTCACTGCCATGTCCGCAATCGTGTCCTACCGTCCTCCCGGTCCCGATCCCTACCGTGCGCTGCATGACGACATTCACTGCCGTGACCTACAACGTTCTCGCCCAGTCCTTCGCCCGCCCCGATCGCTATCCCCTCTGCCCTCCCGAGGCCCTCAACCCATTCCGCCGCCACGCCCTGCTGCTCACCCGCCTTGAGGAACTCGACGCCGACCTGCTGTGCCTGCAGGAGCTAGAGCCCGCGATCTACGACCGCCTGCGCGCTCGCCTGGAAACCACCCATGATGCGGCCTACGTGCAGCGCAGCCAACGCCCCGACGGCCTGGCCGTCTTCGCCCGCCGTGCCCTCTTCGGCGGGCTCGAACACCATGAACTGCACTTCCAGGCGCAGCGTCGCGGTGACGACGACTTGGCGCTGATCGTCCGACTCACCCTCGATGGCCGGCCGCTCCATGTCGCGTGCACCCACCTGGCGTGGCAACCCGAGTCGACGCCCCGCGCCGAGCACGTCGGCCACCATCAGATGCTCGAACTCCTAGCACACCGCGACGCCACGGCCCCGGACGACACCTGGATCTTCGCCGGCGACTTCAACGCCATATCGCAGAGCATCGTAGTCGCGGCCGCGTTGGAGCAGGGAATGGACGAGAGCTGCCGCAGCCAGCGGCCGTGGGACACCTGTGCCATCAACGGCCGACCACGCAAGCTCGACTACCTGCTGTTCTCCACAGGACGTCTTGAGCCGCGCCCCGGAATCCTGCCCAAGCTCTTCCGCGACACCGCACTGCCATCCCTAACCGAGCCCTCAGACCACCTGCCCCTACGGGTCGGCTTCTCCCCAACCCCGTAACCACCTAGCCCCATCAGCGCAGCCGCCGTCGGTCTCGTCTCCTCCCGGCCTCCCCAGCAACCGCGATCCGCTGATTCACATCGTGGGGCCGCACCGAGCACAGCCGTCCATACCTATCCGGCAACGGCTCAACGTTCACCCCCCGCCACCCCAGCCGGTCAACGAGATTCTTGGTCAACGACCCCCGAACCGGCTCCCCCGCCCCCACATCAACAAAGAACCCACCAGCCCTCCCCCGAACGCCCGCATGAGCACGACGTCCTCGGCGTTCCCCCCCGTAAGCGATCAGCCGATACCCACCAAGCTCTTCCCTCACCACACCATCCAAGCTACGACAGCCCGCCACCGAGGCTCGCCACTCGCGACTTGACCGCCAACGTGACCCGAAATGTCGGTGATCGTCGATAGTCTTTCGCCGTAACCGAGATGCGGAACGCCGGACTTCCACCGATCTTTTGATCACGGACATGTCCCCAATACCGCACGAGATCTTCGTGCTGCCTGGGGGTAGGTCCCGTGACGGTCTTCCGTCGCACCGCGGAAGCTCTGCTGTCTCCGCTAGAACGGCAACTCAGCTCGATCCTTGCCGAACATCTGAAGATGGCCGCCAACCTCAACGTGTCGGACTCCGAGAAGCGGGCCTGGGATCGAAGCCTCCCCGTCCTCGCCCACGACCTCGTCGAGGCCGGGCTCGGTCAGATCGAGATGCTGATCGAGTACCAGCTGCCCCTCACCAGCAAACGCGCCGACGTTGTCCTCGCCGGAGTAGACCGCCGCACCGGCGGTGACGCATACGTAGTGGTCGAGCTCAAACAATGGAGCCACGCCGAAGTCTGGGAAGACGATGAGCGCCGCGTCCTCGTCCAGAACATGACGGGCAAGCCCAAGCTGCACCCGTCCCTCCAGGCCAAGGGCTACAGCGACTACATCCTTGATTTCCTCACAGTCCTAGCCGACCACCCGGACGCGCTCCACGCTGTCGCCTACCTCCACAACGCGGCACGCAATGACGTCATCGACCTCTACGACGTTGTCGAGGACAACCGCAAACGTCTCTTCACCCAAACCACCCGCGGCGCGTTCGTCGACTACCTCCGCGACCGGTTCGCCCCCGCACCCGGCGCCACAGCCGCGGACCGCCTCCTCTCCAGCGAAGTAAAGCCCTCCAAGCAGCTCCTCAAGCTCGCCGCCGAAGAGATCCGGAACCGCGAGCAGTTCACTCTCCTGGCCGAACAGCGCCTCGCGTACGAAATGGTCCTGCATGCCGTCGACAAAGCTCAGCACGAAGACCTGAAGACCGTCGTCGTCATCACCGGCGGCCCAGGCAGCGGCAAGAGCGTCATCGCCCTCTCCCTCTTGGGCGAGCTCTCCCGCCAGGGCTACTCAGCGCTCCACGCCACCGGCTCCAAGTCGTTCACCCAGACCATGCGGCGCTACGTGGCCAAGGGCTCCAGCAAGACCAAAGCCATGTTCAAGTACTTCAACAACTTCATGGAGGCCAAGAAGAACGGCCTGGACGTCCTGATCTGCGACGAGGCCCACCGCATCCGTGAGGTCTCTGCCAACCGCTACACCGCCGCCCGCCTCCGCACCGGCCGCCCCCAGGTCGACGAACTGATCGACGCCGCCCGCGTCCCCGTCTTCCTTCTCGACGAGCACCAAGTCGTACGCCCCGGCGAAATGGGCACCCTCGCCCAGATCCAAGCCCAAGCCGAATCCAAGGGCCTCACCGTCCAGCACGTCTCCCTCGACGAGCAATTCCGCTGCGGCGGCAGCCGCAAATACGAAGAGTGGGTCCTGGCCCTCCTAGGCCTAGACGGCGACGTGCCCACCCCCTGGGAAGGCGACGACCACTTCGACGTAACCATCGCCGACTCCCCGTACGACCTGGAAGCCCAGCTCAAGACCCAGCAGTCCCATGGCTACTCCGCCCGCATGACCGCTGGCTTCTGCTGGCCCTGGAGCGACCCCCAGAAGAACCACCTAGGCCAGCCCACCACCCTGATCTCGGACGTCGTAATCGGCGAGTGGTCCCGTCCCTGGAACGTCAAAGGCGACCGCTCCATAGGCGACGCTCCACCCAGCGACCTCTGGGCCACCCACGAAGGCGGCTTCGACCAGGTCGGCTGTGTCTACACCGCCCAAGGCTTCGAGTACGACTGGAACGGCGTAATCCTGGGCCCCGACCTCGTCTACCGCGAAGGCCGCCTGATCACCGTCCGCGCAGCCAGCAAAGACCCCGCCCTCCGCCCCAAGACAGTCACAGACGCCCAGGCCGATCGCCTAATCCGCAACACCTACAAGGTCCTCCTGACGCGAGGCATGGCCGGCACCATCCTCTACTCCACCGACCCCGAAACCCAGACCTACCTCGCCGCGCTCCTCGGCCGCTGCAGCTTGTGAACGGCGAATCCTGAAACCCGTCCCACCGCCTGCCCCATTGCGCCAATGAGCCCGCCAGCGTCCATGTTTGCTGGAAGGTGGGGCCGGTGTTCTCGTGCTGTTTGTGGGTCCGCCGCGGCGCGGGTGCGGGTGGCTGCGCAGCTCGGCGGGAAGGATCGGGGGGGCCTCGTCCGTGCGATCGGTCATTGCATCCTTGCGAGATCGCCGATGATCTCGGACACGGCGATCGGGTCCGGGTCTCCGGTCCCGTTCAGCCGGATGGCGTCGAGTCGCTGCTCGGGCACCTCTTCCGGATCGTGCGGCGCCAGGCCGGGATGCAGCTCGACCAGCGCGCGGCCGGTGCCGGGCAGCGGGCGCGAGAGCAGGCGCGGGCTTTCGCGGAGCCATCCGCGCCAGGACAGCCCGAAGAGCCACACTGACCGGACCGTGGTGCCCTCGAAGCGGATGAGGCGGCCGGCCTCCCGCTCCTCGTCGGTGAGTGCATGGGTGGGCCGGCCGATCTGGGGGAACGGCTGGGTCAGCTCGTAGTCCTCGAACACTTCCCGCCAGAGCTTGACCTCGTCACCGAGGTCGAGCGGGTGCGCGATGCCGATCTCCGCGCCGTCCGCGAGGGTGAGCGCGTCGTCGTTCACGTCGGCGAACGAGCGGTCCTCAGCGATCCTGAACGCGCGGCCGTCGGCCAGCCAGACCAGGCGGCGCGCCACGTTCCAGATCAGGGGGTGGGAGACGAAGTGGTGGTGGAATTCGGCGGCCGTCCAGCGGCGCCGGGTGGCCATGGCCCTCTCGAGCCGCCGGATCTGCTCGGTCGCCGCGCTCCGCGCCTCCTTCTTGACCGCGGTGAAGCGCTGGTGGGCGGCCGGGGCGAGCTCTTGGTCGTCCTTCGCGGACGGTTTCGGGAGGGTCTTGAGGTACTGGCCGTCCTCGTCGAGGACGAAGGGGGCGAGGGTGTGGTCGAACCCGACGGTGAAGCGGCGCGGGCCGTAGTCGAGGGTCATCGTGCCGTCGGCGTCCAGGCCGAAGTCCGGGACCAGCCGGTCGGCGAGGCGCTCGGCGTCCAGGCCCAGCCCGTCCGCGATCTCCTGGATCTTGTCCTGGGCGCGGCGCTTGAGGCTCTTGGACGGGGCGTTCCGCGAGATGCCGTGCAGGTGCATCAGGGCGACCTCGGTGCCGATCGCGCCGAGTGCGTCCAGCCCGACGGTGGCCTTGTGGATACCGCCCGCGGTGGGCCAGGTCCTGATCAGCGGGGTGAGCCGCCGCACCGTCTCGTCGCCGCCGAGCCAGCCGAGCTGCGCCAGCGCCCAGCGGTCCGCGACCGGTGAACCGTGCAGCTCCCAACGCTCGAAGAGCGCCCAGGAGAACTCCTCCAGAGAGCGCGGATCGCACATCTCCCGGACCGCTTCGACACCCGCGTACACCTCGCCCTGCTTCGACATCGCCAGCATCGTCACCACGTGACCGGCCGCCTCCGCCGGGAGGGTCCGCTCCCCGCCGCGCAGGAGGAGCTGCGGCAGCGCGCCCACCGCGGCCCACTCCCGCGGGACGGGGATCTTCGCGGGCAGCTTTTCCAGCGGGTCGGCATTCAGCAGCGCCTCGATCGCGTCGCCCACCTCGTCACCGGCGGCCCGGGCCTCCGCGACGACCGGCCCGATGCCGGTGTCGGACGCGATGACGTGCAGCGCCGCCTCGGCGTTCCGGCGGTCCTTCCCTGCCTTGCCCAGCGCGGGCGCGAACAGGTAGCGGGCGGCCGCCACACCGTGCCGGCCGAGCCAGGCGACGGCAGGGCGGCGGCCCGCCTTCTTCGCCAGCAGGGCGGCCGCCTCCGCCGCGACGTCGGCGCCGAGGCAGGGGCCGAGGAGCTTGCCGCACGCCGCGGGGTTCGCCCAGGCGGCGGCCAGCGCCAACGGGATCGCGTCGGCGCCGTACCGGCCCAGCACGGACCGCACCCACGGCACGTCCGCCTCGGACCAGTAGTGGTATTCCGGTTCCTCCCAGCCGGCGAGCAGAGGACGGACGACCTCCTCGGGGGCCTGCGGGAAGAGATCGTCCCAGTCCCGGCCCGTGGTCCGGTACTCCTTCACCTTGAGGTCCCAGTCGGTGTCGGGGCCGAGGCGCCAGTACTCGTTTCGGACGGTCGGCGATGCGGCCCAGGCCTCGCGTTCGCCGTCGAGCCAGGCCAGCTCACGCCCCTCCGGCGGCGTCAGGCCGGTGATGACGACGGGCTTGGCCTTCTTGTGCTTCCGGGTCCAAGGCGGATCGGCCAGCAGCGGCGGGAGCTCGTCCGGGGCCGCGTCCGGAACACGCGGGTCGGCGGCGATGACCTCTTCGACGGCGGCGCGGTCCGCGTTGGGAAGGTTCGGAAGCAGCGCGGCGGTCATCTCCGGATGCGCCCGGACGTGCTCGGCGAGCAGGTCGCTCTTCTCGGCGGCCAGCAGCCGCAGGGCCCTGGCCGGGAACCGCGTCATCGCCTTCGCCAGGACAGTCGGGACCTCGGGGTGGGCCCTGCGGTCAAGCAGCGCCTGGAGGGCCGCGTCGTACGGCATCAGGCCGATCACTTCGACCAGCCGCCTCTCCTTGTCGTAGACGCGGTCACGGTCGAGGGCGTCGAGGAAGAGCGGCAGTGCGTCCTCACCGGCGGCGTCGGCGAGCGTGACGAACAGGCCCGTCGAGCAGTTCTCCCTGTTGAACACGTCCTCCTGGGCCAGTTGCCCCGGCGTGCTGAACGTGTGGCACAGCAGCGTCCAGGTGATCCCCCGGGTGTTGTCGGTGCCGCACTCGTCCAGCCAGTCGAGGCGGGTCGGCACGAGGTACGAGACGAGCACCCTCTGGGCCGGGTTCGTGCGATGCTCCGCCAGCCGGTCGACCGCATCCTGAAACTCCTCGTCGGGGGCGGCGGCGAGGAGGATCCGCATGCGCTGGGCCGTTTCCAGGTCCCAGTGGACCGCGCCGTAGTGGCCGAGCCTCAGCTTCCAGTCCGGCCTGGCCGCCTCTACCTTGAAGGCGAGGGTGCCCGCCTCGACCAGCGCGCACGCGGCGAACGCCACCCCATGCGCGTGCACCCAGCCGTCCACGTCGATGTTCCCGGCCACCGGCCGCCAGTTCCTCAGGTCGATGCCGCGGCGCAGGTGCGGCGCGACCTTGAGCAACAGCATGAGCGCCGCGGCCGCCCGCGGGTCGGGCTCGCCGTCCAGGTGCCGCCGGACGCGGTCGCGCCAGCCCGGATCCGCCAGCCGGTCCACCAGGCCGGGGTCCTTCGCCAGCTCCTCGGTGATCTTCTCCGGGATCCACGTCGGGGCTGCGGGCAGTGCCTGGATGCGGGTGCCGGGATGGCCGCCGCGGCGGGGGTGGAGCTGACGGAGCAGGCCGGGCGGAAGCAGCAGAACGTCCTCGTCCGCCGAGGTTCGACGATCGGTCATGGGCCCTCACCGTAGTGACACACCCCGACAAAGGATCATGAATCCCGATAATCGTCGTCCGCAAGGATCTCCAGGTCGGCGGGGATCTTCAAGCCGGTCGTATCGCTGCATCGACGACCACGTCGATCGCTATCTCATCGACGCCAGGCTCCCCAAGGCGGGGACTCGATGCCCCGCGACGTGACCCGATATGCGCCCTGGTCCGGCGGCGTCGGCCGTCAGGCTCGCATAGCCGACGAAGCGCCCGGTATTGGTTATGACCTGGGCAAATGCTGACGAACCCATTGCCGGGCCAAGCTCGTCACACCGACTTTCTGGAACGACATCTCTTGGGGGAATGATGCGACTTCATTGGCTGGTCGCCGGCATCCTCGCCGTCGGCGTGACCAGCGGCTGCCTGGACCGATCACCAGGCGGGAACGAACCGGCCAAGGCGCCCGAGCGGTACTTCGGCTTCGCCGGCGTGGTCAGCGAGACCGGGAACAATCTTGCCGTCGCCGTAGTGGGCAGCCGGGTACGCGCCTTCGTTTGCGACGCCCAGGACGAGCTCTGGTTCGATGGCGAGGCCTCCAAGAACGGCATGGTGACGTTCCAGAATCCCAAGAACAAGCAGCGCCTGGGATTCTTCAACACGTTGGAGGGCGTGGGTGCGTACTGGTTCAACGGGCGGCTCCGGACCTTCCGGGCGGCGCCGGTCGACAAGCCCGCTGGGCTCTACCGGGCGCAGTCACCCAACGGGCAGCTCGTCGGCGGATGGGTGGTACTGCCCGAGGGCGAGCAGGTCGGCGCGGTCACCAACAACGGCATCAACCAGCCCGTCGTTCCCAACATCGACACCTCCACGACGACGGTGACGATCAATGGTCAACAGCTCGCGCTCAAGTCCGGGCAGGAACTGCTCTCCGGTGGATGAGCTGATCGGGCCGTACCGGCTGGAACGGCGCCTGGGCAGCGGTGGCATGGGCGTCGTCCATCTGGCCTGCGGGCCCGACGGGAAGCGCGTCGCGATCAAGGTGCTGCATCCGCACTGGAGTGCGCGGGAGGACTACCGGGAACGGTTCCGCAGCGAGGCCGCAGCCGCGCGGCGGGTCGCGCGGTTCTGCACGGCCGCGGTCCTGGACGCCTCGTTCGGGGAGCCGTCCTATCTGGTCACCGAGTACATCGAGGGCCGGACGCTGGCCGAAGCAGTGACCCGGGACGGGGCGCTGGCCGGCGGGCAACTGGAGTTGCTGGCGATCGGCACCGCCATGGCCCTCGGCGCCATCCACGGGGCCGGGATCGTCCACCGGGACCTCAAACCCAGCAACATCATCCTGTCGCCGTACGGGCCGAAGGTGATCGACTTCGGCATCGCGCAGCTGACGGACGTCGCGGGCGAAACGGGCCCGTTCGTGATGGGAACGCCACCGGTCATCGCCCCGGAGCGGCTCGTCGGGCAGCGGGCCTCGGCGGCGGCCGACGTCTTCTCGTGGGGCTGCGTGGTGGCGTACGCGGGCACCGGGCGGTGGCCGTTCGACGGCGCCACCAGCGAGCAGATCTATTACCGGATCATGCACGGCCAGCCCGACCTGAACGGCCTGGACCAACGGCTGCACCCGCTCGTCCAGGCCGCGCTGGCCAAGGATCCGGCCGAACGCCCGTCCGTCCTCCAACTCCTGGAACAGATGACCGGCCTAGGGCTCCAACTCGCCGAACCGACCGCCCAGCCGCCCCAGAGGACCCAGCGGATCCCACTGCCCCAGCAAACCCAGACAGCCCAACCGCCCCAATCGGCCCAGCCAGCCCAGCCGCAGCCAAGCCCACGGCAAAGCCGCGCGCGATCGCGCGGGCGCCTGATCACCGCGCTCGCCGCGGGTACGGCGGCCGTGGCGCTCGTCTCCGTCGCTGCCATGCTCCTGTGGCCGGACCCGCCTGCCTTCAAGCTCGTACACAACGACGATTTCAGCGGCCGGTACGGGTGGTCCCAGGGCACGCGCACCGGCGCCATGACCAAACTGGCCAACGGCCACTATCGGATGAGCGTTGACAACCCGCTGCTCCAAGAGAACGCAGGTGGACTGGTGGCGCCGGCGAGCGTCAACACCTCCGTTTACGCCGACGTCATCGTGACGGCGAAAGCAAGCGGTACCGACGCTTACGGCGTCTGGTGCCGGGGCAATCCGCACAAGGCGCCGGACGCCAAATACGAGTTCTACGTCACCAGCACCGGCGAAGCGGCCATCCTCAAAAAGTCGCCAAAGGCAACCGGCAACCTCGGCCCCTACCTCAAGCCGTTTCATCGCGCCTTCACGCCCACCGCGACCAACCGCATCCAGGCCCGCTGCCAGAGCACGCCGAACGGGACGCGCCTAAGCCTGACCGTCAACGACCGCCGAGTCGCCACCGTAACCGACACCGTCGACCCGCTCGCCCCTGGCGCCGTCGGCCTCACCGCCTGGGCCCGCACCGCCCCGCAGGCGTCGGCCGACTTCGACTCCTTCACCGTCGAAACCCCATGAGCACCCTCCCTGCCGACCAGGGAACAGTGCACACCTTCGATCAGGAGTCGAAGCCAACGCAATGCGGTCGAGGGTGCGCAGCCACACAACGAGGCGGTCGCGCGGGCCATCTCACGGCCATCACCAGGGGGACGAGAAGCTGCGATACCCCCCGAAGCCGACGCCGGGAACGACATCGTCAGAGCGAATTGCATCGGTGAAGTCCGAGCGCCAAGTTAGCGCTGTGGCAGCCCTCGACTGGCCCGATGCAGGACCAGGACCTCTCGCTGGTGTGAGGCGTTAACGTCAACGGAGGAATTACCCCCGGTACTGCACGTACCCTCTCCATTTGGCGGCTTCTACTTTCCTCGTACCCTTGGCTATGACGGTATAGCCGATAGTTTTCAGCTTCATGGCCTGCTGGTCCGCGACCATTTGGGCCATTACCTGCTGTGCATACGGCGCCGAAAGCCAGCTACAAGGATTGTTACATGCTTGTGCGGCCGCCGGAGCCACGGCGGACGATGGTGCTGCGATTGCCGCTGAGAGCGGCTTCGGCGAGGGGCCAGCCTGCGCTGATGGGATCACTCCCATAGGCGCGATCGTCGCGAGCATGAGTGCAGCAGGCACGATGATCCTGGTCGCCAGTCGTCGCGTTGCCATAGTTCCCCTTCTGAGTGAGATCCCGACAGGGCATGCCCGAGTGGTCGAGGATGCCTTCTTCACTTAAAGGGTGCAGGCTGTGGCTGGGTCTGTCGTTACAGGTGAGCGCACAGGTCTTTAGTCTGTGCGCACTGTTGTGCACTGCTGTCGGAACTGGCGTGGGGAGAGGCCGTAGGCGGTGCGGAAGGCCTGGCTGAAATGGGCGGGGCTGGTGAATCCCCACCGGGCCGCGATCGCGTGGATCTGGGCCATCAGCGCTCGCCGCCAGATGTGGGATGGCACCGTGCTCTGGGCGTCCAGCGCGCCTGCCAGCGCCGCGGTCAGCACGTTGAGCGTCAGGGTGGACAGCCGGGCGGTGTCGGACGGGCTGAGTTCGTGCATGTGCCGGGCCAGGTGCAGCAGGAACTGGCAGCGTCGACGCAGAGGTCGGCTGGAACTCGGGCAGTCGCACGTCGTCGTGCGCAGGGTGATGAGGTGGTCGACGGCGGGGCCGAAGCCGCGCTCGTAGGGCTGGAGACGGCGGCGGCCAAATCGCTGCCGGGCTTCATCGTTGCCCTCGCCTGATCCGCATCGCCGAACGGCTGGCCAGCGCCCGAGATGAGTAGTACCAGGGCGGCCCCGGCTCCACGAGCTTCAAGCCCACGATTCGGGCGTGACGGCGCGACAGCGCGGCCGTAGATCACGTCCGCTTTCCCACCAGTCCAGTGAGCTCATCAGGCGCCGACGGGGACGTGCACGTCGGCGCCCAGGTGCGGGCAGGCGGGGGTGCCAGCGCCAGTTATGAGATTTCCCGACTCTGACCTCAGGAGCGTCCTCTTATTGCATAGCGAATTCTCATTGCATGGCGAACCTGATCAGTGCCTGCCGGTCGCCTTGCTTGATCTTCCCCTGGCGGTTCAGGACTTCGAGCTGCCAGCCGGGACCGTTGCGGAAGGCGCGGCAGATCGCGTTGGCGTTGTCCGTGCCGAGCAGGGACGGCCAGATGTCGGCGACCTGTTCGCTCGCTCCTCCAGTGGCGTCGTAGACCTTGAACGCGACGTTGTTGGCCTTGTCGAAGGAGGTGCCTCGCTTGAAGGCCGCGGCGATGAAGACGATGGAGGTGATCGCGGCCGGGACGTTGGCGAAGGTGACCTGGACGGTCTCGTCGTCGCCTTCGGCGGCGCCGGTCTGCTCGTCGCCGGAATGTTTGACCGAGCCGTTGCCCAGCGGGTCCAGCGAGTCCAGGCCGGCGAATCTGACCGGTTCCGAACCCTGCATCAACACTGCGATCAGGTCGAGGTCCACACCCTTCTTCCGCCGAGCCAGGCCAAGGACCCCACCGGAGGCGCCGGCGGAGGGATCCCAGGCGACTCCAACGATGAGGTGGGTGATGCCGCTCAGGTCGGCTGCGCCGTCTTCCTTGCTCAGCGTGATCGCCATCTTCGTTCCTCCAGCGCTTCTCGGACCGATCCGGGCGGATGGTCAGCGGACTGCACCGCGTGCGGTCAAACGAGCCGGAGCGGTTGCAGGTTCCGGTCCTGTTCGGACAGGCCTATTTCGGACAGACCTATGAGAACCCTCCTGAGGTAGAGCGAAGAAGAATCGACAATGAGCCGTCTCTGGGAGGCAGACTCTTGCTGGTCGTCTTCCTGATCATCCGGGGGCCGGGACCGCCCGGACGCCGCTGAAGATCCACATGCGGAGGCGGGACTAGCCGCGACGCCGCTGAAGTGCGAGGCTATTGAGGAGAGGGCCGGTCGTCCCCCCCGATCGGGAAGTGAGCAGGCATCACACCCAGAGGGGGGCGATATGAGCATTCCCTTCACGAGGGAAAAGGCCCCGTGCGGCAAGATCGTGGACGCGAGGCACCACCGCGAGATGGATGATCAGGGCCTGGTCATCGATGACGTCTACTACTCGTGCGGCTGTCGCAGGACCCGCCACGAGTACCACGACGGCAGTGCGCGCCGGACGGTCGTCCGGCATGACGGGAAGCTCCTGGCCGACGATCTCGACGCCTTCGAATGACTTCGCATCTGACCCGGCACGACGTGGTGATCGTCGGGGGCGGCGGGGCGGGCCTGCGGGCGGCCATCGCCATCGCGGAGGCCGATCCCCGGCTGGATGTCGCCGTCGTCTCCAAGGTCTATCCGATGCGCAGCCACACCGTGTCCGCCGAGGGCGGGGCCGCCGCGGTGATCGGGCCCGACGACAGCCTGGACGAGCACGCCTACGACACCGTCTCGGGCGGGGACTGGCTGTGCGATCAGGATGCCGTCGAGGCGTTCGTCGCGGAGGCCCCGGGGGAACTGCTCCGGCTGGAGCGCTGGGGCTGCCCGTGGAGCCGGGAGACGGACGGGCGGGTCGCCGTACGGGCGTTCGGCGGCATGAAACGCAAACGTACGTGGTTCGCCGCCGACAAGACCGGCTTCCACCTGCTCCACACGCTGTTCCAGACGACCCTGAAGTACGAACGGATCATGCGTTACGACGAATGGTTCGTGACCAAGCTGCTCACCGACGACGGGCGGGTACAGGGGGTCGTCGCGATCGAGCTGATGTCGGGCAGGATCGCCACGATCGCCGCCAAGGCGATCATCCTCTGCACCGGAGGGTGCGGGCGGGTCTATCCCTTCACCACGAACGCGGGGATCAAGACCGGTGACGCCATGGCCCTGGCGTACCGCGCGGGCGCCCCGCTCAAGGACATGGAGTTCGTCCAGTACCACCCGACGGGCCTGCCGTTCACGGGGATCCTGATCACCGAGGCCGCGAGGGCCGAGGGCGGCTGGCTGCTGAACCGGGAGGGCCGCCGCTACCTGCAGGACTACGACCTGGGAAAACCCGAACCCGGGCCGGTGCTGCGCAGCATGGAGCTGGGCCCGCGCGACAGGCTGTCGCAGGCGTTCGTCCACGAGGCGGAGCAGGGCCGTACCATCGAGACCCCCTACGGGCCCGTCGTCCACCTGGACCTGCGCCACCTCGACCAGGAGATCATCGACGCCCGGCTTCCCTTCGTCCGGGAACTGTGCCTGAAGTACGAGAACATCGACCCGGTCACAGAGCTGATCCCGGTACGTCCGGTGGTCCATTACATGATGGGCGGGGTGCACACCGACATCGACGGTGCCACACCCCTGGAAGGTCTGTTCGCGGCCGGCGAGGTTGCATGCGTCAGCATCAACGGCGCCAACCGGCTGGGCTCCAACTCCCTTCCGGAACTGCTCGTCTTCGGGGCCCGCGCGGGGCGGGCGGCCGCCGCGTACGCCGCCGAGGCCACCGGGAACGCGAGCCGCGCCGTGCTGGCCCAGGCGCGCGACGAGGTCCACCGGCTGGAACGCGACCTGCTGCTCAAGAACGGCGGGCACGAGAGCCTGGCGGATCTGCGCCAGGAGATGCAGCACACGATGGAGGGCCGCGCCGGCATCTACCGCGATGGGGAGTCGCTGGCCAAGGCCGCAGGCACGCTGCGCGAACTGCGCGACCGGTTCGCCTCCATCGCCCTGGACGATCACAGCCGGACGTTCAACACCCAGCTCACCAGCGCCCTGGAGCTGTCCTGCATGCTGGAGGTGGCGGAGGCCATGGTCGCCTGCGCGCTGGGACGCGAGGAGTCCCGCGGCGCCCACCAGCGCACCGACTTCCCTGCCAGGGACGACCAGCGGTTCCTGGCGCACTCGCTGATCCACAGGAATCCCGACGGCTCATGCCGGGTGGAGTACCTGCCCGTGACGATCACCCGCTGGCCGCCCGGGGAACGCGTCTACGGGTCTACGGGAGGTGGCTCGCCATGACCGATGACATCACTCTGCGGGTCGCGCGGTACCGGCCGGAGCAGGAGACCGAGCCCACGGTCCAGGAGTACGAGGTACCGCTGCGCAAGGAGTGGTCGGTCCTCGACGGCCTGATCCACATCAAGGACCACGTGGACGCCACGCTGTCCTACCGATGGTCCTGCCGGATGGGGATCTGCGGCAGCTGCGGCATGACCGTGAACGGCGAGCCGAAGCTGGCCTGCGCCACCTTCCTGGTCGACTGCGCCCCGGGACCCGTCCGCGTCGGGCCGCTGGCCAACTTCCCCGTCATCCGGGACCTGG
Organism: Actinomadura sp. 6N118; assembly: GCF_044326415.1. Lineage (NCBI taxonomy): Bacteria > Bacillati > Actinomycetota > Actinomycetes > Streptosporangiales > Thermomonosporaceae > Actinomadura > Actinomadura sp. 6N118. The sequence goes on along the minus strand of NZ_JBIRAZ010000001.1, from coordinate 798,679 downwards.
TCGTCGAGACCGGTGACTTCATGCGCAAGCTGGCGAGGGTCAAGCCCTGGATCATCGGGGAGGACCAGCCGTCTCCGGCGCGGGATCATCGGCAGACCCCGGCCGAGATGGAGGAGTACAAGCAGTTCAGCATGTGCATCAACTGCATGCTCTGCTACTCGGCCTGCCCGGTCTACGGCCTCGACCCGGGGTTCGTCGGACCGGCGGCCATCGCCCTCGCCCAGCGTTACAACCTCGACTCACGGGACGAGGGCGCCGACGAGAGACGGGACGTACTGTCCGATCCCGAGGGGTTCTGGGCCTGCACGTTCGTCGGCGAATGCACCCGGGCCTGCCCCAAGGACGTCGATCCGGCCGGTGCCATCCAGCGCTACAAATTGACCGCCGCCGCTGAATCGCTCAGGTCGTTCTTGATGCCACGAGGGGCGCGATGAGGGAGATGAGGGAGCGGCCCGCGTACACCGAGTTCCATCCCCGCTGGTACCGGCCGCGGATGTCCACCTTCTGGTGGCTGCGGCGCCGCTCATACCTCGCCTTCATCCTGCGAGAACTGAGCAGCGTCTTCGTCGCGTGGTTCGTGGTCTACCTGCTGCTGCTCGTCAACGCGGCCGATCGGGGCGCCGAGCAGTACGGGCGGTTCCTGGACTGGTCCGCCACGCCGTGGGTCCTGGCGGTGAATGTCGTGGCGTTCCTGTTCCTGATGTATCACTCCATCACCTGGTTCAACCTCACCCCCAAAGCCGCGGTGGTCCGACTGCGCGGCAGGCGGGTACCGCACGGCTGGATCCTCGCCTCCCTCTACCTCGCCTGGGCGGTGGCGTCCGCACTGGCGGTCTGGCTCGTCATGGAGGGCTGAGATGGCGGCATGGAGGGATGAGATGGCGGCGAGGCGATCTCCCGAACCGTTCCTGTGGCTGCTCTTCAGTGCCGGTGGCGCGGTGGCGGCGCTGCTGATGCCGGTTCTGGTGCTGCTGTTCGGCTTGGCGTTCCCGCTGGGATGGATGTCGCCGCCGGACCACGGGGACCTGCTCGCCCTTCTCCGCAATCCGTTCGCCCGGGTCGCGTTGTTCTTTCTCTGCGTACTGTCCCTTTTCCACTGGGCGCATCGCTTCCGCTACACCTTGTACGACGGGCTGCAGCTCAAGCATCTCAACAAGCTGATCAACACGTTCTGCTACGGCGGGGCGATCCTCGGATCGGTCGTCGCCGGCCTTCTGCTGTTCCTCGCATTGTGATGGGCCATCGGCACCGATTCGCGATGCGGGGATCAAGAAGGGGGATCAAGAAGATCGACCTTGGTGGCGCATGGTTACTCTCGGTGGTTCCGTTCTAGGAATCTCTTCAACATGAAGGACGCGCTGGGAGCTTCTCGTTCGGCTGCTTGACGGAGGGCGGCCTCGGCGCCGTCCAGATCGCCATGCCTTTCGAGAAACTTGGCCAGATCGTAAAGCGGGCTCCAGAGGTTCATGGAGCTGAGGTGTTCGGTTCTCTGAATGCCCATCCGCAAGGCAGATTCGGCGCCGACGAGATCTCCCAGTTTTTCCAGCATGCGCGCCAGTCCGAACGGTGCGTGATCGTGACCTCGGTCCACCGCACGCTCAAAGGCTGAGCGGGCACCGGCGATATCGCCCTTCTTCTCAAGCGCGTAACCGACGTTGCAGGCGCCGTCGGCGTCACCGCGTTCGTCAGCGCGCTTGAACGCGGACGCGGCTCCCACTGCATCGCGGGGCATGGCGTCGTCATGTCCCCGCTCCTCTGACAAGTATTGGCCGATTCTTCTAGCGGCAACCGCGGAGCCCTGTTCATCGGCGTACTCCCACGCCGCCAGCGCGCCGGCCAGGTCACCGTCCATGAACAGGCCCTCCCCGATGTGGTAGGCCGCCTCCGCGTCGCCATGCCGCCAGCCTGCCTGGGCACGGCGGAACGCCGCGTCAGCACCTTTGTGATCTCCCCGCGCTCTGAGCATGAACCCCAGCCGGCTCGCGCACTCAGGATCACCTCGCTGATCGCCTCGCTGGAACGCCTCCAACGCCCCCTCAAGGTCGCCGCGCTCATACAACAGCCATCCCAGATGACGGGCCGATTTGGCGTCGCCGATCTGGTCGCCGTCGCGCCAGGCCGCCTCAATGGACGCGGCGGCCTCGGGATCACGGCGGGTGGCGGTCAACCACGCCATTTCCTCGCTGTCGGCCTGCCAGCTACGCCATCCCGTCACGTTTCCTCCCGCCGCAGGCGCACATTCTAAGCAACGCCAACCGAATGATCGCGCGGTACAAGGCACGCCCGTGGCGAATGGGCGCTCGAGACTACGAAGCAGTTCTTGCCGCCCAGCGTCGCGAGCGCGCACGCATCCGTAGCGAGAAGGGGATCCGCTGGGGCCAGCGGGCGCACGAATGGGGCCAGCGGCGCACGAAGGCCGCAGCCTGATCACTCACGCAGCGGGAGAGGCATCCCTGGTCGATCCGTAGACTTCGCGGAAGACGTTGTGTTCCGGGGCGCGGCGGCCGGGGTGGCGTCGCTTCTCCGCCGGATAGCCGACGGACATCAGCAGTGCGATGGCCAGGTCGTCGCGATCACCGATGCCGATCGCCTTCTTCACCCGGGCCTCGTCCCAGCCGTTCATCGGCGAGGTGGCCAGCCCCATCTCCGTCGCGGCGAGCATCACGTAGGTGGCCGCGATCATGGCGTCCTTGACCGCGTACTCCCGCAGCAGGCCACGTTCCTCAAGGTCTTCCTGGAATGCGTGCGATGCCGCGGAGAACATCGTGACGAACTCCTCGCTCCACGCTCGGTTGTGGCGTGCTTGGTCATAGACGTCGCTGTGGTCATCCCGCCACGACAGTGGTTCGGCGACGAAGACCAGCATGAGCGGCGCCTCCTGCGGCTGGGGCTGCCCACCGGTAGCCCAGGCCAGATCCTCGCGGCCCTCTTCTCCGGTGACGGCAACGATCGACCGGTCCTGCAGATTCCAACTGGTGGGTGCCTCAATGGCGAGATCCAGGAGTACGTCGACGGCGGCCGCGGGGATCGGATCAGGCCGGTAGTGGCGGACGGTGCGGCGGGTGCGGATCGCTTCTGCAACAGACATGGTGTGGTGTGTCATGCAACTAACTATCGGAGAGTGACTCCCCATCGGGAAGAGGGCACCTATTAGTGCCCTACTCTCTCTACATGGAGACCATTGTGGAGTCCTCCGGACTGCCGGCCGATGCCTTCTCGGCGAAGTGCCCGACCCGCCAGATCCTCGACCACATCGCAGGTAAGTGGACGGTCCTGATCGTCGATGCCCTCCTGGAGGGCACCATGCGCTACACCGACCTGCGCCGGCGCATCGATGGCGTCTCGCAGAAAATGCTCACCCAGACGCTCCGCAGCCTCGAAGCCGACGGGTTCGTCACCCGCACCGTCCACCCCACCATCCCGCCCCGGGTCGAATACGACCTCACGCCGCTCGGCCGCAGTCTGGCCGAACCCATCACCGCCCTCCGACAGTGGACGGAAACCCACATCAACGAGATCGAACAAGCCCGGAACCGGGCACGCCCCTGACCCAACAATCATGTTCCGCCCAACCCGGCGAACCTTCCCGATCGGTAGCTAGATCGCCGGACTAGGCCATGATTGGCAACATGAAGTGGCTCGAGCGCTTCCAGAAGAAGAACCGCAAGCCCGTGGGGCGGGCAGAGTCGCCCACGGACGTGACCGGTGACTCGGCGGCTGGCCCTGGGCCTGCCCGGGGGAACCCTGGGCAGATCCCGAGAGACATTCCCGAACTGGTGGAGCGGTTCCCGCTCCGCTCCGGTCCGTACGTCACGTTGCTGCCGCCCATGACCGACGACCTGGTCCGCGCCCAGCGGGCCGGCGCGTTCCTCGCCACCGAGATCGTGCGCGGCTACGCCGACCGGCTGTACACGACCGTCCAGGAAGCCGTTGGCGGCGACGTGCCGCCGGCTCCTCGCCACGGCCTGGTGGTCCGGGCTGGTCGCCTGACATCGGTCGATGACCCGGCACAACCGGCGGTACAGCTAGAAGAGGAGGGTTTCGGGAACCTGGCCATGCTGTCCCGGCTTGACGAACGCGGCATCAACCCGCACCTTCATCTGGCGGCGGCCACACGCGTACTCTCCGGGGCTCGCTCGATCGAGGAGACTGGAGCCGGGGCGGATCTGCCGGACCTCCTCGACCAGGCGTGGTTCCTCCTGGCGTTCTGGCTCTCCATCAGCCTGGGCAACGGACGAATGCTGGACGAGGAGCGCAGGCTGATCGTCCACCTCGTCGGATGCTGCTCCCGCCTGCACGTCCTGAGCGAAGCAGCCGACCCGCCGCCGTTCGTCACCGATGCCATCGACAGCGACCTGGTCGTGCGTCATTTCGACGAACGGTGGGTCACCACCGCACACGTCCGTATGCCCAACGGCGAGGTGCAGGATGAGGGCCACTTCTCTACCAGCGACTCGGGTCGACCCCTGCGCGTAGGTGCGCTCCTGCGCGCCCAGCTCCACCGCGACGCGTCTCCTGCCGATCCCGCCGCCGCGTTCGCCCTTGGCCTGCTCAAAGCCGAGGCCGATGACCTCGCCGACGCCCGCGCGGCCCTCGATAGCGCCTGCGCCCACCCCGACTGGTCCGAGGCGGCTACACAATCCCTACGGGACCTACGCCCGGAGGAGGCGAGCCTGGAGCTCCTCATGATCTTCACCGATTGGGGGATCGAGACCCGCAGGTCCCGGCCACCCGACCCCGGGAGCCCGGCCAGGGCACGTGTTGTGGAAATCGGTGAACGGCTGCACGAGGCCGGCGGCACCAGCCTTATGCGCCAGGCCCACGAAGCCTTCGGCAGGCGCACGGACCGGACGGAGAGCAGCTGGCTGGAGATTATCTGGAGCGGAGTCGGCGACTGGCAGAGCTAAGGCGATTGGCAGAACTGAAGGCAGAGAACGACGTCATCGGGCGGTTGCCAGCCGCCGCGTGCACCAGTTCCTGCAGGTCCTGGACAGCGCTGATCAAGGAGCTCGCGGGGCACCGCTCGCTGCGCAAGCTGGCGCTACGCCGCATCGCGCCCACGGTCGTGATCAGTACCAAACCCTGTCGCCGCGACGCTTGAGGCCCTCCGCGCCGCCGGATACGCGCCCACACTGGAAGCCGAAACGTGGGTGGAGCGGCCGACTTCGGCACAAGCTCGATTCGCTTCGCTGTGGCGGGGTGAGGTCGGAAAGCGTGATGTGCATGTGTCAGCCGCGTTTGCGAGCCGTTCAGTCGAAAATGCGGAGCAGGTAGACCAGACTCCAGAATCGCGAGTGGTGGCGCCGTGCGCTGGTCAACGCTGGCGCTGGGCGAAGGCGGCCGTGAAGCTGGAAGATCGTTTTTTTGGATGGCCAATCGGCCTGTAGGCGCCGAACTTTGTTTGGCTGCCCTGCCCCGGCCAGGTCGTCGATCAATTAGCAATATTAATCGAGCGATAAGTCAGCGGAAGGCTTTGAACCACATGACGGGCTGAAGGTATGGCGGTCGCAAGAGGACGGATTGACCAGCCGACATCACGGCTTGTACTCGTGCAAATACTTTTTAGTGCGAGGCAACCATTTGTGACCTCCCGGACATCTTAGGAATGTCATGGAGTTCAGGCGGCCGCTGCCCTTCCTCAATGGAAACGGCCCGCGACCGCATCCCCGCCTGCCCTCGAAGTTCCGCGATTCCTCGCGAATACGTGCCTGGAGGACTCCCATCATCCGTTCCCTTCGTCCGGCGGGTTCCCTCACTCTCGCCGCCGGAATGCTCCTGCTCGCGGCCGGCGGAACGCAGGCGGCGACGGCCGCGCCTTCCAAGCCGGGTCTCCACCTGCTGGTCGCCTCCAACACGGTGACCCTCGACACCACACCGAACTCACGCGGTGTCGAGCTCTATCTCGGAACGTACCTGGGCGCCACTGGTGCGCCTTTCGAGATCCAGGTCAAGCGCAGGTCGTACGGCGACCCGGTCGTGGCGACGCAGATCATCCGGCAGGGCGGCAAGGTCCGCACCCGGACGCTGCCGCGCAGCATGGTCGGCGATTTCCTCGGCCTGAAGAAGTTCCTGCACGTCACGCTGACCGACGCCCGGGGCAAGAAGGTCCTTGAACGCGACCAGGCCATCTGCCCTGCCGGTGAAGGCGCACGGACCGAGCCCGGCGGGCCGTCGACGTCTCCGTATCCGGTGGGCTGCGCAGGCAATCCGTTCACGCTCGGGTCGGTCTGGGGCATCCAACGCGGCTGGGCCATCCCCGCCAGAAGCGACGAGAACGAGAAGCCGGTCAAACTCGCGGTCGGCACGTACACGGCCACCGTCACCATCAACAAGGCCTATCGGGATCTGTTCGGGATCCCCGCGAAACCAAGGACCGTACGGGTCACGGTACGTATGAGGCAGGACGACGAACGTCCGCATCCGCGCAAGTCGGCGCCCACGCTCAGGGCGGCTTCGCGGCCCACCGGACCCAACGTGGTGCCCAAGGGACCCAAGCCCGACCTGCGTTCCCTGCCGGCATGGAACATCAAGCTCACCGACGGCCGCGGCGACGGGCACCCGGCGGCAACGAAGAAGGACTATCTCGCCTTCAGCGCCAACGTCTGGAACGCGGGTCCATCCCCGCTGGTCGTGGACGGCTTCCGCGTCAAGCAGGGTCTCATGGACGCCTACCAGTACTTCTACGACGCCAAGGGCAAGCAAGTCGGCCACGCCAAGACCGGCACCATGGAGTGGGACGCCCGGGACGGCCACGAGCACTGGCACTTCACCGACTTCGCAAGCTACCGGCTCCTCAAGGCCGACAAGAAGGAGGTCGTACGCAGCCAGAAGGAGGCGTTCTGCCTGGCCAACACCGACGCGATCAACTACCTGGTCAAGAACGCCAACTGGAAGCCGGGAAACACCGATCTGCACTCGGCCTGCGGTGACCTGTCATCGTTGTCGGTCCGCGAGGTGCTGGACGTCGGCAGCGGTGACACCTACTCGCAGGACCTGCCCGGCCAGTCGTTCGACGTGACGAACCTGCCGAACGGGACCTACTACATCCAGGTGATCGCCAACCCCGCCCGCCGGCTCTTCGAGTCCGACCTGAAGAACAACGTCGCGCTCCGCAAGGTCATCCTCAGCGGCAAGCCCGGCGCCCGCACCGTCACGGTGCCGCCCCACCAGCTCGTCAACGCCCCCTGACCGCCCCGGCGGACCCGGCTGGTCACACCACCGGCCGGGTCCGCTTCGTCTCGGCTGCCCAGGGAGGTCAGGGCCCGACCCAGCGGTGATAGTCGTCCAGGTTGACGTTGCTGCCGCAGATGATGCTGACCACGTGGCGATCGGCGAAGCGGTCCGGGTCTTCGAGGACGGCAGCGACGCCGAGGGCTGCTGAGGGTTCGACGACCAGGCCCGCGTGCTCCAGAAGCATCCGCATGCCCGCGACGATCGAGGCCTCATGGACCAGGACGGCGTCATCGGCCACGTTCAACAGGTCGTCCAGAACGGCGGGAATGGGGAATCGGCCGGCGACGCCGTCGGCGATGGTGTCGGTGGAGTCGGTGGTGATGACACGGCGCTCATGCCAGGAGCGGGTCATCGCGGGTGCGCCCTGGGGCTGTACGCAGATCACCTCGACTCCTGGCGCCAGAGCCTTCAAGACATAGCCCACGCCGGTGGCCATCGCACCGCCGCCCAGGGCGATCAGGACCACGTCGAAGGAGGACGCCTGGCGCGCGAGTTCAAGGCCGATGGTCGCCGCGCCCTCGCAGGTTTCGATGTCCAGGCTGTCCTCGACCAGCCGGATGCCGCGCTGCTGCGCGATGCTCGCCGCCCGTTCCCGGGCCATCTCGAAGTCGCCGTCGACCAACTCCAGCGCCGCACCTAGAGCGCGGATCCGATCAAGTTTGGCGGCGGGTGCCCGGTGCGATGCCACGACCGTCACGTCGAGGCCATGGCGGCGGCCTGACCAACCGAGTGCCTGGCCAAGGTTGCCGGCGCTGGCACACACCGCAGCGCCCCGGCTCTGATCGCTCAGCTGGCTCGCGACAAGCTCGGTACCCCGGGCCTTGAAGCTGCGGACAGGGTTGGCCGTCTCCAGTTTGATACTCACCGCACAACCAAGCGGACGTGCCAAGGCGTCGCACTGAAACAGCGGAGTGTCCAGGAACATCGGGTCGATCACACGGCGAGCCATGCGGATCCGGTCAAGATCGAGGCGCGTATTCAGCACGACGAGTCAACGTATCCCACAGGGTGGTCGCCCTTACAGCCAGCTCCATGAATCCGGAGCACCGACAAACGTCGGGATCGCTCACCGTGCGGAATGACGTGCCAGCTAGCGTCAGCAACCCCTCCGCCATCTGCCTTTGGCACCAGGCGCTGTCCCGAGCGTCCACCCGTTCGGGTGCCGCCCGATCGGCTGAGCCTGCAGACCAGATTCAGTGCGGCTAGGCCAGGTGAGGCGGGTGTTAACGATGGGGAAACATCTGCTGGTTTACAAAGACCCTCGTCTCTCAGCGCGAGGGGGCTTCGTGAGCTTTGACAGGTCCTCTTCCGCACGTTCGACGAGGAAAGGACCATTGTCGTGAAGTGTGTGACGACGGCTCGCGCCGGGCTCGCCTGCATGGTGACGCTGAGCATCGCGGTGCCTGCCACTGCTGCCGCATCCGCTCGCACCGGCTTCGGCCCAGACCGGATGGGGAATGTGCAGCAGGCGTTGAACACCCTTGCGGGCACTACCGGGGTGGTGGGCGCCATCGGGCAGGTATACGTCGATGGCCGGCGCGTCGGTCAGGGATCGGCCGGCACTCGTCTGCTGGGCGGCAGGGGCGGATCGATTCCCGCCGATTCGCGCTACCGCATCGGATCCCAGACCAAGGGGATGACCGCCACGGTCGTGCTGCAACTGGTCAAGGAAGGCAGGCTCGGCCTGGAGGACAAGCTCAGCGACATCCTGCCCGAAGTGGCCAACCACGACCTGGTGGAGCGAGCCGGTGAGATCACCGTACGGCAGCTGATCCGCAACACCTCTGGCATCCCCAACTGGTTCACCCCAGGGTTGGTCGACATCTTCGACACCACGACCTATGTCCGCCCGATCGACCTGGTGCGGATTTCACGCGGCCAACCTCGGACGGGGGAACCGGGAGAGAAGTTCTTCTACTCCAACACCAACTACACACTTCTGGGCATGATCATTGAGAAGGTGACCGGCACCGCCCTGGCCGCCGAATTCGCCCGGCGCCTGTTCGTCCCGCTCGGGATGAACCGCACCTATCTGCCCACAAGGCCCCCTGAGGGCATCAAGGGCCCGCACGGGCACGGCTACCACCCCGATGCCGACGGCAGGCCGCGCGACATGCACCGGTTCAACGCCAGCTACGGGGGCGCGGCCGGAGGAGTGATCTCCACCGCGCATGACATCACCGCCTTCCACCGCGCGTTCGCCCAAGGTGAGCTGCTGCCGCCGTCCCTCCAACGGGTGATCACCGACCCGCCCGAGGGCGTGCCGCAGCCGCCGGCCGGTGGCCTGTGCGGCGGCGCGCCCGTGCTGCAAGGGTCCGCGGGCGGCGCGCCCGGCTTCAACGCGGTGACCTTCACAACGGCCGATGGCCGCCACCAGCTCGCCATATCCACCACGGTGAGCCTGGCCAACGCCGGGACCGTCAGCCCGGCCGTCAACCAGGCGGTCAAAGCGGTGTTCTGCCCCGAAAAATAGCCAGCCGTCCCGCGCGCTCCAATCCAACGTCGCCAGCCTCCCGTAGGAGGCTCCTAGCGATGATCAGGAAACGAAGGGGCCGTTCTGATCGTTTGTCGCTACGATGGCCGCCCTCAGCGAAAGAAAGGCACGTTTTGATTATCTTTGGGCTGCAGGTCGTGTACTTCACCTTGAGCAAGGGGGTCTTCCACTGCCCTGACTGCGGCGGCGACCGCGAGTACCGGCGTCGGCAGGGCCGCAACTTCTTCAGTCTCTTCTTCATTCCGGTGATCCCGCTCAACAAGACCGGTGGCGAGTTCGTTCAGTGCGGCACGTGCAAGGGCCGCTGGAACATGGGCGTGCTGGAAGCGCCGACCACCGCCCAGCTCGCCTCGATGCCCGCCCTGCTCATGCGGCTGGCCGCCGCCCAGGCGCTGCGCTCGGGTGATGTCACCCACCCGGGAGCCCGCGACCACGCCGTCGCCGTCGTCCGCCGGACCGGTGACCACGCCTATGATCACGCGGCGCTGGACTACGACCTGTCTCGCCCGTTCGACCAGATCCGCGTCGAGATCGCGAACGCCGCCGGAGCGCTGGCGCCTGAGGCACGCGAGAACATCCTGGGCGCCGCCGCCGAGATCGCCTTCGCCGACGGCCCGCTCAGCGCCTCGGAAGAGGAGACCCTCGCTGTGATCGGGGCCGACCTCGGTCTCACCCGCGTCCAGGTCACCGGCGTCCTCTCGCTCGCCCGCCAATCGACCGGCCGCTGACAGGCGAAGCCTCCCACCTGTGGAGTCCTCAAAGGGCGGACCAGTAACTCGCGGCCATAGCGTGACCTGCGGTCTTCCGCCGCAGGGTGACGTGGGTTCGGTGTTCCCCACAATCGTGAAGGACCTCTCGCCGTGAGGATCGAGCTCGTCGACGACTCCGTCACGGCCATAGCGTGACCGTGACGGAGCCACCGATAGGAAGTAGGGCCTGGATCAGGCGACCCGGGCGGCGAAGTCAGAGCCCGCTTCGACGTCCTCGTCGAAGATGGGAAGGCTCTCGATGTGCAAGGCCCTCATGAGGGCCACCGTGGGAACCTGTAGCGCCATCCCAGTCGCATGACCGGGCACGGGAACGCCTCGGCGTGGACGAGCTTGTAGGCCGTATTGATGCTGACCCCGACCGCGCGTCCAGCGGTTGCTAGATCGACCACTGTGGGGAGTTCAAAGAGCTCGGGGAAGGTCACGGGCCTGACGTGTCCGCGGCGCCCCCGCGACAGGCCCTCTCCGTGCGCGGCTTGGTTGATCACGCTGCGTCATCCGATCGGCTGGCGCCCCGGGTCTGCAGCCCTGCCTTGCCGTCAGCGCGGCGTCGGGCGACGGCGCCCTTCAGAGCGGTGGGCGGGGCACCGGTGGCGTTGTCGATGAGCAAGTAGCCGGCCAACCGCCCCTCGGCGCGGGCGCGGCGCCGGTGACATGCCTGATATTGCAGACCCATTCTCTCGGCGACCGCGCCGAGACGTTCTCCCTCAAGCCGGGTGCGATTGATGAGGTCCGCTTCGCTCGTCGACAGCACGCCCTCATGCACGGCGCCGATGAGCGGGTGGGTTTCATGGTCCTGCCCGGTCTGATGGGCGGTGAACAGAGCGAGTTCCTCGCTGGGGATCTCCTGGAGCATGTGCGTGCGTGCCTTACAGCCGTGACGGTAGGCCGCCCACCAGAGGTGTGTACCAAGCCGGGGGCGGTTCGCATCTGCCTTGTGGAGCGCTTCGAGGAAGCCTGCGACGACCTCAGCTTCGACTTCCTTACGGTCGGTGATCAGGCCACGAGAAAGTTTGCTGACGATTCCGCGGAACCCCGGAACCATCATCCAGAGCGCTGCGAGCTGCCACTGCCCTTCGTGACTTTGCGCGCGGGCCACCAGTTCGGCCCACACGGCGTCGCGGAATGCGGGCTCCGCGGCCCTGTCCAGTATGAGGATGCGCGCCAGTCCCAACCGCACTGGCTCTGCAGGCTGTCCCTGTACGGGTTCACCTTCGAGCAGGATTTCCGACTCAAGGGATGTTTCCTTGAAATGCGCCTCGATTGCATCGAGCAGTCGTTCTGAACGCAAGCAGGACAACGCCTACACCGAAGGCTTGCGGGACGGTACCGCCCTGCGTCCCGGCACCGAGCCCATGACACCAACCGCTCCAGACCCGCGACAAGTCGGACCGGCGACCAGTCGGACCGGCTGCGCGACGCGCTGCGGTGCCGCATCCAGGAGGAACGGCTCGCCGATCCATCCGCGATCTACGCGCTGCACCTGCGGGCATCCAGGGCATTGGGCAGGTGGCGGCCGGTGATGGCGTCGAACGCCAGTCGCACCAAATTCCTTGACTGTGGCGGGCAAAGTAAAGGGAGTTTCTAGACTTTCCGGCATGGGTCAAATCTTGGTTGGCACTGCCTCCTGGACCGATAAGACGTTGCTGGAATCGGGTTGGTATCCCCCTACGGCCAAGACCGCCGAGGATCGGCTGCGGTTTTACGCCACCCAGTTTCCGCTGGTCGAGGTGGACGCGACGTACTACGCGCCGCCGGCGGAGCAGACCGCGTGTTTGTGGCGGGATCGTACGCCCGACGGCTTCACGTTCAACATCAAGGCGTTCTCGCTGCTCACACAACACCCCACGAGAGTCGCCGCGCTCTACACGGACTTGCGCGGGCTGGTGCCGGCCAAGCAGTCGGTATACCTCAAGGATGTGCCCGATCACGTTGCCGAGGAAGTGTGGGAACGGTTTCTGAGCGCGCTGTGGCCGCTGTACGAGGCGGGCAAACTCGGGGCGGTGCTGTTCCAGTTCCCGCGCTGGTTCCCGTTCGGCGAACGGACGCGGGCCTACATCCTTGAGGTGAAGGAGCGCTGCGCACCCGTGCGGATCTGCGTGGAGTTCCGCCATCACAGTTGGCTGAACGAGGAGAACGAGGCCACGACGCTGGAGTTCCTGGCCCAGCACGACGTGCCGTACGTGGGTGTGGACATGCCGCAAGGGCATCCCTCCTCGGTGCCGCCGGTGCTGGCAGCGACATCCGATCTGGTGGTCGTCCGCTTTCACGGCCACAGCGCCAGGTGGGACAGCCGCAGTGTCTACGACAAATTCGCCTACCTTTACAGCGAGGACGAACTGCAGGCATGGGCTCGCCGCATCGAGGAACTGGCTGCGGACGCCGTGACGACACACGTGATCTTCAACAACTGCTGCGCCGACCACTCCCAGCGCAACGCGGCGCGTATGGCCGCATTGCTGGACGGTGCTGGCCGGACGGATGGCGTGACTGCAGCGGACGACAGCTGAGTCTCGCGCTGCCCACGTCCAGCTCAGAGCCTGGAACGGGATGGTGACGAACGTTGGGTGGCGGAGAGAGGCGTAGCCCTTGGCGCCATCGTGGCCATCGCGGAGGCCGATGGGTCGTTCAGCGCTGCGGAGGGGTTGGATAGGCGGAAAGCATGACCTGTGTGTGGTCGTTAGCCTACGCTTCGTGATTTGTGAGGTCTACGCACGGGATCCGCGAGGAGCTGGCAGGGCGCGCCATCGAGCAGCGCTCCCCTCGGCGGACGTATCTGAGTGACAGCCAGGAGGACGTTCGTTTCCTCATTCCTGCGGTCCGGATCGCGGGGACGGACGAGCTGGTCGCCGCGGTGCGGGGGTCGGGTCTTTATGGGGTGGTGGCGTCACAGATCGAACGGGCTCGCTCGGGCTTCGAAGTGGGTACGGACGGCAAGCCCACGATTGAGAGCTTCGCTGAGCTCCTCGGTGTGCTGGACGAAAGTGACCAGGAGGCCGTCCGTCAGTCGGAGGAGAAGACGCGGGCGGCGCTGCGGTTCTGGGACCTGCTCGTCCGGACCGGTATGCTGCATGTCGATCGAACGAGGTCGCTCGCGTGGCCCGGGCCTGGCGCGATCGCGGTCACGGGGTCGGATGGCGACGCGGCGCTGGACGCGTGGCAGACGTTCCTCATCGCCATGCTTGATCACTGGAGTCTCTCGGAACACGAGGAGGCCGAGGAGATCGGGCTCTGCACCAACCTGCTCGTCTTCATGTACACGCAGGACGATCGGATCGCGCACGAACACCTGTCTCCGACGCCCGACCCCAAAGCCCGGGACTGCGTCCGTATCCATGTCGGCCTGCTCACGCATGCAGGGCTCGTTGAACAGGATCGGCTGGGAGTCCGGATCACACCGCTGGGCAGGTTCGTGTGCCGCGCCTTGCTCGAAGAGGCGAGCGGGCTGACGATCCCGGCGGTCGGGTCGTACGCCGGCGCCGATGCGACCACGCTGTTGGAGGCGCTCTCCGTCTATCGCGTCGATCACATCTCAGAGGAGGTGCGTGCCTGGTTGTCCAAGCGTTCGGTTGAGGCGGGCGCTGCGGAGATCCGGGGCGCACTGCGTGAGGTGGGCCCGATCGCTCGTCGTGCCGGGTTCGATCTGCTGGCCGGGACGATGAACGGCGCGTTCGGGGAAACCGGTAGGCGCGTTCTGGTGGAGCTTGTGGAGGATGATGAGCTCGGCGCGCTGGCCCACAACTTCCTGACCGCGCAGGAGAAGGAGCAGGTGCCTATGCCGGACAGGGCCGCGAACACCTGGGCCCTCGTCGACCTGGCGGCGATGAGCCTGCAGGCCGGGACACCTGCGCCCGAGATGATCGAACGGCTCGGGTACGTCGACCAGGAGCCCGACAAGATGGCCAAACTGATCTCTCTCTTCGGTGACGTCGACCACCCGTGGAACGTGCGCGTCCTTGAGGCGATGGTCGCCCACCATCCTCAGACGGAGGTCGCCGAGGCGGCGCGGCTCGCACGGGATCGCCTCGTTCCCACCACGGAGTCGTCCCTGCCGTAGCGGCCGGGCTCACCAACCACGAGCAGGCATAGTCGGAGCCGGAGGCACGGGCTCAACCGGGCTGAGATCGGCATCGCCTCCCACGGCGACGGCTGTACCACCCAAGGACAGAGGTTCTCCGCGTGCGGGCTCGGGGTTCGGGCCAGGAGGTCGGCCCAGCCCACGGCGATCGCGTCGGCTGGTGATCGGGTGGCCCTGCGAGCGGCAATACAATGCCCGCATGCGCTCCGATCCCGCCCACGATCAGATGGCCGGTCACCGGCGAGGGCATGTCTGAGCCGCAGGAGAGCAGCGCGCCGACAGCCCCATTCGGGAACGCCTCTCCGGAGAGGTTCGTCCTGTCGCGTCGATACGCCGCGGGCTCGGGTGGGGCGCGCGGGCTGTTGATCACGGTTCTCGGTGAGTACGTGCGCCGGGCCAGGCGACCCGCGCCCACGTCGGCCTTCATCGATGTGCTGGGCCGCCTCGGTGTTGACGAGAAGGCCTGCCGGCAGGCTCTGACCCGAGCCTCGGCGGACGGCTGGCTCGTCTCCAGGCGTGAAGGACGGTACGTGTGGTGGCGGCTCAGCCCGGCCTTCGAGGAGTTCCTCGATCTCGGCGCGCAGCGGATCTTCGGCTTCACCGCGACCCAGCCGGAGTGGGACCGTCGATGGCTGGTGGTGCTGGCACGGGCCGCCGAGACCAACCGGGCGGGCCGCGACCTGCTGCGCACCCGGCTGGGTTGGGCGGGGTTCGGTAACCCGGCGCCGGGAATCTGGATCAGCACCCACACCGACCGGGTCAAGGAGGCCGAGTTCGTCCTGCGGGAAGCCGGGGTGCACGACGATGCTCAGATCTTCCTCTCCGAGCACCTTGCCGGCGGCGACCTGCCGACCCTCGTGCGCCAGGCGTGGGATCTCGATGAGGTCGAGCGGGAGTACGAGGCGTTCCTCGCGACGTTCACACGTCAGCCGTCCGCTGATCCGCTGGTCCGGCTCACGCAACTCGTGCATGCCTGGCGCCGGCTTCCGCTGATCGATCCCGTACTGCCCACGGAACTGCTGCCCGCTGGGTGGAGCGGCGCTCGCGCCGCGAAGCTCTTCCACCGGCAACACGCCAAGTGGCTCCCCGCCGGGACACGCGAATGGGAGCGGATCAGCAGGCAGGCCCAGTAAAGGCTCCACCACGACACCGGCTCGCACAGCCTGTCGGGGTACGCCTCGCCCCCCTGCAACGAGCCGTACACGGCTGTGATCACCAGCGCTGGAGGGCGGCGACCGTCGTGGCCGCGTCGTCGTAGCCGCGTCGTCGTAGCCGCGTCGTCGTAGCCGCGTCGGCGTAGGGCGCGGCATCCCTGCCTGCGTCCGGACACACGGACGCCTCAGTCGCAAAACCATGGGGTATCACCTTCCATCTGTCGAAAGCTTTGGCATCTTCGGCGCCCGATACCTTCCTAGGATCCTGGTGCTGTACTGCGGAAATACCGTAAATAGATCTTCTACAAACTATTGACGGTCGTACTAGAAGATGTAGATTCAGGGCCCACCTCTCCCCCTAGGAGTCCTCATGGGCGTTCGCTCCGTCTCCTCCCTCATCAGATCGATCGCCGGATTGGCCGTCGGCGCCCTGGCGCTGTCGGGCTGCGGCTCGAGCCTGGACCAGTCCGGCGGCGGTAGCTCCGGCAGCGATGTCAAGGTCGGGCTGCTGGTGCCGCTGTCGGGTGTGTACGCGCCGCTCGGCGAGGACATGCGCAACGGCTTCCAGCTCTACCTCGACCAGCACGGCGGCAAGCTGGGCGGGCGCACCGTCAAGCTGGTCACCGCCGACGAAGGCGAGGGTCCGCAGACCGGTGTCCCGGCCGCGCAGAAACTGGTGACCCAGGACCAGGTCACCACCGTGGTCGGGGTGGTCAACTCGGCCACCGTGCTGGGGATGCGGGACTTCTTCCACGAGTCCAAGAAGCCGCTGCTGGTCGCTAACGCCGGAGCCGACGCCATCACCGGCGCCCGCAAGTCCGAGTACATCTGGCGCACCAGCTTCAGCAACGGCAAGGTCTCCGGCGCGCTGGGGCCTGAGGTCGCCAAGGACGTCAAGGGCAAGGTCTACCTGATCGCCCCCGATTACGCCGCGGGCAGGGAGATGGTCGCCGGGTTCCGCAAGGCCTTCGAAGCGGCCGGAGGCAAGGTGGCGGGCGAGAAGTACACGCCGTTCGGCAAGACGCAGGACTTCCAGCCGTACCTGTCGACGATCCGCGCCTCCGACGCCAAGGCCGTCTACACCTTCTACAGCGGGGCGGAGGCGGTGAGCTTCGTCAAGCAGTACAAGCAGTTCGGGCTGGCCGGCAAGACGCCGCTGTACGGCCCCGGTTTCCTCACCGAGGGCGGGGTGCTGGCCGCACAAGGCCAGACCGCGGTCGGGGTGAAGACCTCTCTGCACTACTCCACCGAACTGGACAACCCGCGCAACAAGGAGTTCGTGGACGGCTACCGCAAGAAGTTCAACGAGCCGCCCACCGTCTTCGCCGTGCAGGCCTATGACGCCGCCGCCGTGCTCGACAAGGCGCTGGCCAAGGCGTCCGGCACCGGCGGTGAGGAGCTGGTCAAGGCGCTGGGCGGCGTCGGGCCGATCGACAGCCCGCGGGGCCAGTGGAGCTTCGACGCCGACCACAACGTCCAGCAGAAGTTCTACCTGCGCGAGGTCAAGTCCAGCGGCGGCACGTTCGTCAACGCCGTCATCGGCGACCTCGGCTGAGCGGGCCCGGAATGGCAACTTACCTGGTGAGCATTCTCAACGGGCTGGCGATGGGTTCCCTGCTGTTCGCGATCGCGCTGGGCCTGTCGCTGGTGTTCGGGATGATGGACGTCCTCAACCTGGCCCACGGCGCGATCTACCTGGTCGGCGCATACGTCGCGGTGGCTCTTGTAGCCGACACCGGTGGCCTGGCGGCCTTCGTCCTGGCGGTGCTCGTCGCCGCGGTGGCGGGGGCCGTCCTGGGAGGTGCGCTGGCCGGGTTGACCCGGGCCACGCCGCACCACCTCGACCAGGCCCTGCTCACGCTGGGCATTGCCCTGGTGGTCACCGAACTGCTGTCGGTGGCCTTCGGCAACGACGTGCAGTCGATCGGCACCCCCGCCATGGTCGGCGGCGGCGTCAACGTGCTCGGCGAGACGTATCCGGTGTACCGGCTGCTGGTGATCGCTTTCGGTGTCGCTTTGGCGGCGGCGGTGTATCTGCTGGTGGAACGCAGCGCGCTGGGCTCGGTGATCAGGGCCACTGTGGCCGACCGTGCCATGGTCTCGGCGCTGGGCATCAACACCGGCCGGGTGCTGGTCGGGGTGTTCGCCGGCGGGGCGGCGCTGGCGGCGGTCGGCGGGGTGCTGGCCGGCCCGATCCTGGGCGCCGCACCCGGATTGGACGACGAGGTGATGCTGCTGGCGCTGGTCGTGGTGGTCGTCGGCGGCCTGGGTTCGGTCCGCGGCGCGCTGCTGGGCGCCGTGCTGATCGGGCAGGTGCAGGCTCTGGGCACCGCGCTTCTGCCCGAGTACGCCTCCTTCTTCCTTTTCGCGGCGATGGCGCTGGTGCTGCTGTTGCGCCCGGCGGGTCTGCTGCCCGCACGGACGGGGGTGCCGGCATGAAGGCGATACAGGAAGGCGTGGCAACGATGGAGACCACCGCGTCCCCGCCCGGAGCGAGCGAAAGCGAGACCGGCCGCGGCGCTGCCCGCCCGGCTCCCCGCAGGGCCGTGATCATGGTCGCGGTCGTCGCGATCCTGGTCGCGGCGCCGTTGATGCTGGGCCCCTACCCGGTGACGACCATGACGCGGATGCTCGCCTTCGCGGTGCTGGTGCTCAGCGTCGACCTGCTGACCGGGGTCACCGGGCTTCCCGCGCTGGGGCAGGCCGCCTACTTCGGCGTCGGCGCGTACACCGCCGTGCTGGTCGGCATCCACATCACCCCTGACGCCCTTGTGCAGACGCTCGCCGCCCTGGCGATGGGCCTGGTCGCAGCGGCCGTCACCGGATGGATCGCGGTGCGTGCCCGCGGCATCGTCTTCCTGATGCTGACGTTGGCGATCGGTGAATCGGTGCATCAGGTCGCCGACACCTGGAAGGCGGTGGGCGGCAGCAACGGCCTGGCCGGGATGCCACCGATCAGCCTGTTCGGCGGCCCGTCGCTGCTTGCCGCCGGCCTCGTCTACTGGTGGGTGCTGGCCGTGGCGATCGCCGTGCTCGCCGCCGTCGCCCTGGTCGTGCGTTCCCCCTACGGGCGGACGCTGCGCGGCATCCGCGACAACGAGTCCCGGATGCGGGCGCTCGGCTACCGTCCCGCACTCGCCCGCTACGGCGCTTTCTGCCTGGCGGGAGCCGTCGCCGGGGTCGGCGGTGCGCTGTGGGCCGCCCAAGCCCGGTTCGTCTCCCCCGGCGACATGGGCTTCGAGGTCGCGGCGCTGGCCCTGCTCAGCGTGGTCATCGGCGGATCGGGCAGCCTGTGGGGCCCGTGCCTGGGCGCGGCCCTGGTCCTGCTGGTACGCGACAACCTGTCGACCTACGTGGGCGGCCACGGCCCGCTCGTGCTGGGCGCGGTGTTCATCGCCGTCGTCTTCCTGATGCCGCGCGGCCTCGCGGGCATCACCGGCGTCCGCCGCCGTAAGGAGACCGCGTCATGACACCCGTTCTGCAACTGCAGGGGCTGACCCGCTCCTACGGCTCACTCACCGCCGTCGACCACGTCGACCTGGAGGTGGCCAAGGGCCGGCGGCACGCGCTCATCGGTCCCAACGGCGCCGGCAAATCAACGCTGTTCGCCACCGTGGCCGGGACGCTGCGCGCCTCCTCCGGGCACATCCTGTTCCAGGGGCAGGACGTCACCTCGCTGCCGGAAGCGGAACGGGCCCGGCGCGGCATGCTGCGCACCTACCAGCACGCCAGCCTGTTCCTCGGCTGCTCGGTGCTGGACAACGTCGCCCTGGCCACCCAGCGCGTCTGCCGCGTGGCGCACCGCCTCGACCGAGCCGCGCGGCGTTTCCGCCGCGTCCAGGACGAGGCGTTCCGTCACCTGGACGCCGTCGGCCTGGCGGGGCGGGCGCAGGAGAAGGTGGCCGCGTTGTCCCACGGCGAGCGGCGGCAACTGGAGGTCGCGATGGTCCTGGCCGCCGAGCCCACCCTCGTGATGTTCGACGAACCCACGGCGGGAATGTCGGCGGCCGAGACCGAACGGTTCGTGGCTCTGCTGGAAGGGCTTCCCGAGACGCTGACCATCGTCGTCGTCGAGCACGACCTTGACGTGGTGTTCCGCTTGGCCGACCACATCACTGTCCTGCACCTGGGGCGTGTGTTGGCCTCCGGGACGCCGGAGGAGATCCGCGCCGACGAGGCGGTGCAGCGCGCCTACCTGGGCGCGGCCCGGACCGAGGACCTGTTCATCGACGCCGGAGGACCGCGATGACCGAACCGACGAGCGCCCTGCTCACCGTGCGCGACCTGCGCGCCGGCTACGCGGGCACCACCGTGCTCGACGGCGTCGACTTCACCGTCCCAGCGGGCGGCGTCGTGGCGCTGCTCGGCCGCAACGGCGTCGGCAAGACCACGTTCATCCACACGGTGATGGGGATGCTCAAGCCGTACTCCGGCAGCATCCTCCTGGGCGACCGGGAACTCGCCGGGCAGGCCGCGCACGCCGTCGCTCGCAGCGGTGTCGCCATCGTCCCCCAGGGCCGTCGGGTTTTCGCGCCGCTGACCGTTGAGGAGAACCTGCGCATCGCCGCCAAAGGCCACCGCCGTGGTGCGTGGACACCGGCGCGGATCTACGAGCTGATGCCCCGTCTGGCCGAACGCCGTGGCAATCGCGGCGACGAGCTGTCGGGCGGGGAGCAGCAGATGCTGGCCATCGGGCGGGCGCTGCTGCGCAAGCCGCGGCTGCTTCTGCTGGACGAGCCGTCCGACGGACTGGCGCCCGCCGTCGTCCACCAGGTCGCCGAGGTACTGGAGGGCCTGCGCGCCGAGGGCATCGCCGTCGTCCTCGTCGAACAGGATCTTCACCTGGCGTTCCGCCTCGCCGACCAGGTCGCCGTCATGCAGAAGGGACGCATCGTGCACCGAAGCACCACCACCGACTTCCGCCGCGACCGCGACCGGGCCCACGCCCTCCTCGGCGTCGGCTGACCGGCCGCGCGAGCCCACCAAGACCCGGGAGAGGAACCCCCTTCATGAGACCGTCCCGCCCCACCGCCAGATCATGGACTTCCGTCCTGGCCACCCTTGTCGTGACGGCAGGCCTGACAGGCCTTGCACCGGCGGGCCGCTCTGCCGCCGCCGCGCGGCCAGGCGAGCCGGCCCGATCCTGCGCCGGCCTGGCCCGGCTGACCTTCACCGACGGGACCCGGGTCACCAGCGCCGAGCAGACCTCCACCACCCCGGCGATCTGCCGCGTCACCCTGCGAGTCCCCGAGAGCATCAACATTGCGATCTCCATGCCTGTGCACTCCTGGAACGGGCGCTTCCAGGGCGTTGGAGGTGGGGGCTTCGCCGGCGTCCTCACACCCCCCGACTCCGCCGCCAAGGCAGGCTACGCAGCGGCGTCCACCGACACCGGACACACCGGAACCCCGCTGACAGGCGACTGGGCATGGTCACCCACCGGAATGAAGTGGAACCAGATCAAGGACTTCGCCTACCGCTCCCTCCACGAACTGACCATCAAGGGCAAGGCGGTGACCCGCGCCTACTACGGGCGTCAGCCCGCCTACTCGTACTGGAACGGCTGCTCCACCGGCGGACGGCAGGGCCTGATGGAGGCCCAGCGCCACCCGCGGGACTACGACGGCATCCTCTCGGCCGCACCCGCCATCAACTGGGACCGGTTCCACCCCGCCCAACTGTGGCCCCAGGTCGTGATGCGGGAGATGGGGAACGTGATCTCCCCGTGCACGTTCGACGCGATCAACCAGGCCGTGACCGCCGCCTGCGACCCCGCAGACGGCGTCACCGACCAGATCATGGACCCCCGGAACTGCCGCTTCGATCCCTCGGCGCTGATCGGCACGAAGACCCCGTGCGGCACCATCACCGCCCGGGACGCCGCCGTCGTCAAACGCATATGGCAGGGACCGCGCCGCAAAGACGGCTCGTTCCTCTGGTACGGGCTGACGCCCGGGACGAAGTTCGCGGGGCTTGCCGGAAGCACCGCCGATCTGGAACCGACACCGTTCCCGATCACAGTCGAGTGGT
Organism: Actinomadura sp. 6N118; assembly: GCF_044326415.1. Classification (NCBI taxonomy): domain Bacteria; kingdom Bacillati; phylum Actinomycetota; class Actinomycetes; order Streptosporangiales; family Thermomonosporaceae; genus Actinomadura; species Actinomadura sp. 6N118. Next base: position 776,923 of record NZ_JBIRAZ010000001.1, on the reverse strand, counting down.
TTAAATGGTGGCTGGCCAAGGACCCCGCCTTCGACTGGCGCAGCGTGACCACGGCCGGCCTCCCCGCCTACTTCGACCAGTCCCGCGCCGAGTACCACGACGTGCTCGGCACCGACGACCCCAACCTGCGCGCCTACCGCGACGCAGGCGGCAAGCTCATCATGTGGCACGGCTGGGCCGACCAGCTGATCTTCCCGCAGGGCACCATCGACTACTACCAGCGCGTCGCCGCCACGATGGGCGGACCGCACCGCACCGAACGATTCGCCCGGCTCTTCATGGCCCCCAGCGTCGACCACTGCGCCGGCGGCCCCGGCGCCGCCCCGGCCGACCCCCTCGCCGCACTGGTGACCTGGGTGGAGAAGGGCAAGGCCCCCGACACCCTACTCGGCCGCAACGGCGACATGACCCGGCCGCTGTGCCGCTGGCCCGCCGTCCCCCGCTACACGGGCCACGGCGCCGCCAACGACGCCGCCAACTTCCGCTGCGCACCCAAGTACTGACACGCGAACACCACGCCCACCACACCGCCCCGGCGACGTCACGTCGGGGCGCGGGTCACCAGGCTACGAAGCCGCCGTCCACCAGGAGGTCTGTGCCGGTGACGAAGGAGGCGGCGTCGCTTAGCAGGAAGATGGTGGGGCCGGCGATCTCGTCGACGGTGGCCATGCGTGCCATGGGGGTTTCGGACTCGAAGCGTTCGACGCGGTCGGCGACTTCAGGGCGGAGGTTCATGGGGGTGGCGGTGTAGCCGGGGCTGATGCTGTTGACGCGGACGCCGCGGGTGGCCCATTCGGTGGCGAGGCTCTTCGACAGGTGCATGACAGCGGCCTTGGAAGCGTTGTAGTGCGCCTGGGTGAGGCCGCGGTTGGCGATCGTTCCGGACATCGACGCGATGTTGACGATGGAGCCGCCGCCGTTGCGGAGGAGGGCTCGGCCTTCGGCTTGGCAGGAGAGGAAGACGCCGGTGAGGTTCACGTCGATGACCTTCTGCCACTGGGAGAGGGACATGTCCTCTGCGGGCGCCGCGTTGGCGATCCCAGCGGCGTTGACTGCCAGGCGCAAGGGGCCGAGGGAACGTTCGGCCAGGCTTACGGCCTCGTCGAGGTCGGTGGCCTGGGTGACGTCGCCGTGGAACGCCACTGCGTGCCGGCCCGCTTTCTCGATGGCCTCGACGGCCACGTCCAGGTCGGCACCGGGCAGGTCCAGGCAGGCGACGTCGGCGCCCATCTCGGCGAGGGCGATCGCCAGGCGCCGGCCGATGCCCGATCCGGCGCCGGTCACGAGGGCGACCCGGTCGTCGAGGCGGAACGAGGGTGCGGTCACGGGGTGCTCCTGTCGGGTTCGTCGGCGAGGCGCCGGGCCACGCCCAAGTCGGTGATGAGGACGTCGATCCAGCCGCCGCGCAGGGCGGCGCGGATCGCGGCGTACTTGCGGTGGCCGCCGGCGACGCCGATGCGGCGCGGGATGCCGCGGAACGTTCCGGGCGCGATCCCGATGACGCGTTCGTCCAGGTCGGTGTTCAGCAGTGTGCCGTCCTCGTCGAAGAAGTGCAGGCTGATGTCGCCCACGCCGCCGAGGCGCCGCAGCTCTTCTTGTTCCTCGGCCGAGAAGATGTTGCCGCTCTCGCGCAGCAGCGGGGACGGCTCCAGGCTGCCGATGCCGACGAGCGCGACGGTCAGCCGGTCCCAGGACGCGATGACGTCGGCGACCTTGGGATCTGCGACGATCGCGTCACGGGCCGCGCGGTTGCCGACGACACCGGGCGCGGAGATGAAGATGGGCTCGGCGCCGGTGATGTCGGCGAGGCGGCCCATCAGGCGCGTAGCCTGCACCTGCACTTTGGGGTCGCCGACGCCGCCGACAAGCTGCACGACCTGCTCCAAGAACCGCCCGCCGGGTTTGGAACGCATGGCCTCCACGGTGGCGAGCAGCGTCGCGCTCCAGGAGGAGATGCCGACCCGGTCACCCTCCATGAGGGTGGTCTCCAGGTAGACGGCGGTGGCGGCGCCGAGGGCGGGCAGGACCTCCTCGCCCTCGCCCTCCACGTCGACGATGGCCATGTCACGGAGCCCGTACCGGTTCTGCACCGCCTCCTCCAGATCGGTGAAGACCCCGGCGGGCGGTACGACGATGGTCCGGACGATGCCCAGCTCGACGGCCTGCTTGAGCAATCGGGACACCCGCGGCTGGGAGATGCGCAGCTCCTCGGCGATCTGCGGCTGGCGCATCCCCCGCTCGTGGTACATGCGGGCGACCCGGGTCATCAGGCGCAACTGCTCGTCGGTGGTCGCCATGCGGGTGGCGCGGCGGATGCTGGTCATCGTGGCCTTTCGGACTGTGGGCCGGCGCGGACGTTCCGGCACTGAGCATCATGCCGTGGCCAGCCGCATGACGGCGGTGTCGGTGGCTTCCGCCCCGGCCAGAATGCCCCGCAGCCGTCCTCGGCTGAGCACCAGGACGCGGTGCGACAGGCCCAGCACCTCGTCGAGGTCGGAGCTGACGACGATCACCGCCATCCCCGAACGGGCGAGGTCGGCGATCACCTCGTAGATGGCGGCCCGGGCACCGACGTCGATGCCGCGGGTGGGCTCGTCCAGGATCACGACCTTGGGCCGCCGCGCCAGCCACTTGGCGATGACGACCTTCTGCTGGTTGCCGCCCGACAGGGTGCTCACCGGCTGGGACGGCCGTCCCCTGATGCCCATCTCGGTGATCGCGGCGCTGGCGGCGGAGGCCACGCGCTGCGGCGTGAGCCAGCCGCGCGTGGCGACGCGGTCCAGATTGGGCAGCGCGACGTTGTCGCCGATGGACAGGTCGAGGACGGCGCCCTGGTTCTTGCGGTCCTCGGGAACGAGCACGACCCCGGCGTCGATGGCGTCGCGCGGCCCGCGCAGCCTCAGCACGTCGCCCTCCACCGAGACCGTGCCCGTCTTGACCGGGTCGACTCCGGCGACCGCCCGGACGAGTTCGGTGCGGCCGGCTCCGACGATGCCCGCGATCCCGAGGATCTCGCCCTCATGGACGTCGAACGAGACGTCCTGGAACGTCCCGTTGGCGGCCGTGAGCTCGTCCACGCGCAGAACGGCGCGTTCGCGCGGCGCCCCGGTGTCGGGGAAGATCCGTTCGATGCTGCGGCCGACCATCTCCTCCACGAGCTGGGCCACCGGAACGTGGGCGGTGTCGTGCGAGGCGACTCGCTGGCCGTCGCGCATCACCACGATGCGGTCGCAGATGCGGGTGATCTCCTCCAGCCGGTGGCTGATGTAGATGAACGCCATGCCCTCGCCTTTGAGGGCCTCGATCCGTTCGAAGAGATGATCGGTCTCGTCGGAGCCGAGCGCGGCGGTGGGCTCGTCCAGGATGAGCAGCCGGGCGTTCAGCGTGAGCGCCTTGGCGATCTCGACCTGCTGCTGTTCGGCGACGCGCAGGGTCCGGACGAGCCGGGTCGGCGGGATGTCCAGCCCGAGCCTTGTGAGCTGCTGGCTGGCCCGCCGGTTCATCTCCGCACGATCGATCCTGCCGCCGCGCTGGAGGAGGCGCCCGACGAAGACGTTCTCCGCCACCGACAGATCCGGCAACAGCCGCATCTCCTGGTGGATGAGCCCGATGCCCTGGCTGATCGCCTCGCCGGGCGAACCCGGCGCGTAGGGCTCGCCGTTCCACGTCATGTCGCCGGTGTCGGACGGGAACGTCCCGGCGATCACGTTGGAGAGCGTCGACTTGCCCGCGCCGTTCTCGCCCAGCAGGGCCACGACCTCCCCCGGGCGTACGTCGAGGTCGATGTGGTCGAGCGCCTGGGTCGCGCCGAAGCGCTTGGACACACCCCGAACGACCAGGCCACGGCTGCCGTTGTCAGTCATTGCACGTTCCTACCGAGTCGGTGCGTTCCTACGGGGCCGCGGCACGTTGGTCCGGAGCCGCCGCGCGTTCGTACGGGAGTCATGGCGCGTTCCTACGGGTGGGTGGCGATGTATTCGTCGGCCTTGGCCGTGTCCTTCTTGGTCAGCAGGAACGCGGGCTGAAGCTGCTGAGCAGGCACCGCCTTGCCGTCGATGACGCTGATCGCGGTGTCCACGGCCATCCGGCCCATCTTGCGGGTCTGCTGGACCATGGTGGCGTCGATCGTCCCGGCGCGGACCGCCTTGATCCCGGCCACGTCGCCGTCGAACCCGACGATCGTGTACTTCTTGCCAGTACCAGCGGACTTGACCGCCTGGGCGGCGCCGAGCGCCATCGCGTCGGCCTGGCCCCAGAAGATGTTGATGCTGGGCTTGGCCTGGAGCATGTCCTGTGCGACCGAGAACGCCTTGTCCTGCGCCCACTCGGCGGTCTGCTGCGAGACGACCTTGACCCCGGGCGCGGCTGCGAGCGCCTCGCCGAAGCCCTTCTGCCGATCGACCTGCGGCGTCGTCCCGATCTGGCCCTGGAGGATGGCCAGCTGTCCCTTGCCACCCACGCTCTTGGTCGTCCATTCGCCGAGGGTCTTGGCGGCGGCGACGCTGTCGGTGGCGATGAACGACTTGCCGGGCTGGTCCGGCGGGTTGCGGTCCACGGTGATGACGGGGATCTTGGCGCGTTCGGCGGCCTTGACCGGCACGCCCGCGGCGGTGGCGCCCGCCGGGATGTAGATGATCGCCTTGACCTGGCGGCTGATGAAGTCCTGGATCTGGTTGACCTGGGTGGCCGAGTCGCCCCGGGCGTCCGCGACGACGACCTCGACGTTCTTGGTCTTGGCCTGCTCCTCGACCGCCTGCTTGATCTGGTTGAAGAAGTCGGCCTGGAGGTTGGCGACGGCGAGACCGATGACGATCTTGCCTTCGCCGGACGAGCCGCCGCGTCCGCAGCCGGCGACGCCCAAGGCGAGCACAGCCGCCATTCCTATGGCCATGGGGGTTTTCATGGGGTGGATACTCCTTCTGCTGGGCAGCCTTGCGGCTTCTGCCAGTGAGCCTCGCGGCCAGGGGGCCTCGCGGCGTTTGCTAGTGGGCCTCGCGGCCAGGGGGCCTCGCGGCGTTTGCTAGTGGGCCTCGCGGCGCCGGAGCACGTCGAGCATGACCGCGAGCGCGATCACCGCGCCGATGACGATCTGCTGGACGAACGGGGAGACGCTGAGGAGGTTGAGGCCGTTGCGCAGCACTCCGATGATCAGGACGCCGATCACGGTCCCGGTGACGCGGCCGACGCCGCCGGACAGGCTGGCGCCGCCGATCACCACGGCGGCGATGGTGTCGAGCTCGTAGCTCAGGCCCGCGCTGGGCTGGGAGGAGTCGAGCCGCATGGTCATGAAGACACCCGCCAGCCCCGCCAGCAGCCCGGCCACGACGTAGACGAGCGTGGTGGTCTTCTTGACGCTGATGCCCGCCAGCCGCGCCACCTCGGGGCTGCCGCCGATGGCGTAGATCGAACGGCCGCCGGAGCGGTAGCGCATGTACGCCCAGCCCGCTACGTACAGCAGTACGAGCACAATCGAGGTGACCGTGAAGATGCCCAGGTAGCGCACGGTGGACAGGTTGTCGAACCAGTCGGGGTACCCGACGATCTGCTGCCCGTCAGTGATCACGTTCGCGACACCGCGGGCGATCGACAACATCGCCAGGGTCGCGATGAACGGCGGCAGCTTGGCCATGGTGATGCCGAGGCCGGACAGCAGCCCGCACAGGCCGCCGACCGCGATCGCCGTGATCGCGCTGAGCCACAGCGGCCAGCCCGCCTCGTGCGACAGCCAGCCGACGACCATCGTCGCCAGCGCGAGCACCGCGCCGACCGACAGATCGATGCCGCCCATGATGATCACAGCGGTCATGCCGAGCGCCAGGATCCCCAGAATGGTGATCTGATCGACGATGTTGAGCAGGTTAGGGCCGGTCAGGAAGTGCGGCGTCGCGATGAAGAGGGCGACGCACAGGGCCACGAGGCCGAGCGCGGGCCCACGTGAGCCTGTCAGCAGCTGATCCGCCCATGCAGGTGTTCTCGAACGCCCCCTGCCCGGCGATGTGTCGACGGCCGACACCGTGTCCTGCGTCGTGCTCATCAGGATCTCCTCGTACTAGCTCATGAACATGCCGCCGTCGACGTTGATCGCCTGACCGGTGATGTAGGCGGCGTCGTCCGAGGCTAGGAAAAGCAGCAGATTGGCTATGTCGTCGTTGGTTCCGGCGCGGCCGAGCGGGATGTTCGCGACCCATTCGGCCATCAGTTCGCCAGGCTTGTATCCGCCGGGCTTGGTTCCGCCGGGCTTGGTTCCATCGGGCTTGGTTCCACCGGACTTGGATCCGCCGGACTTGGATCCGCCGAGCAGGCGGCCCCACTCGCGGTCGTTGTAGTCCCACATGTCGCTGTCGACGATGCCGGGACAGTAGGCGTTGACGGTGATCTGATCCTCGGCGAGTTCCTTGGCCAGACTCTGGGTGAGGCCGACGACGCCGAACTTGCTGGCCGCGTAATGCGGGGTGTAGATGAAGCCCTGTCTTGCCTGGCCCGAGGCGGCGTTGAGGATGCGTCCGCCTCGCCCGTTCCTCCGCATGATGGCGGCGGCGGCCTGGGCGCAGAGGAACGTGCCGGTGGTGTTGACGTTCAGGACCTTTTGCCAATCGCTGAGGGTGAGGTCCTCCAGGCGGCTGATGGTGATGACGCCTGCGTTGTTGACGAGAACGTCCAGGCGGTCGAGCCCGCCGAAGGCGGCAGTGACGTCGCCACGGTCGGTGACGTCGGCCTTGACTCCTCGCGCGTTGTGCCTTTCGGCCGTTTCTTCTATGCCGTCGTCCAGGTCGAGCATCAGGACGTCGGCTCCCTCCTCGGCAAAGCGTCGCGCTATGCCCAGGCCGATGCCCCGCCCCGCTCCGGTGACGGCCACGGTCTTGCCCTCGAACCTCATGCCGGCCTGCCCTCGAGCCTCATGCCGATGCCCCTCCCTGGTGACGCGCACGGTCCACGGCGTCGTGCCAGTGCTTGAGGCGGCTTTCACGTTCGGCCTCGCAGGCTTGCGGCACATAGGTCTCGCGGGGACGCCGCAGGGTTTCCAGGTCTCCTTGGCTCCACAGGCCGTGTGTCAGGCCCGCCAGGTGGGCGGCGCCCAGCGCGGAGAGGTCCCGGTCCGGAGATCGTTCGACTGTTCTGCCGCTGGTGTCGGCCTGGAGTTGCATCAGGGTTTCGTTGGACGTCGGGCCGCCGTCCACCAGGAGTGTGGTGATCGGCGCCGCATCTCGTTCGACTGCGCTGAGGACGTCCTCGATCTGGAAGGCGATCGATTCGAGCGCGGCGCGGGCGAGGTGTTCTGCTCTGGTGCCGAACGTGACGCCGCTGATCAGGCCCACCGCCGCGTCGTCCCACCACGGGGCGCCCAGGCCGCTGAACGCCGGGACGATGACGACGCCCTCGCTGCTCTCCGCGGCCTGGTCAGCCAGGTCATCCGGCTCGAGTCCCAAGACACCGGCCAGCCAGGTGAGCGTCGCGCCGGTCGACCTGATGTTGCCTTCGATGGCCCAGGTCGGCTCGCCTACGTCCCAGGCGATCGTCAGGCACATGCCCTGAGGCACGCGGGCCGTCGGGGATGCCGCGGCCATGACCGAGGAACCCGTGCCGTACGTCGCCTTGACCGTGCCTTCTGTCCAGCCGCAGTGGGCGAAGAGCGCAGCGTGGGAGTCGCCGAGCACCGCCGTTACAGGGATGCCGTCCGGCAGCGGCCCGAGCCCCTTGGTGCTGGGGAACGGCCCCTGCGACGAGACGATGGTTGGCAGAACTTCATGCGGAACGTCGAAGAGCTGAGTGAGGCGCTTGTCCCAGGTCCTCTCCCGGACGTCCATGAGCTGGGTGCGGGCCGCGTTTCCCACCTCGATCAGGTGGTCGCCGCCGAGCTTGTAGAGCAGCCAGGAGTCGACCGTTCCGAGACAGAGTTCTCCCGCCTTGGCACGGCTGCGGTCGGGGTCGTACTCGTCCAGCAGCCAGCGGGCCTTGGGCGCCGAGAACATCGGGTCCAAGGGCAGGCCGCTGACCTCCTTGACCATGTCGGCGGCGTCCAGGCTCAGGTCACCTGCCGCACGACGGTCCAGGTCGCCGACCTTGCGCGGACTCAGGTCGCCTGCCGCACGACGGTCCAGGTCACCTGCCGTGCGGCGGTCCAGCCAGCTCAGCATCGGACCCATCGGCCGCCCCGTGGCGCGGTCCCAGAGCAGCAGCGATTCCCGCTGCGTGCTGAGGCCGACGGCCGCGACATCGCCGGGGTCATGGCCTTCGAGGCAGCTCGCGACCGCCGTCCCGCAGCTCTCCCAGATCTCCTCGGCCGATTGCTCCACCCACCCCGGCTTGGGCGCGGAAAGGGCGACCGGGGCGGAACCATGGGAGACGATGTTCCGCCCGCGATCGACGAGGATCGCCTTGGTGGCGCTCGTTCCCTGGTCAATGGCCAGAACGTAGGGCTTCATGGCTGTAGCAGCTCACGTACGGCGCGGCCTATGCCGTCTGCGGTCAGCCCGAAGTGCTCCAGTAGGAACGAGGCGCTTCCCGTGGGCGCGAACTCCCGGTTGATTCCGAGGATCCGCATCGGAACAGGCTCGTTCTGCACAACCACGTTCGCGACCGCCGCGCCGAGGCCACCGGTGGTCGTCGCTTCTTCCGCGGTGACGATGCCCTTGGTCTCGCGGGCCGCCCTAAGGACGGCCTCCACATCCATAGGCTCGATGAACGTCATGTTGAGGACGCGTACTCCGATGCCTTCGTCGCGAAGCGTCTCCGCAGCCTCGACAGCGCGCGAGACAAGCGTCCCGGCCGCCATCACCGTGATGTCATCGCCTTCGGTGAGCTGGACGGCCCTTCCAGGCTCGAACAGCGCGCTCTCCGGCGTCACCTCGGGCACTTTGAACCGCGGAATCCGCATGTAAACGGGCTTGCCGTAGCCCGCCGCCCACCGAACGGCCTGCCGCATCTGCACCGGATCCGCCGGAACCACCACGGCCAGGTCGGCGATGGCCCGCATCCACGAAAGATCCTCAATGGAATGATGCGTAGGACCGAGCTCCCCGTACGCCATGCCCGGGCTCTGGCCGCAGAGCACGATCGGCACCCCGCTGTACGCGGCGTCGGCCTTGATCTGCTCTGTGGCCCTCCCGGTGAGGAACGGCCCGGCGGCGCTGACGAACGGGACGAATCCGCCATTGGCGAGCCCCGCGCCGACACCCACCAGGTCCTGCTCGGCGATCCCCACATTGACGAGCCGTTCCGGGAAGAGCTCCTTGAACTTGACCAGGTTGCTCGACCCGACCGAGTCATTGCAGACGGCGACGACCCGTTCGTCCTCCTTCGCCAGGGCGATGAGCTCCTCCGCGAACGCCTGCCGGCAGTCAAAGGTCTCCTGTACGAGTTCGGCGGTCATCGGCTCAACTCCTCCAGCGCGGCGTGCACCTGGTCGCGGCTCGGGACCTTGTGGTGCCACTCCACGCGGTCCTCCATGAACGACACGCCCTTCCCCTTGATCGTGTGCGCGATGACGGCGACGGGCCGGCCGGTGTCCGAGGGCCGGAACGCCTGGAGCAGCTGCGCGTGGTCGTGTCCGTCGGTCTCCCGGACGTCCCATCCGAAGCTGGCCCACTTGTCGGCGAGCGGCTCCAGGGACTTGGTCTCCTCGGTCCCGGCGCCCTGCTGGAACCGGTTCCGGTCCACGATCGCGGTCAGATTGCCGAGGTCGTGATGGGAGGCGGTCATCGCAGCCTCCCAGTTGCTGCCTTCTTGCAGCTCCCCGTCACCGAGCACCACGAAGGTCCGCCAGTCCTGGCCGGAGAGCTTCCCGGCGATCGCACACCCGACCGCGACCGGAAATCCGTGCCCCAGCGGCCCCGTGTTGGTCTCCACCCCGGGCACCTTGGTCCGGTTCGGATGCCCGTTGAGCGCCGACAGCGGCGCCATGAACGTCTCCAGCTCGCTCTTGGGAAAGAATCCGCAATGTGCGAGCGTCGCGTACAGCGATGCCGCGCAGTGGCCCTTGCTGAGCACGAACCGGTCCCTGGTCGCGTTCCGGGGATCTCCGGGATCCACGTTGAGCACACCCCCGAACAGCGTTGCGAGGATGTCGGCGACCGAGAAGTCCCCGCCGATGTGCCCCATCTGAGCCCGATCGATCATGCGCACGACGCTCCGCCGCACCTCTCCCGCGAGCTCCCGCAGCACCTCGGCCTGCTGCCCCACCGGAAGCCCAGGGGTCCGCCCCCGCCGCCCCCGGTAGAGCGCGACTTCGCCCGGATCCGCCGTCAACATGTATCCACCTTCGCCTTGAATATCTATTCACTCTTGAATGTAATTTAACGCTAGGACGCGTTACGACCATGTGTCAAGGGTCACTTTCCTGGTTTCGGACATCCACATGCGCTGCGACAACCCTGGTTCAACTACTGATCAGATCCACTTGGGTGCACGCTGTCACAGCACCCGACGGCGTCCGGAGGACGGCGGATGACGCATCGCCAAGGAGTCGAGCGTCCCCGACGGGTGGGCCCCGCCTTTCACCCGCCACCAGGTCCGAAGTCGCCCCACAGTCGCTGTCCGCACGCTGCGCGTGTCCGCCAGCCGCGCCTCACAGCCCATTGACTGCGATTCCACCGTTCACCCACCTATCGGCTGGGTGCATGATCAATACGCCACTGGCCGCATCGACGCTCGAACAGCCGTGGCGGGCCTCGTATCCACGACGCCGGGCAGCGACCTACAAGGTTGCCTTCGCCACCCGTGGCGCACACGTGCCCCTGCGGCCCGTACGGGCCGGTTGTCGACTCGGTCGGCTGCAGAGTCGGTGGCTAGTCGAACGTGTGGCCTCGAGCGGCGCACTCCTGGATCCGCTTCTCCGCTGCAATGTCTTCGGGACTGGGAGGAACGTGCCAGGCACGCTGGCGCGACAGCAAGTCGGTCTGTGATGGCTCGTACGGCCGCGTCGAATTCCGTGTCCCCGAACGTCAGCCGAAAACAGGATCCCGCAGCAGGCCTGATACTCCGCAATAACCAGTCGCATCTCTTCTGGGCCGGTACCCAAGGCTCGCTGCCCTCCCCATCTGTCAGGCCGCCGCAATCCAAGCCATACTCAAATACAGGGGCGAATAGGGATGAAATTACCTCAACCAGGATGGGGCGATTGCTATTTATTTAGTTCAAGATTCTTTTTGAGGTGTCCAAAATGTCGCACGTATCTTCGATACAATTTTCGAGTGCATTTGAGTTGAGGGGGTGCGTTCGGAATGGTCACCGAGGAGATTCCGCCGGGCGGCACCACGCTGCCGTCCGAGTTGGCTGGGATGCCGCCGGGGCCGGAGTTGGCCGCGTTGCTGGCCACCGTCGACAGGGATCGTTTGTCGGGCTATGACGCGGTTGATCTGCTGCGGGCCCGTGCCCGGCAGATCGCCTACGAGCAGGCCGAGCTTGCGGCGGACATGATGACAGTCGCCGACAGGGTCCAAGACGCCACGGCCGACATGTCCAGTGTGTGGAGCAGCGATCTTCCTCGTCTGGTCGCGACCGAGGTCGGAGCGGCGCTGACGCTCACCAAGCGTGCCGCACAGAGTCGTTATGAGGATGCTTGGGCGCTGGTCAACCGGTTGCCGGACGTATGGAGTGCGCTCCGGCGAGGGTGCATCGACCAGGCCAAGGCCAAGGTGCTGGTGGAACGCACCGGCGTGCTGTCTGAGGCGCTCGCCCGTCAGGTGGCCGCGACGGTTCTGCCGGAGGCTCCCGAGCTCACCACAGGTCAGTTGGATCACCGGCTGCACAAGCTGGTGGTGGAAGCCGATCCCGAGGCGCTGCGCCGTGATTACCAGCGTGGTGTAGACGAACGGTGGGTCGAGCATGGTCTCAGCGCCAACGGCACCGCCCGGTTGAACGGCCGAGGACTGCCCGTAGATCAGGCCGCCGCCGCGTTCGAACGCATTGACGCCATGGCGCGAGCCGCCAAACAGAGCGGCGATGACCGGCCGATGGACCAGATCCGCAGCGATGTCTATCTGGGCCTGCTCGCCGGGACCTGGGAGGGTGCCGGGCCGATGGGGCGGCGGGGCGTTCTGGAGATCACCTGCGATCTGGCGACCCTGATGGGGCTGCGCGAGGGCGCTGCCGAGCTGCACGGATGGGGCCATGTGATCGCCGACATCGCGCGGCAGGCAGCCCGGCGTTCCGCGGCTGGAGGTGATGACACGGTCTGGCGCTTCTCGATCACCGACCCCGTCAGCGGCGAGCTGATCAACCACGGCACCACGCGTGCGCGGCCCAGTCATCCGGCACGTGACCAGCGCCGCTACCTCACAGGACGTGATCGCGCATTCGTCATCGCCCGTGACCGGACCTGCCGGGGCCCTGGATGCCGCGTTCCCGCCCAGCGGACCGAGATCGATCACATCGTTGACCACGCCAAGGGCGGACCCAGCGTCCCCGCCAACTGCGACAGCAAATGCACTCCCTGCCATCACCTCAAAGACCAAGGCTGGCGCGTCAGCCGCAACCGACTCGGTGACACCATCTGGACCAGCCCACTGGGACGGGTCTACCGGAAGGCCCCAGAGCCGATCACCCCACCGCGGGACTACACCCCTCTAGAACGCCACCTGTCCCAGAACGTCCGCCGGCAAATGTAGATCACTCACAGAAACGAGTTCGAAGACGACGCCCGCGACCTGCTCGACAGGCACTTGCGCAGGATCCGCCATGACTTGAGTGTGGCGGCGCCGCGTTCGCTGGGCCCTTGATGGCGCTTGTCGGTGTGGCCTGCGATCGCCCAGAAGGTCAGCCCGTCGACGATGGAACGGGACCGGAGCATCCCCCCAACTTCTATCACCACTCCCCTGGACCAGCTCGCGGACGCGCTCGCGGGTCAGGGCTGGGCGACACTCCCTCGCTACTCGGAACTCCCTCGCTACTCGGAGGCTCCCCCGATGTTGCGGGTGTTCGCCCACCACACGCCTCACTTCGGCGAGACCATCACGCTCCGTCATGGGGGTGCACCGGGTGCGGCCCGAGGACGTGGCTGCTGAGCTGCGGCGCGACAGCGACGAGCAGTTGGCTCAGGCCCTGGACAAGCTGGTCGGCTCGACGACCGCCCTCGATCACAGGTGACCGAAGGGGGCGGACAGCGTCCCATTGGGGTTCCCGGCACGAGGCATGACTAGACTCGTCAGAATTTCTACTATTCGTGTTTTGCAAAGGTGACGGGGCGAGGAATCGGTGGCTTATCGAGACTGGCAGCACGAGGTGCTGCAGGAACTCGGCGCCCTCGATACCGGCTTGGTCCCGTCCATCACCCGCCCTCCACGGTCTCCCCTCCGCCCACCGTCTGGCAACCATTCGGCCGCCCAGCCGGAGGCATTCAAGGTTCCAAGCAACGAAAGCCCACAACCCGAGAACGGCACACTCAGCGCACCAGCCGCGATCGGCCCCTGGCTAACAAGCGAGCTAGCCACGCGTTCCCAAGCCCCCAAAGAGTCCGCCGCTCCGACCGCCCGAACACCGCCCGCCCCCGCAACCGTTCAGAACCCGTACACGCCACACCAGCCCACGGACTACCGGGCCGCTGACGACTTGGTCCGGCGCAGGTCTCATGGCGATCCGGTCGGGCTCCGAATGCGTCGCAGCATGCAAAAGGTCATCGGCGCCTCGGCCGCCTCAGACGTACGTGACTCCGACCAATTGGCCGCGCTCATAGGGCAGCCGGTCCCGTCCTGCCGCAGGATCGTCGTCACCAGCATCCGCGGCGGCGCCGGCAAATCGAGCATGGCCTCGCTGATCGCGGACGTTATCCGCCATTACCGTCAAGACAGAGTGCTCGCGATCGATGCGGACCCAGGTCTAGGCTCCCTGCCCTTGAGGTTGGGCGTCACCCCGCCCCGTTCACTACGCGATCTCGCGTCCGCTCGTCCGTCCTCTTGGGACGAGGCCTCCACATACCTGGCTCGCACACCCAACGGGCTTTGGCTGATGTCCTGCAACCCTGACGGCGAGGTCGGCGATGAGTTGAGCTTCGAAGAGTTCCAGGCAGCAACGGGACGCTTGAGCCGCTACTTCTCGACCTCAGTAATCGACTGCGGCGCAGGCCTGGTCACCGGCCTCCACAAAGGGATCCTGTCATCGGCCCACGCCCAGGTCTTCGTGGCTCCAGGAACTGCGGACGGCGCTCTCAGTGCCCGAGCGGCTCTGCGCTGGTTCGCGGAGAACGGCTTTGTGTCCCTACTGGCTCGCACAGTCATCGCGCTGGCCGCCCACACCCCGAACCCGGATACCGATCTCGATCGAGCACGCCACCTCCTAGCCGCGGGCGGCCGTTCGGTCGAGATCGTGCCGTACGACCGGCACCTCGCGCCCGGAGTCACGATCTCCGCAGGTCGCCTCGGAGCCGCCACTCGTACAGCCGCAACCCGAATAGCCGCGCAGGCGTTCTCCCACTCCCTCGCCCGGAACGCATCGTGAGCCGGGAGTTCATCGTCCTGGCCACCGATCGCCCACATGTGCCCCTGCTACTCGAACGAGTTGAGATACCCGATGGCTGGGTCCCTCAGGCGGAAACGCAGGTCGGCGGCACACAGCTGTTCGATGAGAACAGTCGAATGCTCGTCGTCATCAGAGATCCATTCCTGGTCGAAGTGCCAGGCGAGGCAGAACGGTTGCTCGGAGTGTCCGCCCCGACGCCTGTCTGGTGGGTCGAGATGCGAGCGGCTGCAGGTAGCGCATTGGCAGCCGAGACGGCCAGCCGCTGCGCCAACGTGATGGCCGAGCTCTACAACGGAACGATATGGACCGCGACGATCTCGTAGAACGCAGATCACCCAGCGGAACGCGCGCACCACCACCGGTCGGGTCCACACACAATGCAGGCACGCCGCCGGAATAGGACACCGGCACCCCATCATCTACAGGGCCGCTTCGTGGCAATCGGCCTATGCTTGACAAGTTCGTGGACCTCAGTTTCTGAAGGCGGTAACGGATGCCCGCGTCCTGGCTCGTCCCCTCCCAGCCAGGCCCTCCGGACCGCGCCGGCGGGCGGCATCTCGCCCGAGGCGCACCACGCTCCGCTCCCATTCACCAGCGCGGTGAGATGGAGCTCACGCAGGGCCGTCCCCTGCGCCAGGACCATTGGAACACGATGGGTCCCGCCATCCGCGACCGCCTGCTCAAACGGGCCGGAAACATCATCGAGTGGTGGGCGTTCGAAGACTCCTCCGACCCAGACCACAGGCCGTACGCGGTCGTGTTCGGAGATCGTGGGCTCCTTGTCGCCGAACCGCGGCTCAACAGCGAACACCGTCAGGTGTATGCGCTCTCGTCATACGAACTCGACCCGGCCTCCTTCCGGCGAATGACCGTGGACCACCGCCCGAGCGCCACCACCCCACCGGTCCCGCCACCTCCGGCGACCGGACCGGCAAGTCCAGACCTCGACCTCTCCCCCGCAGCTCGCGGGCTCCTCGGCAACCTGCCGCCCACGGCCCAGGAGCTCCTCCAGGCACCTTTCCTCGCGGGTGAACGCGTCTTGCGCTGCGACTGGTATTACGAAGGCCACGAGCACCACCTGAAGATGTTCATGGTCTATCTCGCTTGCCCTCAAAGCGTGACGGTCGCGAATGGAACCAAAATCATCCCTGCCGGGCACACCGACGCCACAGCCCACTGGAACCTTGAATGCCGGCGCGCCACCGTGACGCGTCGAAGCGGGAAATGACCGACTCGAACACGACCGGCAGGGACTGGGGACTGAACGGCCGGGACGCCTACGAGGTACTCAGTGTGGACCGCGATGCCTCGGCCGAGGAGATCAAGCGCGCCTACCGCCGGCTCGTACGCAAATACCACCCTGACCTCCGGTCGTCCGAAACCCCCGAAGCAGATGCCACCTTCCACTTGGTGACCCGCGCTCACGAAGTGCTGAGCAGACACCGGACTGCATACGACGCCGACCGTTCCCGTCCCGCCGACGAAGCGCCCGAACGCGAAGAGGTGATCGACCCCTGGGAGACCGCCCAGATGGGCGCCGCGCCACCGCCCCCACCTCGCCCGGCACCCCCGCCACCAGCTCCGCCACGATCAACACCCCCTCCCTACTATCCGCACCGCCAATACAGACCACGCCCACATCGAAGCTTCCGCGCCATCAACGTGATCGCGATCGGCTGCACAGGCGTGTGGGGACTGTGCGTCGGGGTCATCATGCTTTCGGCTCTGGTGACCGCAATGGAGCAAGACGAACCAGAAATCGCCGCGGCGGTCCCCGCGAAATTCGCCGGCACCTGGAAGGGCTCGTACAAGACGAACGGAGGCGTCAAGCGCCAGATCACCCTAACCTTGCGCTCCGGACGAACGCGAGGCGAGATCCGCTACCTCCGTGGCGAGTGCCAGGGCTCGTTGACACCCGTCTCCTACACCGGCGGCACTCTGCTGATCCGCGAGTACGCACACGACCGCGACCAGGGCTGCGACGACGCCGAAATCCGCGCGACCCTCAAGAAGAACAAACTGCACGTGGCCTACCACCACGACGGATCACCGACCGCCGACGCGTCCGCCATCCTGACCCGCGAACCCGCCCCCCGAAACTAGCCCGCAGCCCTCCCCACCATGGCTAACCACAACAGGCCAAAGAACGCCCCCAACAGCTAAGACGTGCGGCGCCGTCATCGTCGTCGAAAGTGAGAAGGTGCGTCCGGACCGCATCATGAACCTTGTTCCTGGCCTGTCACCGACCATGAAGGATTGTCGCCGACTCCTACGTCGTCGGCCAGGGTGACGGCGGGCATGCGCGAGCTGCTGGAGGTCGGGGCCCGGCATGCACCGCTCAGCCGGCGCCATGTCCATGGTGACGCCATCATCGTCGAGCAGGCGTTACCACTCATCGCGGGTGGCGGCGTTGGTGTAGACGGCGTCCGGAATTCCGCCGACAATTCACAAACGCGACGAGACCTCGGGGTGTGAGACGGCGGGGAAGCAGGCGGTGATGGTACGCGACAGGTCGGAACCTGACCAGAACCAGCGAACGGCCAGCGCTGCGACAAGGGCAAGCCCGCGCCCGGACTCGGCCAGGCCGCCAGACGCCAGGCTCTCGGGGCGATTGGGTCCGCCCTGGTCGATCACGGAGACGGCGATGACGGCCGAATCGAGCAGCACCCTGACCTGGAAGGTGCCACCGGGCTCGCCGGAGTGAGTGTGCTGGATGGCGTTGACGACGAGTTCATCGACGACCTGCAGCATGTCGTCCAGGCCCGGGTGGGTGGGTAGCAGCGCGCGTAGAAAGCAGCGAGCCTGCCTGGCCTGATCGGGACGTCCGGGGAAGGTGCGCTGCCAGTACATCTCGGGGCAGGTCGGGGCAGGCTCGGGTATCGCGAGCAGCATCGGCGTCCTCCGTGGACACGAGCGGTGTTCTACCGGTCGCCCGGCGTGGTCGATTCCAGTTCACCGACCCGCATGGCGGGAGTCTCGGTTTCGACGCGTCCGCTCGCCCCTCCGACCGATTCCTACGATGCGCCGGACGACCGGGCTCATCCCCGACGTTCCGAGGCCGTACGTCACGCTCGCGAACGTTCCCCAGCCGTACGTAACGACCCGACGGAACCCCGCGTAACGATGAAATCGCTACCCAGCGTGACACTATGTCGCCTATCGTGTCGATTGGATCCGGATCTGTCGCACGACCGAAGCTGACCCGACCGGTTCGTTCAAGGGAGAACGAGCGTGAGCAGCCCCTATGTACGCCGCCGTCGGCTCGCCATCGAACTGCGCGCCCTCCGCGAGGCCCACGGCCTTACCGCCGACGAACTGGCCGCCCGCATCCACCAATCCCGAATCAAGATCTCCAAATTGGAGAACGCCCACACACGTCCCGACCTCTCCGATGTCATGAACATTCTCCGCGTCCTCGAAGTCCCCGACGCCGAATGGCGCCGCTACATGGAACTCGCCGCCGACGCCGCCCAGAAGGGCTGGTGGGACAAGTACGGCGACGCGATGGGCGAGCGCCAGCGCGTTTACGCAGACCTGGAGTCCGGGGCCGACATCATCCGCGAGTACCATCCCGGATTGCTGCCCGGCCCCATGCAGACACCGGAATACATCCTGGCGCTCATCCAACTGACCCAGGCCGCAAGACCGCTCAAATATTCGGTCGATCGGCTGGTGCAGGCGAGGCTTCAGCGCAAGGGCCAGATTCTTCGCGCCAACGGACCACGGTACGAGGTGGTTCTCGATGAGGTGGGGCTCCGCCGCTATAGCGGCCCCGCTGACGTGTACGTCGCGCAACTGCACCACATCGTCGAAGTAGCCGAGTCCAACTCTCATGTAGCTGTGCGCGTACTCCCTCTACGCACTGCACCCATCGGGGAACTCATGCCACGCGCCCAGTTGTCCGTCTACACCTTCCCCGACCCTGCCGATCCGACCATCGTGGTGGAGGCGACGGTCGCGACCGACTTGATCGTCACCGAGTCCGCCGAAGTCGCCGCCAACCTGCGGCGTTACGACCACGTCCGCGACGCGGCACTATCGGAAGTGAGCAGCCTGAGCTTCCTCGGTTCGCTCGCCGACGAGATCAGCAGTACGGCAGGATGACGACATGACCACGAAGTACTACGGCTGGCGCAAAGCAAGCTACACCGAGCCGACCGACAACTGCGTGGAGGTCGCGCGCTCCACAGCCAACACCATCGGTGTGCGCGACACCAAGGCCAGCGGACAGGGGCCAATCCTCGACTTCACCCGCGCCGAGTGGGCCACCTTCCTCGCCAAGATCCGCCAGTAGCCCAACCGAGCGCCGAGTGGGCTCAACTCAACGTGCTCATGCACACCCTTGCCTGGCACGGCCGCTATGTCGGCGACAAGCCGTTCATGGAATTTCTCCAGCTTCATGACCGCAGGAGTGCTTCCAGGTAAAGTCACCAGTGATCTCCAGGCAGGCGACTCTTCGCAGGATGACCCAACGCAGATGGCCCGGGCTCTCGCCAGCAGGAGCTATCCCGTATGCCGCAGGCCACGAGGTGCCAGCCTGTCAGCTGACCACGATTGCCCGCAGGACTATCCAGCTGCCTCTTGAGGTGAAGACAATGGTCCGGATTCAGGCGGAGTTCGCAGCATTCCGCGAGGCTGAGCGTAACTTCCAGCGCGCGCTACAGGAGTTTGACTCAACGCTGGACACCCTTCAGAGGGATCTCGCAGGGTCGCTTGCCGAATGGGAAGGCGACGCTCAAAAGACGTACGCAGCCGCCCGCGACCGCTGGAGCATGTCCACTCGCGAGATGCACAGGGAACTGGCAAGGCTCCACGCGGCAATCGTCCGAGCCCATCGGAATCTCCGCAGCGCCAGTGACACCAATACTCGGATGTGGTCGGGATGACCAAAGTCATGGTGGACACCGATCTGGTGCACAACGCAGCCAAGTATGTCGCCAGCTCGCAGAACGCACTCGGTACGACCTGGACAACGCTCGCAGGGGCGCTGGTCTCATCCACGGGCATGGCCGGAAACCCTGGCACCGACCAAGCCGCCGCGAAATTCGTCAGCGCCTATCAGCCCGCGGTCCAGGCAGCATGGCGGGGTTTTCAGGCCCTGCACCGATCCACCGGCGACATGTCACGAGGTCTCACCCAAACAGCGAACAACTACACCAAAGCCGACCAGCATTCGGTGATGGGCGGCGGCTTCTCGATGGTGCCGCAACAGCAAGGATCCTTCCGGGAGCGTATTTTGGGCTTTGCTGTAGCGCCTGCCCTAAGCGTTCCTGCACCACCGCCGGCATCCGGCCCCGGGGTCCCAGCACCGAAGTCACTCCTGGAAACCCTCACTGGCGTCGAGATCGGTTGGCTTGATGTCTCCGAACACTGGCCCACCGGAAACAGCAGAGCGCTCGCCCAAGCCGGGACCGCCTGGCAGACCGCCCAGGACTCACTGGTCGATGCACGGTCCCGCATGGCGGCTAACGTCAGGACGGTCACTGACCACAGCGATGCGCCCGACATCGACGCCTTCGGCGGCTACTGGAGCAGGCTCTACACAGATTGCTTCCCCAACACGCTGCTGGACGGACTTCCTCAACTCTGCGCCGCCATCGCGAGGGCTTGCCGAGAGTACGCGACTGCGGTCCAAGAGGCCCAGACGAAAGTAAGCGGCACTGCCAGCAACCCCATTGCGGCATTGGCCGGCGCAGCCGCCATGCGCGCCGCCCTCGCCGAAGCCGCGGGCAAGCTCCTGCAGACGACCGGCCTCATCGCCGTCGGGGCCCTTGGCACCCACCTCGTCACCATGGTCAGCACCGGTGCCGCCAACGCCCCCAACCTCCGCATCCTCGAAGCCGAACTGAACGACTCCGTACTCCGGGAATGGAACAGTCCCGACGACGAACCCGACCCTGATGACTTGGAAAAGGATGTCGGTAACATCGCAAGAGAGCTCGGCTACACGGAACAGGAGATCAACGAAGCCATCCATGAGGTGAAGGCAGCATCCGACTGGCGCGGCATCGGCGGAAACAGAAACCCGGACGTCATGGTGGATCCCGAATCCGGCGAAGTCTACCCCCAGACGCGAGACGGCGTTGGCAAAGATAGCTTGGGCAACATTTTCGACCACCTACCTAAGCGGCGCTAGGAGACGACCATGGTCGAGTATCTCGAAAAAGAAGACCGCAAGATACTCAAGGTCCGAGACGCCCATGTGGTGCAGATCCAAGCATCTCCCCATTTCCTCCTCCGCCTCTCCAACGGCGTGACCCTCGAGTCAACCGCCCCTGTGCTCCAGACGATCGGCTCCATCAACTCGCCCAATGCCAGCCCCCGACCTGTGACCGCCCTCCCAGCAGCGGAACTCCAAGCACTCGTCTCGGCTCGCCCTCTCTCGTGGGTGATCTTCAATACAGGCGATCAGAGAATCGTGTTCTCCAACAAATGGCATCTGGATCTGACGCCCGGCCCCAACGACACCTGGCAACTAAAGGCAAACGACAACGATATTCTTACCTACCCCCCGAACTAAATCCGTCTCCTCGGCTTTGTGTCGGCGCCTCCTCTGAACGTCTCCGCACCACCACCAGGCCTCATGGGGTCACCGGGCGCGGAGATGCTTGTGGATCACGGCTGCCAGGTCACGTGCGGCACTGTCATCGTCGTCGAAAGTGAGAGGGTAGCGTCCGGAACGCATCATGAACCCTGTTCCTGGCCTGTCACTCAAGGGACACTTAGCCCTGACCATGGCTCAGGGCTCCTACCACCGCTTGCCCGCGTCGGCGTCCTCCCCTCCGGGCTGACTGGCAGTGTCAATGCCCCGGCGAGGCCGTTGGGAACCGATCCGATGAATATGGGCCGTGTTTGACTCCTTTTGCTGACCTTCGCTGGAATGACCATGTTCGTTCTGCTCTCATAAGGCCTCATGGGACGAGGCCGTAGGGCTCAGAAGCCACCGGAAACACCCGTACCTGCGGACCTGCGCCGCCCACCCGAATCGCCGCCTGCAGCACACGAACTGGTCTTCAAGCCCCTGCGGCGGAACTGGTTCGCCATGGTGGCGTTCACGCTGCTGTTGTCGACGAACTTCGTCCCGGTGCTCTTCGGCATGCGGGTGGAGCTGAGGCCCTGGGGCTTCACCGTGATGGCGATCCTCCTCGCCTGGTTGTTCCTCGCGGCACGCAAGAGCCGGACGGTCATCAACGATGAGGGCATCACCTGTCGGCAGGTGGGACGCCCCTGGCAGCTGAGCGGCCCGATCTCGATCCCGTGGCACGACATCGCGGTTGTCGAGGGCCGCAGGTTCCACAGCACTCGATTTCCCGTCCTCCATCTCAAGGACGGTGGGGTCCTCTGGGTCCGCCATCCCAACGGCGCAAGGAACCAAAGCTTCGACGAGCAGATCGCGTCAATCCAGCAGCGGCATCTGGCCGCTACGGGAATGTCCGCCGCCGAGGCCGCCGTTCCGGAGGAGCCGGCACGGCCAGGCTGGAGGCGGCGTGCTGCCGTCGCCATCTGCTGCGCACTCGTCTTGGCCCTCGACATATGGCTGATCGGCTGCACACTCGCTCGACTCGGAGATCGGCCTCCTGACGTCGCCGCCTGTCCGCTGGTCCCCCGGGCCGCGGCAGAGAGGACATTCTCCGGTGTTTATCCGGCAGAGGCCGAGAACGCGAAGTGGATCTGCAACTGGACGCGGAAGGCGTCCGGCGTCCCGGACGACGAGACTCCGCTCAAGCTCACAGTGACAGGCCACGCCCACGAATACGGCCGGAATAGGTTCGAGGAGGAGCGCCGGAAGAACCAGATGGAGCACATCACCCACGGCATCCCCGGCCTGCGCGGCTACTCGTGGCACGAGATCAAGGGATCGAGCACCGATGCCACCGCCATCCTGCGCGTGGGCGACTACAACGTGACGGCGGAAGTCACCGGCAAGGCGAAGACCTCCGGCCCAGATCTCGAGCAACGCGCTATCGAAGTGGTACGGCTCGTCAACGCGAACCTGCGGGACCGGTCATGAGGCGGGCCACACCGCTGAGCCTCTGGGAATCCGTCTGGCTGGTACTCACCGTTATCCTGACCGCGAACGCGATCATGTTCTTCTACGGCGGCGGCCCCTCACAGTTGCTCACCCGCCCCGTCTCGCCTTCCGAAATCGTCCCGTCCGCACGGACGCCATTGCCCGACCTGTGCAACGTCTTCCGCGCAGACAACAGCCCGACCCCCGGCCTACAGCCCGCCCCCGACAGCCGGACACTGGACCGGAACGAAGCACGCTGCAGTTTCTCGGCCCCCGATGACCAAGAACGCGAACAGCTCCGCGTCTGGGTGCAACGCCCGTGGGATTCGAGCGTCCACACCGACAAGGACTGGGCACGTTATGCACGGGAGCAGTTCACCGACCCACTGGGCCGAGACCGCCTCACGTTCAACCCCATCCAGCAGCTCGGGGACGAGGCCAAGGTCGCGGTCACAAAGGACGACCTCCAGAACGAGGCCACCCTCCTGGTACGTGACGGCCTCCTGATCATCGACATCACCTACGCGGCTCCCGGCAAGGACGACGCCCAACTCCGCGCCACCTCCGAACGCGTCGCGACACACCTGCTACGCGCCCTCCCGCCAGACGGCCGATAAACGCACCTCCACCAGCGACGGACCGCCACGCCATCCGTGACCCCAACGCGATCACAATGCATAAAGCTGAATGTCCGGAGGACCTTTCTCGCCGGTCTCCTGCCCGGATCGCCCTGTGATGACCCAACCCGGCCCTGCGCCGAGCAAGCCCGCATCGCGGCGCGCCGTCCAGATCTCGCTGCCGGTAGCCAGATCGACGACAGTCACCACGGCACCGAGCCGAGCGTTCGCGAGCGGTCCGCTGCCCTGGGGAGGAAGCCGTTGTGACCGGCCGGAATAGACCAGCCTGTTCCCCACGATCGCGTGCCGCTCCATCCAATACGGATCGCGCTGCCCCTTGCCGAGGCGGCCGGTCAGCGGCCCATCCAGCCGCCTGGTCCAACGCTTCGCGCCGCTGGTGGCGTTCAAGCCGATCAGGTCACCGGTGCCCTGCCCGTCACGGACCACCACCACCTGATCGTTCAGCCCGAGGATCAGGTGCCCCGGCTGGCCTCTCCATCGAATCCGGCCGCCGTTCCGCTCGATCGACTGGGGCCGCCCTTCAGCGTTCATCACAAGCACAGTGCGTCCGGTCACCACTGTCGGCGACCGAGCGCCCTCACCCGTGACCGCGTTGACGACTCCTGAAACCGCCCAGCTCCGGCGCCCTGTCGCCAGGTCAACTGCCGAGATCTCGCCCTCCGGGCAGCTACTAGTGGGGTCTATCAGGGACGTGTTCCGGCGCAGGTAGCCGCTGTCATCAGTGAGCTGGCCGCAAAGTTCCTCCGAGGAGCGCCATTTGGCGACCACGCGACTCGTGCGAGTATCCAGCACTTGAACGAGCGACTCGGAACGTTCACGGTGCCGCTTCAGAGGCCTGACCAGCAACCGCCGAGCACCCGACGCCAGCAGCGGATCGGTCACCCCGCCCGGCTCCGATCGCGGAGGCATCGTGGCCTGTGCGTCCTGCGCGCGATTCGGCATCACCACGTCCCAGAAGCCCAGCTCTCTCCTGGACCAGCGGATGCGCCCGGTACGCAGATCGTACGACTGAACCCGTTCAGCAGAGGGCCCATCGCGCCTCACTCCCAGAAGTGAATCAGCAGTGACGCCGACACGACTCAACTCCCCCGCTGAGAACCGCTCGGCCCCAGTCCGCAGATCCACCACCCCCACCAACGCGTCCGAGGTTCCCGACCGGCTGAGCACCACGACGCCACCGGACACTGAGACCAACTGGAACGACCCCCGCCGTTCGACCGACCACAACAAGTTCCCGGCGCGCCGACCGTAGGCCAGCACCTTCTTCTCCGCCTGAACCACGATCACGTCACCGGCCACCTGCGCCCGCTCCAGATCCCCCGCATCAGAAGGAACCTGCGCAGCCCACACCGGCGCCCGGCCGGCATCCACCCGCGGCTGCGCCGAGCCGCGTACAGGGCCACCGCCGTCACAACCCTCCGACGAGAGCAGTCCGACAGACAACACACTCACCGTCAAGGCTCTGAATACTCTCAAAGTCAGAAGTCCTTACCACCCGCAAGCATTCCGGAAACACTACAAACGATCAGACCTACTGTCTTAGTGAGACGACCATGCATGTCATCTCTCAGCTATATCCAAAGGATATTAGTTCAGGAATCAAGGCGAATCTTGTTGACTGCCATTCGCTCGAGACGCTCCGCGTCAGCTAAGAAGTCACCGCATTCTTAGAGCTCGCTAATTCGATACGGTACGTATCGGGAGCAGGTTCACCCAGAATCGCACTGCCACCACACCCGCAAAAACTGCACAGACCATCGAAATATTGATCATACTATGAGCGGCCGTAAGTTCTGTGGTTAGCATGACGACACCGATCTTCACCCCAACTGGTATCACAGCGAGCATTGTTGTGATCACCGCCACCAGTCCGAGTACTCCCGATCTGATACGCACTGATCGCAGTTTTGCCGGACGGGCATTTCCCAAGAATACTTCTCTTACGGAACGCCAGCCCGACAGGCTGATCCGGAGAGACAAGGAATCCAGCAGAAGCGCAGCGAGCAACGGTACAGCCGAGAGCGCGAGACGCGTATCATCGGACTCGACCCCGAGGATTATCCCTGCAACCAGGACAACAACTCCGAGCAATGATAGCGACAATCCAAGGCGCAGCTTGCGAATCGTACGGCAAGCCAACTCGATCGTAGACCTGCGCTGTTCTGCAGACCAAGCGTCAAGCCATTCATCAGAGCCGATTGGAAGCACTACCGACCTCCATGACGGGAAGGTGACGTTCTCACGTGCGCAACCGCCAACTGCTGGCACCATTCTTGTCTTTCATCGAGCTGTCAGAAGGTGCGGACTCCGTCGCCCGTGGCCAGCACCCTTGCGGAAAGGCGGAGTACATGGATATCTTGTCGTCATAATCGGTCAACGTTTCGACTTGAGTAGTTATTAGCCCACCGACCGCGGCGATGAGGCCGGCTCCAGTTGCCGCGGCGACTGCGGAGGCAGCCATTGACGCCAACCACTGCTGGACGAGTACGGCTGGTGCGACATAAACTCTCCTATGATGGCCGCCCAGGTCCAGAGTCTTTCCTAGACGTCCTCCGCAATCGCGGCGACCTCGGCCATAGCCTTCATCCAGACCGCTCATTGAGCGTAATCTGCTTCGCGGCATCCTTAAGCTGCTTAGCTTGACGATAGTAAGGATATGCAAAATAGATCATAACCCCAACGGGCACCAGCAGAATAGGACCCGGATCGACCATTCCGATGGCACTAAAAGCCAAAAAAGCCAGTCCCAACACGATACTTAGTCGACTCACCTGACCTCGGATATTTGGCGGAAGTTTGTCGTAGTCAACATGCTCTCTGCGCGTAACTCTCGCCCTGCCCTGCCCCCGCTTCAGCATGATTCCAAAAACGATGGCCCTGGCGCCGATGATCGCCGGAGCAGCAATCGCTAGTACGTCGACAGATCTCATCGACAAGATCCTTCCATTGAGAGGTGCTCGGTCCAGCGCGGAGAACCCGGACAAGATCGGTCGACGCCGGTCCGGTAGACGGCTAGAACCAGTCATCAAGCTGGTCGATAGCCCACTTTCCAGAGCTGTAGCCGCCGCCAATCAGCAGTCCTGCGGAACCGCCTACGACGCTCCCTGGAATGGCCCCCACACCAGCGAAAGGTGATCCGATCACACCGCCAATTCCCGCTCCAGTGCCAGCCCAAGTCAGAAAACCTGACCAGTCGAAGTCATTGTCGGGAAGGTGGTCGTCGAGCTCGTCGTTCAGATCACCGAGGCTCTTCCGTAGACCAGAGTCGATGTTCTTGTCCTTTGAGAGAGACTTGGTGACGGCAAGGACTGACCACTCCTTATTGCCTGCATATAGTGTGACCAGTCGTTTGGCCGCTTCCGCCTGCACCTTGTTGGACTGGGTTATTGCGTCTTTCCAGAGCGCCAACTTGTCGAATTTCCCTGTTTCCTTCCCTTTGAGGGAGATCATGCGCTCGTTCAAGGCCAATTGAAGCTCGGAAAGCGAGGTCGCGAGGTTATCGAGCACTCCTGCGACGTCCTCGATAAACATCGAAAGCTTCTCGGCGTTGGCGGCGTCAACCCCCCAGGCATCCTCGAATCTGTTGGCGTCATCACCTTTCCATCCAGCGTCGGTGACCAGCTTCCTTACTGCTCTCCTGAGGTCATTCACTATCTCTTTGGCAGGTGGCACATAGGAGTAAAGTTTGTTCGCCAACGCTGCTAGGCCATGGATATCAACGCCCAGTGAGTTCTCCTCGCCGATCCGCTGGACGCCTGGCGGAACTGGAGCAGCCTCTTTTTTTGGTGCCACCTCTACTCCTATGGTTAATTGCCTATTCTAGGTCTCACGTCTTTGGGAACATCTATGCTTTTCATGAGGTCAGAGACGTCATCCTCGACCTTCACGTAACGATCATGTGCGCTTTTCAGCTTGTCACCGTGTGCTTGCATGGAAGCTCCAACGGAGTCATACACCAGAGCGACAGACTGGAGCACAAGCGAGAGTGATGCATCCAGAGAAGAATCGGTGACTACAGGCACAGGTTTAATAGGCCTGGGAACAATCGCGTCGTACCTCTTGCCCTGGCTTTTAAATATGGATGATGCCGCTAGGATATCCTTGAACACGACCTTTATTTCTGCACTCAACGATCTTTCCCTACTCTCTTGTCATGACCTGAAAGCAGTCGCGGATTGACGGCCACACCTATACGTTCTCTTCCCACCAGGTAAAGCAACTCTATGAGCGGCACCTCCGACCAATTCTGGTCACCGCCCATTCGTTCGAGGAGAATTTCCGATGAAGTAAATATGGCAAGGCCAGGCGTACCATCCTCCAGTGTTCGCATTTCATATTGAGGCTGTTCTCCCGGGCCTGTGGCCCCAGCAGTGGGAACGAAGGCACTTGAGAGAGAAGAAAGCTCAACCATGTCGATCACTTCTTCGGCGGGCAGCAAAGAATCCTGCTCCTCGTCGCCGACAGCGGAGGAGGAGATGCGCCGCTTTACTTCCTTCTTGTTCGCGGGCGCAAAGGGAGTGTCCTGATTGACGAGCGACGAGAAGTCAGAACCGGAAGTATTTCCCATCGTCTACATTTCCTTCACGGCCTTGGTCTGGAATTTCATGCTCTTCTATTACGGGGTAGCAGGCGCCACCCAATCGCGAAGGCGCCGACCATGACTCCACCGATCAATCCAGCCAGAACACCGTTCCATGGTATCCATGGCTTTTCGGAAGCCTTGCCTTCCCTACGCTTTGCAAGGTTCGTCGAGGGGTTAGCGCTGTGTGGGCTCTGAAGGCCGCTCTGCGGTGATCGCTCAAGGCGGCCGTAAATGGGGTTGGGGGCGTTGGCTGGGACCTTGTCTACTAGGGCTCGGTAGGGGCGGACCAGGCCGTAGCCGGTGACGTCGTCCCAGCCTGGTTTGCCTACGTCCTTGGATGTGGCCAGGATCCGCTGCACGACCTCGCGGGCCGACATCTTCGGGTATTTGGAGCGGATTAGGGCTACGACGCCTGAGGTCAGCGCCGCGGCCTGGCTTGTGCCTGCGTGGCCTCGCCATTCGAACCGGCCGCCGCCGTCGATGCTTCCGGCTTCCACTGCGGGAGCTGCCGCCATGACGTACTCACCAGGAGTCGATCCGCTCCAAGGTTTGACGTAGCCGTCCAGGCCGCCGACGGCCAGTACGCCGGCGCAATTGGCCGGTTCGCTTCGCCAGTCCGCACGTCGGCCCTCATTGCCCGCCGAGACCACGACGACTGCGTCCCGCTTCACCGCATAGGAGACGGCTTCTTGCACTTCAGGTAGGCAAGGCTGGAAAGTTTCCGCCCCAACGGACATGTTGATCACCTTGGCACCGTGATCGGACGCGTAGCGCAGGCCCCGCGACCAGGAGATCGGGCCATGGGCTGTCAGAGGAAGCACCCTGGCGCCTGGTGCGACACCGACCATGCCCGTTCCGTGTCCTTGCCCAACGATCAGAGCGCTCATCGCGGTGCCATGCCCACCGCTCTCACGCTTAGGTTTGACCCGTACCTCGTCCATGTTCACGTTCGGCAAGACCGCGTTTTGGAGGTCTGGCAGGTCGCGATTGACTTCCCCATCTATCACCGCGACGGTGACACCTTTGCCCGTGGAGATAGGCCACACCTTCTCCTCAAGCTCCCACCAGTTGAACCAGTAGAGCTCCTTGCGAGGCTTGGGCAGAGCCAGCGCCGGGCTCGGCGATGTCAGGACCAGCGTTGCAACGACTGCGAGTCCCACGCTCCCTCGCACACTCGCCAGCATTAGATCTTCTGCCAATCTCTTCAGCGGATCACGGGCGGCGCCGTGCCTTCATCATCGGTCCAGACGTCCCCGTCTTCCGAGAGCCATGTCTCGCGGACGTTTTCTCGGCCCGTCCGTTCGGAGCGATTCCCGGAACTCGACGCAAGATGGCCGCCCGTTCTTCCAGCGGGGTTTGAACGTGGGCCTGCGGTCGGTGAACGGCCGATCACTCCGTCCGCGCCGGCTCTTCCTGAGTGGGTGCTGCCGAGAGGTCTGGCCTGCGCCGGGCCTGACGTTCCCCTCTGGCCACCGCCGCTAACGGGAAGTCCTCCTCCACCGATCGCCCCGGAAGGAATCGGCGCCGACCTGGGAGTACGCAGGGACGAGCCTCCTGGTGTCGGACGAGCACCGCCCGGCCCCGGAGCCATGGGGCTCGGCCCAATCGGACCTGGCCTGGGTGCCGGAAGCAGCGGACGGGGACCTACACTGCCTGGACGCGGTCCTGCCGAGCCCAGTCTTGGGGTTCCAGGCGCAGGATTAGCCGGGCTTGGCAGGAACCCCGGCCCTAGGCCGCCGGAACCTCCGCCAGGCCCAGGGCTGCTGGGAACTGGGCCGCCCCCACCGGGTCCTGTGCCGGGGCCGGGTGCCGGGGCGATGCCCGCCGGTTTGATTCCCTCGAGATCGGTCCCGCCGCCTCCGTTGCGTGGGCCGCCTCCAGCATCTTCGCCGCCCGGCGGTGGAACGGCAGGATCAAGAGGTTGGGGAACTGAGGGGGACTGTGGAAGTTGACCAGGGGTTGGAGCAGGTTGGCTGGCGGCTCCTCCGCCGCCCCCCAGGCCTCCCGAACCGCTTCCGGCACCAGTCCCGCCGCCGCCACCGCCTGGCAGCCCGAACTTCGGGTCCCGTTCTTCGCCGAAAAGGTCGAGGGAGATGGAGGCAGGAATAACGGAGTAGACGTCGGCGAGGGTCTGGTTCATGGTGGCCATGTACTGCTGGGCCTCGCGGTCCTTGGCGGACTTCTCCATAAAGAGCTCGGACTTGGGGGCCTTGGGCCGTCCGAGGAGGTCGGTGGGTTCTGAGGGGACATTGCTCTTGAAGGTGTCGACCTGCGTGCCTGCCTGCTTCAAGGCGAAGCCGAACGTCATGCTGGCCGCGGCGAGTTCGTTCGCGGCGTTCTCCAGCGTCTTGAGCTGGCCCTGCGCCGCATCAGAAGACGGACCCTCCCGCCATGCTGCCTTCAGGCGGCCGCGGTGGAAGGCCAGGTCCGACATCGCCTGGTCGAGCAGCTTGCTCAACGATTCGTACGTGCCGGCAAGATTGTGCAGACCAGCGGAGTCAGAAGCCTTGATCTTCTGAATGATCTGGTGGTAGTCGAACTGCTCTGGATGACCAGCGCCGATCGAGCCACGTCTGATCGGGTAGGACTGACCACCCATACCCCTGTCCCCCTCGGGAACCGTCGAAGTCTAGTTCTGGCTCTCGTGCGTGGCTCGCGGCTCCATGCCTCGGCCCGCTCTGTTCGCCGCGTCTCTAGCGGCCAGGTCGGCCAGGTCGAAGTCCTTTGCAGAGGACTCGATGCGTGCGATCACGGCGTCGTACGCTTTCGCGAACCGGGTGATGTAGGTCAGCATGGATTGATGTGCCGTGCCGACGCGTTCTGCGAGCTGCTCCGGTACGTCCCAGTCACCGATGGCGCCAACCGTGCTGGGGTGACCGCTAGTGCCAGACCTCAGCTTGTCGAGTTCTGCGCGCATCGCTCGGGCGACTTGGCGCATCTTCTCTGGGCTGTGTTCGCTGTCAGGACGGGGCGCCCCCGTTGCGCCTGCTCCTTGTGGCATGGGTCTCGCCCTAGCCGTTGAAGCTGGCGGCGTTGCGGTTTTCGGTGGTGCGGTAGCCGTCGTGGGACTCGCCGATGGCGGCGCCCATGCGGTTGACGACGCTGCCGAGCTCGGCACCGGCTGCGTTCCACTGGGACTGCATGCGGTGGTACGCCTGCTGGGCGCCGCCTTCCCACTCCGCGAGCGTGGACTTGACCTTGCTCTCGAGCTCGTCGAGGGCGGCCTTGTATTCGCTCAATGCCTTCTGGAAGCTCGCCTGGGCTTGCTGCATTGAGCCGAAGTGCACTCGGGTCAGATCACTCATGGTCTCGGGTCTCCGATGTCGTCTGGTGAAGGAGCTCAGTCGTTGATGAGGCCCTTGAGGGCGTTCACGCGGGCGACGGTTTCGGACTCGTTGGCCGCGTAGGTGACCCGGGCGTCGCCGAGCTTCTTCTGGATCGTGTTCAGGTCGGTGAGCACCTTGACGAACTGCTGGTCGAACCGCTGGAAGACGGTCACGAAAGCGGTCGCGCCTTCGCCCTTCCAGGTGGCCGCGAGTGCCTTCTGCTCTGCGTCCAGGCGGGCTCGGGTCTTACGCAGCTTGTTCTCGGCCTCTTCGATCGCGTCGGCGCCGCGCCGCATGCCTTCCCGGCTGTGCGCTGACTGCTGTGTCATTGCTTGCTCCTTGCGCGTGGGGTTCGGAATCGATCACGACGCGCCCTGCGCAAACCAGCCGATGTCTCCTGTAGCGCCGGTTAGGCGACACACCCCGTGACATTGAGCAAATTGGATCGTAGGTACGTAATGGATTTTCTGTCTACCAGTCAGGTTGGTGGTCAACGTGGGGTTGTCGTGGTCTTGGAGTTGTCTTGCCAGGTGGTACGTGGTCAAGGGCTTGAATACTCAAGGGCTAGGTGGCCGGAAGCGGCCGGACGGCGGCGGATGAGGTCAGGGCGGGGCCTGGGCGGAAGAGCTGGAGGAGGTTGGCGGGGATGGGAACGGACGAGCTTGTGGAGTAACCGAGCTTGGTTGCGTCTTCGGGGGTGGGGATGGGGTAGCGGACACCTTGCTCAGTGATGAGGGAGAACGACTGAGGGCGCTGGTTGGGGGCGGTGAGTGTGCCTGCGAAGGTGGCGCCGCCGGGTAGGACGATCGGGGGTCGGGGGCTTGGGAGAGTGCCGCCGATGGTGAAGCGGGCGTTCAGGCTCGTGTCGTTGTAGACGGCGCAGAGGGGTTCGCTTGGTTCGTATGGGAGGGCTTGGGGTGGACTCTCTGGCAGTTGACGGTTGAAGAGATTGGTCGC
Source organism: Actinomadura sp. 6N118 (assembly GCF_044326415.1). Lineage (NCBI taxonomy): Bacteria > Bacillati > Actinomycetota > Actinomycetes > Streptosporangiales > Thermomonosporaceae > Actinomadura > Actinomadura sp. 6N118. The sequence continues at coordinate 744,958 of NZ_JBIRAZ010000001.1, read as the reverse complement.
TGAGACGTTGGTGGCGGCTGCTGGGGTTATGTCGATGGCGGCGGCGGTGCCAGTGGTGGAGAGGAGCAGGCCAGCTTGGGTCTTGGAGATGCCGGAGACGCCGTCGGCTAGTTGCACGTACCAGCGTTCGGCGGATCCGGCGATGGGCGGAACTCGGTAGACCTGGCCGATGGTGGGGGTGCGGCCGTCTGGGGTTGTTGCGGCGGGGCCGCCGCGGTTGGGGATGAGCGGGGGTGCGTAGTCGGGGCCTTGGGGAAGTCCGTTCAGCCAGCGTTCGCCTACGGGGGCTGGTTGCGCGTTGGTGAGGGTGCGGGCTGATTGGGGCGAGATCCGCATGCGGGTGTTGCGCCAGATCAGCCAGGCTTGAGGGCCGGCTTTGACTAGGACCGCTTGGGTGTCTGTTAGCGGGCGACCGCCTACGTCTTGGCCGCCTAGAAGCGAAACGGTGGCGATGGCGCTTGAGGGTGGGGTGTGGGCGCAGAGGGACCAGGGGGCGCGGACCAATTTTTTCGGGTCAGGGAGAGATTCGGGGGCGCCCGGGATGCCTGTTAGGGGACCGCGGGGATACTTGGCCAGGGAGCGGCTTGAGACCAACTTGCGTTGGATGTTGCCTGACATGGCCAGGCGGGCCGAGGTGTAGTTGAGGAACGGGATGAGGCGTTTTTGTTCGGCGCTGTAGGAGTATGCGGCGCCTGTTTCCTTTTCGATGAGGACTAGGCCTGGTTCTTCAAGGTTGCGGGCGCCGCCCTTGAAGAGCAGGCCAGTGATGCCGAAGCCTGCGGCGACCAGCACCACGACCATCACGCCGCAGAGGGCGCCTACGCCTGTGCGGCGGAGGGGTGACTCGGCGGCGCCTGGTTTGCCTTGGAGTAGGGCTAGGGCGACGCGCTGCGTCATCAGCTTGTGGGCTTGGTAGAGGTCCTTGCGGGTTTGCATCAGCCGGCCAATCCACGCAGCCAGGAGTAGAGATTGAGCAGGGCCATCGCGAACGGGAACAGGCTGATGATGAGCGTCAGGTCGAGGATGTCGCCTGCGCGGCCCCAGAAGGGGCTGGGTTTGTGGGTCGGGAGGCGCAGGGCCATCACGAGCATGACCGTTACGGTCAGGAGCATGGGGGCGGCGGCGGCCAGGAGGATTTGGCCGGGGGATGTTGTCGTTCCCCAGGAGACGCCTAGGAGCGCTAGGCCGGTTAGGCCGCTGCCAAGAAGCCAGAGGCGTTGCGTTCTGCCGTGGAAGACGCGGGCGCGGAGCAACAGAACTAGGGAGATGCAGAGACTCATGGTGGTGACGAGCCAGGTTCGTTCGGCTACGAGGAAGAATTGGGCGGCTAGGGAGACCAGGGCTACGCCTGCCACTAGACCTGTGCTGTAGCGGTCGGCTTCTCTGGTGCGGCGGAGGAGGGACGGGCCGTCGAAAGTCTGGGCGCTACGGAGCTCTTCGGCGTTCTCCGGTACGGGCGGGAGGGGCAGTCTCGCCAAGCGGAACGCCAGGGATGGGATTAGGGCCGTTAGGACCAGGCAGATTGAGGCCGAGCTGGCTGCCACACCGGTGGGATCTGCGCCAACGCCTTCTACTAGGGCTGCGGCGACAGCGCCCAGTAGCGCGGCGAAGGCTACGCCTAGGAAGGTCGGGAGACCTTCGATGACGGCGAAGGCGGCTATGACCGCGGCAAGGGCAGCTGCTGCGGTGGCCGACAGGACGTGCAGGGCGCCTAGGTCGGTCAACTCGAGGGGACGGGCGGGAGCTACCAGGCCGCTTAGGAACGCGTACGGGAGCGCGCTGAAGCCTAGGACCGCCCCGGCACCGGCGTCCGAGAGCGCGCGGGACAGGACTACGCCTGCGGCTAGGAGTACGGCGGCGATGGCTCCGGCGGCGATTGAGATCAGGGGCCAGGGTGGGCCTGAGAGAGCCAGGCCAACTGCTCCGGAGACTAGGAGCGCGGCGCTTGCGGTTAGGCCGAAGCGACGGGTGTGCTCTGGCTTCCAGCGGTCGGAATGCTCATTGATACCAGTGGCCACTACGTCCGCAACGTCGTCGAAGACCACTTCGGGGAGCTGGGCCATCTCGGGGCGGAAGTAGAGCACCTCACCGTCGCGGACACCTAGGGCGGCCAGAGTCTTTGACTCATCGAAGGGTGGCTGGTCTAGGCGCTGCAACACCCAGCCGGAATGCGCTAGGCCCGCGTTGGCCAGGTCCCGGCCTGCTGCCTGGAGCAGCGTGGGGAGCATGTGCGCGAGCGGGACGTCGGCGGGGAGGGAGAGATCGATGCGGCGGCCCGGTGCGACGAGCGCGATGCGGCAGAGGTCGGCTCCGGTCATGGGATTCATGCGACCTCCGATCATTTCGCTCGGATTGACCGATCTTGGCTGGTTCGGTCAAGCGGTTATGCCGCACGAGATCTCACTGAGCGATCATGACCGCATATTGACTACCAGCCCGACAGAACTTACGGCAACGTTCATGAACGGGTTCGATGTTCACAGAAGCGACATTTTGACCGCTTGAACCTCAGGGTCAAGATCCGCCGTACGACGTTTGCCAGGTTCGCCGGGAGAATGGCGATCACTAGGATGACCGGTCATTGACTGCCGGTCATGGTGATCTGTACTGATGATTCGGAAGGGTCCGAGCGGTGAGCAGCGTTCTCGTACGTCGTCCGGAACGGCGTCCACCTCCGCAAATGCCGGAGGGCGAGATCATGCTGGAGCCCCCGCCGGAGATCCCCGAGGCCGTCAAGCAAGGGTTCGCGAACGCGCTCATGTACCTGCCGATGGCGGCCAGCGGCGCGGCCATGGGGCTCATGTTCATGGGTGGCGCGGGCGGGGCGAACGGCGGCAATCCGATCATGTGGGTGGCCAGTGGTCTGTTCGTGTTGTCCATGGTCGGAATGGGTTTCGGCCACATGGGGCAGGGCGCGGGCGAGCGCAAGCAGCAGTTGAACGGGGCACGCCGCGACTACTACCGCTACCTCGACCAGATCCGGTCACGCGTACGGAAGGCCGCCAAGCAGCAGCGGGAGGCCCTGGAGTGGACCGGGCCCAGTCCGCGGACGTTGTGGTCGATGGTGATGAGCCATCGATTGTGGGAGCGGAGACCGGCGGACGAGGACTTCGGGCATGTACGGATCGGGCGCGGCAAGCAGCAACTGGCGCTGGAGCTGATCGTTCCGGAGACGAAGCCGATCGAGGACCTGGAGCCGATGTGTGCGGGGGCGCTGAGGAGGTTCCTGCGGGCGCACTCGACCGTTCCGGATCTGCCGGTGTCGGTCTCGCTGCCCGCGTTCGCGCGCATCGTGACGACGGGCGACTCCGGGGCGGCGCATGCGATGGCGAGGGCGATGGTCGCCCAGATGGCGGCCTTTCACACGCCCGATGACATGCGAATTTCGATCTGCGCGTCGGCGGAGCGGATGCCGGAATGGCAGTGGGCCAAGTGGCTGCCGCACTGCCTCCATCCCGTTCGGCATGACGCGGCGGGCCCGATCCGGCTGCTCACGCATTCGTTGTCGGCGCTGGAGGAACTCCTGGGCGACGAGATCAAGGATCGGCCGCGGTTCAGTACGGGTGTCAGCTCCCAGGACCTGCCGTACCACGTGGTGATCGTGGACGGGGGCGTGGTCACGCCGGACTCGCAGCTTGGGGCGGACGGCATCAAGAACGTCTGCGTGATCGACCTCAGCGGGTCGGTCGCGCCCACGTCGGACGCCACCATGTTGCGGCTGCACGTCACGGACGATGGTTTGGAGATGCTGGAGCGCGACCGCACTGGGAAGGACGTCGCCACTCCCCTGGGACGTGCCGACAGCCTCACGCACGTGCAGGCGGAAGGGCTCGCGCTGCGGCTGGCGCCACTGCGTGCGGGGGCGCCTGAGGAGCCGGAGCAGAACGCGCTTGCCGCCAACCTCACGTTGACCTCGTTGCTCGGGCTCCGCAGCCCGTACGGCATCGATCTCGCTCGGAGCTGGCAGACTCGGGCGCCGCGTAACCGGTTGCGGGTTCCCATTGGGGTGGACGCGGACGGACGACCGGTGGAGCTCGACATCAAGGAGTCGGCACAGGGCGGGATGGGGCCGCATGGGCTGCTCATCGGCGCCACGGGGTCCGGCAAGTCGGAGCTGCTGCGCACCCTCGTGCTCGGGCTCGCCGCCACGCACTCGTCGGAGACGCTCAACTTCGTCCTGGTCGACTTCAAGGGCGGCGCCACGTTCCTCGGACTGGACCGGCTCCAGCATGTCTCGGCGGTCATCACCAACCTGGAGGACGAGCTTCCGCTCGTCGACCGGATGTACGACGCGTTGCACGGCGAGATGGTGCGTCGTCAGGAGCTACTGCGGGCAGCGGGCAATTTCGTATCGCTGCGGGAGTACGAGAAGGCCCGGGAGCAGGGCGCCTCCCTCAAGCCGATGCCGACGCTCTTCGTGGTGCTGGACGAGTTTTCGGAACTGCTTTCGGCCAAGCCGGAGTTCGCTGAGCTGTTCGTGATGATCGGTCGGCTGGGGCGTTCACTCGGAGTGCATCTGCTGCTTGCGTCGCAGCGGCTGGAGGAAGGCAAGATGCGGGGCCTCGACACGCATCTCTCGTACCGCATCGGCCTACGCACGTTCTCGGCGATGGAGTCGCGGGTCGTGCTGGGCGTACCGGACGCGTACGAACTGCCATCGGCTCCAGGCAACGGCTACCTGAAGGTTGACGTCACCGACATGGTGCGGTTCAAGGCGGCGTATGTATCCGGGCCAGTGAACGGGGAGCAGCAGCAGGCCAAGGCTCAACTCGGCCAAGTGCGGCAGCGCCGGATCCTTCCTTACAGCGTCGGCTACATACCGCTTCAGACCGTTCAGCAGCCTGATGCGCACGAGGACGAGGCGCGGCAGGGCGACGTGACCGGGCAGGAGTCGGAGGAGAGTCTCTTCAGCGTCGTCATCGATCAGCTCGCGGGGCACGGGCCGGCGGCGCATCAGATCTGGCTGCCGCCGCTGGACGTACCACCGACGGTGGATCAGCTGGTGCCGCCGCTGTCGGCCTCGCCGCAGTACGGGCTGACGAACGCGGACTGGGAGGGCCGCGGGAAGCTGGCGGCGGTGGTCGGGATCATCGACCGGCCCTTCGACCAGCGGCGCGACCCGTTCTGGGTCGATCTGTCAGCGGCGGCGGGGCATGTCGGTATCGCCGGTGCCACGCAGACCGGTAAGTCGACGATGTTGCGTTCAATGATCACCTCGCTCGCCCTCCTGCACACACCGGAAGAGGTGCAGTTCTACTGCCTCGATTTCGGTGGTGGGACGCTGGGCGCGCTCACCGGGCTGCCCCATGTCGGCGGCGTGGCGACCCGGCTCGACGCCGATCGGGTGCGGCGCACGGTCGCGGAGGTCTCCACACTGCTGGACGAACGCGAGCGGGCGTTCGGTGAACGCGGCATCGACTCGATCGCCACGTACCGGCGTCTTCGTGCCTCCGGCGCGGTCCCGAGTGATGGCTTCGGCGATGTCTTCCTGGTGGTGGACGGCTGGATGACGCTCCGCCAGGAGTACGAGCAGCTTGAGGAGACCATCACGGACTTGGCGGGGCGCGGCCTCGGATATGGGATCCACGTGGTGGCGGCGACGGGCAAGTGGTCGGAGTTCCGGATGGGCATCCGGGATGTCTTCGGCACACGGCTGGAGCTGCGGCTCGGCGACGCGTACGAGTCGGAGATCGATCGGCGCCTGGCGGAGAACGTGCCGGAAGGGCGGCCCGGACGTGGCCTGACCCGGGACGGCCTGCACTTCCTCGCCGCGCTTCCTCGCATCGACGGGCGCGGCACGACCGACGATCTCGCGGACGGTGTCGCCGGTCTGGTCGAGTCCGTTGCGAACGCGTGGCGTGGCCCCAAGGCGCCGCCCGTACGGCTCCTTCCCGGTCTCCTGCCCGCCACAGCCTTGGACGACGTTCCCAAGCAGCGATGGCGTGTCCCGATCGGCATCGATGAAAACGCCCTCGCGCCCGTTCTCGTCGACTTCCAGGCCGACCCGCACTTCGTGGTCGTGGGCGACACCGAGTGCGGCAAGTCCAACCTGCTGCGCCACATCGCGGACGGGATCGTCGCGCAGCACACGCCGGCCGAGGCGAGGCTGATCTTCATCGACTACCGGCGTTCGCTGCTCGACACCGCCGATACCGAGCACCGGGTCGGATACGCGGCATCGTCCACGGCGGCCGCTGAGCTGGTGGACAATCTGGTCGATGCCTTGAACGACCGGTTGCCGCCCGCGGACCTCACCGCCGAGCAGCTACGTACTCGCTCGTGGTGGAAGGGCAGCGACGTCTTCCTCTTCGTCGAGGACTACGACCTCGTAGCCACCGCGTCCAACCCTCTGCTCCCGCTCGTGGAACTCCTCCCGCAGGCCCGCGACATCGGCGTTCACCTGGTCCTCTCGCGCGCCATGGGCGGGGTGAGCCGTGCGTTGTACGACCCGGTCATCCAGCAGCTCAAGGACATGGCCACACCGGCGTTGATCATGTCGGGGAGCAGCGAAGAGGGCCCGCTCTTCGGCGAGGTCCGCCCGACCTCACGACCGGTCGGCCGCGGCACGTTCACCAACCGCCGCACCGCCGCCCGCCTGATCCAGACCGCCTACCGAGAGACCGGCCCACACCAGACCGCCTGACCAACCGCGTCCCATCACCGCGTGCCCCACCCAACTCCTGCCACAGCGCGATCGCCCTCATCGCGCTGACCGCTCGGGCGATCAGCTGTCGTACGGGTCCTGTGGTGCCGGGACGCGTCTGGACTGGCTGACGTTGATGAACGGGATCACGCCGTCGTTGATGGGGTCTTTGGCCTGTTCGCCGGTGTAGGTGCCGATGACTTCCAGCCAGGTGTCCGGCTGCAGGATGCGGGGAAGCTGTCCGGACAGGCCGATCTTGATGGGCTGGGCGTCGGCGGCGCAGCAGTTGAGGACCATGCTCGTGAGGTAGGACCCGCCGCTGCCATCGAGGATGACGAAACCGGTGATCTTGATCCGCCGGCCGCCGAGGGAGCGTCCCCGATCGTAGACCGCGCGGCCGGCGTAATCGACGATGCTGAGCCGGAGCGGATCCCCGGCGGGAAGGGCGGCGAAGCCGGAGGGCCGTTGCAGAGCCGTGCCGGTGCGATCGGCGGCATAGGACCCCAGCGCGGGCGGGGCGACCAGGACGAGCGCGCACACGGGCAGGGCCAGCAACCAGGAGATTCGTGGCTCGCGGTGGGCGTGCTCGTGACGCTGGGGCGCCTTCGCCCGTCGCCATTCGTACCAGACGGTGACAAGGGCGGTGACGATCAGGACGGCGCCTGCCGCGAGCAGCAAAGGACGCAACCCGGCCTTGACGTAGCGCAGATACAGGTTGGTGGCGCTGGCGTGCACCACCACGATGCCGACGAGGAAAAGCAGGACCGCCTGCGCCTGCCGGTTCATAGCAGAACCATCCCGACCAGGGTGGAGACCCCGACCGCCAGGGTGAAGGTGACGGGGGCGAACCGCAGCGCGAACCCACGGCCGAACGTGGCCGCCTGCATGGCGAACAGTTTCAGATCGATCATCGGTCCGACCACGAGGAACGCCAGCCGGGCCGTGAGCGAGAACTGCGACAAGGACGCCGCCACGAACGCATCCGCCTCCGAGCAGATCGACAACACCACCGCCAGAATCGCCAGGAGAAGGATCGACACAGCAGGGTTGCCGGCGGCGGCGTGCAACCAGCCTGCCGGTACCACCGCTCGGAGAGTGGCTGCGGCCATCGCACCGACGACGAGGAAACCACCGGCGTGCATCACGTCATGCCGCACCGATCCCCAGAACGCCTCCCCCTTGCCCTGGCCATCGAACGACGGCCGGGCCGCCAGGCGCAGCCAATCGCTCCGGCCCAGTCGTTGCCACAACCAACCCATCGCGCACGCCACCAGCAGGCTGGCCACACAGCGGGCGAGAACCATCCGCGGCTCGCGGGGAAACGCGACTGCGGTGGCGGTCAGCACGACCGGGTTGATCGCCGGAGCCGATAGCAAGAACGTCAACGCCGCCGCTGGAGCAACGCCCCGCCGCACAAGCGCCCCGGCCACCGGCACCGAGGCGCACTCACAGCCGGGCAGCACCGCACCGGCCGCCCCGGCCACCGGCACCGCCAAGGCGGGGCGGCTGGGCAGCGCACGGGCGAAGAACGACGGCGGGACGAACACCGCGATGATCGCCGACAGCAGCACACCGAGCACGAGGAAGGGCAGGGCCTGGACGACCACGGCGACGAACACCGTCATCCAGCTCTGTATCACCGGCGCTGACAACGCCTCGCGGATCGGCCCCCGCGCCCCGATCACCAGGCACAGCACCATGACCAAGATCAGAGGTGGGTCGAGCCGCCAGCCCTGCGGGTCGTCCGCGTCACGGTGGTCACCCTCGGTCGGACCGGCTTCAGTGGTGGTCACGGGCGAGCTACCTCCGGTACGACGTGCGGACCGCCGTGGCCCGAGGGCGCGGCACCGCCGCCAGCGTAGCCACACGTTGCTGTTACGCAGCTCGCCGACCATCAAACTCAACCGCCGCGATGGTCCGGGCACGACGTCGAAGTGTTCTCCAGGTACTACGCACAACGTCAACGCAACGGTTCACCTGGCTCCCAACGCATGAGCCGCTGCGCCAAACGCCAGGTCGGCCGCTGCACCAAACCCCAGGCTGGCCGCTGCACCATACGCAGGCCACTGGTCAGCGGCCGATGGTTCCGCGTTCTGCGCTGAAGGCTTCGGTCGTCTCTTCGTTCTTCTCGAAGCGGAGAACGGCGCGGCCGGGGCGCCAGCGGCGGCGACGGCCCAGGGGGAGGACGATGCCGCTGACGGCCGCCAACGCGGCTGCTCCCAGCGCTCCCCCGGCAACCGCGATCGCGATCGTGCGGGTGCGGTGATCTGGGACCTCCGGGGCGGCGAAGCGAACGGGGGACGCGTTGTTCGGGGTCGTGGCTGCGGTCCCCTCCTCCGGGAGCACGGCAGTTACGGCCTGCAGCGGATTCACCATGCCCTGGCCGGTGCCCTCCCCCACGTTGCCGTCCGCTGTGACCCGCATCCGATGCATCACCTGTTGCGGGTTCAGCCCTGGATGGCGCGAACGGACCAAGGCCACGACACCCGACACGTAGGCGGCGGCGAAGCTGGTGCCCTGGGCCTGCAGGTTGTAGCCACCACGGGTCCACGCGGTGGAGATGTCCTTGCCGGGAGCTGCCACGTCCACTTTGGAACTGAGACCAGAGGTTTCGGCCCGGGCGCCGTCTGGCCCTAGTGACGCCACGGAAATCACCCCCGGGTAAGCCGCTGGGTACGCCGGGCCGTCGGCACCGTCCTGCTTCCGAACGTTTCCGGCCGCCGCGACGACGACGGCGTCGTTGCGCAGCGCGAACCGGACGGCCGCTTCCAATCGCGGTGAATGGTCGGCGCTGATGGAGACGTTGATGACGCCGGCCCCCGCGGCGACCGCCGCGCTGATCGCATTGGGCAGCCGGTCGCCGCCCGTCTGGTCGCTGTCCTCGTTCTGCTGCTTGACCACATACAGGTCTGCCGCTGGTGCGACGCCCGTCAGCGGGATTCGGCGATCGCTCATGTTCCGGCCGGCGATGAGGGCGGCGACGGCGGTTCCGTGGCCTGTGCAGTCGCCCTTGCCTGTCCTTGTCAGGTCAACGATCCGCGACTCCGGTATCCGGCCGGCCAGCATGGGGTGGTTTCTCTCGACTCCGCTGTCCACAACCGCGACGGTCACGTTCTGTCCCTTGGACAACGTCCATGCGCGTTCGAAACCCAGGCGCTTCTGTGCCCACGATTCACCGACAGGCCCACGGTAGCCCCGTGGCGGCTCACAGGCCGGCGGGGCCGCAGGCGGCGGGGCGGCCGGGCGCCTCGTCGTGGGTGCGGTCTGGGGCTTCAACGACGAGTCAGCGGAGGCGGGGACGAGCACGGCAGTCGGGGCCAGCACCAGGCACACGACGGAGGCGGCAAGTCCTACTCGGTGCATCCTTTGCGCCTCCCCGAATTCGTCGATCTTGGCGCGCCCGACGATAGCGTCGCTCCCCCATCAAGCGGTACGTACGCGGGCCGCGGCGGCGTTCAGGGTTTGCGGGCCAGGGCGCCATGGTCATCTATAGGGGTGGGGTCGTCTGTGTCCGGATGCCACAGGGTCGTGGGGACTACGCCTGGGTCAACCACGTCTAGGCCGTCGAAGAAGTCTGTTATCTGGGCAGGGGTGCGGAGAGACAGGCGTGGGGAGCCGCCTCCCTCGTTCCATTGGCGAACGGCTTCGTCCATGCGGGCGCCGCGTACAGCGTTGGTGGGGTGCGTCAGGACCATGTAGCTGCCGGAAGGCAAGGCAGCCAGGAAGCGGCTAACTATTGCGTGGGCCTCTGTGTCGTCTTCTACGAACTGCATGATGCCTACGAGCAATAGAGCGATGGGCTGGGAGAAGTCCAGGGTTTGGGCAGCGGCTTGGAGGATTCCCTGGGGGTCTTCGACATTGGCATCCAGATAGTCCGTTGAGCCCTCGGGGGTGCTCGTCAGGAGTGCGCGGGCGTGGACCAGGACGAGGGGGTCATTGTCCACGTAGACGATGCGGGACTCGGGCGCGATGCGCTGGGCGACCTCGTGGGTGGGGTCGGCGGTCGGGAGTCCGGTGCCGATGTCCAGGAACTGCCGGATGCCGGCTTCGGCGAGGTGGCGGACCACACGGCACAGGAACCGGCGGTTGCCTCGGGCGTTCTCGGCTATCTCAGGGAAGAACTCCATGATCTGCTCGCCCATGGCCTTGTCGATCGGGTAGTAGTCCTTGCCGCCCAGCCAGTAGTTCCAGATCCGGGCCGAGTGGGGCACGGTCGCGTCGATCTCCACCATGAGGAGCAAGAGATCGCATGTGTTGAGGGCGCGCAAGGCGGGCGACCGGAGTCGGTCAGGGTGGACGCCGTGAAGTGGCGATCGGGTTACCTCCACATATAGCCAGAAGCGGACCTTCAACATCTATGCGTGTTTCTTCATAAATCGGCCGCGTCTCTCTACCGTTCACCGCATGCGTACACGATTGATCACAACGGGGGCCGCGGTGTGCGCGGCTGCGACGATGCTGGCGCCGACACCGGCGGAGGCCGCTTCGGCGGTGCAGATCTACAGGGTCTATTACGACTCCCCCGGCAAGGACACACGGTCCAACGCCAAGCTGAACGGGGAGTGGGTGCAACTGATCAACAAGTCCCGCACGGCGCGGCAACTGAGGGGCTACAAGCTGCGGGACAAGACCGGTTACACGTACACGTTCGGCTCGTTCGTGCTGCGTGCGGGGAAGACCGTCGTCGTCCACACGGGGAAGGGCCGTAATACCGCGACCCACCGGTACTGGGGCCGCAGCTGGTACGTGTGGAACAACACCGGTGACACCGCTTACCTGAGGTACCCGAACGGGAAAGCCGCCGACTCTTGCTCGTGGGGCAGCAAGGGCGACTGGAAGCGCTGCTGACGGTTCCGTGCTACCGGCCCGGGGAGTGGCGTCTCCCCGGGCCGGTGCCTTCTCTACGGAGAGAGGCTCAGTGGACCGCCCCGGTTCGGGATTTGGTAGCCGTACGGGATTTGGTAGGCGTACGGGATTTAGTAGCCGTAAGGGTGAGGTCGCGAGCGAAAAGGCGGAGGAGCCCCGGAGTGCGGTAGGTGTCGTGGCCGTCCGCGTCGATGCCGGCGTAGTCGATCAGCCCGGCATCGGCCAGGCCGTCGATCTCGTCCTCGGCCTCTTCCAGTGAGGCCTCCAGGACCTCGGCCGCGACGGCGGCGCAGAATCGGGCGCCGGTGTGAACGCCCAGCAGGCGGAAGGCCTTCTGGGTGGACGGGCGCAGGGCGACATGGGCGTCGGCGAACACCGCTCGCAGGTCCAGGTCGCCGGCCTTCAGCTCGTCCAGGCGGCGGTCCTCGTCGCGCATACGGTCGGCGAAGCGCTCGATCCGTGCGTGGGGGCGCGCCGCCAGCCTGATCCCGGCGATCCGCAGCGCGAGCGGGAGGTGGCCGCACAACTCGGCGATGTTCGCGGCGGCCGCGGGCTCCGCTGTCACCCTTGCCGCGCCGATGATGCGCGCCAGGAGTTCCACGGATTGGGGAGCGTCCAACAGGTCCAGGCGGACGCGGTCCGCGCCGCCCAGGCCGGTCAGGCGGCCACGGCTGGTGACCAGTACCGCGCAGCCGGGATCGCCCGGCAGCAGAGGGCGGATGGAGCGTTCGCCGCTCGCGTTGTCGAGGATCACGAGTGAGCGGGACCCGGCCAGGCGTCCCCGGTACTCGCTGGCCCGATCCTCAAGGGAGTCGGGGACGCTCCCTGCCCCGAGCTGGCGCAGCAGCCGGGCGAGCGCCTCCGCCGGGTCGCCGTCGCGACCGCGCAGGTCGAGATAGAACCGGCCGTCGGGAAAGTCCGCGGCCAGGAGGTGGGCGGCGTGCAGCGCCAGAGCTGACTTGCCGACGCCCGGCCCGCCGCTGATCACGCACAGCGCGGGCGCGGACCGGAAGGGATCCCCGGCAAGCACCCGTCTCACCGCCGCGAGCGGACCGCTCCGTCCGGTGAAGTCGCCGGTGTCGGCGGGCAGCGGCGAGCGGCTCCGCGTCGGCGCCGCGGCGGGCGGCGCGTTCAGGATCGGGTCGTCGACGTGCACGGCCCGCTCCAGCCGGCGCAGCTCGGGGCCGGGCTCCAGGCCCAGTTCGTCGCGCAGCAGCGCGCTGCCCTCGCGGAACACCGCCAGCGCCTCCGGACGGCGGCCGCACCGGTAGAGGGCGACCATGAGCTGGCCGCGCAGCCGTTCGCGGAACGGATGACGGCCGACGCACGTCAGCAGCTCTCCCACCAGGTCGGAGTGGCGGCCGAGGGCGAGCTCGACGTCGAACAACTCCTCCGCCGCGGCCAGCCGCCGTTCTTCCAGCGCCGGCCCCACCCGCTCGACGAAGTCGTGCGCGGCCCCACCCATCGGGGTGCCCCGCCACAGTGCGAGCGCCTCGCGGAAGGTCGCCGACGCCTCGTCCAGGCGTCCGCTCGCCGCCGCGGCGCGGGCGTACTCGACCCGCCGGGTGAACACCTCCAGGTCGAGGTGCCCCTGCTCGACGCGGATGACGTAGCCGGTGCCGCGCCGCAGGATCGTCGGCCTGCCCAAGGTCGCGCGCAGGCCCGAGACGTGCTGGCGAAGCTGGGCCATCGCCGTGGCGGGCGGCACCGACCACAGGGAGGCCAGCAGCGCCTGGTCCGAGACGACCTGGTTGGCCTCCAGCAGAAGCGTCCCGAGCACGGCCCGCCGCAGAGCGCCACCCAGCCGGTGCGACCCGTCATCGCCGTCGACCTCGATCGGCCCCAGGACAGCGAATCTCGGCATGAGCGACACCTCACATCGGGGGCCGCCTGGGCGGCGGGTGCCACCGAGCGGTGGCGGACCTACAAGATCACGGACATGCAAGATCAATAAATATCCCAATACCGGTTCCATGAACAGCCTCGTCAAGGATGACGACCGTCCGACAGACCCGAGGGAAGGACTTCCCATGGTTGCCGTCAAGAGCAGTGTCAAGCAGGTCCGCTACGTGATGGGCGCGATGACCGCGGTCTTCTTCGGTAGCTGCAGCGGTTCCTGACCGCACAGGGGCGAGCGTGCGGAGAGCGCGTCTCTCCGCACGCTCGCTCCTTTCCGCCGACGTTCACTGACACGAGGAGGCTCGGATGCTGGAGACCGGGGTCCGGCAGGTACGGGTGGCGCTGGCCATGGTGCTGGGGCGCCCGTTCAACGTCCGGGTCGTCGAACGGCTGGTGGACGACGCGCTGGCGACGCTGCACGAGTTCGGGGAGCCGGGCGACGACGTGAACCAGCTCATCGAGGGGCCGTTCGCCGACCCCGACGACCGGCGCGACCTGCAGACCCGCGCGTTGCAGCGCACCGCCCGCAGGCTGGCCCGGAGATCGCCGTTCTACAAGGAGCGGTTCGCGGCGGCGGGCGTCGATCCGGGCAAGCTCACGCTGGAGACGCTGCGGACCGTCCCCGTGACGGTCAAACACGACTTGGTGACGCGCAAGCAGGACTTCCTCTGTGGCACGCCGCAAATCATCACCCAGACCACCGGCACCACCGGGAAGCCCGCGCAGGTGTGGCTGTCGCGGTACGAGATCGAGCTGTGGCCCGCGCTCATCGCGCTGTCGATGCTGCTGCGCGGCGAGGTCCGTCCCGGCGACTGCATGCAGATCAACCTGAGCTCCCGCGCCACCGCCGCCGTCCAGGAGGACATCGACATGCTGCGGCTGTCGGGCGCGGCCAGCCGCGTGGTCGGGCAGGTGCCGCCCGACGAGTCCCTGGACCATCTGCTGGACGACGGCGGCGCGGTCCCGACGATCCTGAACGGCTACCCGAGCTACATCGGGCAGCTCGTCACCGCGGCCCGGCGCCGCGGCCTCGGGCCGGGCGACTTCACGTTGCGCGCGCTGTACGTCGGCGGCGAGACGTTCTCACCGACGCTGGCCGAGGCGGCCCGCGCCACGTTCGGCGTAGAAGAGATCAACGACACCTACGGCGTGACCGAGCTGCTTCCGGTGGGCGGGCGGACCTGCGGACATCGGCACCTGCACATCGACCCGAACATGGGGTACGCGGAGGTGCTCGACCTGGAGACCGGCGAGGCGGCCGAACCCGGCGCGCTCGGCACACTGACCGTCACCCCTTACTTCCCCTACCGCGAGTGCATGCCGGTGCTGCGCTACGACACCCGCGACGTGGTGCGGGCGCTCCCCGAGAACCTGGACTGCGAGCTGGCCGCCGTCCCGGCGGTGTCGGAGATCCTCGGCAAGGAGAGCCGGCTGCTGCGCACGGGCGACGGGATCGTCACGCCCCGCGAGGTCGTCGAGACCCTCGATTCCCTGCCCGGCGTGGACTGGCCGGTGCGCCACCGCGTTCGCGTGGCCGACGGACGGCTGCACCTGACCGTCGTCGCACCGCACCTCGTCCCCGGCGACGTCGTGGGCGCCTTCGCAGAACGGGACCTGGACGTGACCGCCGAGATCGTCGATCTGGATGAGCGGGAGGCGCGGGCCCTGTGCCCGCTCCGCTGCGACCTGCGTGAGGAGACCTTCGTGAGGGGCGCCGCATGAGCTCTGGGCAGACGCTGTTCCTCGTCGGGGTGACCTTCTGTTACGCGCTGGCGGCGCCGGTCGGGGCCGTGGCCTTCTTCCAGCGCGTCCGGGTCGCCCGGCCGCCGGTGGGGACGTTCAACGGCCGCGACATCGCGGTGATGATGGGGTTCGTCCTGACGCTGCCGTTCTTCTACCTGGCGCTGCCCGGCCCGGCGCTGCCCGCCGTGCTCGCCCTGGTGTTCGCGGGCGGGCTGAGCGTCGGCTACCAGCCGATCCTGACGAGCGGCCGGATTCGCTGGGCCGCGATCGGGACGCTGCTGGCCGCCGACCTCATCGCCCGGCTGCTGCTGGGCCCGGTCTCGCCGGTGTTCTGGCTGGCCAACAGCTGCGTAGTGTGCCTGATCGTGGTCTCGGCGACGAACCTGAACGTCCAGGGCGGGATGAAACTGAAGCACGTCGCGTGGTTCATCCTGCTGCTGGCGGTGTACGACCTGACGTTCGCGACCGCCGTCCCGCTGACCCAGGAGCTGGCCGAGGCGATCCAGGGCTACCCGTTCGCGCCCTCGGCGGGCTTGCGGATCGGTGAGGAGTACGGCGCGGTGATCGGCATGGGCGACCTGCTGGCGTACGCGCTGTTCACCACGACCGCCTACAAGGCCTTCGACCGGGCGGGGCTGCGCACCGCCCTCGCGCTGGTGGCGGTGTTCGGGGCGCTGGCCCCGACGCTGTCGCCGACCGTCATCGAGATGGTCACGGGAGAACGGCCCGAACTGATCCCGGCCCAGGTGTTCTTCGGCCCCGCCGGGTTCGCGGGCTACCTCCTGCTGCGTCGCCGCCTCGGAGCCGAACGGCGAATGGCCGACCTCCTCGGCGCGCCCCAGGTCGCCCCCGTGGTCCGGCGCCTCGACCGCGCCCCCGCCCCAGTCCCCTCAGAGGCCTGAACGGCCCCTTCGACATGGCGGATCAGCTCCAGACCTGGCGGCGGGTGGGGGCGGCGATCAGGTCGCCGACGATCAGGGTCGAGCGCTGCCAGGCGTACGGCATGAAGATGGCGAACGCGACGCCGGCGCGGTGTTCCAGGTCCACGGTCACGGCTTCGACGGATCCGGGGGGAGCCGGCGTCCTGTCCTGCCAGTCGGTCGAACGCCGCATGCTGACGTCCTGGGGACCTCCGCCCTCGGTGGGGTCTTTCATCCGCACGTAGTAGTTGAGAGCCATGCAGCGTAGATCTGCCGCCTCGGCGATGATCTCTCCGAACATGTTGTTGAGGGCTTTGTCCACGGCTTCGTCGTCGTAGGCGAAGTCGACCTCGTAGTCGGACAGCACGGAGAGGGACCCGGCGGTGTTCATGGATATGCCGGCCGGGGTCAGCATGGTGGAGCCCTGCCCCGGGCGGAGCTTGTTCTCGGCGGCCTGCAGCGAGGCTCGGAGGCATTCCTCCAGGTCGACGTGCACCTCAGGAGGCAGACGGCCGCCCAGGAACGACAGGTCGGCCGTTTGCAGAGGCTGCGCGAACGTGGCTTCCACGCCTTCGACGGATGCGTGCCAGGAAAACATGATCATGCACCATAGTGGCCACAGGCGGCCACTTCAGGCCTTTCAGGCTCAATGGGTGGAGTGGTGCGCCTCGTACCACTGCTCGCCCACCGGCTTGGCTTCCATGTTCCAGCTCCACGATTCGGTGGGCGTGATCCGGGTGTAGACGCCTGGGCCGACCATGCCGGTGCGTTCTACCGGCTCGGACGCGCGGCCATAGATGCGGATGCCACGGGCGATGAACGGGTCGAACGACACCATGTCGTCCATGACCAGGGCGACCTTGTCGCGGCCCGCCAGGATGTTGCGGATCTTGCGAGTGTGGATCACGGTAGGGCCGCCGCCGACCCAAAAGCCCTCGCCATCGAATTCGAAGGCCACGGGCACCACGTCCGGCTGCCCGTCCGCGGCGACGGTCGCCAGCCGGGCTAGTGACTGTGTGCGCAGGTAGGCAGCTTCTTCTTCGGTGAACGCCATGGTTCCTCCCTCGACGACGGCTCCTCACGTTCTATACGAACGGCTTCCGCGCAGATCGACAACGCACGTACGAATGCCCCGTAGCCGTGTTGGGCGGCTACGGGGCATCCGTGGTCGTACGCGGGCTGTGGGGCAAGGGGGTTCGCACAGACCGCGTACGGTCCTGGGGCCGCCTAGTGGTGGACGGCCTTTTCGGCGCCCGCTCCGGTGAGGGAACGGACTTCGATCTCGGCGTACTTCTGCGCGTTGTACTCCTTGCTGAGGATCGTGCCGAGCCAGCCGCAGAGGAAGCCGAACGGGATGGAGACGATGCCGGGGTTCTCCAGGGGGAAGAAGGAGAAGTCGGAATCGGTGAAGAGTGCCTTCGGGGTGCCCGAGACCACCGGGGAGAAGATGACCAGGACCACGGCGGAACCCAGGCCGCCGTAGATGGCCGATACGGCGCCCGCGGTGTTGAACCTCTTCCAGAAGAGGCTGTAGAGGATGGCGGGCAGGTTGCCGGAGGCGGCGACCGCGAAGGCCAGCGCCACCAGGAACGCCACGTTCAGCTTCTGGGCGTAGATGCCGAGGACGATCGCGACCGCGCCGATCACGAAGGCGGAGATGCGGGCGACGCGGACCTCTTCGCGGTCGGTGACGTTGCCCTTCTTGAAGACGTGGGCGTAGAGGTCGTGGGCGAACGAGGACGAGGAGGCCAGGGTCAGGCCTGCCACGACGGCGAGGATGGTCGCGAAGGCCACGGCGGCGATGACGGCCAGGAGGATCGTCCCGCCGACCTCGCCGAAGACGATCTCGCCGATCTTCTCGGCGAGCTGGGGTGCGGCGGTGTTGCCCGCGGGGTTGGCCGCCGCGATCTCCTTGGAGCCGACAAGGGCCGCGGCGCCGAAGCCGAGGACGAGGGTCAGCAGGTAGAACGAGCCGATGATGGCGATGCCCCACAGGACGGACTTACGGGCGTCGCGGGCAGTGGGGACCGTGTAGAAGCGGATCAGGATGTGCGGCAGGCCGGCGGTGCCGAGGACGAGCGCGAGGCCGAGGCTGATCAGGTCGAGTTTGCCTGTCAAGCCTTGGGCTTCGGTGGCATAGCGCAGGCCAGGTTCCAGGAAGTCGCCGCCCTTGCCGCTCTGGGTCGCTGCGTCGCGCAGCAGCGTGGAGAGGTTGAAGCCGAATTTGCCCAGGACGAGGACGGCGGTCAGGGTGGCGCCGCCCATCAGCAGGATCGCCTTGACGATCTGCACCCAGGTGGTGCCCTTCATACCGCCGACGACGACGTAGACGATCATCAGGATGCCGACGAGCACGATGGTGGCGCCCTTGGCGAACTCGCTCTTGAAGCCGAACAACAACGCCACGAGGGCGCCGGCGCCGACCATCTGGGCGAGCAGGTAGAAGATGCTGACCGTGATCGTGGAGACCCCGGCGGCGGTGCGCACGGGACGCGGGCTCATCCGGAACGCCAGCACGTCGGCCATCGTGAACTTGCCGGAGTTCCGCATCAGCTCGGCCACGAGCAGGAGGGCGACGAGCCACGCGACCAGGAAGCCGATCGAGTAGAGGAAGCCGTCGTAGCCGTAGAGCGCGATCAGGCCGGCGATGCCCAGGAAGGAGGCGGCCGACATGTAGTCGCCGCCGATCGCCAGGCCGTTCTGGCCGCCGGAGAACGAGCGGCCGCCGGCGTAGAAGTCGGTGGCGTCCTTGGTGTGGCGGCCGGCCCAGAGGGTGATGGCGAGCGTGCCGGCGACGAAGGACAGGAAGAGGATGACGGAGAGTGTCTCGTGACTCATACCGCGATCTCCTCTTCAGCTTTTTCGCGCAGCTCGGCCGCGAGCGGGTCGAGCATCTTCTCCGCGCGGCGGGAGTACAGCCAGGCGATGAGGAACGTGGTCACGAACTGCAGCAAGCCGAAGATCAACGCGATGTTGATGGAGCCGACGACCTTCGTGCCCATGAAGTCGCGCGCCCAGCCTGAAAGCACCACGTACAGCAGGTACCAGGCCAGGAAGGCCGCCGTCATCGGGAACGCGAAGGCACGGAATCGGCGCTTCAGCTCCTGGAACTCGGGTGTCGCCTGCACCCGTTCATACGGTGTGCGGTCGGCGTTCGGGTCTTTCTCAAGTGTCACGAGTTCCTCCTCGACGTGACCGGGATCACGTCAACGTAAAAAGCCCAGGCCCCGGCTGACGAGAGGCCGCCACCGGAGGTGCGCTGAGGCGCTGGACGGACGCGCTGACGCGCGCCGTCCGTCGATGAGCGGTCGATTTCGTGCGCCGAACGGAAGATCCGTTTCAGCCGCCCTTGGGCCGCCAGGTGCCGCGGTCCACGTCCAGCGATTCGGGGACGTGGAGCCGGACCATGGTGCGGGCCACCCCGGCGGGGACGCTGCGCGGCGTGACCAGCGAGACGCCGATCATCACGGCGAAGGCGATGGGCACCGACCAGGCGGCGGGCTGGGCGAGGAGCGCCCCCGCCAGGCCGTTCGGCGGGCCGCCCACGATCGTCCAGAGCACGGCGGCGCCGGCGAGCCCTCCCCCGGTCACCAGCCCGGCGAGCGCGCCCATGACCGTGAGCCGCCGCCACCAGATCCCGAGGACGAGCAGGGGGCAGAACGTCGAGGCGGCGAGGGCGAACGCCAGGCCCACGACGTCGGCGACCGACAGCGCACGGGCGGCCAGCGCCAGGACGAGCGGGACGATCAGCGCCAGCACGGTCGCGGCGCGGAACGAGCGCACGCCGCCCCGGAGCAGGTCCTGGCCGATGACCCCGGCCACCGAGACCGTCAGGCCGGACGACGTGGACAGGAAGGCCGCCACGGCGCCGCCGGTGACGAGCGCGGTGAGCAGGTCACCGGCCACCCCGCCGACGAGACGGCCCGGCAGGGTCAGGACGACGGCGTCCGTACGGCCCGTCATGAGCAGTTCCGGCGCGTAGAGCCGGCCCAGCGCCCCGTACAGCCCAGGCAGGAGGTAGAACGCGCCGAGCAGGGACAACACGATCGCCGTGGTCCGCCGCGCCGCCCGGCCGTCGGGGTTGGTGTAGAACCGCACCAGCACGTGCGGGAGACCCATCGTGCCGAGGAACGTCGCCAGGATCAGGGAGTACGTGGCGTACAGCGGGTGCTCGCGTCCTGACAGCGGCATCGCCCACTGCCGGTCGGTCCTCGCCGGGAGGCCGGCGACGTGCGGCACGGCGGCGCCCGCGGGGAAGGTCACCTCGGTGTTCTTGGAGATCCGGTGGTCGCCGGCGGTGAGGGCGAGCAGGGCCGCCCGGTACGGACGGCCGTCCATCTTGCCCGTCACCACGATCTCGACCGGATGCTCGACCCGGACGGTGACGTCGGTGCCCACGGCGACGGTCGTGCGGTCGCTGAACGTGGGCGGCGCGTCCCGGCCGAGCCCGGGCGCCGCGTCGTACCGCCAGGCGAACACGAGGAAGATCAGCGGCACCGCGAGCGCGGTGAGCTTGAGCCAGTACTGGAACGCCTGGACGAGGGTGATGCTGCGCATGCCGCCGGACAGCACGTTCATCATGACGACGACGGCGACCAGCACCCCGCCCGCCCAGACAGGGGCGCCCACGACCGTGCGCAGCACCAGCCCGGCGCTCTGGAACTGCGGCATCAGGTACAGCCACCCGATCAGCACCACGAGCACACTGGTCACGCGCCGCACCGCCATCGACTCCAGCCGGGTCTCGGCGAAGTCGGGCAGGGTGTACGCGCCGGAGCGGCGGAGCGGCGCGGCGACCAGGACGAGCAGCACCAGGTAGCCGCCGGTCCAGCCGACCGGCAACCACAACATGTCGGCGCCGTAGGCCATGATCAGCCCGGCGATGCCGAGGAACGAGGCGGCCGACAGGTATTCGCCGCCGATCGCCGACGCGTTGCCGAGCGGCGACACCGACCGCGACGCGACGTAGAAGTCCGAGGTCGTCCGCGAGAAGCGCAGCCCGAACACGCCGATCAGCAGCGTCGCCAGGACGACGAGTGACACCCCGGCGAGCCCGTACGACGCGTCGTGCATCAGGGTCTGTCCACCAGGTCGGCGAAGTCGCGTTCGTTGCGTTCGGCGTGCCTCACGTACCACCAGCCGCAGGCGACGAACGCCGGGTAGATCAGCCCGGCCAGCAGCAGCCAGGCGAGCGGGATCCCCAGCAGCGTCGGCTCGCGGAGGCGCGGCGAGAGGACGAAGAGCAGCGGCAGGCCGGCGACACCCGCGCCGATGGTGGCGCAGACCAGCAGCGCCAGCCGCAGCTGGGCGCGCATCAGCGAGCGCATGTACGCCTCGCCCAGCCCGGTCTGCTCGTCGATCTCCTGGGTGACCGGGGGCCGCGGCCGCCGTGCCGCCCTCGTCCGCGGGCTGGTCACCAGCACCCGCCGGCGTTCCGGGACCGGCGCGGGGTCGGCCCCGCTGGTCGGCGGGCTCATTGGGGGCGCCGCGCGTTGCGGACGAGCCGGTCGCGCAGCTCACGGGTGTGGCGGCGGCTCACCGGGAGCTCGATGCCGCCGACCTGCACGGTGCAGCGGCCGGACTCGATGCGCAGCTGGTCGATGTGCTGCAGCGCGACCAGGTGGCTGCGGTGCACGCGGACGAACCCGGCTGCGCGCCAGCGTTCT
Source organism: Actinomadura sp. 6N118 (assembly GCF_044326415.1). Taxonomy (NCBI): domain Bacteria; kingdom Bacillati; phylum Actinomycetota; class Actinomycetes; order Streptosporangiales; family Thermomonosporaceae; genus Actinomadura; species Actinomadura sp. 6N118. The sequence continues at coordinate 723,221 of NZ_JBIRAZ010000001.1, read as the reverse complement.
TCGAGCGCCGCCAGCGGGATGCGGACCAGGTGGCTGCCGGAGGCGGTGTGCAGGCGCGCGTAGTCGCCCTGCGCCTCGACGTACCAGACCTCGGCGGCGGACACGAAGGTGGTGACGCCGGCGAGCTCGACCGGAACGGATTCGGGGCTCGGCTCGGGATCATGGTCCGCCGCGGCGGGACCGGCGGCGGAAGAGTCGTGGCCTGCCGTGGCGGCGGTGGGGGACGGTTCGGCGACGCGGCGGATGGCCTCGGCCAGGCGCTCGGGCCGGACAGGTTTGAGCAGGTAGTCGACGGCCTTGATCTCGAACGCGTCCACGGCGTGGTTCTCGTACGCGGTGACGTAGACGATGCGGGGCGGCCGGGCGAACTGGGCGAGCAGGCGCCCGAGCACCACGCCGTCCAGGCCGGGCATGCGGATGTCCAGGAAGACCGCGTCGATCGGGCGGCCGACCGCCAGCGCCCGGTCCACATGGCGGAGCGCGGCGGCACCGTCACGCGCCGTGAGCAGGTCACCGACGCGTGGATCGGCGCGCAGGAGGTAGGCGAGGTCGTCCAGAACGGGCGCCTCGTCGTCCACCGCCAGCACACGCAGCCCGGTCCCCAACGCCGCCTCCCCGTGCCGTGAGTCACATTTGCCCACTAAAGGGTGCTTAACCAGGCAAAATAAGTCAACCGGGAGGCGCTTTCCGGCTAGGAGGCCGTTCGTCCAGCTAGGAAGCCGTGACGCCCGGCTGGTACTTGGGCACGCGCAGCGTCACCTTGGTCCCCGCGCCCGGCGCCGTCTCGACGGTCAGACCGCAGGCGTCCCCGTAGACCTGGCGCAGCCGGAGATCGACGTTCGCCAGCCCGATGCCGACGGAGTCGGTCGCCTCGCCGTACTCTCCCCCGGGACCCCCGGGTCCCCCAGGCCCCCCGGGTCCGCCGGGTCCGCCGGCGCTCCCGGGCCCGTCCTCCAGGATGTGGCGCAGCCGTTCGGGATCCATGCCGACCCCGTCGTCCTCCACGCTGATCACGCAGTCCGACCCGGCGTCGTCGGCGATGATCGTGACGAGCCCCGGGCCGGAGCGGTCCTGAAGGCCGTGCCGCACGGCGTTCTCCACGAGCGGCTGCAGGCACAGGAACGGGACAGCCACGGGCAGCACCTCGGGTGCGATCCGCAGCGTCACCTTCAGCTGCTCGCCGAAGCGGGCCCGCTGCAGCAGCAGGTACCGGTCGATCGACCGCAGCTCTTCGGCGAGCGTCGTGAAGTCCCCGTGCCGCCGGAACGAGTAGCGCGTGAAGTCGGCGAACTCCAGCAGCAACTCCCGGGCCTGCTCGGGGTCGGTCCGGACGAACGAGGCGATCGTGGTCAGCGAGTTGTAGATGAAATGCGGGGAGATCTGGGCCCGCAGCGCCCGTACCTCCGCTTCCATGAGCCGTGTCCGCGAACGGTCCAGGTCGGCCAACTCCAGCTGCGCGTCGACCCACCGGCCGACCTCCTCGACGGCACGGATCAGCCCGGCCGAGACGTCGCCGCCGTACGCGGCCAGCGTGCCCACCACCCGTTCGTCAGTGGTCAGCGGCACGACCACGGCATGCCTGACCAGGCAGTCGAGCTCGTCGCAGCCCACCGTCTCGGGGCCGAGCACGGCGGTACGGCCGTTGCTCATCGGCCCTGACGCGTGCTCGACGGCGTGCGGCGCGTGGTGGCCGCCGCCCATGCCGTCCCAGGCCAGCAGCCGTTCCCCGTCGGTGATCGCCACCGCCGCCGAGCCGAGGAGTTCGAGCAGGTGGCGGGCGGCCTTCTGGGCGCCCTGCTCGGTGAGCCCGCCGCGCAGCGGCGGAGCGGCCATCGAGGCGGTGTGCAAGGTCTGGAACGTGGCACGGTCGACCGGGCTGCCGAGGTCCCGCCGCCTGCGCGCGGCCGTCCGCAACACCAGCGCCAGCACGGCGGCCAGAGCCACTGCGGCGACCACCGGCACGACCAGGTCCATGCCGTCACCGTAGCGCCGTCACCAGACCCGTGGCGCGCCGCGATCCGTTGTGATCAATTAGCCCGGTGGTCATCTGGGACACTTCCGTGCGCAGTGTGGCTGGAGTTTCATAGCGCGGCTGGAGTTTCTTGGTCCGGCCGCATTTCCGCCCCTGGGGAGCCAAAGGAGGCGCCTCGTGCCCCCACTGAGATCCATCGTCCGCCCCGCCGCCGTTCTCGGCCTGACCGGGACCTTGATCGCCGGCTTCGCGCCACCCGTCTTCGCGGCACCACCCGCCCTCGCGTCGCCACCCGTCTTCGCGGCACCACCCGCCCTCGCGGCGCCGCCGCCGGATCCTGCGGCGCCCGGTGTCCGCGACGTCGACCGGTTGCTGCTGCCCACCGCGAACGCGGCTGCCGGGGAGGCGCTGGAGACCGACCGCAGGACGCGGCCGGTGGCCCCGGGCACGTCGTTGACCTCGTTCGACAGGCTTGACGGCAAGGGCTGGCTGCGCGGCGACCTGCTGACGGTCGATCTCGGCGCCAAGGTGCGGGCCGGTTACCTGTCGCCCGGGAAGGTGTCGGCGGTCGAGCCGCTGTCCAAGCAGGCGGGCCGGGCAGGGGCCATCGCGGGGGTCAACGGCGACTTCTTCGACATCAACGGCACCGGAGCCGCCAACGGCGCGGCCGTGGACGGCGGCAAACTGGTGAAGTCCGCCAAGCCGGACTGGCCCACCGACACAGCAGGCGTGGCGGCTGACGGGCTCGGCCAGATCGCCAAGATCCTGCTGGACGGCGAGATCACCCTGCCGGGCGAACGCAAGGTGCCGCTCGACCAGTTCAACGCGCATGTCGTGAAGAAGGACGGCATCGGCGCGTTCACCTCGCTCTGGGGTACGGGGAGCCGCGGCCGGTCCGTCGCGGACGGCGCGCAGCGCGTGGCCGAGGTGCTCGTGACGGACGGCAAGGTCGTCTCGGTCGGGGACACGCCCGGATCCGGTGAGATCGCCGCTGACAGCTTCGTCCTGGTCGGCCGGGAGGCGGGCGGCGACACCCTCCGCACGCTCAAGCCCGGAGACCTGGTCGGGCTGGCCTACCGGCCGCGTTCGTCCGGTAAGGCGGCCGGTTTCGCGGTCGGCGGCAACCAGACGTTGATCAAGGACGGGCAGATCCCGGCGCTCACCGATCCGGCGGCGCATCCGCGCACCGCCGCGGGCTTCACCGCCGACGGCCGGACGATGGTGCTCATGACCGTGGACGGCCGCCAGGTCGACAGCCGCGGGGTGACGCTGGCCGAGATGGCCGCGCTGATGAAGGAGGCCGGCGCCCACAACGCGCTCAACCTCGACGGCGGCGGCTCGTCGACGATGCTGGCGCGCGAGCCGGGGCAGGCGCGCGGGCAGGTCGAGAACCAGCCGTCCGACGGCGCCGAACGGCCGACGCCCAACGGGATCGGGCTGTACGCCGAAGGCAGCGGCAAGCTCACCGGCTTCTGGGTCGAGCCAGTCGCCGACCCCCTGCAGGCTCCAGGCGTCGGGCCAACCCGGGGAGGGCGCCCTGACCGGGTGTTCCCCGGGCTCACGCGCAAGCTCGTCGCGCGCGGCCACGACGAAGCCCAGGGTCCCGTGACGGCCAAGCCGCGCTGGATCGCCAACGGGGTCGAGGGGACGGTCGGCCGCGACGGCACGTTCAAGGCACGGATCGCCGGGGACATCACCGTCTCGGCCGTCCAGGGCAGGGCACGCGGGCAGGTCGGCCTGACCGTCCTCAACCCGCTCACGCGCGTCGGCGCGACCGTCGACCGGGTTACGATCCCCGGCCAGGACGGCGGCGGCGCGTTCGGCGTCGTCGGCTTCGACAAGGAGGGCTTCACCGCTCCGATCGAGCCGTCCGACACCAAGCTCACCTACGACACCTCGCTCCTGGACATCACGCCGGGCGACGGCGGCACGTTCACGGCGACGCCGCGCAAGCCCTCCGGATCGACGCTGGTGACGATCGAGGTCAAGGGCGTGAAGGCCGCACTGCCGATCAGCGTCGGGCTGGAGGAGAAGACGATCGCCGACCTCGACGACGGGGCGAAGTGGAAGTTCGGGTCGGCGCGCGGCACCGGCAAGGTCGAGCCGGTGGCCGAGGGCCACAACGGAGCCGGGCTGAAGCTGTCGTACGACTTCACGCAGTCGACCGCGACCCGCACCGCCTACGCCTACCCGCCGCAGCCCATCGAGGTGCCCGGGCAGCCGCAGGCGCTCGGCGCCTGGGTGTACGGCCACCAGAAGGGCGAGTGGACGGCGTTCACCATCACGGACGCCAACAACCAGACCTTCTCGCTGTACGGGCCGTACATCACCTGGGAGGGATGGCGCTACCTGGAGATGGCGGTGCCGCCCTCCGTCGCGTACCCGATCAAGGTCAACCGCTTCTACACGATCGAGACGAGCGCCAGCCGCGCGTACACGGGCGAGGTGCTGATCGACGACCTCGTGGCCAAGGTGCCGCCGTCCGTCCAGACTCCGCCGGCGAGCCCGGCACCCGCCGATCCTCTGGTGATCCGGGACGGCAGTGCGGCAGACGGCAGCAAGTGGCGATTCGCGGTGGTGTCCGACGCGCAGTTCGTGGCCGCCGATCCTGACAGCGTCTACGCCCAGCGGGCCCGGCGCACGTTGCGGGAGGCCCTCGCCGCCAAGCCCGACTTCCTGGTCATCAACGGCGACTTCGTCGACACCGGTTACGACGCCGACTTCGCATTGGCCAAGAAGATCCTGGACGAGGAACTCGGCGGGAAGCTGCCGTACTACTACGTGCCCGGCAACCACGAGGTCTACGGCTCGGGTGACATCGGGCCCTTCCGCAAGGTGTTCGGGGAGCCGTCACGCACGTTCGACCACAAGGGCACACGCTTCGTCCTGCTCGACTCCTCGACCGGCACCTACCGCACCAGCTCGTTCGAGCAGCTGCGGATGCTGAAGAACGCGCTGGAGGGCGCGCGCCGGGACCCGTCGATCAGCGCCGTCATGGCGTTCGGCCACCATCCGGCGCGCGACCCGCTGCCGGGCAAGAACAGCCAGCTCGCTGACCGCAAGGAGGCCGCGCTGCTCGAACAGTGGCTCGCGGAGTTCCGGCGCTCGACCGGCAAGGGAGCGGCCATGGTCAACGCCCACGTCGGCGTCTTCAACGCCTCACGGGTGGACGGCGTGCACTCGTTCATCAACGGCAACTCGGGCAAGAACCCGGCCGCATCGGTGACGAGCGGCGGGTTCACGGGCTGGACGATGTTCGGCGTCGATCCGCTGACGCGCGGCGAGATCGAGCGCACGCGCCTCGCCCCGTTCCTCCCCGCGCCGCAGTGGCTGCGCGCCGAGGTACGCCCGCACGTGGACGACCTCACACTCAAGGCACCCGCGTCCGTGAAGGCAGGCGAGAGCGCCGAGATCCCGGTCGTCCTGCGGCAGAACGGCCAGGACCTGCCGCTCACCTACCCGATGAGCGCCGACTGGAGCGGCTCGCCGAACCTCCACATCGGCCCGCCGAAGACCGCCCGCCCGTGGCACGTCGCGACCTTCGACCCGGCGACCGGACGGCTGAAGGCACTCCGGACCGGAACGGTGACGATCGCGGTAAAGGTGAACGGCGTCTCCCGGCAAGCCACGATTGCCGCGACAGCCGCCGCCAAGAGCCGCCCCGCCGCCTAATCCTCTAGGAAGTAGGGCCGCCCTCCTCACGAGGGCGGCCCTTTTATTTACTCCGTGGCTCGGGTCTTCCCACGCTGGTGGACAATCGTGACCATGCAATTCGGCATTCTGGGGCCGGTCGAGGTTCGGCGGGACGGGCTTCCCGTGGCGGTCGGCGGGCCGCGGGTGCGGGCTCTGCTGGCGTTGCTGGCACTGGACGCCGGCCGCCTCGTGCCCAGCGAGCGGCTGATCGACGGGCTCTACGGCGAGGAGCCGCCCAGTGGAGCCGCGAACGCACTCCAGTCCCAGGTGTCGCGGTTGCGGAGGGGGTTGGGCGCGGCGGAGCTCGTGGAGGGACAGGCAACGGGATACCGGCTCGTCGTGGATCCCGAGGATGTCGACGTTCACCGGTTCGGGCGCCTGGTGAAGGAGGGGCGGGCCGCGCTCAAGGCTGGGGCTCATGCGGCGGCGGCGGAGCTCTTGTGGGAGGCGCTCGGGTTGTGGCGCGGGCCCGCGCTGGCGGATCTGACGGCTCCGTTCGCGGCGGGGCAGGCGGCGCGGCTGGAGGAGCTTCGGATCACGGCCGCCGAGGATCGGGCCGAGGCCGAGCTGGCTTTGGGCGAGTACACGATCGTGCCCCTGTTGCAGGAGATCGTGGCCGGGCATCCGCTGCGGGAGCGGACGCGGGGGCTGCTCATGCGGGCGCTGTACGGGAGCGGACGGCAGGCCGAGGCGCTCGCGGTATACGAGGACGTACGGGAGCTGCTGGCCGAGGAGCTCGGCGCGGACCCCTCGGCGGAGCTGGCCGAGGTGCATCTGGCGATCTTGCGGGGGGACGTGGCGCAGGCCCCGGCGGTGCGGACGGCACTGCCCGCGCAGCTGACCACGTTCGTCGGGCGCGAGGAGGAGCTCGCGCGCGTCGGGAAGCTGCTCGGTGAAGGGCGTCTGGTCACGCTTCTGGGGCCAGGCGGAACGGGCAAGACGCGGCTGGCGATCGAGGCGGGGGCGCGCGAGCACGGCGAGGTCTGTTTCGTCGATCTCTCGTCTGCGGTGAACGGGGCGGAGCTTCCGCAGGCGCTGCTCGGCGCCCTGGGAGTGCGTGAGCACGGGCTCCAGGCCACCGTCCCGGAGCAGCGGCCGGAGCCGGCGGAACGGCTGGTCGCGGCGGTGAGCGACCGGAGGCTGCTGCTCATCCTGGACAACTGCGAGCAGGTGATCGAGGACGCGGCCAGGTTGACGCATCGGCTGCTCACCGCGGCTCCCGGGTTGCGCGTGCTCGTGACCAGCCGTGAGGTGCTGGGTGTCACCGGCGAGTCGATCCTGCCGCTGCAGCCGCTGGGCCTTCCGGCTGCGGGGGCGGAGCTGGAGGACGCGCTCGGGTCACCGGCACTGCTGCTGTTCGGTGACCGGGCGGCGGCCGTACGGCCCGGCTTCGCGATCACCACGGCGAATCTGGACGCGGTGTTGCGGATCTGCACCGCGCTGGACGGGTTGCCGCTGGCGATCGAGCTCGCGGCGGCGCGGCTCCGGTCGCTGCCGGTCGAGGAGATCGCGGCCCGTCTGGACGACCGGTTCCGGTTGTTGTCGCGGGGCAACCGCACGGCGGCGCCCCGGCACCAGACGCTGCGCGCGGTGGTGGAGTGGAGCTGGGATCTTCTCGAAGAGGACGAACGGGAGCTGGCGCGGCGGCTGACGGTCTTCGCTGGCGGGTTCACGCTGGAGTCTGCCGCTCGTATCTGCGGGCCGTCCCTGTACGAGGTCGACGATCTGCTGGCCGAGCTCACGGACAAATCCCTCGTGCAGAGCGACGGCGGACGTTACCGGATGCTGGAGACCGTGCGGGCGTTCTGCGCCGAACGGCTCGCCGAGGCGGGCGAGGAGGACGACCTCCGGCGCGCGCACGCCGCGTACTTCCTCGACCTGGCGGAGCAGGCCGAACCCGAGCTGCGCGGCGCCGACCAGCTGGACTGGATGGAGCGGCTGGCGGCCGAGGGCGACAACCTGCATGTGGCGCTGCGCTGGGCCGTGCGGGCGGAACCCCCCATCGCCATGCAGTTCATCGGCGCGCTGTCCTGGTACTGGTGGCTGCGCGGCGTGCGCAGCGAGCTCGGGCAGCCCGCCGCCGATTTGCTCAAGCACTACGGCACCGAGCCACCGAAAGGACTCGCCGAGGAGTACGTGCTCTGCGTGGTGCACGCGGGGGCGAGCGGGGCGCTCGGTGACGCCACGGCGGACTACAAGCGCGCCGCGGAGTCGGTGATGGACTACCCCGGCATGATCACTCTGCCCAGGCGGGTGAGCGTGCTGGTCCTGTGGGCGATGTCCAACCCGATCCCCGACCGCGCGGAGATCGAGGAGCGCCGGCAGTACCTGATGATGCGCTCGGACCCCTGGCTGCACGCCCTCGACGGCTTCAGCTCCGGCTATCAGTGGATCTTCAGCGGGGAGTTCGACGTCGCCCGCCCCGCGTTCGAGGAGTCGCTCACGCGGTTCCGGGCACTGGGCGACCGCTGGGGCATCGCGAACACGCTGGACGGCCTCGCCATGATCGCGGAGCTCAGCGGCGATCTGGAGCGCTCCCTGGAGTTGCTGGACGAGGCGTTCTCCCTGGTCGAGCAGCTCGGCGTGCTGGAGGACATGGTCGACCTCCTGCGGCGGCGCGCGGAGGTGTTCATCCGCGGCGGCGACCTGGCGGCCGCGCGTGCCGAGTACGAGCGGGCGGCCGAGTTCGCCGCCCGGTCCGGCTCGCCGCAGAAGGTACGGACAGCGCGGCTGGGCCTCGGCGATATCGCGCGCCTCACCGGCGACCTCGCCACCGCGCGCGAGCTGTATCAGGAGGTGCTGGCGGGCTCGGGCGCCGACTGGGGCTGGACCGCCGAGAACGGGGCGCGCGCCGCACTCGGGCTGGGGTGGCTCGCGGTCGCCGAGGGCGAGCTCGGCGCGGCACGGGCCCACTTCCTGGCCACGATCGACAACAAGTTTGAGAACGTCTACGCCCAGACCCTGGCCGAGGCGGTGGCGGGCATGGCCGCGATCTCCTTCCAGAAGGGCGACGCGGCCCGGGCGGCGACACTCCTCGGCGGAGCCAGGAAGATCCGGGAACTCGCGGAGAGCGCGCACGACATCATCCGCGTCACGGCGAAGGTCCGGGAACGCCTGGGCGGCGACGCGTTCGAAGCCGCCCGGGACCGTGGAGCGGCGATGACGCAGCAGGAGGTCCTCACTCTCGCCCGCGCCTGACGAGTCAGGGGGCGGTGCGCGGACGGTGCGTGGACGGTCAGCGAGATCTCCCAAGCTGCCCGCATGAACCCCTCAACCGCTCGGACGGACACCGTGCCGTTCTCCAACACCCGCAAGTGGGGCACGTTCGGGATCTGTGTCCTGCTCGTCCTCGTTCCCAACATCGACCTGACCGCACTCAACCAGGCCGTCCCGCATCTCACGGCCGACCTGCACCCGTCGGCCACGCAGATCCTCTGGATCGCCGACGCCTACGGCTTCGTACTGGCCGGGCTGCTGATCACGATGGGCGGCGTCGGCGACCGGATCGGGCACAAGAAGCTGCTGCTCACCGGCACCGTGCTGTTCGCGGCGGCCTCCGCGGTCACCGCCTACGCCCCCACCGCCGAGATGCTCATCGCCGCGAGGGCGGCACTCGGGGTGGCCGGCGCCACCCTCATGCCGTCGGCGCTCGCGCTGATTCGCCAGGCGTTCACCGACCCGAAGGAACGCACGACGGTGGTCGGAATCTTCTTCGGGATCGGCGGGCTGGCCGTCGGGCTCGGGCCGGTGATCAGCGGCGCGCTGCTCGCCCACTTCTGGTGGGGCTCGGTCTTCCTGATCAATGTCCCGATCATGGCGCTGGTGCTGGCCGCCGGGCCGTTCGTGCTGCCCGAGTCACGCAATCTCGTCACCGGCCGGCTCGACCTGGTCAGCGTGCTGCTGTCCGTCACCGGGATCCTCGGCCTGGTGTACGCGATCAAGGAGGCCGCGGTGGACGGGTTCGGGCAGACCGAGGTCGGGGCCTCCGCGCTCATCGGCGTCGCCGCGCTGGTGGTGTTCGTCCGCCGGCAGACCCGGCTGGCCGACCCGCTGATCGACGTCCGGCTGTTCCGGCGCGGCGCGTTCACCGGCGCGGTCAGCACCAACATGTTCGCGATGTTCGCCCTCGTCGCGCAGTCGCTGATCTTCTCGCTCTTCTTCCAGCTGGCGCTGGGCTGGTCGCCGTTGAAGGCGGGCCTGGCCGGGCTGCCGGGGGCGGCCGGGGCGATGATCGGCGGCGCCGCGCTCGCCCCGCCGCTGATCGGCGCGCTCGGCCGTGCCCGCGTCGCCGCCTCCGGGTTGCTGGTCTCGGCCGTCAGCTTCGCTGGCTTCGCGCTGGTCGGGCTGGACACGGAGTATCTGATGATGGTGCCGCTGATGGTGGTGGGCGGACTCGGCATGGGCATGGCGATGACCGTCACCGCCGACACCGTGCTGGCCTCGGTGCCCAAGGAGCGGTCCGGCGCCGCGTCGGCGATCTCCGAGACCGCGAACGAGCTGGGCGCGGCCCTGGGCATGGCCGTCCTCGGCAGCGTGCTGAACGCGGTCTACCAGAACACCATCGACCTGCCGGAGGGACTGCCCGCCGGCGCGGAGCACGCCGCCAAGGACTCCCTGGCGGGTGCCGTCGAGACCGCAGCCGCGCTCCCGGCACAGCTCGCCGCCCAGGTCACCGGCGCCGCCAAGGCCGCGTTCGTGGACGGCATGCACGTGTCGATGATGTGCAGCGCGGCGTTCGCCGGCCTGGTGGCGGTGAGCGCGCTGATCACACTGCGGAACGTGCCGAAAGTCATCCCGGAGATCACCGACGAGGAGCCCGTCTCCGCCACGTCTGGAAAAAGTGATATCACTTTGCTAGATTGATGCCATAGCCTAGGAGGAGCGACCATGACCGAACCCACGCTCGAACCCGCACCGGTGGACATGCCGGAACCGCAGATCAGCGAACGTCCCGTCAGCGGGACGAACGGCTGGGCGATGGCCGCGCTCGCCCTGCTCCTGCTCGGTGGCGGCGTGGGGCTCTTCGTCCTCGGCATCATCAGCATCGGAGCCGCCGCCGCCGACGACAGCGCCGGTCTCGCCGCCATCGTGGGCGCGATCATCGCCGTGCTCGCGGGCCTCGCGGTGGCGGCGGGGCTGACGCCGGTCGCGCCGAACGAGGCGCGCGTGCTCCAGCTCGTCGGCGCCGGGTACGTCGGGACGCTCCGCGCCGCCGGGCTGCGCTGGGTCAACCCGATCACGCAGCGGCGCCGGGTCTCGACCAGGATCCGCAACCACGAGACCGGGCTGGCCAAGGTCAACGACCTGGACGGCAACCCCATCGAGATCTCCGCGGTGGTGGTGTGGCAGGTGGAGGACACCGCCCGCGCCATCTTCGAGGTGGACGACTTCGTGGAGTTCGTGGCGTTCCAGACCGAGGCCGCGGTGCGGCACATCGCGGGCAGCTTCCCCTACGACTCCGCCGAGCGCATCTCGCTGCGCGAGAACGCCGACGAGATCACGGGGAAGCTGTCGGAGGAGCTCGCCGACCGGGTCGCCGCCGCCGGGGTGCGGATCATCGAGTCGCGGATCACCAGCCTGGCGTACGCGCCGGAGATCGCCCAGGCCATGCTCCGCCGCCAGCAGGCGGGCGCGGTCGTGGCGGCCCGCAAGCAGATCGTCGACGGCGCCGTCGGCATGGTGCACGCCGCCCTGGAGAAGCTCGCCGAGGAGAACGTGATCGACCTCGACGAGGAGCGCAAGGCCACGATGGTCAGCAACCTGCTCGTGGTGCTGTGCGCCGACCGGGACGCGCAGCCGGTGGTCAACACCGGCTCCCTCTACCACTAGTCCGTGGCCTCCGAACGCAAGAAGATCCTGCTGCGGCTCGACCCCGCCGTCCACGACGCGCTGGCCCGATGGGCGGGGGACGAGCTGCGCAGCACCAACGCGCAAATCGAGTTCCTGCTGCGCCGCGCGCTCGCCGACGCCGGGCGGATGCCCGGAGAGGTGCAGCGGATGCGGCGTCCGGGACGGCCCCCCAAGACAATCGACAATGAGGATGCGGACGAGGAGTAGCTCATGGTCGAGATGCCCGATTCCCTGCCGGCCAGGATGTTCCTGCTGGCGTACGACGTGCAGAAGAAACGCATGACCGCACGTTCACAGCTCGGCTTCGTCCTGCGCGGCGCGGCGCTGACCGAGCTCTACCTCGACGGCCGGCTCGGCGAGAAAGGCAACAAGCCTTGCGTCGAGACGGCCGGCGACGACCCGTACGGGCTGCTGAGCCAGATCTCCGGCTCGCGCCCGCGTTCGTGGCAGCACTGGGTGCGCAAGGACCATAAGGGGATCGTGCGGACCATCCGCACGGAGCTCGCCAAGGAAGGCTGGATCCGCGTGGAGCCGTACCGCCTGCTCGGCCTCTTCCCCGCGACCCGCGTCACGGTCCGGGATCCCCGGGTGGTGAAGGCGCTCTGGGGCGGCGCCTCCTCGGCGCTGCGCGGCAAGCCGGTCGCGCACGTCAACAGCTGGGACGCCGCCGCCGTCGCTCTGGCCGCCGCCGGTGGCCTGAAGACCGTCCTCCCCCGCTCCGACCGGCGCCGCCACAAGCGGCGCATCGAGGAGCTCACCGCCCGCAGCGGCCCGGCCGCCAAGGCCGTGCGCAAGGTGATCGAGGCCCAGCAGGCGGCCGCCGCCGGCTGAGCCCCGGCGCCACCGGCCGCTCGGCCCCGGCACCGCGGAAGGTGGTTGACCCTGGCACGGGGGTGTCGCCGTGCTCACTCTCCATTGACAGCCGCCGCGCTCCCGGGTGACGCTGGCAAGTGATCTAGAACCGAGCTCTAGAACCTATCGAGCCCCGAGGACCTTGAGAACGTCGCGTCGCCGACCCGGGAGAGTGTGCCCGATGTGGAGGACCCTTCACGTCGGCCAGACGGACGCATGGCGCGGGTGAGCACGCCGGCCGAGCCCGCCCTCGGCCGGCCAGAGGGCTCCGGGCCGTGGCGCGTGCTCTCGGTCGTCACGCTCGGTACCTTGCTGCTCGTGGTCAACATGACCACGCTCAACATCGCCCTGCCGGTCGTCGTGGGGCACTTCGAGGCGGGCGCGTTCGCGTCGAGCTGGCTGGTCCTCGGCTTCATGCTCGTCCAGACGTCGCTGCTCATGGTGTGCGGGCGGATGTCCGACGTCTTCGGGCGGCGGCACATGTACCTGTTCGGGCTCGCGGTCTTCACGGCGGCGAACCTGCTGGCCGGGTTCGCGCCCACGATCGAGGTGCTGATCGCCCTGCGTGTGCTGGCGGCGTTCGGCGGGGCGGTGCTGCTGGCCAACGGCACGGCGATCATCGCGCACGCGTTCGGGCCGCAGCGGCTCAGCGAGGGGCTCGGCGTCTACTTCGGCGTCCTCACCGCGGCCCCGCTGATCGGCCCGTCGGCGGGCGGTTTCCTGGCCGAGGCCGCAGGCTGGCAGTGGGTGTTCTGGTTCAACGTGCCGATCGGGCTCGTCGCCCTGGCCTGGGCCGCGCTGTCCCTCCCCCGCGTCCCGCCCAGCACCCGCGAGCCGATCGACATCCTCGGCGCCGTGCTGCTCTTCGGGTGGCTCGGCGGGCTGATCCTCACGCTCTCCGAAGGCGGCTCGCACGGCTGGGCCACCCCGGTGTCGCTGTCGGGCGCCGCCGCGTTCGTGGCCTTGCTGCCTGTGTTCGCCTTACGGCAGCGGCGCGCGCGGCATCCCCTGGTGGACGTGACGTTGTTCGCCGATCGGCACTTCTCGCTCGCCAACCTCGCCGCGTTCTGCAACAACCTCGGGAGGGTCGGCAGCGTCCTGCTCGTCGCGCTCTTCCTGCAGGCCGTGAACGGGATGACTCCGGCGGAGGCGGGAGTGGCCGTGCTGCCCGGCCCGATCGCCGGGATGGTGGCGGCGCCGATCGGGGGCTTCCTCGGCAGGCGTGTCCACTTCCGTACGATCGCGGCCGCGGGTTCGGCGACCGCGACGATCGGGATGCTGGTGGCGCTGCTCGCGTTCGACGAGGACACGCCGTACACGATGATCGCGTTGTCCCTGATCCTGGTCGCCGTCGGCAGCGGCGTGTTCACGACCGGCAACACCTCCGCGGTCCTGGCGGCGGTCCCGTCCGAACGGCTCGGCGTGGTCAACGGGCTGCGGATGACCCTGCTGAACGTGGGGAACGTGATGGGCGCCGCGCTCTGCCTCATGCTCGCCACGTCGGCGCTGGCCGCGGCCGACCGGCGGCTGCTGTACGGGGGCGCCGCCGCGAACCTCTCCCCCGGCGAGCTCGGTGACCTGATCACCGGCTACCACCGCGCGTTCACGCTGCTCTTCATCGCCTCCCTGATCGCCACGTTCGCCTCCCTCACCAACCGGCGCCTCAGCTAGCCGGGCTGCGCGGCGTTCAGGGCCAGGACGGCGTCGATGAGCTGGGGGCCGTCGAGGAGCACCTGATCATTGTGGTCGGCGCCGGGCACCACGACCTCGCGGACGAGGCGCGTGGCCCGCCGCGCGACCTCCCGGCTCTGCCGCGGCGGGATGATCGAGTCGGCGTCCCCGTAGACGACGGCGGCCGGCGCCTCGACCCGGGCGATCTGGTCGGCGACCGGGAACCGGTCCTTGAGCAGCGCCCCGACAGGGAGGAACGGGTAGTGCTCGCGGCCGACCGAGGCCAGGTCGCTGAAGGGCGACCGGAGGAGCAGGCCCGCGGGCGGATGCGTCACCGCGAGGCGGGTGACGACGGCGGCGCCGAGGCTCTCGCCGAAGTAGAGCACGCGGCCGGCTCCGACCTCCTCCGCCAGGTAGCTGCGGGCCGCACGGATGTCACGGGTGAGACCGGTCTCGCTGGGACTGCCCGGATTGCCGCCATAGCCGCGATAGTCCACGAGGAGGACGGACAGGCCGCGCGCCACCAGGGCCGTGGCCAGCGGCAGACGGTAGGAGCGGTTGCCCGCGTTGCCCGGCGCCACCAGCACGACCGGGGCGTCAGGGCGCGACGACGGCACGTACCAGGCCTTGAGCGTCAGGTCGTCCTCGGTCCGGTAGGACACCTCCCGGACGCCGGCGGGCACGGGCGGCGCCGCGCGGTCCGGGAAGTAGATCAGCCTGCGCTGTAGCGCCCAGAGGGACGCGATCACCACGATCACCACCACCAGGCCCGCTATCCACGGCTTCGTCGCCATCCACGGCTTCGTCCGGCCGGGCACACCTTCATTAGAGCACCCCGTCACCGGTTCGTAAGATCCCGCGGGCGTCCCGCTCATTAGCCTTGCCGCATGAGGAAGCTCACCCTGTTGCTCGCCGGCACACTGGCGCTCGCCGCGTGCGGCGGGTCAGACGACGACCCGAAGGACGCCGCGACCGTGCAGCCGACGCCGTCCGCAAGCTCGCCGACCGGCGCGGCCGCGGGCTCCGGCACGCCGTCCGGGCGGCTGCGGTCGATGCCGGCGCAGCTGAAGTTCGAGGGGACGACGCTCGACGGCAAGCCGTTCACCGGGTCGAACCTGGCCGAGCAGCCGGTGGTGTTCTGGTTCTGGGCGCCGTGGTGCCCCAAGTGCCAGTCGGAGGGCCCGGCCGTCGCCAAGGTGGCCGAACGCTACAAGGGCCGCGTCGCGTTCGTCGGCATCGCCGGGCTCGACAAGAGCAAGGACCAGATGCAGAAGTTCGTGTCCCGGACCGGTACCGGAAGCATCACCCAGCTCGACGATCGCGAGGGCGACCTCTACAAGCACTTCAAGGTCACATCGCAGTCGTCGTTCCTGTTCATGAAGCGGGACGGATCGTCGGACCGCGCCTCGGGGCCGCTCGGCGAGGACGATCTCGAAAAGCACGTGAAGGCCCTCGTGGGCGGCTGACGGGACATGGAAACGGTCTCGCTCGCGCTCGCCGCCGGGCTCGTCGCGGCGTTCAACCCCTGCGGCTTCGCGCTGCTCCCGTCGTACCTGGCGTTGCTCGTCGCCGCGCCGGGGGCGGGCGGGGTGTGGCGGGCGCTGCGCCTGTCGGCGGCGATGACGGCCGGGTTCGTCACGGTCTTCGGTGCGTTCGGCCTGGTGATCTCGGTGGCGACGACCTCGATCCAGGAGTACCTGCCCTGGGCCACGATCGTGATCGGGCTTGTCCTGCTCGTGACGGGCGTGTGGTTGCTGACCGGCCGTGAGCTGCTCGTACGGCTGCCCCGGCTGAACGTGGGCGGCGGCCCGTCGGGGTCCCTGCTCGCGCTGTACGGGTACGGGGCGTCGTACGCGGTGGCCTCGCTGTCGTGCACCGTCGCGCCGTTCCTCGCCGTGACCGGGCTCGTCTCGGGCAGCGGCGGCATCGTGGAAGGACTCGCCGCCTTCGTCGCGTACGGCGTCGGCATGGGCCTGGTCGTCGGGCTGCTGGCGATGATGGTGGCGCTCACCCGCGAGGCGGCGGTGACGCGGCTCCGCCGTCTGCTGCCGTACGTGTCGCGGGTGAGCGGCGGCCTCCTGCTGCCCGCCGGGGTCTACATCGTCTACTACGGCTGGTACGAGCTGCGCGTGAACGCGGGCGGCGCCGCCGACGACCCGGTCGTCGGAGCCGCCACCGAGATCCAGGGGGCGCTGTCGGACCGGCTCGACATGATCGGCATCGGCTGGGTGGCCGCCGCCTTCGCCGTCCTGCTGGTCGCGGCGGTGGCGGGGACGCGCCTGCTCAAGGGGCGATCCGCGAAAAAGACGATGCTCTGACCAGGTTGATCACCCTAGAGTGTTCCGAATGTTCCGCAGGCGGCGGCAGGCGAGCCCCACATCGATTTTCGAACACATCAGCACGCACGTTCCGGCGGAAGGGCCGGGGCTGCGGGAGGGCGGCGATTCCCTCCCCGATGAAGGCCCCGGCACCATGTGGGCGCCGGGCGCGCAGGACGGCGTGCTGCTCTACCACTGGGGCGGCTCCGCTGAGCCACACGAGGTGGAACGGGTGCGGGAGGCCCTGGCGGCGGCCGTGCGCGGCAGGTCGGCGTACGACGCGCTGATCGAGACCGTTCGCGAGGCGCGCGTGATCTCGCTCGTCGACGACCTGCTCGGCTGGGTACGCGAGTCGGGCCTCGACCCGGAGGCGACCTACCAGCTGGCTTACCGCCTGGCCACGCGGGCACACGACCGTGAGGCGGTGAAGCTGGGCATCGCGCTGCTCGGCCTCTACTCCGCCGATCATCATCGCGACGAGCTCATGACGCTGGGCCGCCACGACGAGTTCACGATCTTCGCGCTGGTGGCCCTGGCCAACCGCGAGGGCGACGTCGAGGCCGACCTGTGGGAGCTGGCGCGCAACGTCACCGGCTGGGGCCGCATCCATCTGGTGGAACGGCTGGCCGACACGGGCGACCCCCTGATCCGCGACTGGATCCTGCGTGAGGGTTTCCGCAACGACGTGATGGACCAGTATCTGGCCGGGGTCGCGGCGGCGGTCGGCGACCTGGCGGGACGGCTCGCCGACGCGCCCGACGACGACCTGCTGATCGCCGCGAGCGATCTCTTCGACGTGCTGTGCGACGAGGGCGGGCCGGTCGAGGGCATCTCCGGCTACGACGAGGGCGAGCGGGCCGCCGGGCTCTTCCTCGGGCACATGGCGACACGGGCCGACGACCTGCGGCACTACTTCGCGGTCCGGTCCCTGCAGACGTACGCGACGGAGCACTGGCCGCATCTCGCCGACCGGTGCGCCGCGATCCTCCAGCGCCCGCTCTGGGCCGACCTCGCCCGGCTCGGGCTCGGCTCGACCGACGAGGCCGAGTTCTACCGGGCGTCCCGCGCGTGCCGGATGCTGGGCGTCCCGACGCTGGAGGCTCACCTCAGCCGCGTCCGTGACAAGCCGTACGACCTACGGCACTGGCACCTGTGCATGAAGGAGGCCGACTCGGGCACGCTCGGCCAGGTGCTCGACTTGGCGACGGACCTGCTCCCGCTCAGCCGGATCGCGACCGGCCCCGCCGAGGAGGACGGCCTCGGCCCGGGTTTCGCGCCGCATCGTTGCCTCGACGCGTTCTTGCCCAAGCTCGGCGAGTGGCCGGGGCAGGGCTGGCCGATCGTCGCCGCCGGCCTGGCCAGCCCGGTCGTCCGCAACCGCAACATGGCCATCCGCACCCTCGCCGCCTGGGACGAGACGGCGTGGCCGGCTCAGGCGCGGGACGCGGTGACCGCCGCCCTCGCCCGCGAGCCGGACGCCGACGTGCGGGAACGCCTCGGGCTGCTCCTGGACGGGCACCCCATCGAGTAACGGTCAGACCATGTACTGGTCGTGCCGCAGATAGATGTCGGCCCACTCCTCGTCACTGAGCTTGCGGCCGCTCGCCGCGACCTCCGCCAGCTCCTCGAAATAGCCCTCTCTCGGCGCGCCCGGCGCGAACAGCAACAACATCGAGGCGGGCCCCTCCGGGTTGCGGAACGCGTGGATCCCGCCCGGAGGGACGAAGAGGAAGTCGCCGGGCTCTGCGTTCACCCAGCGGTCGCCGTCGTACAGGCCGACGACCCCGGACAGCACGAAGAACGACTCGGACATCGTCTTGTGGAAGTGCGGTCCGGGCCCGCCGGGCTGCTCACCCATGTCCCACCGGTAGAGGCCGTACTGCCCGCCCGTGGACTCGCCGGTCGCCAGGTAGTGCACGTTCGTGCGGCCGCCGATCACCAGGTCGGGTGCGGAGTCGCCCTTCCAGAGCGTGCCGCTGACCTCTCCCTGGTCGCCGTGGTAGAGCTCCGCCGGGTACGACATCAGGTCCTCCTCGTGTCCGCCTCTATTCGATCACGAGCTCGACGGGGATGTTGCCGCGAGTGGCGTTGGAGTAGGGGCAGACCTTGTGCGCCTTCTCGACCAGGTCACGGCCGCCCTCCAGGTCCTCGGGCAGCTCGACGCGCAGCACCACGCTGAGCCCGAAGCCCTCCTCGACGCTGCCGCTGATGCCGACCTCCGCGGTGACCGACACGTCCCTGACGTCCTTGCGCTCGGCACGCGCGACCGCGCCCATCGCGCTGGCGAAGCAGGCCGCGTAACCGGCGGCGAAGAGCTGCTCGGGGTTGGTGCCGTCGCCGCTGCCGCCCATCTCGCGCGGCGGGGCTAGGCGCAGGTCCAGCTTCGCGTCGGAGCTGACGGCCCGGCCGTCCCGGCCGTTGGCGGTGGCGACGGCGGTGTAGTGCACGCTCATGATCTCTCCTCATGTCCGGTGGGAACGAGATTTAACATAGCACAACTTAATTGTGCACAACAGAGTTGTATGATGGAGAACATGACCACGGCATCCGAGGAGCTGCTCCGCCTCGACAACCAGGTGTGCTTCGCCCTGCATGCGACCTCGCGCGCCTTCGACGCGACCTACCGCCCGCTCCTCCGCGAGCTGGGCCTCACCTATCCGCAATACCTGGCGATGATCGCGCTGTGGGAGCACGGCACGCTGACCGTGAAGGAACTCGGCCTCGCCCTCCGGCTCGACTCGGGCACGCTCTCCCCGCTCCTCAAGCGGCTGGAGGCCGCCGGGCTCGTCCGCCGCGAGCGCAGCCCGCAGGACGAACGGTCGGTCGTCGTCACCCTGACCGCCCAGGGCGAGGCGCTCCGCGAGAAGGCCGTGAACGTGCCACGCCGCATCCTCGCCTCCACCGGCCTGAGCGAGCGGGAGCTGATCGAGCTGCGCCGCTCCCTCGAACGCGTCACCGCCGCCCTGGACGCCGCGACCACCGAAGCGCCCCCTGAGCCGTAGCCGACGTGGTTAAGGGGGGCTCGCCGGTGGGCATGGTCGCCATGTAGTCGGCCAACGGAGTCGGTGTTGCTGTTCAGTCTCGAGCTGCAGCTCCCGCGCGACGCGGCGAGTGTGCCGGTGGCACGGGGACTGCTGGCCTCTTCGCTGGAGGCACTCGGGACCGACGACACCGTCCAGATCGACATCGAGCTCATGCTCACCGAGGCCTGCACCAACGTGATCCGGCACGCCACGGCGGGCGACGCCTACGCGGTGCAGGTGATGATCACCAGCACGCACTGCGTCATCAGGGTGCTCGACGCCGGGCAGGGATTCGACGCCGAGGCGGCCGAGCAGCAGGGCACCGGACCCGCCCGCGAGCACGGACGGGGTTTGATGATCATGAAGTCGCTGGCGGACGACATCCGGTTCGGGGTCCACCCCCGGGAGGGCGCGCTGGTGTCCATGGAGAAGGAGCTGCTGTTCAAGGCGGACGCCCTCGGGCCCAAGCTCGCCGAGATGGACTCCGCGCTCGCGAGCGAACCGGATCCGGGCGACACGCCTTAGGACCGCGGCAGCGCCAGGACCGCCAGGAGGGCCGCCGCGGCGAAGACCGCGGCACCGGCGAACGCCGCCCCGAGGCCTTCGGCGCTGGAGACGGTCAGCAGGACCGCCGATCCCAGCGAGCCACCCGACCACACCATCGTCTGGGCGACGCCGGACGCGGCGCCCGAGTCCTCAGCGGGCACGCTGGCAAGGATCGTCGCGTTCAGCGGCATGATCGAGAGCCCGCCGCCCATGCCCATCAGGAGGAACGGGCCCAGGACCGATGTGGTGTAGCCGCTGTCGGGAGTCACCTGCGTGAGCCACAGAAGCCCCAGCGCGACGAGTGACGTGCCCACGGTCACGATGGGCCGCGCTCCGAACCGGGGCAGGAACTTCGGCACGGCGCGTACGAACACGAACTGCATCCCGACCATCGGGACGAACGCGGCGCCTGCCCGGAGCGGCCCGTACCCCAGGATTTCCTGCAGATATTGCGTGAGGAAGAAGAAGGCTCCGAACACGGCCGCGACCAAGAGGAACTGGGCGGTGTAGGCGGCGGCGCGGGCTCGGTCGGCGAGCAGGCGGAGCGGCATGATCGGCTGCTCCACCCGCGACTCGACGAGCAGGAAGAGTCCGAGCAACCCGGCCGCGGCGGCGAACGCGCCGAGCGCCGCCCCGTCCCCCCAGCCGTCTGAGCCCACCCGGATGAACCCGCCCACCAGGGCGGTCATGCCGAGCGTGGAGGTGACCGTACCGGCCAGGTCGAACCGGCCGGGCCTGGTCGGCGTCTCGGTGATGAAGCGCGGCGCGAGCAGGGCGAGGACCACGCCGACCGGCAGGTTGACGAAGAACACCCAGCGCCAGCTCGCCCACTCGGTGAGCACGCCGCCGAGGATCATGCCGATGGCCGCGCCGGCCCCGGTCACGGCGGAGAAGATGCTCAGCGCGCGGACGCAGGCGGCCCCCGCGAAGGTCGCGGCGATCAGCGCCATCGCGCTCGGCGCTGCGACCGCCGCCGCGACCCCCTGGAGGGTGCGGGCCGCGATCAGCAAGCCGCCGTTACCCGCGATGCCGCCCAGCAGCGAGGCGACGGTGAAGGTCACCACCCCGGCCATGAAGACGCGGCGGCGGCCGAAGATGTCGCCCGCGCGCCCGCCGAGCAGCAGCAGGCCGCCGAGTGCGAGCATGTAGGAGTTCTGGATCCAGGAGAGCCCGCCGGTGGACAGGCCGAGGGCGGTGCGGATGTCGGGAAGGGCGATGGTGACGACGGACGTGTCGACACCGATCATGAGCTGGCAGCCGACGATCACCGCGAGGGCGATGCCGGGATGCGGGACGCGCGGCGGGACGGACGCCGGGATCGCGCCCGTACGCTGCGACGAGGAATGCGACGAGGAAATGGACAAAACAACCTCCGAAGGCGGAGACTTAAGGAACGGAAGCGTTCACTGCAGTGGGAATGTATCGCGCATGGGATCAAAAGGGAACGGTAACGTTCACTATTTCGCGGAGCAGCCGGTGAGCCCGGAGACGCGGCGCCGCGGCAGCGCCCTTGAAGCGGCCATCTACGAGGCGGTCCTCGAACAGCTCGAAGCGGTCGGCTACCGCAAGCTCACGATGGAGGGCGTCGCCGCCGCCGCCCAGACCGGCAAGGCCGCGCTCTACCGGCGCTGGAACGGCAAGGACGAACTCGTCCGAGACGCGCTCCTGCACGTCCTGCCCTCGCCCGAAGAGATCGCGGAGCAGGACGACATCCGGGCCGACCTCATGGAGCTCCTCGGCCACTACCGCGACATGATCAACTCCACCAGCGGCGCGGTCTTCCAGGTGCTCAAGGAGGAAGGCCAGGACAGCAGAGGCCTGCTGCACAGCGCGGTCCGCGAGCAGGTCTCCGGGCCGCTCAAGGCCATGCTCCACCAGGCGCTCCAGCGCGGCGTCGAACGCGGTGACGTACGCCCCGAGGCGGCCACCCGCGAGGTCGCGCTCGTCGGCCCCTCCATGTTCATGTACCAGTGCGTCGTCGAGACCCCCGAGATCTCCGCGGAGTTCCTGCGCACGGTGGTGGACGACATCATGCTGCCGATCGTCCGGCCCATCCCCGACGAAGGTCAGGGGTGAGGGGTGCCGTTCGACCATGATCACGGCTCGCCGGCGGCGGCCAGGCTGGGGCCATGCGATCGAGAACCACCGCGCTCACCGCGCTCATGCTTGCGTTCCCCCTGGTCACCGCCTGCGGAGCCGGCGCCGACGCGACGCGTACGGCGAACGGCACCACGCGCACCCAGCCGGTGTCCTTCGAACTCCCCGCCCCCACCGGAAAGCAGGCCATCGGCACCACCGAGCTCCACCTCGTCGACAAGGCCCGCCGCGACCCGTGGGTGAAGGACAAGACCCGCGAGCTCATGATCAGCTTCTGGTATCCGGCGCGGGCGAACACGCTGCCGCGCGCCCCCTACCTGCGGCCCACCGTGGCCAAGCTCGCCAGTCAGGCCGAGGCGTTCGGCATCTTCAAGCCGGGCCAGGTCGACTGGGCGGGCGCCCGGACCCACGCGGCCGAGGCCGCCCCCGCCGACCTGCGGCGCGGCCCGCGGCCCGTCGTGCTCTACTCACCGGGCTTCGGCGTTCCGCGCGCGGCCGGCACCACGGCCGTCGAGGAACTGGTCAGCCGTGGCTACGTCGTGGTGACCATGGACCACACGTACGAGACGTCCCTCGTGGAGTTCCCGGGCGGCCGGGTGGAGCAGCAGACGCTCCCGCCGCAAAGCCCCGCGCGGACGCGGACCGCCCTCGGCACCCGCGTCGCCGACACCCGCTTCGTCCTGGACCGGCTCGCCGCGCTGCGCGCCGGGCACAACCCCGACGCGGAACGGCGGCGGCTCCCCCGCGGCCTCGGCGCGGCGCTCGACCTGTCCCGGGTCGGCGCCTTCGGTCATTCGGCGGGCGGAATCCAGGCGGCCGAGACCATGCGCGTGGACCGCCGGCTCGACGCCGGGATCGACCTGGACGGGACCATGCAGTACGCCCCCGGCGACCTCGTCCAGGTGGCGAGGACGGGCCTCGACCGGCCGTTCATGCTGATGGGCGCCGCCACGGGCGGAGAGCTCCAGACCCACCTGACCAACCCGTCCTGGGGGTCGTTCTGGAACAACTCCCGCGGCTGGAAACGCGACCTCAACGTGCCGCAGGGAAGCCACTACAGCTTCACCGACCTCCAGTCGATCCTGCCCGCCGTCGGACGGCAGACCGAGCTCCCCGCCGACAAGGTCAAGGACTTCGTCGGCACCGTGGACGCGGACCGGATGGTCGCCTCGCAACGCACGTACGTGACGGCGTTCTTCGACCGCCACCTGCGCCGTCTGGCGCGCCCCGTACTGGACGGCCCGTCGCCGCAGCACCCCGACTTCCGGTTCATCCGCTGACGATCCGGCCGAGGGCACGCAGCCGGGCCCGCTTAATCGAGGGCGGTCACGTCCTTGGGGCGGCCGTTCGTCATGACGATCTGGCGCATCGGGAACGGGATCTCGATGCCCTCGGCCTGGAAGCGGCGGTGCAGGCGCTTGATGAACTCGTGCTTGATGCGGAACTGCTCGCCGAACTCGTTGATCCGCAGGATGGCCGTGAAGTTGATGCTGGAATCGGCGAACGTGTGGAACCGGACGAGGATTTCAGCGTCCTTCACGCCACCCTCGACCTCGTTCATCACCTCGCCGCCGATCTCGGTCACGACCTTCTCCACGCGCTCCAGGTCGCTGTCGTAGGCGACGCTGGCCTGAATCAGCAGCGACATGTCCTGTGCCGGGCGGTGGAAGTTGGTCAAGATCGACTTCGAGAACTCCGCGTTCGGGATGACCTCGATGTTGTCGGACAGCGTGCGGATCGAGGTGTTGCGCCAGTTGATGTCGACGACATACCCCTCCTGCCCGCTGCTCAGCTTGATGTAGTCGCCGGGCTCCATGGTCTTGGACGCCAGCACGTGCACACCCGCGAACAGGTTGGCCAGGGTGTCCTGGAGCGCCAGGGCCACCGCGAGACCACCGACACCCAGGGCGCCGAGCAGAGGCGTGATCGACACCCCGAGGCTCTGCAACATCACCAGCATGCCGATGCCGAGAACGATCACCCGCGTGATGTTGCCGAAGATCGTGACGGACGAGTCCGGCCCCTGCCGGGCCAGCGTGACCGAGGTCACAATGCCCGCGATCAGCCGGGCGAGCGCGAACGTGACGCACAGGATGATCGCCGCCGAGAACACCTTGGCGGCGATGTTCTTCGTCTCGGGCTCGGGCTTCATGATCAGCGTCGCGATCCAGCCGCCGCCGGTGAGCGCGACCGGCACCGCCAGGTCGTGCAGCAGTTTGGCGATCAGGTCGTCCCACGCCCAGCGCGTGTCGCCGGCCCGGCGGGTCAGCCGCCCCAGCGCGATGCGGAGGGCGACCGCCAGTGCCAGCGCGCCCACCACCACGCTGCCCGCGGCGATGATCTGGCCCCACGACGGCTCATGCATGAACGGATCTCTCCCTCTCGACAACACGACCAATGCCGATAATCACCCGGATACGGCATTACTCCCAACCCGGCTCGATGGTAGTGAACCCTGGCACACCCGGGGACTAACCACGGAGACAGCCGATTACGATCACATACATGGAAGGCCTGGGACTGATGCGCCGCCTGGGGGTCTCGGCGCTGGGACTGCCGAACGGACCCCACCGGGTGACGATACGGCGGGACCTCGAAGTGCCGGTCGCCGACGGGGTGACGCTGCTCGCTGATCATTATGCCCCGGTCGATGTCGATCATGCGCCGACGATCCTGGTCCGTTCCCCGTACGGGAGGCGCGGGCCGTTCGGGCTGATGTGCGGCCAGACGTTCGCCTCGCACGGTTTCCAGGCCGTGGTGCAGAGCGTGCGCGGCGGCTTCGGCTCCGGCGGGGTGTTCGAGCCGCTCGACGAACGCGAGGACGGCCTGGCCACGGTCGAGTGGCTGAAGGCGCAGCCGTGGTTCGGCGGCACGTTCGCGATGCACGGCCCGAGCTATCTCGGCTATGTGCAGTGGGCGCTGGCCGCCGAGGCCGGGCCCGAGCTGAGGGCGCTGTCCATGCAGGTGACGGCCTCCACGTTCCGGGACGCGGTGAACGTCGGCGGCACGTTCGCGCTGGAGTCGGCCCTGATCTGGGTGGACCTCACGGCGCGCATGAAACACCCCCTGTCCGGCATCACCACCGGCATCATGTCGCCGCGCCGGGCCCGCCGCGCGACGTTGTCCGGCCGCCCGCTCGCCGAGCTCGACTCGCTCGCCACGGGCACCACGCAGCGCTTCTTCCAGGACCTGCTCACGAACGGCCCGGACACGCCGTTCTGGGACAAGCGCGACTTCAGCCCGACGGTGTCGCAGGTCGAGGCCCCGGTGAACATGACCGGCGGCTGGTACGACATCTTCCTGCCCTGGCAGCTCAAGGACTACGCGGCGCTGCGCGCTGGCGGGCACCACCCATACCTCACCATCGGGCCGTGGTTCCACGCCGACGCCAAGATGATGCGCGACTCGATCAGCGAGTCGATCCGCTGGTTCCGCGCGCACCTGCTGGACGAACCCTCCGAGCTGCGGGCCGATCCCGTACGGCTGTACGTCACCGGCGCCGGCGAGTGGCGGGACTTCCCGGACTGGCCCGTTCCGGGCATGCGCGAGGAACGCTGGCACCTGCAGCCCGGGGGCGGCCTCTCACCGGACGCGCCGCCCGAGTCGGAGCCGGACACCTACCGCTACGATCCGGCGCACCCGACGCCGTTCCTGGGTGGCCCGACGCTGCTCGGGGACACCCGTCCGCAGATCGACCAGCGCCGCCTGGAGCGCCGCCGCGATGTGCTCACGTTCACCTCCGAGGAGCTCACCGAGGACATGGAGGTCATCGGGCCCGTCGCGGCCGATCTCCACGTCAGGTCGAACCGGGAGCACACGGACTTCGTCGTACGGCTCTGCGACGTCGCGCCCGACGGCACCTCGCTCAACCTGTGCGAGGGCATGCGGCGCCTCGTTCCCGGCCCTCCGGAGCCGGACGGCGACGGCGTCCGGCACGTGGCGGTGGAGCTGTGGCCGGTGGGGCACCGCTTCGCGGCGGGCCATCGGATCCGCCTGCAGGTCTGCAGCGGGGCCTATCCGCGCGTGGCACGCAATCCGGGCACCGGAGATCCCATCGGCACGGCCACCCACCTGGTGGCCGCCGACCAGGAGATCTTCCACGCTCCCGGCCACCCCTCCGCCATCGTCCTCCCGGTCCTGCCACGCTGAACCGCAGCGGACCACAGCGGACCACAGCGGACGGCGGCGAACCCGCGAGCCGTCAGGCGCCGGCGCGGCTGCGGAGGGCCTCCAGGGCCTTGTCCGCGTGCACGTTCATCCGGATCTCGCTCTTGATCACTTCGAGCACCCGGCGGTCGGTGTCGATCACGAACGTCTGGCGCTTGGTCGGCGCGAGCGCGATGCCGCGCTTGACCCCGAACGCGGCGCGGACGGCTCCGTCGGCGTCCGAGAGCAGCGGGTAGCCGAAGCTGTGCTTGTCGGCGAACTCCTTCTGCTTGTCCACCGAGTCGGCGCTGATCCCGACCGGGTGCGCCCCGAGATCGGCCAGCTCGGCCTTGAGGTCGCGGAAATGGCAGGCCTCCGCGGTGCACCCGGCGGTCATCGCGGCCGGGTAGAAGAAGAGCACCACGGGCCCCAGCTCCAGCAGGCCGCTCAGCGTGCGCGGCGTGCCGGTCTCGTCGGGCAGTTCGAAGTCGTTGACCACGTCACCGGCGTTCATGCCGAGAAGCTATCCCATGGGACACGATCCAGGGCCGTGACGGCCGTCACGCAAGGAGGGCGGAAATCTCGCCGTGGGACCAGGCCCCGCGAGCCCCGGGACGTCCGGCCAGGTAGGCGGCGACGCGTCCGGCCGCCCAGCCGTGGGCCTCGCGCAGACCATTGCCGAGCATGGTCAGGTAGGGGGCGGTGGGCGCGTTCAGCTCGGCGCGGTCGGCGCCGTGGGGCGAGGTGAACGTGAGCATCGGGTGCCCATCGGCCGTGCCGACGCGCACCACCGTCTCGTACCGGCCGGGTCCGAGCCGCTGCCGCCCGCCGGCCGCCAGCACCTCCGAGAGGTCGGGGTCCTCACCCACCTCGCGGCGCATCTCCTGGGACATGACGTCGCAGAACTGCTGCCTGCTCAGCAGGTAGGCGCGGGCGGCGGCCCGGCCGGGGAGCTCGGGATCGTAGAAGGCCATGCCGCCGCCCCACGTCAGCGAGGTCAGCGCGAAGTAGATCCCGCCGGGCAGGTCGACGGGCCGCTCGGCGCGGGCCGGGCGGGCGTCACGGCAGCCCGTGTAGTGCCGGGCGCCGCCCTCCGGGCGGCCCCCGGCCAGGTAGCACGCGAACCGCTCACGGAACAGGTTCGAGCCGTACGCCACGTACCACAGGAGATTGTTGTCCACGTGACCAGGATGCCCCTCAGGACTGCTTCGTGGGGTCGGCGACCCGGGCGAGGAAGAGCGGCTCGCCGGTCTTGGTGTCGCGGACGAGCATCAGGTACGGGCGGTCGAACACGACCTTCATCCCGGGCTCCGGCGGGGCCGACGTCACCCCGATCCCGGTCCCGGTGGCCGCGGCGGCCTCGGTGCCCTTCTCGTCGACGAGCAGCGTCGCGGCGTGCCGCACGAACTGGATCTTCTTGGCGTCCGTGGAGATGCCCGTCAGGTCCGCCTGGTCGCTGAACGCCGCCCCCATGCCGAGGTCGGTCAACAGCGGCTTCATGTCGGCCTTGGACTTCAGCTTGGCCTTGGGCAGGTGCAGTTCGATGTCCGCGGGCTTCAGGGCCCCGGTGACCTCCTGGAGGGTGCCGGCGTCCAGGCCGGGGCAGCCGCCCCGGGCGGTGTCGGGGAGCAGGGCGGTCATGCTCAGCCGGCCGCCGGAGTACGGCAGGTCGACCGCCGTCCAGCCCTTCGTGCGGGCGTAGCCGAACATGCCGGCCCGGCTCATCATGTCGGTGTCGATCTTCTGCCCCGCGGCGGTGGTGAAGGATCGGGGCGCGGTGCTCGACTTCTTGAACGGCGTCGCCCACTTGGCCTTGAGGTAGACGGCGTCCGTGAGCACCCAGCCGGTGCTCTTGTTGACGGTGCCGCTGGGCAGCAGGTCGCCGATCTGGCCCCCTGTTGCCTTCTTGACCGCGTCGTTGATCGTCTGGCGGGCCCCCTCGGGGTCGCCGGTGATGTCCAGGAGCTTCAGCCCGGCGTCGTAGGCCGTGGCGACCTTGTCGAGATAGGCCTGGTCCGGCTTGAACCGCCGGTCGGACCACACCTGGTCGGTGGTGGTGAACGTCACGTCCTTGCCGCCGAAGCTCTTGAACGCCTGGTTGCGGGCGTGCAGGCCCGCCACCGGGTCACCGGCCGGCAACGCCAGCGTCCGCACCATCGCGGTGGCGGTCTGTCCCCGGGCGCCCAGCTGGACCATGCCCAGCCCGCTGGACAGGCTGCTCGGCGACAGGACCACGTTGGCGGTCGGCTCCTTGCCGCACCACGCCTTGAGCAAATTGAGCCCGAACGCCGAATCGGCTGCGGCGTAGGGGCGCGGGTCGGCGGCCGGCACCTTGGCGACCGCGCCTCGGAGGGTGGTCGCCTCCTGGCGTTCCGAGCCGCACGCGGCGGCCAGGGACAGGGCGGCGGCGCATCCCAGCGCTGTGCTCGTACGCAGAAATCCCATGGACGTCAGACGGGGGCGTGAAGGTTCGGGTTCCCTATCTCAGCGGAACTTTTTCCCCCAGAGCACCCCAAGAAGGTTTCGTGCACCCCAACTTCGGTTAGGCATTGGATCGAGCGGGTGTCTAAGACGACGACACCTCCTGGTTGCCCCTGCGCATATCCGGAGGTCGTGTCGTGTCTCGCCCCCTGAACATAGCCCTTGTCTCCGCTTCCACCGTGGAAAGCGACGAGGTGCAGTCGGTTCACGTTCGAGAATTGGCCCGCGCCTTGGGCCGCCCGACGCCGGATGGTCACGCCGACCGCCAGGTCACGCTGCACACCCGCCGCCATGACGAGGCGGCGCGCACGCGGACCCGGCTCAGCCCCGGCGCGACCCTGACCCAGCTGAAGGCCGGGCCGCCCCGCCTTCTCTCCGACGACGAGGTCCTGCCGCACGTGAGCGAGCTGGCCTCCGGCCTGCACCGCCGCTGGTCCACCCCCCATGGCAAGCCCGATCTCGTGCACGCGCACGGCTGGATCGCGGGCCTGGCCGCCACCGCCGCCGCCCGCGACCTGGACGTCCCGGTCGTGCAGAGCTACCACAGCCTGGGCATGATCGAGCGGAAGGCCGGCAAGTCCGTGCACCCGGCCCGGATACGCATGGAGAAGGCGATCGGCCGCGGCGCCGACGCGGTCCTGGCGGGCTGCGTCTACGAGGCCGAGAAGCTCGTCCGGATGGGCATCCCGCGTACCCGGATCGGCATCACCCCCTACGGCGTGGACAGCGACCAGTTCAACCAGCTCGGCCCGTCCCTGCCGCGCGGCGACCTGGACCGCCTGGTGGTCCTGTCCACCGATCTGGAGGACGGCGGTACCGCCACCGCCATCCGTTCCCTCGTGCACATCCCGAACGCCGAGCTCGCGATCACCGGCGGCCCGGTCCGCGAGGAGCTGGAGGGGGACGTCACGGTGCACCGGCTCCGGCTGCTGGCCAAGGAGCTCGGCGTGGACGACCGCGTGATCTTCCTCGGCGGCGTGCCCCGCAAGACCCTGCCGCGGCTGCTGCGCACCGCCAAACTGGCGCTGTGCCTCGCCCCGTACGGCACCTCGCCGCTCGCGCCGCTCGAGGCGATGGCCTGCGGCGTGCCCGTCGTCGCCACCCCCGTCGGCGGCAGCGCCGACAGCGTGCTGGACGGGATCACCGGCCTGCACGTGCCGCCGGGCCGCCCCACCGCGATCGGCCGGGCCGTCCGCCTCCTGCTCTCGGAGGAGACCACCCTGGCCGGGTACTCGATCGCCGCGGCCGACCGGGCGCACTCCCGCTACTCCTGGGACCGGATCGCCGCCGAGACGGCCAGGGCCTACACAAAGATCGTGGAGAGGTGCCACCCGGTGGAATACTCGGGCGAGTGGGAGACCAGCACGACCTGATCGGACGGCGGACCGAGCTCGGCGAGCTCACCGGCGCGCTCGACCGCGCCGCCGCCGGCCAGGCGGGCGTCGTTCTGATCACCGGCGACGCGGGAGTCGGCAAGAGCCGGCTGGTCGCCGAGCTCGCCGCCGTCGCCAGGAATCGCGGCGGAGCCGCGCCGGGGGGTGTGGGGGGTCGTCCCCCCTCGGACAGCGCTGACCGGGGGGCCACCGTCTTGATCGGCCAGTGCGCCGAGCTCGGCGAGGGCATGCCTTACCTGCCGCTCACCGACGCCCTGTGGACCGCCGCCCGGGACCCGCTCACCTCCCCCGCCGAACGCCAGGCCCTCCGCGACGCGCTCGACAGCCGGCCGGTGCTCGCCCGCCTCCTCCCGGACGGCGGCGGGCAACCGGCCGGCAGCGCGCCGGACGTCGTCCAGCAGCAGCTGTTCGGCGCCACCCTCGGCCTGCTGGGCGAACTCTCCGCCGACCGGCCCGTGCTGCTCGTCCTGGAAGACCTCCACTGGGCGGACGCCTCGACGCGGCACCTGCTCACGTTCCTCAGCCGTGTGCTCCAGCGGGAGCGGGTGTGCCTGGTCGGCACGTACCGTTCCGACGACCTGCATCGGCGCCATCCGCTCCGGCCCGTCGTGGCCGAGCTGCTGCGGCTGCCGAGCGTGTCGGGGATCGAGCTGCACCCCTTCGGCCCCGAGGAGACGGCCGACTACCTGGCCGCGCTCGACGGGTCGCCGGGCGGACCGGGACGGTCCGCCGAGATCGCCCGCCGGGTGTACGACCGTTCCGAGGGCAATCCCTTCTACGCCGCCGAGCTCTTCGCGGCCGCCCAGACCGGCGACGACCTGCCGGCCGGGCTCGCCGATCTCCTGCTGTCGCGGCTGGAGCGGCTGTCGGAGGCGGCCCAGCAGGTGGTCCGGGTCGCCGCGGTCGCCGGGCGGCGGGTGGACGACGAGCGGGTCCGGCAGGTCTCGGGACTGGACGAGGCGGCCGTCGGGCCGGCGCTCCGCGAGATCGTGTCGCATCGTCTCCTCGTGCCGGACGGCTCTGACGGCTACGCCTTCCGGCACGCCCTGCTGCGCGAGGCCGCCCTGACCGATCTCCTGCCGGGCGAGGCGACCCGGCTGCACGCCGCGTTCGCCGCCCTGCTGGCCCGCGACGCCGCGGCCGGGCTGCGCGGGGCGGCAGCCGAGCTCGCCCACCACAGCCTCCAGGCCCACGACCTGCCGGGCGCGTTCGCCGCGTCGGTCCGGGCGGGGCAGGAAGCGGAGGAGACGGGGGCTCCGGCCGAGGCGCACGAGCACTACGACCGGGCCTTGTCATTGTGGGACGCGGTGCCGGACCCGGAGGCGGCCGCCGGAATGGACCGGATCCGGCTCTCCCTGAGCGCCGTTCGCGCGTCCGGGCGGTCCGGTGAGATCCGCCGGGCCGTCGCACGGCTGCGGCGGCTCGTGGAGCTGGTGGATCCCGCCGACGTGCGGATGCGCTCGGTGGTCTACGACAGCCTCGCGTACTATCTCGGCGACCTGGACGAGGAGGACGAGTCGCTGGCCGTGGCCCGTGCCGCGCTCGATCTGCTTCCGGCGGATCCGCCGACGCCGGAACGCGCCTCCCTTCTGGCCACCTACGTGCGCACGATGCTCTTCAAGGAGCAGCACACCGAGATCCCCGAGGTCGCGCAGGAGGCCATCGACGTGGCGCGGGCCA
Organism: Actinomadura sp. 6N118; assembly: GCF_044326415.1. Taxonomy (NCBI): domain Bacteria; kingdom Bacillati; phylum Actinomycetota; class Actinomycetes; order Streptosporangiales; family Thermomonosporaceae; genus Actinomadura; species Actinomadura sp. 6N118. Next base: position 691,498 of record NZ_JBIRAZ010000001.1, on the reverse strand, counting down.
CCGGTGCCGCCGACGCGGAGGCGAGCGCACTGACCTCGCTCGGCCTCTACCGCGAGTCCAGGGAGGCGGCGTCCGACCTCGCCGAGCTCTTCATCCGCGCCCGCGACCTGGCGATCGGTGCCGGCAACATGCAGGTGGCGCTGCGCTCCGCGTTCCACATCGCCCGGACCAAATTCGACCGCGGCGACCTGGCCGGCGCGGCGGAGGCGGCTGACGAGGGCGTGCGGTTCACCCTCGGCAAGGGCCTCGGCTGGAGCCGGTACGGCACGACGCTGCGCTGCATGCACTTCCTGATCTTCTACACGACCGGCGACTGGGAGGAGGCGGGGCGGCTGGCGGCCGGTTTCGGGATCCGGGTGGGCCGTTCCATCGAGGCGGAGGTCTCCTCGTATGCGCTGTTCCTGGACGTGGCGCGGGGCAGCGACACCGTCGAGGAGCGGCTGCGCTGGCTGGAGCCGCTCTGGGACGACGACTGGCTGATCGGCTACATCGCGCGCGGGCTCGCGGCCGAGCACGCCCTGTGGCGCGGCGACACCGGCACCGCGCTCGACCATGTGGCGGGTGCCCTGGTCCACATGGACCCCTACGACACCCCCAACATCCGGGTCGCGGCCACGGCCGTCTCGGCCCACGCCGACCGGGCCGTCCGCGCCCGGGCCGCCGGAGATCACGCCGCCGAGCGGGCCGCCATGGCGGGCGCCGACAAGTTCGTCAAGCTGGCCCGGGACTCCGCCACCTGCACGCCCGACGGCCAGACCCGGGCCTGGCTCGGAGTGGAGGGCCACGCCTGGCTGGCCCGGGTGGAAGCCGAACGGGCCCGCGCGTACGGCGACAACGACCCCGCGCTGTGGCGGGCCGCGGTGAAGGCCTTCGACTACGGATTCGTGTACGAAGTGGCGCGGTCACGGTGGCGGCTGGCCGAGGCGCTGGTCGAGCGCGGCGAACGTGTGGAGGCCATGTCCGAGTGGGAGTCGGCCGTCCGGGACGCCGAACGGCTCGGCGCGGCGCCCCTCCTCCAGGCCCTCGACGACCTCGGCACGCGCGCCCGCCTAGGCTCCGCCCCCGCCGCCACCACTGCTTCCGCTGCCGCCGCCGCTGCTTCCGCGGGCCGTTCCGGGCCGTTCGACGCGCTGACCGTACGGGAGCACGAGGTGCTCCGGCTCGTCGCGGAAGGGCGGAACAACCGGGAGATCGCGGCGGCGCTGTTCATCTCGCCGAAGACCGCGAGCGTCCACGTCTCCAACATCCTCGCCAAGCTGGGCGTGGCGAGCCGTACCCAGGCCGCCGCCGTCGCCCACCGCGAGGGCCTGACCGACGGCGGCTGAGTTTATTGCTCTCGCGGCCTCGGGCCCTCGCCTGGCGGCTCGGACCCGAACCGCAAAAGCGGCGAACGCGACATCGCTTCGCGATCTTCGAGGAAAGCTTCGCCTGCGGCTCGCTTCCCTCTCAGGTAGCGCGTTCGCGGGGTGGCTGAGCGCCGTTATTTGTCCCAGGCCACCATGAACTCGGCCAGCGAGATCTTCCCGTCCACGTCGCCGTCGCGTTCGTCCGCGGCCTTGAAGATCGAGTCGAGCTCGACGGTGGTGACCTCCTCGCCGCGCTTGTTCAGGGCGGCGGCGAACTCCTCGCGGGTGATGTAGCCGTCACCGTCGCGGTCGAACTCCTTGAACGTGGCGGTCGGGTCGAGATCGGCCATGACGAACCTTTCGATGCACACTTACCGGACAAACCAGCATCGAAGCATGATCTCGCCTCGTCCACTGCCGGAATGGACGACTACCGGAGGAGGCCGCGACCGGGAGTGAGCGGCAGGTCGAGCGCGGTGAGGAGCCCCGCCGGGGACCGCACGACGGCCGGCACCGCGTTCACGAGCCGCATCGCCGTGGCCTTCAGCCCGGCGGTGTTGTGGTCGCCGTCGGTGCCCAGAAGCTGCAGGTCGAGCGTGTAGTTCGGCTCGCCGCTGACCACCACGCGGTAACAGCCGGCTCCCGCGGGCTGCGGCCAGTCCGGCGCGAGGTCGTCGCGCAGGCGTGTGACGTGTTCGAGCACGATGACCGGACGCCCGCCGAGCATGCCGCGCACCTCGAAGCGGAGCGCGGCCGCGGTGCCCTTCTCGATGGTGCCGGAGGCCACCTGGAAGGTCTCGGGGGCGGGCAGCCTCACGTGGTGCTCCTCGACCGCGTCCAGCTCCACGTCCAGCCCGGCGGCGATCTGGCGGACGACGCTGCCCCAGGCCATCGTCAGCACGCCCGGCTGCAGCAACATCGGCACGTCGTCGAGCGACCCGCCGAAGCCCATGATGTCGAAGAGCACCGTGCCCTGGTCGTACGTGGCGTAGTTGAGGATCTCCAGGCAGCGGACCTCCTCGACGCGTTCGCTGATCCCGGTGAGGACGAGCGGGAGCACGTCGTTGGCGAAGCCGGGGTCGATGCCGTTCACGAAGACCGAGGCGTTGCCCTCCACCGCGGCGTCGCGAACGGGCTGCGACATCTCCGGCGGCACCACGCCTTCGGGGAACTGCAGGAACACCGGGCTGCTCGAGACCACGTTCACGCCCGACCGCAGGATCCGGCAGAGGTCGTCGATGGCCTCCATGATGCGCACGTCGGCCATGGCCGTGTAGACGACGCAGTCGGGCCGCAGCCCGAGCACCTCGTCCTCGTCGCCGGACGCGGCCACGCCGAGAGAACGCCCGAGCCCGGCCAGCTCCCCGGCGTCCTTACCGACCTTGGCGGGGTTGGACACCCAGACCCCGGCCAATTCGAGCTCGGGATGCGCGTCGATCCCCGCCAGCGCGTGCCGCCCGACGTTTCCGGTGCTCCACTGCACCACCCGGTACGTCACAGGTCCTCCAGTCCGAGGTCGAGGTTGGGCCGGTCGATGCCGCCGTCGACCTCCAGCACCGAGCCGGTGACGTACGCGCCGGCGGGCGAGGCGAGGTAGAGCACGGCGGCCGCCACGTCCTCCGGATCGCCGACGCGGCGCAGTGGCGTGTTGTCCTCCATCTGCGTCCGCAGCTCGTCGTTGGTCATGACGATGTCGAGCGCGGAGGTGGCCACCGAGCCGACCGCGATCGCGTTGACGCGGATCTTCGGTGCGAGGTCGAGCGCGGCCAGCCGCGTGTAGTGGGCGAACGCGGCTTTGGCGCTGCCGTACGCCAGGAAGCCGCGGCCCGCGACGCGCCCCATCACCGACGAGATGTTGACGACGGACCCGCCGGGTGCGCCCGGGGCGGTTTCTCGCGACTTGAGCAGGTGCGGCACGGCCGCCCGGGTGAGCGCGTGAGCGATGCCGACGTTGAACTGGAACGCGTTCTCAAGATGCTCGGGGGTCGTGTCGAGGAACCCGCGCGGCATGGTGCCGCCCACGTTGTTGACCACGATGTCGAGCCGCCCGAACGCGTCGGCCGCGCGGTCCGCCAGTGCGGCCGCGGCGTCGAGATCGGAGAGGTCGGCCGGCACCACGAGCGCCCGCCGTCCCGTTGCCTCGATCTCCGTCGCCACCTTGGCCAACTGCTCTTCCGTGCGGGCGGAGACGACGACGTCCGCACCGGCCTGGGCGAGCGCCACCGCACTCGCCGCGCCGATGCCGCGGCCGGCGCCGGTGACGACGGCGACCCTTCCCTCGACTCGGAACCGATCCAGGATCACAGGCGCCACCTCCGGGCTGCTCGGCTGCCCCGTCAGCCTGGCATTGATTAGAACGTGTTGCAATAACTTGCCGACGCCATGACGTCATGACCCGGCGTTCACCACAGCGGTGCCGCCTGCTCCCGGCGGCACCGTGACGGGCGGAGTGGACCACCGGCGCGCGGAGTGGACCATGACTCGCCAGGCGGGCCGGACAACCCCTGATCACGGCATGGCCCAGTGCGCCGTACGTGAAGAACGCACCGGGCCAATCGTGAAGGACACACGGGCAACTGTTGAGGATACGACTAGTCCTTTCTGGTGGTATCCGAAATTCTCCCTTATGCAGCGACTCGGGAGGCGAATCGATGGACCAGTACGAGCCCTATTGCCTGGCCGACCGGCTTTTTTATGACAAGCTCGGCGAAGACCAGACTGAGGCCTCGGACTTCTCGTTCGTCCATCGCGAAGTGCCTGCGGACTGGGTCCGCATCGAGACCGACACGTGGATGTACTACGGCCTCGCCGACGGCGATCCGCTGCCGTCCCAGGGCTGGAAGATCCACGTCTCCGCCCGCCTGGACGACGCCGAGCGCGCCTTGGGCGTCCTTTGGGACTACTGCGTTCCTCGCGGAATCGCCTTCAAATACCTGCGGGGCCAGTCCGCTCTGGTCATGTTCAACGCGAAGACGGCTTCACGATCATCAAGCGGGAAACTCGCGACCATTTACCCGCGGGACAGCGATGAGCTGGAAGTGGTTCTCAAGGACCTGGACGAGCTCCTGCGCGGCGTCGAAGGACCGTACATCCTGAGCGATCTCCGCTATGGGCAGGGGCCGCTCTACGTCCGCTATGGCGGTTTCGCCGAGCGTAAGGTCCTCAGCCAGAACGGCGAGCTGGTGCTCGCCCTGGAGGACGGGGAAGGGCGCCTGGTCCCGGACGTCCGCGGGGCGACCTTCAGCGTCCCGGAATGGACGACCCTCCCCGCGTTCCTCGAACCGCATCTGGCCGCCCGCAACGCCGTCACGACCACCGACCTGCCCTACCAGATCGAGACCGTGCTGCATTTCTCCAACGGCGGAGGGGTGTACCTCGCACGTGACAAGCGCTCCGGCGACCGGGTCGTGCTCAAAGAGGCCCGCCCGCACGCCGGCCTCGACGCCGCAGGTCGCGACGCCGTCACCCGGCTCAAGCACGAACGCGACATCCTCAAGCGGCTCGCCGGGCTCGACGCCGTGCCCGCCCTGCACGACTACTTCACGCTCGGCGACCATCACTTCGTCGTCCAGGAGTTCGTCGACGGCAACCCGTTGCAGCGGATGCTCGTGCAGCGCTACCCGCTGACCCGCGCCACCTGCACCGAAGAGACGCTGGCCGACTACACCGCGTGGGCCGTCGACATGTTGGAACGTGTCGAAGCGGCGGTGCGGACGCTCCACGAGCGCGGCGTTGTGTTCGGTGACCTGCATCCCAACAACATCCTGGTGACCGCGGACGGCCGGCCCGTTCTGATCGACTTCGAGGTCGCCACGCTGGCCGCCGACGAGGCCCGGTCCACGCTGGCCAACCCGGCCTTCGCACCGCCGCGCGACCGGACCGGGGTGGCCGCGGACCACTACTCGCTGGCGTGCCTGCGGATGGGCCTGTTCGCCCCGCAGACGACGATCATGCTGATGATGCACCGGCAGAAGATCACTCAGCTCGCCGGGCTCATCGAGCAGACCTTCCCGGTGCCCGCCGAGGTGATCGACGAGGCGCGCGAGTTCATCCTCGGGGACGAGCCGGAAGACGACGGCGGCGCGATGCGGGACCTGCCGCTGCCAGGCGCCGCGCCCTGGCCGGACGTGCGGGACGCCCTGCGCCGGGCCATCCTCGCCAGCGCCACCCCCGAACGAGACGACCGGCTCTTCCCCGGCGACGTGGCGCAGTTCCAGCCAGGGGGCGGCATCAACATCGCGACCGGTGCTGCGGGCGTCCTGTATGCGCTCTCCGAGACCGGGGACGAACGTTTCCCCATGTACGAGACCTGGCTGAGCAAGCGTGCGCTGGAGCCGGCGTCCGGCACCAGTCTGGGCTTCTATGACGGGCTGCACGGCGTGGCGTACGTGCTGGAACGGCTCGGCCGGCGGCAGCACGCCCTCGACGTCGTGGACATCACCCTCAAGGAGAAGTGGGAGATCCTCGGCCCCAGCCTGCGCACCGGCCTGTCCGGCCTGGGCCTGAACCTCCTCCACCTCAGCGAGCGCACCGGCGAACCGGGCCTCCGCGAGGTCGCCGACAAGATCGTCGACATCTGCGCCGACCGGCTCGGCGGACCCGAGGACGTACCGGAGATCAGCGGCGGCGACAACCCGCGCGCCGGTCTGCTGCACGGCTCCTGCGGCCCGGCGTTGCTCTTCATGCACGCGTACGAGCGGACCGGCGACGCGGCCCTGCTGGACAAGGCCGCAGACGCCCTGCGCCAGGACCTGCGCCGCTGTATCCGGCCGCAGGACGGCTCGCTGCAGGTCAACCAGGGCTGGCGTTACCTGCCGTACCTGGAAGAAGGCTCGGTCGGGCTCGGCCTGGCGGTGGCGCGCTACCTCGCCCTCCGCCCGGACGACGCTCACGGGTTCGCCCAAGACCTGGCGGATCTCCGCCTCATCGCACGGTCCGGCTATTTCGTCCTGCCAGGGCTCTTCAACGGCCGCGCCGGCATCATCGCCGCGCTGGCCATGGGCCTGCGACACGGCGCAGACGGCGCCCAGCCAGACAGCGTCGGCCCAGACAGCGCCGACCTCAACAGCGCCGACCCGCTGCTGCCGCAGCAGATTCGCGGGCTCCAGTGGCACGCCATGCCGTACGGCGGTGGCCTGGCCTACCCGGGCGACCAGTTGCTGCGGCTCTCCATGGACTTCGCCACCGGCACGGCCGGAGTCCTGTTCGCGCTCCACGCCGCTTCGAACGCGGGGCGCGTGTTCCTCCCCTTCATCAGCCCGCCCGGCGGCGCACAGGTCCTGGCCAAGGAACCTCTGCGCGTGGACACGCCGGACCGGGACAACCCCAGCGAGCAACGGGAGGAGGTGTAAAACACATGGCGCTTCTCGACCTTCAGGGTCTCCAGGCACCGGCGACGTCGGACGTGGCCAGCGGTGGCAGCACGCTGACGCTGCTGACCTGTCACTCCGGCCACCCGAGCAACCTCAGCGCGGCTCTCTGCCACTAAGTGGATTAGGGCGGCACACATCCCTGGGCGGCCGTGGTACCAGCCGGCACCGGTCGCCCAGGGCATTGTCACGTTCTCGAAGTCACGTTCTCGAAGTCACGTTCTCGAAGTCACGTTCACGAGGGAGGATCGTGCAGGCGGCAGACCGATTGGTGGCCAAAACCTTCCGGAGCGGCGGCCCCTGGCTGGGCGTCCTCCTGACGACGGCGATCGGCGGCGCGCTCCTGCAACTGGCCCTGCCCTATGTCATGGGCCGTACGGTCGACAGCCTCGTCGCCGGCGGAGGGGGGCTGGACGGCTGGCTGGTCGTGTGCACGGCCGTCGTCGCCGGGGTCGTGGCCTGCGAGAGCCTCGGGATCTGGGCGACCGGCGCCACCAGCGCGCAGGCGTCGGCCTGGCTGCGCCGATCACTGCTGAAGCACGTCCTGGGCACCGGTCCCGCGATGACGCGCCGCCTGCCCGAAGGCGACCTCGTGACCAGGCTCGGCATGAACACCGAAGAGGTGGGCCGCGCCCCGGAGGCCTTCATCACCACCGCCGCGCTGCTGCTGCCCACGGCGGGCAGCCTCGTCGCGCTCGCCCTGATCGATGTGTGGCTGCCGTTCACCCTGCTGGCCGGGCTGGTACTGATCACCCTGGTGTTGCGTGCGTTCCTGCGGGACACCACCACGCTGTCGGCCGGCTACCAGAAGACACAGGGCGACCTCGCGTCCCGGCTGCTCGACGCGCTCGGCGGGGCCCGCACGATCGCCGCGGCCGGCACCACCGAGGCGGAGGCGCGTCGTGTGCTGGTGCCGCTGCCGACGCTGCGCGAGCACGGTATGGGCCTGTGGCGGGCGAACGCACGGGCGGGCGTCCAGGCAGGTCTGGCGATACCGCTGCTGGAGGTGACGGTGCTGGCCGTCGGTGGGTGGCGGCTGGCGTCCGGTGATCTCACCGTCGGTGAGCTGTACGCGGCCGCGCGGTACGTCGTGCTGGGCGCTGGCTTCAGCGCCGCCCTCGGCCATGTCGGACGGCTGGCGAGGGCGCGCGCCGCAGCCGGGCGTGTCGCCGAACTGCTGACCGACAGGCCGGTCGAGCACGGCGAACACCCGCTGCCCGCAGGCCCGGGAACCGTGGAGTTCCGCGGTGTGGCGCTCAGCCTCGACGGCACGCCGGTGCTCGACGATCTCGACCTGGTGCTGCCGGGCGGTACGGCGACGGCCGTGGTGGGCCGGTCCGGTACGGGAAAGTCGCTGCTGGCCGCGCTGGCCGGACGGCTGATGGATCCCGACCGCGGAACGGTGCTGCTGGATGGCGTACCGCTGCGCGAGTTGCCCAGGGACGAGCTGCGCCGGGCGATCGGGCTCGCGTTCGACAGGCCGACGTTGGTGGGCAGCGCCCTCGACGAGGCGACCCTTGAAGACGCCATCGCCCTGGGACTTCCCAAACGCGATCACGAGGTCGTCCAAAGTGCCGCCGCGTCCGCCCGAGCCGACACGTTCATACGGCAAATGCCCGCCGGGTACGCGACCCGGCTGCAGGACGCCCCCATGTCCGGTGGCGAGAAGCAGCGGATCGGCCTCGCCCGGGCGTTCGCGCAGGGCCGGCGGCTCCTGGTCCTGGACGACGCGACCTCGAGCCTCGACACGGTGACCGAATACCAGGTCGGCGAGGCGCTGACCGGCCGGCTGCGCGGCCGCACCCGGCTCATCGTGGCGCACCGGGTCGGCACCGCCGCCCGCGCTGACCGGGTGGTCTGGCTGGAGGACGGCCGGATCCGCGCGTACGAGCGGCACAGCGTGCTGTGGGCCGACCCCGACTACCGCGCCGTGTTCCAGGACGGCTTGGAGGCCGGATGACCACCGGCGGCTTCTTGTGGGATGCGCTCCGCCGGGAGCCCCGCATGCTCGCCCGGATCGCCTTCTGGTCAGTGCTTGAGGCGTCGCCCGCGTTCGTCATCGGCCACGCGATCGCGCGGGCGATCGACGACGGGTTCGCTGCGTCCCGGCCGTGGACCGGGATGGCGTGGCTGGCCGTGCTCGGCGTGGCATGGTTGGTGGCCGCGTTCGGCGCCCGGCAGGTGATGCTGGCCGTCGCCGGGGTCGTCGAGCCGTTCCGCGACCGGCTGCTGAAGCTGATCGTGGACTCGACCCTGCGCCGTACCGCGACACCGCTGGAACAGCCGCAGTCGTCCGCGGTCGCCCGTTCCACTCTGCAGGTGGAGCTGGCCAGGGACGCCTTCGCCGCAGTCATCTCGGTCGTGCGGTCGTTCGCGTTCACGGTGGCGAGCGTGACACTCGGGATGCTGACCCTGGTCCCTGAGGTGCTTTGGCTGGTGCTGCCGCCGTTTTGTGCGGGGGTCGCGCTCTTTCTCCTGTCGCTGCCCGCCCTCGCCCGCCGGCAACGGCACTTCCTGCTGACGGACGAGCGCAACATCGAGGTCTTCGCCGAAGTGACCGGTGGGTTGCGCGACATCACGGCCTGCGGAGCCGAAGACCGGGTTGGCGCAACAGCCGATGCCCGGGTGGCGGAGCAGGCGACGGCGGGGCGAGCGCTGGCCCGTGTCACCGCGATGCGCACGCTGTCCTTGTCCCTGGGCGGGTGGCTGCCCGTCCTGGCGCTGCTGGCCGGAACGCCCTGGCTGCTGCGGCGCGGCGCCGACCCCGGTGTGATCATCGGGGCGCTCGCGTACGTCACGCAGTCACTGACCCCGGCGTTCGGCGGGCTGGTCGAGGGCCTCGGGGTCAGCGGCGTCCGGCTGCTCGTGTCGCTGAACAGGATCCTGGAGAAGTCGCGGGTGCCCGCCCTCGGAGCCCGGACGACGCCCGCCGCCGGGGCCGACGTCACGGTCCGTGGCGTGACGTTCGGATACGGGCCGCATGCCGACCCCGTCATCGCCGATCTCGACCTGCGGGTGGCCGAGGGAGACCACCTGGCGGTGCTCGGCCCCAGCGGGATCGGCAAGTCCACGCTGGCGGCGCTGATCACCGGGATCGTCGTACCGGACGCGGGGCGCGTGCTGGTCGGCGGCGTACCGGCGGATCAGCTCGAACCTGCGGCCCGGGTGCTGATCCCGCAGGAGGCGTACGTGTTCCGCAGTTCGTTGTGGGACAACCTGACCTATCTGGCGCCGGGCTCGTCCGAACGCGCGGTGGGGCGGGCCGTCGAGGCGGTCGGCATGGCTGCGCTGGCCGACCGGCTCGGCGGCCACCGTGCCGAACTCGACCCGGGCTCGCTGTCCGCCGGAGAGCGCCAGCTGATCGCGCTGGCCAGGGCCTACCTGTCCCCCGCCAGGCTCACCATCCTGGATGAAGCCACCTGCCACCTCGACCCGGCGGCCGAGGCGTTGGCGGAGTCCGCCTTCGCCGACCGGGGCACCACGCTCATCGTGGTCGCCCATCGGATCAGCTCCGCCCGCCGAGCCCAGCGGGTGCTGCTCATGGACGGCACCCGCGTCTGGCACGGCACCCATGCCGAGTTGATTCGGGACGCCCCCGGCTATGCCGAGCTGGTCGGGCACTGGCGCGCCGCCGATTTCGACAATGAACGGGAGTCCGTGCAATGAGCCATCCGCCTGCGGAGCGCCAGCCGATCGTCGAAGACCTGCACGGTTACCAGGTGCCGGACCCGTACCGGTGGCTGGAGGACCCGTCCAGCCCGCAAACGCGCGAGTGGCTGGCCGCGCAGGACGAGCTCTGGCAGAAAGCCGTCGGCACGTTGTCGGCGAGGGACGAGCTGCGTGCCCGCGGCGCCGCCCTGGCCGGTACCGGCATGATCACAGCACCGATGTGGCGCGGGGACCGCCGGTTCTTCCTGCGCCGGGCGCCGGGGCAGGAACACGCGGTGCTGCACGTCTCAGCCGAGGACCGGCCCTCACGCGTGCTCATCGACCCCACCGAGCTCGACCCGACCGGCTTGACGACGCTGGACGCCTGGCAGCCGTGCCACGACGGCCTGCTGCTGGCCTACCAGCTGTCCACCGGCGGCACCGAACGGGCCGAGCTGTACGTCATGGACGTCGAGACCGGCAAGGTCATCGAGGGCCCGATCGACCGTTGCCGCTATTCACCGGTGGCCTGGCTGACCGACGGGCAAGGGTTCTATTACGTACGGGCCACAGCGACCTCCAGGGAGGTCCACCTCCATCGGCTCAACACTCCGACGAGTCTCGACCCGGTCATCTCCGGCGCCGACGCGCACGGCTCGATCTCGTACGGCCCGACCACGCACGGCCCGATCTCGTATGGGCTGGGCATCAGCCATGACGGGCGCTGGCTGGCCATCTCCGCCGTCCCCGGGACCAGCCCCCGCAACGACCTTTGGCTCGCCGACCTGTCGACCTCACGTCCCGAAAAACCGGACTTCGTGCCGGTGCAGCAAGACGTCAACGCCAGGAGCGTGCTGGTCGTCCGGGGCGAACGTATGTACGTGGTGACCGATCACAGGGCGCCGCGAGTCCGGATCAGCGTCGCCGACCCGGCCAAGCCGACCCTTCAGCGCGAGCTCATCGCGGAAGACCCGGAGGCGGTGCTCACGGATTTCGCGATCCTGGACGGTCTCGAACGGCCCGTCCTGGTCGTCGCCTGGATACGGCAGGCGATCAGTGAGATCACCGTGCACGACCTGGCCACCGGCGAGCTGCTCGCTGACGTCCCGCTGCCGGGCCCAGGCTCGATCGGCCCGTTGGCGGCCCGTCCAGAAGGCGGCCACGCGGTCTGGTTCACCTATACCGACACCGTCACCCCGGAAGCCGTGTGGTGCTACGACGCGCGTACGGGAGAGACGAAGCTCTGGGAGGAGTCTCCGGGCAAGGTCGACACACCCGACGTGGCGACCCGGACCCTCCGGTGCCTCTCCGCAGACGGCTCGCCAGTGGACGTCACCGTCATCGGCCCCGCCGTCGCCGAGGGCCCGCTCCCAACGATCCTGTACGGCTACGGCGGTTTCGGAGTCCCGCTCACGCCCTCGTATGCGGCCGACGCCCTCGCCTGGGTCGACGCCGGTGGCCAACTCGCCATCGCGCGCCTGCGCGGCGGCGGCGAGCAAGGACTCTCATCGCATCGCGCAGGGGTGCTGGGCCGCAAGCAGCGGGTCTTCGACGACTTCATCGCCGCTGCGGAAAAGCTCATCTCCGAGGACCTCACCACCCCGGACCGACTCGCCATCTGGGGGGAGTCCAACGGCGGCCTCCTGGTAGGAGCGGCGCTCACCCAACGGCCCGAGCTGTTCGCCGCCGCGGTCTGCGTGGCACCGCTGCTCGACATGGTCCGGTACGAACGTTCCGGTCTCGGCGCCTCCTGGAGCAGCGAGTACGGCTCCGCCTCGAAGCCCGACGAGTTCGGCTGGCTGTACGCCTACTCCCCCTACCACCACGTACATCCAGGCATCGCCTACCCGGCCGTCCTCTTCACCGTCTTCGACGGCGACACAAGGGTGGACCCTCTGCACGCCCGCAAGATGTGCGCGAACCTCCAGTGGGCGACCAGCGGCCAGCGCCCCATCCTCTTCCGTCGCGAAACCGGCGTCGGCCACGGTGCGCGCGCGGCCAGCCGATCCCTGGAGCTGGCCGCCGACATGCTCGCCTTCGCCGCCACCCACACCGGCCTGCGAACGACCACGTGAGAGCACGTGAGCACGTGAGCACGTGATCAGCCTTTGTCAGGCCAGAGCCAGCCGCGTTCCTTGGCGATGGCCACCGCCTCAACGCGGGTGCGCGCATCGATCTTGGTGAGGATGCGCGACAGGTAGTTGCTCACCGTGCCGCTGGCCAGGTAGAGCCGCTGGGCGATCTCCCCGACCGTGCAGCCCTCCGCGGCGGCCTTGAGGACCTCGACCTCCCTGGGCGTCAGGGGGCTGTCGGCCTTGCCCTCGCCGAGCTCGGCGAAGGCAAGATCGGCGTCGATGACGCGCTCACCGCGGGCGACCCGGCGGATGGCGTCCACCAGTTCCGCCGGGGAGGTGTCCTTGAGCAGGAACCCGGCCGCGCCGGTGGCGACGCCCCGGCGCAGATCCCCCGACCTGCAGCGTTCGGCCATGATGATGACGGCGCAGCTCGGCATCTGGTCGTGCAGCAGCCGTATCGCTTTGAAGCCGTCCATGTCGGTCAGGTCGAAATCGATGAGCGCCACTTGCGGCGCGCCTCTCCGGGCGGCCGCCACCAGCTTCGCTCCGCATTCCACCGTCCCGGCCACGGAGATATCCGGCTCCCCGTCCAGAAGCGCGACAAGGCCGCTTCTCAAAAGCTGCATATCATCGGCAATCAGTACCCGAATCACCTGTATTCCTCGTGATCAGGTAGCAGAGGAATCATATTCCGGTCACCAGAAATTCTGCGCTGCATCACGCCGCCTTAACTGGGCTGAGTTGAAGGGGCCACCACTTAGGGTGACGAAAGTCTGTCGGTGCGTCAAACCGGACATCGCCTCCCTCACCATCCCGATGTTGACCATCGAGCAGGCATCTGATCCACCTGCGCCGTCAATTGAAAAGCCGGATACCCGCTTGGCGAACGAATCGCAGGCAAGACCGGCAGGCAGAAGTGAAGTGAAGGTAAAGAGAGTTCGGCCGATATCGGCCACTGGCCAATGACACCAGCTCAAACAAAGTTCTCGTGCAGCCCGATAAGACCGCGGCCCACATATTGAGACGCAGTTTGGTGAGCCTGACCTTATTCGGGCCGGGTATGGCTTTTAACGCCGACCGGTCCAGCCGGTAATGAGGGCCGGGTGGTGCTCATAGCCAGCCTGCCTCTTCGGCTATCCGGATGGCGTGCACACGGTTCCGCGCACCGATCTTGTGGTTGATGCGCGACAGGTGGTTGCGGACCGTCCCTATGGCCAGCAGGAGGGCCTCGGCGATCTGGGCGGCGGACTCGCCCCGGGAGGCGAGCACGAGCACCTCGCGCTCACGATCGGTCAGCGGGTTCTCCGCGGCGCTGAGCTCGGTGAAGGCCAGGTCGGGATCGACGACCCGCTGACCGCGGGCGACCTTGCGGATCGCCGCGACCAGGCCGTCGGGCGAGGTGTCCTTGAGCACCAGCCCGAGCGCGTGCGCGGCGGCCGCCCGTCGCACGTCACCGGGCCGGCTCCGGGCCGTCATGAGGACCGACAGGCACTCGGGCACCTCGTCGTGAAGCGTGTCCGACGCGGCGAAGCCGTCCATGTCCGAGAGGTCGACGTCCAGCAACGCCACGTCAGGACGGAATTCAAGCCCGGCCCTGACGACCTCCTTCGCCGAGTCCGTCGCGGCGACGACCTCGAAATCCGACATTCGATCCAAAAGGGCGACAAGTCCACACCGGAAGAGCGGCGCCGCGTCGCCGATCACCATCCGTATCACTCCACGTTCTTCCTGGTGGGCATCCGGTTGACCGGAGCTCATCGCGGGAGTCCGGCGAACGGGCGGGGCGGGGGGCTGCAATCGGGAGCGCGAAGGGAGCGGCTGAGGCATACAGTCACCTTTCGCGGCGGGGAGCAACTGGGGCGCAGTCTCAGAGTGAAGTAACAAGCTTTCTCTGAGTCAACATCGGACGTAAATTCTTCCCGGCCGAATTTGGGGAAATATCTCTTGACACAGCCCACACCGAACGCCAGGCCACACCGAACGCCCGCCGCACACGGGTGCGCCGCCCGGCCCACCAGCGCGACCGCGACCGCGGTGTGGATGATCACCAGCAGGCCGGATCGGGTGTGGTGTCACCTCGGGTGTGGTGTCAGCGAAGGAAGTCGAAGGAGGCGCCGGTGTCGGTGTCGCGGGCGGCGCTGTAGGCCGCCCAGGCGACGGCGAGGTCCTGCCAGGGCAGGCCGACCGGGGCATAGACGGTGATCTCGTTGTCCTTCACGCGACCCGGCACCTGCCCGCGCAGCAGGTCGCGGAGCGTTCCCGCGGCATGTTTGACGTCCAGCCCGGCACCCGCGAGCACGCCCATCTCAACGGCCAGTGCGACATCGTCGACCACCACGCGGGAGCTCAGCAACAGCTCCGCGCCCAGCTCGGTCTTGCCGGGCTCGTCGGCGCCGAGCGAGGTCACGTGGGTCCCCGCGGACACATCCCCGGCGTTCAGCAACGGCCGCCGTGCCCAGGTCGCCACGATGACGATCCCGGTGCCGGAAGCCGCGGTCCGCGCGTCCGCGGCGGTCGTGGCGGGGATGCCGAGCCGCAGGCCGTGCCGCTTGGCGAACTCGGCGGCGCGCCCGGCGTCCAGGTCGTACACGACGAGCTCACGCACCTGGCGGAGCCCCGACAGGCCCTTGAGCACCAGGTCTGACTGCACGCCGGCACCGATGACCGCGACCGTGTCGGCGTCCCGGCGGGCCAGTGCGTGGGTGCCCAGCGCGGCGGCCAGGCCGGTGCGCCAGGCGGTCACGGTGGCCGAGTCGAGCAGGCTGAGCAGCTCCCCGGTGTCCAGGTCGTGCAGGCACACCACGCCGCGCAGAGCGGGGCGGACGCCGGGGAACTTGGCGTTGACCTTGACCGTGTAAGCGGGGACGCCCGTGATCAGGCCGGGGATCAGGGCGGTGGCGGTGCCAGGCCCAGGCAGCGGGGTCACGACCCGCTGCGGCCCTACGTCCCCGCGCTCAGCAGCGAAACCCCGCCGCAGCGCGTCCAGGCAGTCGGCCGGATCGAGCAGGGATTCCAGCTGGGAGCGGTTCAGGAGCAGCGTCACCAGTACATTCTTGCGTCCCGCTCACTCGGCGGTCGAGGAGGAACATTTCACACCTTGACACGGACCGTTATTTAGCAACGACCCTGAGTCACGCCACAGGCAGGCCCAAAAGGCTCGCGCCCACGCCGAGGAGCCCGGCTCCGAGCAGGGTGCCGACCACGCCTCGCCGCAGCAGGACCAGCCACACGGCGGCCGCCGCCAGGACGCCGAACTGCCACAGGTGATCGAGCACCAGCGCCAGGGTCAACGCGGAACCGCCGATCGCGCCGATCACCGCCGGACCCGCCCCGTCGAGAAAGGCCTGGACGGCCGTGTTCGCCCGCAGCCGATCGAAGCGCGGGCCGCCGAACAGCACGAACACGAATGAGGGGGCGAACGCGAAGGCCGCGGCGAGCAGCCCGCCGGAGACCCCCGCCGCCGCGTAACCGACCACCGCGACCGTCTGCACCACCGGCCCCGGCGTGATCTGACCGAGGGCGACGGCGGTCGTGAACTCGGCGGAGGTCATCCAGTGATAGTGGTCGACGGCCTCGGACTGCATGAGCGGGATGATGACGAAGCCGCCCCCGTACGACAGCGCGCCCACCTTGAAAGCCACCCATGCCAGCGCGCCGAGCCCGCCCGCCGCCGCCGGCGCCGCCAGCAGGACCGGGAGCGCCCGGCTCTTCGGGGCGCGTTCCCGTCTCACCAGCATCTCCACGATCCCGCAGGCCAGCAGCACAAGAACGAGGTAGGGCCCGATAAGAACGGTGGAAACCCCGCCCAGCAGCAGGTACACGTACCACCTCGCGCGGCTGCGTGCCCGGCGCCGGCTGGCCGGAACGAGGTCGGCGGCCGCGTGCACGGCGACCGCCGCCACGGCCGACCCCGCACCCGCCGCCGCGCCGCGTACCCACAAGGGCGCGTCACCCGACAGGAAGAGCGCCGCCAGTACCAGGATCAGCAGCAGGCCGGGCACGATGAAGCACAGCCCGCCCACGATCGCGCCCATCGGCCCATGCAGCCGCCACGCGCAGAAGATGGCGAGCTGCGTCGAGGCAGGCCCGGGCAGCAGGTTGGTCGCCGCGATGCCGTCCTCGAACTCCTCGGCGCTCAGCCAGGCCCGGTCCTTGACGCACAATCGCCGCAACAGCGTGATGTGTGCGGGCGGGCCACCGAAACCCACGCAGCCGATGCGTCCCCATTCGCGGGCGATGGTGAGCAGACCGGGACGGGAGGCGTGATCGATCTCAGGCACGCCCCCATGCTGCCGCACCCGGGTTACCAGAGCGGAAGCAGTCCCGGCCCGGAGCTATTGGGGGCGTTGGCCTGCGTGGGTGAGGGAGTCCCAGTCGGTGAGCCAGTTGCGGCCTTGGTCGTCGATGAACGAGCCGGGCGGGGGCTTGGTCTGGTGCTGGCGCAGCCACTCCCCTGGCCGCCGCATCGACGGGCGCAGCCGCCCGTCGCTGGGCATGAGCTGCGGCGGGATCGGCGCGGGCATGGCCTGCGGGATCTGTCCCTCGCTCGCCACCTCGGCCTGGTCCTTCTCCTCCGCCATGCCGATGGGGCCTTGGCGCCGCGCGTTGAAGAACTGGTTCACCGCCGGGTGCGTGCTGGAGAGGACCATCTCCCGTGGCCCGAACATCACCAGCCCGCGCCGGAAGAGCAGCCCCAGGTTGTCGGGCAGCACCCGGGCGGTCCCGATGTCGTGCGTGACGATGAGGAACGTCGCGCCCATCTCGGTGTTGAGATCCACGAACAGCTGGTTGAGGTAGGCGGTGCGCACCGGGTCGAGCCCCGAGTCCGGCTCGTCGGCCAGGATGATCTCGGGGTCGAGCACGAGGGCGCGGGCCAGTCCGGCGCGCTTCTTCATCCCGCCGGAGATCTCGCCGGGCAGCTTCTCCTCGGCGCCGCTGAGGCCGACCATCTCCATCTTCTCCAGCACGATCCGGCGGATCTCGGACTCGCTCTTCCTGGTGTGCTCGCGCAGCGGGAACGCGATGTTGTCATAGATGTTCATGGAGCCGAAGAGGGCGCCGTCCTGGAAGAGCACGCCGAACTTGCGGCGCATGTCGTACAGCTCGTTCTCCCGCAGGTGCGGCACGTCGCCGCCGCCGACGAACACATGGCCGCGGTCGGGGCGCAGGAGGCCCACCAGGTTCTTGAGGAAGACCGACTTGCCGGTGCCGGACGGCCCCAGCAGCGCGGAGATCTCACCGGCGGGGATCGTGAAGGTCACGTCCTCCCAGATGACCTGCCGCCCGAACGACTTCTTGAGCCCTTCCACCCGGATCTCGACGCCCATGGCCACTCCCAGGCGGGGCTTCCGGGGGCGGGATGTCCGCAGCTCTTTCAGCCGGTCCCCCGCCGCTTCGACTGTACGACGGCCATGCCGCCGCGACGAGGCCCAGGTCCAATATTGGACATCAGGTCCAGCCAGGTGTGTGACCGCGTCCCTAGCCGGCGGGGACCTCGAGTGTGCGCATGACCTCGTTCAGCACCTCGGACTGGCGCGGCACGAGATAGAAGTGGTCGCCGTCGAGCACGCGCAGCGCGAAACGGCCGTCGGTGACCTCGGCCCACCCGGCGGCCTGCGCCTCGGTCACGTGCGAGTCCGCGTCACCGATGACGACGGTCACCGGCACGGTGAGACGTGTGCCAGGGCGGTGGACGTACTCCTCGATGAGCCGGAAGTCGTTGCGGACGTAGGGCAGGACCAGCTCGCGGAGCTCGGGATCCCGCAACACCTCCGCGTCGGTGCCGCCGAGCTTGACCATCTCGGCGATCACGGTGTCGTCGTCCTTACCGGTCACCCGGTCGTCGCCGCGATCATGCGGCGGGCGCGTGCCGGAAATGAACACGTGCACGGGTGGGGCGCCGCGTTCCTGCAACAGGCGCGCCACCTCGTATGCCAGCACGGCGCCCATGCTGTGGCCGAAGAGCGCGAACGGCCGGTCGAGCAGCGGGGCCATGGCGCCCGCGATGAGGCGGGACAGCTGGTGGGCGTCGGTGACGAACGCGTCGGCGAGCCGGTCGGCCCGGCCGGGGTACTGCACGGCGTGCACCTCGACGGCGGGGCTGATCTCCTTGGCCCAGGACCGGTAGAAGCCCGCCGAGCCGCCCGCGTGCGGCAAGCAGAACAGCCGCATCGAGGCCCACGGCCGCGTCTCGGCACAACGGAACCAGGTCACGGGATCAACTCCTCCTCATCGCACGTACGGGCAACGGTACGGGGATCGCCCGGCAGCGGCCACGGAGCGAGGCGCGGATCGGGCACGAGCTTCGGCCGGGTCGTCTCGGCGGCGACCTTGAAGCCTCGGCTCCGGTAGTTGCCCATCGCGTTGGGGTGGTCGAGCGTGCTGGTCCGCAGCCAGACCCGGGTCGCCGGTCCGGTGTGCTCGGCCCAGTTCTCCCCCCGCTGCCACGCACGGCGGACGCACTGCTCGACGAGGTGCCCCCCGTACCCCTTGCCGACGAACGCGGGGGTGAGCCCGACCAGATGGATCTCGGTGTCACCGTCCGGCTGCGCCTCGATCTCGAAGAACCCCGCGATCGTGCCCTCCGCCATCACGATCCAGGTGGCCAGCTCAGGCCGGTCCACCCAGGCCCACCAGTCCTCATGGCTCCAGGGGAACCGGTCCGTCCAGCACACCCGGGCGCCGACGGCGGCGTAGAGGGCGCGGCTGACATCGGGCGAGGGGACCCCGGCCCGGCTGAAGGTCATCTCGATGCTCGGCGGTGGCGCGGGCCGCAGGTCGGCGGCGTCGCGCATCTCCATCGCCCACTCGGTGACTGCGGAGATCTCCAGGGCACCCCTCAGCGCGGGTCCCCCGGGATCAGCCACCCATCGCCTCGATGAGGCTCTTCGGGCGCATGTCGGTCCAGTTGTCGTTGACGTAGTCCAGGCATGCCTGCCGCGTGTCCTCGGTCTTGGCGACCGTCCAGCCCGCGGGCACCTCGGCGAACGACGGCCACAGCGAGTGCTGGCCCTCGTCGTTGGTCAGCACCACGTAGGTGCCGTCGGGGTCCTCGAAGGGGTTGGTCATCGGGGGGTCCTTCCTATCCATATATTTCGTCGAGCTTGGCGGCCAGCACGGCGCCGATCTCGGCGGCCGGCTCAGGTTCCATCAGCAGGTGGTGGTCGACGTCCAGCGGGTGGTCCTCGATCCGCCCGTCGACCAGCGGGGCCCAGTTGGCGGGCCCGGTGGGCATCTCGTCTGTGCGGCCCTGGAGCGCGGTGAAGAAGACGATGTCGCCGCGGAACGGGCCGGGCCGGTACTCCTCGGCGCGGTGCACCCCGTTCTCGTAGTTGCGGTAGACGTTGACCAGGTCGTCCTCGCCGAGCGTGGACAGGGCGTCCTCACGATCGGCCAGCACCGCCATGATCTGTACCAGGTCCGGATTGCCGTCCTCGGCGATCATCGTGGCGTCGATGCCGATGGACTCCAGCAGCTCGGGCAGGATCTCGCGCTTCTCGGCCTCCAGGTCCTGGGTGTGGAAGGCGTCGATGAGCGCGAGCAGCGCCACCTCCTGGCCGTCGGCCTGGAGCAGGCAGGCCATCTCGTACGCGATGAGTCCGCCGAGGGACCAGCCCGCCAGGTGGTACGGCCCGTTCGGCTGGACAGCCCGGATCTCGGCCACGTAGTCCCGCGCCATCTGCTCGACCGATCCCGGTAGCTCGTTCCGCGTGAACGCGCTGGCCTGCAACCCGTAAATCGGCTGCTCAGGGCTCAGATGGCGCTGGAACTGCAGATAGCTCCACGCCAGCCCGCCCGCCGGGTGAACGAAGAACACCGGCGGCCGTGAGCCCGCCGGACGGATCGGCAGCAGCACCTCGAACCCGAGCTGCTCCTCCTCGCCGCGCCGGGTGAGCGCCTCCACGGTCTGGTACGTGAAGACGTCCCGCGGCGCCAGCTCAAGCCCGGCCTGCCGCGCCCGCGTGACCAGCTTGATCGCGGCGATGCTGTCCCCGCCGAGGTCGAAGAAGCTGACGTCCGCGCCGACCCGTTCGACCTCCAGCACCTGCGCGAACAGCGTGCAGAGCAGCTCCTCCTCCGGCGTCTCCGGGTCGCGCCCTGTGCCGCCCCGCCCGTAGTCGGGCGCGGGCAGCGCCCGCCGGTCGAGCTTGCCGTTGGGGTTCGTCGGAAAGGTCTCCAGGACCACGAACGCCGCCGGGACCATGTACTCCGGCAACCGCGACGCCGCCCACCGCCGCAGTTGCTCTGCGAACTGGCGTGGGTCGTCCGGGACGCCGGAGACGGGGATGACATACGCGGCGAGCCGCTTGGCCCCCGGCGTGTCCTCGCGCGCGATGACCGCCACGTTGGAGACACCGGGATGGGCGGCGAGCACGGACTCGATCTCGCCGAGCTCGACGCGGAAGCCCCGGATCTTCACCTGGAAGTCGGCCCGGTCGACGTACTCCAGCTGCCCGTCCGGCCGCCACCGGAGCAGGTCGCCGGTCCGATACATCCGTTCGCCGGGCGCACCGAACGGGTCGGCGACATAGCGCTCGGCGGTGAGCCCGGGCCGGTCGAGGTAACCGCGGCCGAGTCCCGCACCCGCGATGTAAGCCTCACCGGTCACGCCGGGCGGCACGGGCAGGAGCCCCTCGTCAAGCACGTACAACCGCATGTTGTCGATCGGGCGGCCCAGTATCGGGGACCGGTCGCCCGCTGCCAGCGGCGCACGCATTCCGGCGATCGTCGTGTAGGTCGTAGCCTCCGTCGGCCCGTAGACATGGCCGACCTCGGTGTCCGGGCAGGCCGCCAGGACCTTGCGCATCGCCGCGGGGGAACCCGCCTCCCCGCCGGTGAGCACCTCCTTGAGCCCGGCGAACGCCGTCGGCCGCTCCTCCGCGACGAGGTTGAAGAGCGTCGTCGTGATGAAGATCCCCGTGACGCCCTCGTCGTTGATGATCCGCTCAAGACCGGCGGCGTCCAGCTGGCCGGGCGGTGCGACGACGGCGCAGCCGCCGGCCAGCGGCCCGATCCACATCTCGTACGTGGAGGCGTCGAACGCGTGCGCCGAGTGCACCAGCACCCGATCGTGCCCGCCGTTGCGCATGGCGGCGTCGTCCACCAGGTCCACCGCGTCGCGGTGCCGGAGCATCACGCCCTTCGGCAGCCCGGTGGACCCGGAGGTGAACAGGACGAACGCGAGCTGATCGGGCCGGTTGACGACACCGGGGTCGGTGCCCGGCTGGACGGCGAGCTCGGGGTCGTCGTCCACCACGATCACGGTGGCCGATCCCTCCAGCTCGGCCGCGCGGTCCTTCATCGGGGTGTTGACCAGGAGCACCGGCGCGCCGACCTCGGCGACGGCCCAGGCCATGCGGTCCGGCGGATAACCGTGGTGGATCGGGGCGTACGCGCCGCCCGCCTTGAGCACGGCCAGCGACGCCACGATCGAGTCGGCGGATCGTTCGAGGAGCATGGCCACCGGCGTCTCCGACCGCACGCCGAGACCGATCAGGCGATGCGCGAGCCGGTTGGCCCGCGCGTCGAGCTCGGCGAACGTGATCGACTGCCCCGCCCAGCGGATCGCCTCGGCGTCGGGGGTCTTCCGGACCCAATGCGCGAAGCGTTCGGTGATGGTCGTCCCGGGACGTCTCTCCGTCACAGGCCCCTGCCACTCCTGCAAGACCTTGGCGGACTCGTCCTCCGTGAGGACGTCCACCGAGGCCAGTGGGGCATCCGGCCGACGGGCGATGGCCTCGAAGATCCGGACCAGCCGCCCGGCCAGCCGTTCCGCGTCCTCAGGCTCGAACAGATCGGTCCGGTAGTCGACGCGAAGCGACAGCCGGCGCCCGGGCACAGCCGCCAGAGCCAGCGGGTAGTGGCTGGCGTCGTAGCCGTCGACGTCCGTCAGCGTCAGGCCGCCCAGATCCGTGCCCGCCGCGTCCGGGTCGAACGGGTAGTTCTCCAGCACGGTCATCGTGTCGAACAGCGTCCCGACCGTCGTGAGCCGCTGGATGTCGGCCAAGCCCAGATGGTGGTGGGCCATCAGTTCGGCCTGCTCGCCTTGGAGCCGCTTGAGGGCCTCCGCGACCGTGTCCGCAGGCCGCACGCGCACCCGGATCGGGAGTGTGTTGATGAAGAGCCCGATCATCTGCTCGACACCCGGCAGTTCCCCGGGGCGCCCGGACACCGCGGCGCCGAACACCACGTCGGTGTTGCCGGTGAGCCGCCCGAGGAGCATGCCCCACGCGAGCTGCATCACCGTGTTGAGCGTGACCCCCTGAGCCCGCGCCCGCGCATTCAGGTCGGCGGTCAGCTGCTCGTTCAACCTGAGCCGAACCCGGCCAGGCTCGCCCGTCGCAGCCCTAGCCTCCGGCGCAACAAACGTGGGCTCCTCCACCCCCGCCAGCGCGCGCCGCCACGCCTCCTCGGCCGCGCCACGGTCCTGCTTGGCGAGCCAGGCGAGATAGTTCTTGTACGGGGTGACACGCGGCATCCCCGTGTCGTCGCCCCCAGCCAGATACAACGCGAACAGCTCGGTCTGGAGCACCGGCGTGGACCAGCCGTCCAGCAGGATGTGGTGGTTGGTGAACACCATCCGGTGCCGGCCGTCCGCCAGCTTGATCAGCGTGAACCTGAGCAGCGGCGGCTTGGCCATGTCGAACGGCGTCGCCCGGTCCCGATCCACGACCGCCTTGGCCTCCGCCTCACGTTCGGCCTCGGGCGTCCCGCTCAGATCGATGTCCTGCCACGGCAACCGGACTTGCCGCTGCACGATCTGGACCGGCGTGCCCTCCTTACGCTGCCGGAACCCGGCCCGCAGGTTGGCGTGCCGCCGCAGCAACGTCGCAGCCGCCGCCTTCAGAGCCGCCACATCGAGCGGCCCTTCCAGATCAAAGACGACCTGCGCCGTGTAGACGTCCTGGCCGCTGTCATGCAGAGCGTGGAAGAACAACCCTTGCTGCAGCGGCGACAGCGGCAGGATGTCCTCCAGCTGAGACTGCTTCTGCTGCTGCGGCGGTGCCGTCATCAAAGCTCCCATTCGTCGTCGAGCTCTGCGGCCAGTTCGTCGATCTCGTCCTGGCTGACCTCCACGAGGGAGAGGTCCGAGGGAGTGAAGCCGCCGACAGGCCCGTCGTCGCCACCGTCGATGACGTGGGCGACGAGGCCACGCAGGGCCGCGAACCACTTGTCGGCGAGGGACTCGATGTCTTCTTCCGAGAAGAGCGCGCCTGCCCAGGTCCAGGTCGCGGTGAGCTCGGGGCCGCCGGGGAGGTCGCGCGTGTGGGCGTTGACCTCGATGGCGTGGACGAGGGCGAGGGCGTCGTTCTGGCCGCTGCCGAGGGCGTCGCTCTCGGCTTGCGCGGCCGGGGACCAGTCGGTGGCCTCGGAGGCGGCGGATCGGCCCAGGTAGTTGAAGGCGATCTGGGGGGAACGGCCCGCGAGGCGTTCGCGGGTGGCGGGGTTGAGATGGCGGAGCAGGCCGTAGCCGATGCCGTTGTCGGGGATCTCGCGGAGCTGCTCCTTGACCCGCTTGAGCGCGGTGCCGACGGCCTGGCCGCCCTCGGCGACCTCGGGCCAGTCGATCGGGCCCGCGTCGAGCCGCACGGGGAAGATCGAGGTGAACCAGCCGGTCGTGCGCGACAGGTCCACGCCCGGGACGATCTCCTCGCGGCCGTGGCCCTCCAGATCGATCAGCACCGCGGGGTCGTCGCCGCGGCGCCACTCGGCGACGGCGAGGGCGAGGCCGGTGAGCAGCACGTCGTTGACCCGGCCGTGGAACGCGGCGGGCACGTCGGTGAGCAACGGCCCGGTGACATCGGCGGGCAAGTCGACGGTGAGATGGCGGGCGGTGCCGAACGTGTCGGTCGCCGGATCGAGCGCGCGGGCGCCGAGGAGCGGGTCCGGGGTGCTCTGGATGTCGGTCCAGAGGGGGAGTTCGGCTGCCCTGGAGGGTTCTGAGGCCTCGGCCACCAGGCGTTGGGCCCAGCGGCGGAACGAGGTGGGGACTGGCTGGAGCTCTTCCCCTGCCCAGGCAGTGACCAGGTCGGGGAGCAGGATGCGCCAGGAGACGCCGTCCACGACCAGGTGGTGCAGGGTCAGAAGGAGCCGGCCTGATCGTGTGCCCGCGTCGAACCAGACGAGCTGCGCCATGATCCCGGCGGCCGGGTCGAGGCGAGTCTTCGCGGCGTCCGCTTCGTCGGCGAGAACGTCGCGGAGGGCCTCGCCGGTCAGGCCCTGGATGTCCACTCGCCGGAGCAGGGACGCGGCGTTGACCGTGCCGGGCTCGGTGACTTCGAAGTCGTCGCCGTTCACGCGCAGGCGCAGCATGTCGTGGTGGTCGAGGACCGTTTGCAGGGCCGTCGTCAGCCGTTCCATGTCGAGGGCGGACGGGACCTGGAGCAACATGCGCTGGCTGTAGTCGCTGACCGGGCCCCGCAGGCCGCGGAACCACTGCATGATCGGCGTCGCCGGGATCGGCCCGGTCCCCGTGCCGGGCGCCTCGACCTCGATCTCCTCGCCCTCACCGACCGGCCGGGCGATCGCGGCGAGCTGTTCGACGGTCTGGTGCTGGAAGACATCGCGGGGCGAGATCACCAGACCGGACTGGCGGGCCCGGGACACCAGCTGGATCGCGATGATCGAGTCACCGCCCAAGTCGAAGAAGCCGTCGTCGATGCCGACTCGTTCCAGACCCAGCACCTCGGCGAAGAGCGCCGTAAGGGTCTCCTCATCGGCGGTACGCGGCGTACGCGACGAGACCTTGGCCGCGAAGTCCGGGGCGGGGAGGGCCTTACGGTCGAGCTTTCCGTTGGAGGTCAGGGGCAACGCGTCGAGCCGCACGACCGTCGCGGGGACCATGTGGTCGGGAAGGTCGCGGGCGGCGAAGCGGCGAAGCTCCGCCGAGTCGATGTCTGCACCGGCCGCGTACGCGATCAGGCGGTCGTCGCGGACGATGACGGCCACGTCAGAGACAGACTCGTGGCGGGCGAGAACGGATTCGATCTCGCCCGGCTCAATGCGGAAGCCGCGCAGCTGCACCTGCTGGTCGGACCGGCCCAGATACTCCAGGCTGCCATCGCGACCCCAGCGGCCCAGATCGCCTGTCCGGTACATGCGTGTGCCGGGCTTGCCGTGCGGGTCGGCGACGAAGCGTTCGGCGGTCAGGGCCTGGCGGTTGAGATAGCCCCGCGCCAGACCTGCACCGGCGACATAGAGCTCGCCCACGACACCGGGCGGCACGGGCTGGAGGCGGTCGCCGAGCACATAGACACGAAGGTCGGGGATGCCGGTGCCGATGATGCTGCCGGGCGCGGTCGCGGCGTAGGCGCGATCAAGCGCGACGTACGACACATGCACGGTCGTCTCGGTGATCCCGTACATGTTGACCAGCGTCGGAGCGTCATCCGCATGCCGTGAGTACCAGTCTTCGAGGCGGCCCAGCTCCAGCGCCTCACCGCCGAAGATGACATAGCGCAGCGCCAGATCGGTGCCAGGGTCATCCCGTTCAGCGGCCATGAGCTGGTAGAACGCCGACGGTGTCTGGTTAAGGACCGTGACCCTCTCAGCCGCAAGAAGTTTCAGGAAGTCGTCCGGCGAACGCGAAACCATGTAGGGAACGACGACCAGACGGCCGCCGTACAGCAGCGAACCCCACAGCTCCCACACGGTGAAGTCGAACGCATACGAGTGGAACAACGTCCACACATCATCCGGCCCGAAGTCGAACCACTGCTCGGTCGACTTCAACAACCGCACCACGTTCTGATGCGGAACGACCACACCCTTGGGACGGCCAGTCGAACCCGACGTGTAGATGACGTACGCCGGATTGGCCGGTGAGACGGGCACACCCAGGTTGGAGTCGGCATAGCCGCCCGGCACTTCGATCGAGTCAAGTGTCAGGACCGGTTGTGCGTCCTCAAGCATGTAGGCGATGCGGTCGGCCGGATAGTCCGGATCAATCGGCACGTACGCCGCACCCGACTTCAACACCGCCAGCACCGCAACGACCAAATCAGCCGAACGCGGCAGCTTCAACGCCACAAACTGCTCAGGCCCCACACCCTGCGCCACCAAATGACGCGCCAGACGATTGGCACGAGCGTTCAACTCGCCATACGACAACGTCAAACCCTCAAACGACACCGCCGCAGCATCCGGACGCAACACCGCCTGCGCCTCGAACAACACCGGAATCGTCGCCCGCTCAACCGGACCTGCCGCGCCACCCGCCCACTTGCGCAGGATGGTGCGGCGTTCGGCCCGATCTAGGATCTCAGCGGTGCCGATCGGCTCGTCGGGTGCGTCGAGCAGCTCGCGCACCAGCCGTTCGAAGCGGCCCGCGATCGACTCGGCGGTGGCCGGGTCGAAGAGGTCCAGCGCGTACTCCAGCCCGGCTTCGATCCCGGCGGGAACACCGTCGTCGCCGTGCCGTTCCTCCAGATAGAGGGACAAGTCGTACTTGGCGGCACCTGACGGGAGCGCCTCGGCTCCCCCGCTCAGGCCCTCCAGCTCAAGCCTGGCCTCGGGGTTGTTCTGGAACGACAGGGCCACCTGGAACAACGGGTGCCGGGACATCGACCGCGCCGGGTTGAGCACCTCGACGAGCCGCTCGAACGGCAGGTCCTGATGGGCATACGCGGCGAGGTCCGTCTCCTTGACCCGCCCGATCAGCTCGCGGAACGACGGGTCGCCGGACGTGTTGGTGCGCAGCACCAGCATGTTGACGAACATGCCGACCAGATCGTCCAGCGCCTCGTCCGTACGGCCCGCGATGGGCGAGCCGATCGGCACGTCCGTCCCGGCGCCGAGACGCGTCAGCAGCGCCGCGTACGCCGCCTGCATCACCATGAACAGGCTGGCGCCGCTTTCCCGCGCGATCTTCAGCAGCCGCGCGTGCAGGTCGGGATCGAGCTCGAAGGTGAACGTGGCGCCCCGGTGACTGGCCTCGGGCGGCCGGGGCCGATCGGCCGGGAGTTCCAGCTGGTCCGGGATGCCGGCAAGGGTTTCCTTCCAGTACGCGATCTGCCGCGAGATCAGGCTTTCCGGGTCGTCCTCCGACCCGAACAAATCCTGCTGCCACAGCGTGTAGTCCGCGTACTGCACCGGCAGCGGCGCCCAGTCCGGCGCCTTGCCCTCGCTGCGCGCCGCGTACGCCAGGATCACGTCCCGCGCCAGCGGCGCCATCGACCAGCCGTCAGCCGCGATGTGGTGCAGGACCAGCATCAGGACATGGACGCCCCCGCCAAGCGAGAACAGCCGGACCCGCAGCGGCGGCTCGATCGACAGGTCGAAGCCCTGCCCGACGACGGCGGCGAGGGCGGCCGGCAACTGCGTCTCGTTCGTCTCAGTCACGGTGAGCCGTGGTCGTGCCAGGGCCGGCTCCAGCACGAGCTGCCGCGCGGTGCCGGAGCCGTCCGGGAAGATCGTGCGGAGCGACTCGTGCCGCGTCACCACGTCGCCGAGCGCGGCCTGGAGGGCCTCATGGTCGATGGCTCCGACGAGCCGCAAGGCCGCCGGCATGTTGAACGTGGCGGAGCGCCCCTCGAACCGGTTGAGGAACCACAACCGCTGCTGCGCGTACGACAGCGGAACGACATCCGGGCGCCGTTCGGCACGGACGAGCGCGGGCCGGACCTCGCCGGACGCCTCGGCGAGCCGCTCGGCCAGACCTGCCACCGTCGGCGCCTCGAAGAGGGCCCGGAGCGGCAGTTCCACGCCGAGCGCCGACCGGATCCTGCCGACCAGTCGCGTCGCGATCAGCGAGTCGCCGCCGAGGGCGAAGAACCCGTCGTCCACGCCGACCCGTGCGACGCCGAGCACCTCGGCGAACAGCCCGGCGAGGATCTCCTCGCGCGGCGACCGCGGCGCCCGGCTGACCGAGGCCCCGGTGCCCGGTGCGGGCAGGGCCCGGCGGTCCAGCTTCCCGTGCACGGTCAGCGGCAGCGCGTCCAGCAGGGTGAACGAGGGGACCATGTAGTCGGGGAGGCTCGCCGCGACGTGCCGCCGCAGCGCCACGACGTCCACGTCTCCGGCGACGTAGGCGGCCAGGCGCTTCTCCCCCGGTGTGTCCTCACGGACGACGACGGCGGCCTGCGCGACGCCCGGGTACGCACCGACGACGCTCTCGATCTCACCGAGCTCGACCCGGTAACCGCGGATCTTCACCTGGTCATCGACCCGTCCGAGATACTCAATGGTGCCTCTCGCACCCGACCAACCCACCCCGTCCGACCTCCCGGCGGACGTCCAGCGCACGAGGTCGCCGGTGCGGTACATCCGGTCGCCCGGGTCGCCGAACGGGTCGGCGACGAAACGTTCGGCGGTCAGGCCGGGACGGTCGAAATAACCGCGTGCCAGCTGCACACCGGCGAGGTAGAGCTCACCGGGGACGCCGGGCGGCACGGGCTGCAAGGCCGCGTCGAGCACGTACGAGCGGGTGTTGCGGTAGGGGCTGCCGACCGTGGGACGTTCGCTGAGGCCGACCACCTGGTTCATGGTGTCGATGGTCGATTCGGTCGGCCCGTAGAAGTTGCGGGTCGTCACGCCGGGCAGCGCACGCAGCTCAGCCCACACCGCCGCGCTGATCGCCTCCCCGCCGAGCAGCAACTGGCACGGCCGGTGCCGCCCGTCATCGGCCAGCAGCCCGGCCTCCCGCAGCGACTGGAAGTGCGACGGCGTGGTGTTGACGAGATCGATGCGCGCCTTGGCGACGTACGACGTGTAGGCCTCGACGTCACGGCGTATCTCGTCGTCGATGAGGTGCAGCTCGTGGCCGTACATCATCCACAGCAGGCCCATCCACGACGTGTCGAACGAGAACGACGACAGGTGCGCGAACCGCATCCGCCGTCCGCCGACCGCCTCGATCGCCGGGTCGAAGAACGCGACGCGGTGCGCCTCGAAGTAGTTGAGGACGCCCACGTGCGGCACGACCACGCCCTTGGGGCGTCCGGTCGAGCCCGAGGTGTAGATGACATAGGCGCTGTTGCCCGCCGAAGCCCTGCGTTCGGGGTCATGTGAGGGACGCCCCGCGACGTCGAGGCTCTCCGTGATCGTCAGCGCGGGCCGGCAGTCGTCGAGCATGTAGGTGACTCGTTCGGCCGGGTACTCGGGGTCGATCGGCACGTACGCCGCGCCCGCCTTCAGCACTCCGAGGATCGACACGACGATCTCCGGGGTGCGCGGCAGCACCAGCGCGACCCGGTCCTCGGGCCCCACACCACGGGCGATCAGCTCGTGCGCAAGGCGGTTGGCCCGCGCGTTCAGCTCCGCATACGTGAGGGAAAGGCCTCCGCACACCAGCGCGACGTCGTCCGGCGTCCGCGCGGCCTGCGCTTCGAAGAGCTCCGGCAGCGTGCCCGGGCGCAGCTCAGCCGCCGTGTCGTTCCAGGTGGCGAGCCGTGCGCGCTCGTCCTCCCCCGCGAGCTCCACGGCCCCGATCGCCTGCCCGGAGTCGTCGGCGAACGCCTCCAGGACACGCCGGATACGAGCCAGCAGCGCCTCGACGACGTCCTTCTCGTAGATGTCCGGCCGGTAATGCAGCCGCAGCGACAGTTCGGGACCGGGCGCGGCGACGAACGACAGCGGGAAATGCGTCGCGTCATACGAGTCGGCACCGGTGATCCGCACGCCGTTCAGCGATCCGTCCATCGAGGCCGGGTCGAACGGATAGTTCTCCAGCACGGTCATCGTGTCGAAGAGCTGGCCGTGGCCCGCCATCCGCTGGATGTCGGTGAGGCCGAGGTGGTGGTGCGGCAGCAGCTCGGCCTGCTCGTCCTGGAGGCGCTCCATGAGGGTGGCGAGCGACTCCTCCGGCCGGTATCTCACACGCACGGGCAGGGTGTTGATGAAGAGCCCGATCATCTGCTCGATGCCTGGCAGCTCCGCAGGCCGACCTGACACAGTCGAGCCGAAGACCACGTCGTTCGTGCCGAGCAAGCGTCCGAGCACAAGACCCCACGCGCCTTGCAGCACGGTGCTCAGTGTGACGCCGTGCCGCCGGGCCGCACGCTGGAGCTTCTTGGTCAGCCGCTCATCCAGCTCGGTGATGGTCCGTTCGGGCAGTACCGGCGGGCGGCCCACCGCGTCAGGCGCCACAAGACTAGGCTCCGCCACGCCGTCGAGCGCGCCTTGCCAAGCCTTCTCAGCAGCGTCACGGTCCTGCTTGGAGAGCCAGGCCAGATAGCTCTTGTACGGGGTGACGCGCGGGAAGCCCGAGTCATGCCCGCCCTGCACGTACAACATGAACAGCTCGGTCGCCAGGATCGGCGTGGACCATCCGTCGAGCAGAATGTGGTGATTGGTGAACACCAGCCGATGCCGCTCGGCCCCCATCCTGACGAGGACGAACCGCAGCAGCGGCGGCGCGCTCACGTCGAAACGGCGCGTCCGTTCCCGTGCCACGACCGCATCTGCCTCAGCCTCGTCCGCGACATCTAGCTCTTCCCAGGGCAGCTCCACACTGCGCGGAATGACCTGCACCGGCTTGGAGAGTTTTTCGTGCCAGAACGCGGCGCGCAGGTTGGAGTGCCGCCGGAGCAACGTGTCCGCGGCGGTACGCAGCGCGGCGGCGTCCAGCGGCCCGTCGAGATCAAGAACGATCTGCGCCGTGTAGACGTCCCTGCCACCCGAGCCGGTCTCCGCGTCGTACAGGGCATGGAAGAAGAAACCCTGCTGCAGCGGCGAAAGCGGCAGGATGTCCTCAAGGTCACCACGGTTCACCCTTGTTTCCTCCAGGCGTCCTGCAGTTGGTCGATCTCGGACTGGTCGAGGTCCACCAGGAGGTCGGAGGGGGTGAACCCGCCGGCCGCCTCGGTGCCGTCGCCGCTGACGTGCGCGACCAGGCCGCGCAGCGCCTCGAACCAGCCTTCGGCGAGCTCCCGTACGTCGTCCTCGGCCAGCAACCCGTCCGGCCAGGTCCAGGTGGCGCTGAGCTCGGGGCCGCCCGCCAGGTCCCGGGTGATCGCGTTGATCTCCAGGAGGTGCGCCATCGGCATCCGTGGGTCCTCGCCGCCGGGAAGCTCCTCGGTGGCAAGGCTCCAGTCGCCGCCCTCGCCACCCGGATCCACCCGGCCGAGGTAGTTGAACGCGATCTGCGCGGGCGCGAGATCGGCCAGCTCTTCGGCGGCCTCGGCGTTGAGGTAGCGGAGCAGGCCATAGCCGATGCCGTCGTCGGGGATCTCGCGGAGTTGCTCTTTGACCTTCTTGATGGCGGTGCCGACGGCCTGGCCGCCGTCCCGTACCTCGGCCCAGTCGATCGTGCCCGCGTCCAGCCGGACGGGGTGGATCGAGGTGAACCAGCCTGCGGTACGCGACAGATCCACGCCCGGCACGATGTCCGCGCGGCCGTGGCCTTCGAGGTCGATGAGCACGCCGGTGCCGCGGCCACCGCGGTGCGTGCCCCCTGTGGGGGGACGACCCCCCGCACCCCCCGCAGCGGCTTCGCTGCGGTTTTTGCGCCACTGGGCGACGGCGAGCGACAGCCCGGTGAGCAGCACGTCGTTGGCGCGGCCATGGAACGCGGCGGGCACGTCGGTGAGCAGCGGCCCGGTGACGTCCGCGGGCAGGTCCAGCCGGACCGTGCGGGTGCGGGCGGCGATGTCCACGCGCGGGTCGAGGTCCCGGCTCGCAAGCTGCTGGACGGGACCGTCCACGATGTCGAGCCAGGTGTCCAGCTCGGCCTCGGCGCGTGCCGGGTCGGTCGCAGCGGCGGTGAGCCGCTGCGCCCAGCGGCGGAACGAGGTGAGGACAGGTTGGAGCTCTTCCCCGGCCCAGGCGGTGACCAGGTCGGGAAGGAGAATCCGCCAGGACACGCCGTCCACGACGAGGTGATGCAGGACGACCAGCAGGCGGCCTTGCGCCTGGCCCGCGTCGAACCACACGAGCTGCCCGGTGATCCCGGCGGCGGGGTCGAGGCGGTCGCGCGCTGCGGCGGCGTGCTCGGCGATGACCTGGGCGAGCTTGTCGCCGTCCAGGGCGGCGACGTCGACGCGGGTGACGAGTCCCTCGGCGGCGACCGTCCCGGTCGGCCGGACGACGGGCTGCCACCGGTCGCCGTCCACGTCGAGCCGCAGCCGCAGTATGTCGTGGTGGTCGAGGAGGGTCTGGAACGCGGCGGTGAGGCGTTCCGTGCCGAGAGCCGGGGGTGTGCGGAGCAGGGTCGACTGGTGGAAGCCGCGGATCAGGTCGGCGTCGCCGCCGACTCGTTCGCGCAGCCAGGCGACGACGGGTGTGACCGGGACGGGCCCGGTGCCGGTGCCGGGCGCCTCGACCTCGATCTCCTCGCCCTCACCGACCGGCCGGGCGATCGCGGCGAGCTGTTCGACGGTCTGGTGCTGGAAGACATCGCGAGGCGAGATGACCAGGCCGGACTGGCGGGCCCGGGACACCAGCTGGATCGCGATGATCGAGTCACCGCCCAGATCGAAGAAACCATCATCGATGCCCACTCGTTCGAGACCCAGCACCTCAGCGAAGAGAGCCGCGAGGGTTTCCTCGTCGGTGGTGCTCGGAGTACGCGAGGAGACCTTGGCGGCGAAGTCCGGATCGGGCAGCGCGTCGCGGTCCAGCTTGCCGTTCACCGTCAGCGGCAGCGCGTCCAGGGCCATGACGGCTGCCGGGACCATGTAGTCCGGCAGGTCCTGCGCGACGGCGCGCCGCAGGGCGGTGGAGTCGATGTCCGCGCCGACCACGTAGGCGATCAGGCGGTCGTCGCGGGCGATGACCGCCACGTCGGCCACGGGGGCATGCCTGGCCAGGGCCGATTCGATCTCGCCCAGCTCGATGCGGAATCCGCGCAGCTGCACCTGCTGGTCGGACCGGCCCAGATACTCCAGGCTGCCATCGCGACCCCAGCGGCCGACGTCGCCCGTACGGTACATGCGCGTGCCGGGCTTGCCGTAGGGGTCGGCGACGAAGCGTTCGGCGGTCAGGGCCTGGCGGTTGAGATAGCCCCGCGCCAGACCGGCGCCCGCCACGTACAACTCGCCCGCCACTCCAGGCGCGACCGGCTGGAGATGGTCGTCAAGCACGTAGACGCGAAGGTCGGGGATGCCGGTCCCGATGATGCTGCCGGGCGCGGTCGCGGCGTAGGCGCGATCAAGCGCGACGTACGACACATGCACCGTCGTCTCGGTGATCCCGTACATGTTGACCAGGGTCGGCGCGTCGTCCGCGTGCCGTGAATACCAGTCTTCGAGACGGCCCAGCTCCAGCGCCTCACCGCCAAAGACGACATAGCGCAGCGCCAGGTCAGTGCCGGGGTTATCCCGGTCAGCGGCCATGAGCTGGTAGAACGCCGACGGCGTCTGGTTGAGGACCGTGACCTTCTCCGCCGCAAGGAGCTTGAGGAAGTCCTCCGGCGAACGGCTTGTCAGGTAGGGAACGACGACCAGGCGACCGCCGTACAGCAGCGAACCCCACAACTCCCACACGGTGAAATCGAACGCGTAGGAGTGGAAGAGCGTCCACACATCATCGGAGCCGAAGTCAAACCACTGCTCGGTCGAACGCAGCAACCGCACCACGTTCTGATGCGGAACCACGACACCCTTGGGACGCCCAGTCGAACCCGACGTGTAGATGACATACGCCGGACTGTCCGGCGACACCGCGATGCCGAGATCGCTGTCGTCGTAGCCCTCGGGGATCTCGATGCTCTCCAACATGAGGGCTGGTTGGGCGTCTTCGAGCATGTAGGTAATACGGTCGGCCGGATAGTCCGGATCAATCGGTACGTACGCCGCACCCGACTTCAACACAGCCAGCACCGCGACGACCAAATCAGCCGAACGCGGCAGCTTCAACGCCACAAACTGCTCAGGCCCCACACCCTGCGCCACCAAATGACGCGCCAGACGGTTAGCACGAGCGTTCAGCTCGCCGTACGTCAGCGTCGTGCCCTCAAACGACACCGCCGGAGCACCCGGCCGCAACACCGCCTGCGCCTCGAACAACGCCGGAATCGTCGCCCGCTCCACCGGACCCGTCGCCCGCTCAACCGGACCCGCTGCGCCGCCTGCCCATTCGGTGAGGATGGTCTCGCGTTCGGCCGGATCGAGGACGTCGATCTCGCTGATCCGGGCCTCGGGGTCGGCGAGCAGCGCGGTCAGGTACCGCTCGAAGCGGTCGATGAGCCGCCGCGCCGTGGCCGGGTCGTAAAGGTCGAGCGCGTACTCCAGCTCGCCGTCCAGCCCGTCCTCGCGCTCGGTGAGGACCATGAGGAGGTCGAAACGGGCGACACCGGCGTGCAGCGGCTCGACCTCCGCGCTGAAGCCGGGTAGCTCCAGCTTGGCCTCGGGGTTGTTCTGGAAGGTCAGGCCCACCTGGAAGAGCGGGTGGCGGCCAAGGTGGCGCGGCGGGTTGAGGACCTCGACGAGCCGCTCGAACGGGACGTCCTGGTGGGCGTACGCGGCGAGGTCGGTCTCCCGCACCCGCGCGACGAGGTCCCGGAACGCCGGGTCGCCGGAGGTGTCGGTCCGGAAGACCAGCATGTTGACGAACATGCCGATCAGGTCGTCCAGCGCCTCGTCCGTACGGCCCGCGATCGGCGAGCCGATCGGCACGTCCGTCCCGGCGCCGAGCCGCGTGAGCAGTGCGGCGAAGGCGGCCTGCGCGACCATGAACGGGCTGGTGCCGGTCTCCCTCGCGACCTTCAGCAGCGCCGTGCGCACATCGGGGCCCAGCCGGAAGCGGGCCGTGCCGCCCCGGTAGGACGCCTGGGCGGGGCGCGGCCGGTCCGCGGGCAGTTCCAGTTCTTCGGGAAGCCCGGCGAGTGCGTCCTTCCAGTACGCGATCTGCCGCGAGATCAGGCTTTCCGGGTCGTCCTCCGACCCGAACAAATCCTGCTGCCACAGCGTGTAGTCCGCGTACTGCACCGGCAGCGGCGCCCAGTCCGGGGCCTGGCCGCCCGCCCGCGCCGCGTACGCCGAGATCAGATCCTTGGCGAGCGGCGCCATGGACCAGCCGTCCCCGGCGATGTGGTGCATGAGCAGCAGCGCGACGTGCTCGTCTGGCGCGATCTTGTAGAGATGGGCGCGCAGTGGCGGCTCGGCGGAGATGTCGAACGCGTAGCCCGCTGCCATCCCGAGCCGGGAGGGCAGCTCGGCCGCCGTGGTCTCGGTGATCTGGAGCTCGGGGCGCGCCGCCGACGGATCCAGGACGAGCTGCCGTGGCACGCCGCCGCTGTCGGGCAGGATCGTCCGCAACGTCTCGTGCCGCATGACAAGGTCGCCGAGGGCTGCCTGCATCGCCTCGTAGTCGAGGGCACCGCGGATGCGCAGCGCGGTCGGCACGTTGTACGTGGCGGACGGCCCCTCGAACCGGTTGAGGAACCACAACCGCTGCTGCGCGTACGACAGCGGGACGGCCTCGGGGCGCTCACGCCGTTCCAGCGCCGGGCGCCCCGCCTCGCCCGCAGTCAGGTCGCCCAGCTGCGCGGACAGCCGGGCGACGGTCGGCGCCTCGAACAGCGCGCGCACGGGCAGCTCGACGTCCAGCGCCCGCCGGACCCGGCTGACGACCCGCATCGCGATGAGCGAGTTGCCGCCCAGCTCGAAGAAGTCGTCGTCGATGCCGACCCGGGCGACGCCCAGCAGGTCGGCGATCACGGCGGCGATCGTCTCCTCGCGGGCGTCCCGCGGGGCACGGTAGGCGGTCGCGGTCTCGGGCGCTGTGATCGCGGGCCGGGGCAGCGCCTTGGTGTCGACCTTGCCGTTGGGGGTCAGCGGCAACTGGTCGAGGACGACCACGGCGGAGGGCACCATCGACTCGGGCAGGTGCTGGCGAACGTGGGCGCGCAGCTCTTCGGGGTCGAGGGTCTGTCCAGGGGCCGCGACGACGTACGCGACGAGGCGCTTGGCCGTGGGCTCGGCGGTCGGCTCGGCGGTGGGCTGGTCCGCGATCGACGTCGCGCGGAGCTCGTCGGCGCCCGGCAGGTCCAGGCCGGAGACGGCGACGGACGCGTCGGCGACGACGGCCTCGAGCACCTGCCGGTACCAGCCCGCGAGCCGTTCGACGGTCGCACGGTCGAACAGGTCCAGCGCGTACTCGATCGTCCCCACCATGCCTGAGCCGCCCATTGGCTCGTCCAGCAGGAACTCCAGATCGAACTTGGCCACCCCGGCGTCCACCGGCTCGACTCCGACGGTCAGCCCGGGCAGCTCGACCGACGGCGCCGGATTGTTCTGGAGGGTGAGCATGACCTGGAAGAGCGGGTGCCGGGACAGGGACCGCGCCGGGTTGAGGGTTTCGACGATGCGCTCGAACGGCACGTCCTGGTGGGCGTACGCGGCGAGATCGGTCTCCCGCACCCGGGCGAGCAGCTCGGCGAACGCCGGGTCACCGGAGGTGTCGGTGCGCAGGACCAGGGTGTTGACGAAGACGCCAACGAGCTCATCGAGCGCCTCGTCCGTCCGGCCCGCGATCGGCGAGCCGATCGGCACGTCGGTCCCCGCGCCGAGCCGTGTGAGGAGCGCGGCGAGCGCGGCCTGCAGCACCATGAAGAGGCTGACCTGGTGGTCGCGGGCCAGAGCGGACAGGCCGTCCGACAACTCCTGCGGCACCTCGAACGTGACTTGCCCGCCCCGGTAGGACGCGCGCTCGGGCCGGGGCCGGTCGGTGGGCAGGGTCAGCTGGTCCGGAAGGCCCGCCAGGGCGCCCTTCCAGTAGTCGAGCTGGCGGGCGGCGAGACTCTCGGGCCCGATGCCGAGAAGCTGCCGCTGCCAGAGCGCGTAGTCCGCGTACTGCACCGGCAGCGGTTTCCAACTCGGTGCGGCGCCGTCGCTGCGGGCGATGTAGGCGGTGATGACGTCCCTCGCCAGGGGCGCCAAGGACCAGCCGTCACCGGCGACGTGGTGCATAACGAGCAACAGGACGTGCTCGTCGGCGGCGAGCCGGTAGAGGAAGGCGCGCAACGGGAGCTGGTCGGCCAGGTCGAAGCCGCGCGTGGCGTCCATGAAAAGCCGCCCGTGCAGGTCTCCGGTCAGGTCTTTGCCCGGCGCCTCGACGATGGTCAGCTCCGGCTCGACCTCGTCCGGGTCGAGGATCCGCTGATACGGCTCGCCGTCGGCCTCGCCGAACAACGTCCGCAGCGACTCGTGGCGGGCGATCACGTCGTGCAGCGCGGCACGCACCGCGGCGTGGTCGATCTCGCCCGTCAGCCGCAGCGGGATCGGCATGTTGTAGGTGGCAGTCGGGCCTTCGAGCCGGTTCAGGAACCACAGGCGTTCCTGCGCGTACGAGACCGGCAGCGGATCCGGGCGGGCCGCCGGGATGAGCGCGGGCCGCACCTCGCCCTCCGGCCCGGCCGTCGCGGCGGCGATGTGGGCGGCGATCCCGGCGACGGTCGGCGTCTCGAACACCACCCGGATCGGCAGCTCGGTGTTCAGCGCGGCGCGGGCGCGCGAGACCACCCGGGTCGCCTTGAGCGAGTCGCCGCCGAGGTCGAAGAAACCGTCGTCGATGCCGACGCCCGGCAGCCCGAGCACCTCGGTGAAGATCCCGCACAGGATCTCCTCCCGGGCGTCACGCGGGCCCCGTCCAGTGACCGCCTCTGTGAAATCGGGGGCGGGAAGGGCGGCACGGTCCAATTTTCCGGCCGGGTTGAGCGGCAGCTCGGCGAGTTGCACGACGGCTGCGGGCAGCATGTACTCCGGCAGCGTGCGGGCCACGAAACCGCGCAGCGCCGCCGGGTCGAGCGGCAGGCCTGGTTCGATGGGGACGACGTAGGCGACCAGCACGGTGTCGCCCACGTCGTCCGTGCGGGCGACCGCGACGCTCTGCCGTACGCCGGGGTGGGCTGCGAAGGCGGTCTCGATCTCGCCCAGCTCGATACGGAAGCCGCGCACCTTGACCTGGTGGTCGGCGCGGCCCAAGTACTCCAGGTTGTGCTCCGCACCCGACCAACCCACCCCGTCCGACCTCCCGGCAGGTGCCCAGCGCGCCAGATCGCCCGTGCGGTACATGCGGGCGCCGGGCTCGCCGAACGGGTCGGCCACGAACCGGTCGGCGGTCAGCCCCGGACGGCGCAGGTAGCCGCGGACCACGCCCGGGCCGCCGAGGTAAAGCTCGCCCGGCACGCCCGCTGGGACAAGCCGAAGCGCCGCGTCCAGCACATAGGCACGCACGTTGGCCATGGGCCGGCCGATCGGGGCCCGCCCTTCGGGGTTGCCGTCGTCGTACCAGCCGGTCACCACGACGGTCGCCTCGGTCGGCCCGTAGATGTTGGAGATGCGGGCGTCCGGCGCCTGCCGCCGGACCTCGCGGAGCATCGGCGGGGGCAGCGCCTCACCGCCCAGCGTGATGTGGTCGGCCTCGATCCGCACGTCCTCGCGGCCGAGCACCGCCGAGGCCGCCGAGGGCACGCCGCCGATGAACGTGCCGGACCAGCCGCCGCGTTCGCCGACTTCCAGCAGGTCCCGCAGGACCTCGATCTCGCCGCCGACCGTCAGCGGCAGCAGCCACTCCTGGACCGACAGGTCGAAGTTGAGCGAGGTGGCGAACGCCGCGCGCCGCAGGGCGTCGGCACCGAAGAACTCCAGCACGCGGGCGCGGAACGCGTTCATGTCGGCGTGGTTGACGGCGACGCCCTTGGGCCTGCCGGTCGAGCCCGAGGTGTAGATGACGTACGAGAGGTTGCCAGGCAGGAGGGGCCGGACCCGCTCGGCATCCGTAACATCTGTGTCGGCTGTGTCGGCTGTGTCGGCTGTGTCGGCGGTATCTGCGAGCTCGGGATCGTCCGCGAGGAGGTCGAGCTCGATGCGGGTGACACCGCCGGGCAGCGCGGCGCCGCTGGTGGTGATGACGCAGGCCGGAGCGGCGTCCGCCAGCATGTAGGCGATCCGGTCGGGCGGGTAGGCGAGGTCGATCGGCAGGTACGCGGCGCCCGCCTTGAGGACGGCGGTGAGCGCCTCGACCATGGCGGCGTCGCGCGGCAGCGCGATGCCGACCAGGTCCTCGGGGCCGACGCCGAGCGCGATCAGCCGCCGGGCAAGCCGGTTGGCCCGGGAGTTGAGCTCCCGGTAGGTGAACGTCTCGGCGCCGTGGCGGACGGCCGGTGCGTCCGGGGTGGCGGCCGTCTGGCGTTCGAACAGCACGGGCCACGTCTCGGTGGCGCGTGGCGCGACGACCCCGCTGCTGGTCGCAAGGACCAGCCGCCGCTCAGCCTCGTCCAGGAACTCGACGTCGCGCAGCGGAGTGGCCGGGTCGACGGCGCCGAGCGCGGTCAGGAACCGCATGAAACGTTCCTGGTGGGCGGCGACCTCGGCCTCGGTGTACAGGTCGGGGTGCGCCTCGAAGTCGACCCGCAGGCCGTTGCCGTCGAAGTTGTCGTAGATGTTGACCGACAGGTCGTCCACCGGCCCGGTGGTGATGGCGTGCATGCGGCCGCGCGTGCCGGCGAAGTCGAGCCGGTAGTCGAAGGCCATGATGTTGACCGTCGGCCCGTAGAGCCGGCGCCGCTCCCCCAGCATCTTCAGGTCGCGCACCAGGTCCTCGCGGCGGTAGCGCTGGTGGCGCAGCGCCCGCGCGGTGGCCCGGGTGACCGAGCGCACCAGTTCCTCGACCGACATGTCCGGCCGGACCTCCACGCGCAACGGCAGGATGTTGGAGGCCATCGCGGCCGTCTCCTGCGCCAGCGGCGTGGTGCGGCCGGTGACGGCCAGGCCGATGATGACGTCCTCGGTGCCGGTCATGCGTCCGACGTACGCGGCGATCGCAGCGATCGCGAGCGCCTGGGTGGCGGTGCGCAGCCGCCGCGCGCCGGCGGCGAGGTCGGCGGTGGCGTCCGGCGGCAGCGTGGTGATGCGGCTGATCGGCCACGGGGTCGGGACGGCCATGTCGTCGGTCAGGCTGACGGCGACCGGCTTGTCGGCGAAGCGCTCGGTCCAGTAGGCGCGGTCGCGCTCGTACTTCTCCGAGGAGCGGTAGGCGGCGTCCTCGGCCAGCAGCCCGCGGTACGAGCCGTGCTCGACCTCCTCGTACTCGCCGCCGTTGGCCAGTGCCGTGTAGACCTCGGCGGCCCGGCGGCTGACCATCGAGCCGCTGAAGGCGTCCGCGACGATGTGGTGGGCGCGGATGAACCACCAGTGCAGCTCCGGCCCCAGCCGCAGCCAGCCGGTGACGTAAAGGCGCTCGCCGTCCAATGGCAGCGGCTCGGCCATGCGCTCGCGAATCCACGCGTGCGCGGCGGCCCGCGGGTCTTTTTCGCCGCTGAGGTCGACGAGCGGAACCGTCGCCGTCGCGGTGCGATCCAGGATCTGGAAAGGAATGCCGTCCCGCTCGACGATGCGGGCGTTCATGGCTTCGCCCTCGTGCGCCGCGATATTCGCCACCCGGTCGAACACGGCGTGATCAATCGGGCCCTCGATTTCGATGTACTGCGCAATATGAATCGGCGTTTCAGGTGCCAGTTGCTGCGCGTACCAAACGCTCTGCTGAGCGGCGGAAAGAGGAACGTACTCAATCGACGACATCAGGAGGCACTTTCCCGGTCTGAGGGGTTTTGTATAACGCGAAGAGTGACGACGAAACTTCGGGCCGTACCCCGTCCCCTTTCCCCGTATCCCTGCCGGTCTCGCGTCGCTCACGCGCGACCCCATCGCGCCGAGCCAGCTCCCAACCAGTGCAGAGCGCCGCTGCTTTCCCGCCCCCCGGTCAGGGCAAGCCCTCGACCACGTCTGTACTGAGGAGTAGCGCTGCCACAGTTAACCAGCCTGTCACATGCCTCGCAATCCCCTCGTATGTAGAACTTAGCCGCAGAAATTGCTCACGACCGT
Source organism: Actinomadura sp. 6N118 (assembly GCF_044326415.1). Classification (NCBI taxonomy): domain Bacteria; kingdom Bacillati; phylum Actinomycetota; class Actinomycetes; order Streptosporangiales; family Thermomonosporaceae; genus Actinomadura; species Actinomadura sp. 6N118. Next base: position 650,300 of record NZ_JBIRAZ010000001.1, on the reverse strand, counting down.
GACAAAAAATCCTGTTCATGAGCCTGTTCGCGGCACATGGGACGCTCGACAAGTGACAACGGTTGACGACCGAACCCGGCCAGTGCGATCACACAGAGTGACCGGTGCTCTCAGTGGTCCACGGCAGCCGGGTTGACCGGGTACTCATGGACCACGACCGCAGCCGCACCGACACCCGGGTGTCGCTGCAGCACGGCCTCTATCTCGCCGAGTTCCATCCGGACACCCGCGATCTTGACCTGGCGGTCGACGCGGCCCAGGTACTGCAGGGTGGGCACGCCCGCGCCGGACGCCGAGGGTGACAGCAGCCGGACGGCATCCCCGGTCCGGTAGAGGCGGCCCGAGGGCGTGCTCTCGAACGGGTCGGAGCAGAAGGCCTCGCGGGTGCGCTCGTGGTTGCCGAGGTAGCCACGCCCCACGCAGACGCCGCCGACGAAGAGCTCACCGGTCTCGCCGATGTCGCAGGCGCTCCAGGTGCCGTCGTCCTCGTTCCGCAGCACATAGAGCTGGGTGTTGACGATGGGGGTGCCGATCGGCAGCCGGAGAAGTTCCAGGTCCTTGGCGGTCACCGTGTGGTGGGTGACGTCGTCGGAGCACTCCGTCGGGCCGTAGGCGTTGAGCAGCCGGGCGTGCGGCATGGTCTCCAGCCAGCGGCGCGACAGCTCGGCCGGCAGTTCCTCCCCGGTAGCGATCATCCAGCGCAGCCCGCCGAGAGAATTGGCGGATACGTCGCTGAGGTCATCGAGGAGGTGCCTGACCATGGTCGGGACCAGCTCGACGATGGTGATGCCCTGGTCGTCGACGGCCCGCGCGAAGGCCACCGGGTCGTGCCCGACGTCGTCGCCGATGACGTCCACCCGGCCGCCCAGGAGCAGGGGGCAGAGCATCTGCCAGACCGAGATGTCGAAGCCCAGCGGGGCCGTCTGCGCCAGCACGTCGGCGGGCGTCATCTCCAGGTCGACGATCTTGGCGTAGAGGTGATTGATCATCCCCTGGTGCTCGACCACGGCGCCCTTGGGCGTGCCGGTCGAGCCCGAGGTGAAGAGCACGTACCGGGGCTGGTCGAGGGCGTGCAGGCGCGGCTCACCCGGCCACGGCTCGCATGTGTCGGCGCGTCCAGCCCGGATGATCTCGCAGCCCGCCTCGGCCGCTCCGGCCAGGAGCGCCGGTGCCGACTCCCCCTGGTCGACGGTCACCAGCACGCGGGCCCCGGCCTGGGCGAGCACGTCCCGGACCCGCGCGGCCGGCCAGGTCTCGTCGGCGGGGACGTAGAGCGCGCCGACCAGCTCGATGGCGAGGAACGCGGAGATCACGGTGGCACAGCGCGCACCGCCCACACCGACGACCGTGCCGGGCTCGACGCCCGCGCGTTCCAGCAGCGTGGCAAGGCGGCGGGCCTCGGCGGCGAGGCCGGTATAGGAGAGCGAACGTGTCGCGTCGGTGACGGCGGGGCGATCGCCCTCGGCGGCGAATCGTTCGACCCGGGTGATGACCGGATCGGCGAGGTCGACCGGGTGCTCGCGGGTCATGCCGTGGCGGGCGGCCAGCTCACGGGCCCGCGCGACCTCCGCCGGGGAGACCTCCAGCACGGGCAGCTCAGCCGGCCCGAGCAACCGTTCGGCGACCTGTCCGCGAGCATTCATCTTAACTCTCCGTGATGTAGGAATTCTCCACCGTCATCGGTTAATCATGTCGGCCCAACAGCTTATGACCGACCCGAGCCGAATCATCACCAGAATCGACTCATAGGAGACTACCGGCGAGTAAGTAGGGGGTTGCGGGCACTCAACCCCGAAGGTACGGTTATGCTCCGCCACGGTTCGGTCAGAACCTCGCGGCGTGCTTCGGGGGCAGATGGGGGAACACCCGAAATTGCTTTCTGGGTATTCGATTCACGGGACGGCGCGGGATCACGAATCCAAGTCCCTCGGCAGGAAAGTCACAATTTCACCAGACCTGTTGATCGTCGTTTCCGCAAGGGTGGCAGCGTGCCCATCATCACCTCGCCGCAGGACTTCAATGTCGAGGATCTTTATGTGGATCTCCGGCCGGTTCTCGACAGCCCGCTCTATCTCAAATGCGAGGGATTCAATTTCGCCGGGTCGGTGAAGCTCAAGGCCGCCGCCGAGATGGTCGAGGCGGCCGAGCGGGACGGCGCCCTGACCTCCGAATCGATCATCGTCGAGTCGTCCTCGGGCAACCTCGGCATCGCGCTCAGCATCATCGCGGCGAGCAAGGGCTACCGCTTCATCTGCGTCACCGACCCCCGCTGCAACCCGGCGTCGATGCGCCTCATGCGCGCGCTCGGCGCGGAGGTACGGGTCATCTCGCGGCAGGACGCCAACGGGGGGTTCCTGGAGAGCCGGATCAGGTACGTGCGGGAGCTCTGCGAGACCGAACGCGAGGGCGGGGCGGAGTACGTCTGGCTCAACCAGTACGCCAACCACAACAACTGGCTGGCGCACTACCGCGGCACCGCACCGGCCATCGACCGGCACTTTCCCGAGCTGGAAGTGCTCTTCGTCGGCGCCGGCACCACGGGCACGCTGATGGGCTGCGCGCGGTACTTCCGGGAGCACCGCCGCCCGGTCACCATCGTCGCGGTCGACGCGGCCGGCTCGGTCACCTTCGGCGGCATCCCCGAGCGCCGGATGGTGCCCGGCCTCGGCACCAGCAGCCGGCCCGAGCTCGTCGACGAGTCGTTCATCGACGACGTCGTGCACGTGCCGGAGACCGACACCATCCGCACGGTGCACCGGCTGTCGTCGCGGGGCTTCCTCTTCGGCGGGTCGACCGGGACCGTCGTCAGCGGCGCGGAGCGCTGGCTCGCCGAAAAGTACCCCGGTGAGTCGCCCGTGGCCGTCGCGATAGCCCCCGACCTGGGCGAACGCTATCTCGACTCCATCTACGAGGAGAGCTGGCTGCGCGACAACTTCGGCCACATCCTCGCCGACCTGAACATCCCCAACGCCGATATTCTCGGCATCTGATCACCCCCACCCCCTTTTCGGAGTTCGACGGACCATGACACAGCCCCCCTCTTTCGCCGTGATCTCAGGCGCCCAGGTACACGAGGCGATCAGCGGCCGGGAAGACGAGGTCACCCGGATGATCGAGGCCGCCTACCGGCTGCACGGCGAGGGCGCGACCGTCAACCCGGACTCCTACTTCCTGCGCTTCCCCGACCGACCGTCGTCGCGGATCATCGCGCTGCCCGCCTCGGTCAAGGGCGATGTGGACGTGCACGGCATCAAGTGGATCTCCAGCTTTCCGGAGAACGTGCAGGAGGGGATCCCGAGGGCCTCCGCCGTGCTGATCCTCAACGACACCCGGACGGGCTACCCGTTCGCGTGCCTGGAGAGCTCCATCATCAGCGCCGCCCGGACGGCCGCCTCGGCGGCGCTCGCTGCCGCCGAGCTCAGCGCCCGCCGGGGCGTGCGCCCGGCCCGGGTCGGGTTCTTCGGCGTCGGCCTGATCGCCCGCTACATCCACACCTACCTCGCAGGCAACGGCTTCGCCTTCGAGGAGCTGGGCGTCCATGACCTCTCCCGCGAGCACGCGGAGGGCTTCAAGGGCTACCTCGAACGTTCGGAGAAGGGCACCATCACCATCCACGAGTCGGCCGAGGACCTCGTCCGGTCGTCCGATCTCATCGTCTTCGCCACCGTGGCCGGCGAGCCGCACGTCACCGACCCGGATTGGTTCGCGCACAACCCGCTCGTGCTCCACGTCTCGCTGCGGGACCTCTCCCCCGAGATCATCCTGTCGTCCTGCAACGTGGTGGACGACGTCGAGCACTGCATGAAGGCCAACACCTCGCCGCACCTGGCTGAGCAGCGAGCCGGCAACCGCGATTTCGTCGCCGGGACCCTCTACGACGTCCTCACCGGCGCGATCACTCCGCCGGCCGACAAGCCGGTGGTGTTCTCCCCGTTCGGCCTCGGCGTCCTGGACCTCGCCGTCGCCCGCTACGTCTACGACCAGGTGACCGCCGCCGGGGACCTGCAGACCGTGCCCGGCTTCTTCCACGAGCTCAAGCGATACGGCTGAACGTGGCCCCTGGCGGATGGACTCCCGTAGAAACGGGAAGGTGTCGGGCATGGAAGACAAACGGGCCGACGTTCAGGAGCTCTCCGACTTCGAGCTCTACGTCTACGAAACGGTCGCCGAGATCGACAAGGCCGGCGGCGCGGCCAACATCGAGACGCTGCGCAACCTCATCGACCGCCCGGAGGAGGACATCTGGGCGGCGTTGAGCCACCTGGTCTCCGCCAACCACGTCCACTCCACCGCCAGGGGTTTCACCCTCGGCCCGCACGACTGGGCCCCCTGACCCTGGCCCCGGGCGGCCCCGTACGGCACAATCAACCAAGCAAGCGTCAGGTTGGCTGCACGGGAGGCCGGGGATGAGGCTCGTCGTCACCGAGGAGCAGGAGGAACTGCGCGGCGCACTGCGCAGGTTCTTCTCGGACAAGTCGCCGGGCGCCGAGGTCCGCCGTCTCATGGAGAGCACCACGGGGTACGACCCGGCGGTCTGGGAGCAGATGGCCGGGCAGCTGGGCCTGCAGGGCCTGGCGATCCCCGAGGAGTACGGCGGGTCCGGGTTCGGCGTCCGCGAGCTGGTGATCGTCCTGGAGGAGATGGGCCGGGCGCTCGTGTGCGCGCCCTACTTCGCCACCGTCGTGCTGGCGGCGACCGCGCTCCAGGCCTCCGGCGACGAGAACGCCAAGCGCGACCTCCTCCCGGGCATCGCCGACGGGACCACCATCGCGACGCTCGCGTGGAACGAGAACGACCGCTGGGACCTCGGATCGATCACGATGACGGCCCGGCGATCCGGAGACGGCTGGATCCTGGACGGCACCAAGACCTACGTGCTCGACGGCCACATCGCCGATCTCGTGCTCGTCGCGGCCCGTACGCCCCTAGGCCTGTCGCTCTTCGCCGTGGACGGCTCCGCCGGTCTTGCTCGCACACCGCTCCCCGTCCTCGACCAGACCCGCAAACTCGCCCGGCTCGACTTCGCCGCCGTGCCCGCCCGGCTCGTCGGCCCCGAGGGCGGCGCGGAGGCGGTCCTCGCGCACACCCTCGACATCGCGGCCGTGAGCCTCGCGGCCGAGCAGCTCGGCGGCGCGCAGATCTCCCTCGACATGACCGTGGAGTACGCGAAGGTCCGGCACCAGTTCGGCCGCCCCATCGGGAGCTTCCAGGCGATCAAGCACCGCTGCGCGGACATGTTCGTCCAGGTCGAGTCGGCCCGTTCCGCCGTGCTCCAGGCCGCCGCCACCGCCGACGAGGACCCCGGCGAGCTGCCCGTCGCCGCCGCCCTGGCCAAGGCGTTCTGCTCCGACGCGTACTTCCACACGGCGGGCGAGAGCATCCAGATCCACGGCGGCATCGGGTTCACCTGGGAGCACGACGCCCACCTCTACTTCAAGCGCGCCAAGTCGTCACAGGAGCTCTTCGGCCCGCCCGCCCACCACCGCGGCCGCCTCGCCGACCTCGTGGGCCTCTGAAGCCCCAGCGACCGGCGCTCCTACGATGGCGGGATGAAACGGGCGAGCGGAAGCATCTTCGGCCTGGCGTACGGCGACGCGCTCGGCGCCCCCACCGAGTTCCTGACCATGCACCAGATCCATGAACGCCACGGCCCGGACGGTCCTCGCGACCTCCCTGGCAAGGCGTTGGTCACCGACGACACCCAGATGGCGTTGGCGGTGGCCAACGGCATGCTGGACGCGCTCGACGACCCTCCGTTCACCCCCGACCGGATCATCCCGATATGGCGGCGCCGCTTCATCAACTGGCTGCACGACCCCGAAAACAACCGCGCGCCGGGCAACACCTGCCTCCGCGCGTGCCGAGGCCTGGACGCCGGGATTCCCTGGGTGGAGGCCACTCAGCACGAGTCCAAGGGCTGTGGCGCCAACATGCGCGTCACCCCGGTCGGGCTCGTCCCGGGCTTCACCGACGAGACCCGTTCCGGCGCCGCGCAGCTCCAGGCGGCGCTCACCCACGGCCACCCGACCGGCCTCGCCGCGAGCGAACTGACCGCCTTCGCCACGTGGTGGCTCCGCGAGGGCATGTCACCGGCGGATCTGCCCACCGCGCTCCGCGAGCACTGCCACGTCCAGCGCGCCGTCTACCACGAACGCTGGCTCGGTGACCTGTGGAAGCGCTCCGGCGCCCCCTCCCCCGCCGAGTTCATCACCCGCGGCTGGGACGAGTGCCGCCAGGCCCTCGACCGGCTCGACGCGGCTCTCCTGCGCGGCAGCCGCGACACGGACCCCTGCGAGATCACCGGCGCGGGCTGGATCGCCGAAGAGGCCCTCGCGACCGCGCTCCTCTGCTTCTTGCTCTTCCCCGACGACCCGGTCTCCGCCGTCTGGCGCGGCGCCGCCAGCTCCGGCGACTCCGACTCCATCGCCTGCCTTGCCGGTGCCTTCGCGGGCGCCCACCTGGGCATGGACGCCTGGCCCCGGGAATGGCAGAGCCGCATCGAGTACGCGGACCAGCTGACCCGCATAGGCCAGGCTTGGGACTAGGTAATGGCGGACCAGCCGGTCCAGCGGTCGATGACGATGGCGACGACCGGCCCTTCGGGGCGGTGCTCCCGGTACTGGGGGTAGCGGGCGGCCAGGAGGTCGATCGGCGCGGCCATCCGGGCGGGGTCATCGATGATGTGGGCGTGCCCGTCCACACGGACCCACCAGAGGCGGTCCCAGTCGTCCTCGTAGTGGTCGGCGAGCAGGGCGACGTGCGGGTTGGCGCGGATGTTGGCCAGGCGCCTGAGGTCGCGGTTGCCCTTGGGCTTGTGGTCGACCGCGGTGTAGACCGTGCCGCGCTCGACGGTGAACGTGATCGGGACGAGGTGCGGCAGGCCGTTCTCGTCCACGGTCGCGAGGCGGACGACGGGGACCGTCATCAGCCGCTGCCGGGCGACGTCCTGAGCGAGGCTGGGCACAGCGGCAGCCTGCCACGGATCCGCCCCCGCGTCAGTCTTTGAACCTGCGTCAGTCTGTGACCCGAGTCAGTCTTTGAACTCGGGGGGGCGGTTCTCCTTGCGGGCCTGGATCGCCTCCTCGAAGTTGCGGGTTGTGAGGCGGACGAACAGCTGCGCGAGGCCTTCGTGGTCCATGTGGGCGTTCAGGCTCGCCGCGTCCAGGCTCGACCACAACATCCGCTTGGTCAGCTCGACGCCCGGACGGCTGAACGCGGCGATGCGTTCGGCCATCTCGTAGCACTCATCCAGCAGCTTGTCGCCGGGCACGGCGCGCGAGACCAGGCCGATCCGCTCGGCCTCCGCCGCGTCCACGTCCCGGCCCGACAACATGATCTCGAACGCGCGGGAGGAGCCGATCGCGCGCGGCAGCAGGTAGCTCAGCCCCAGCTCGCTCGCGGTCAGCCCGTTGTTGATCCCCGCCGCGCGGAAGTAGGCGCCCTCGGCGGCGATCCGGATGTCGGTGGCGAGGGCGAGGCACAGCCCGCCGCCGATCGCCGGCCCGTTGACCGCGCCGATCACCGGCTGGTGCATGCGCCGCATCGCCCGGATGACGTCGTCCAGCAGCTCCATCGAACGCAGCGCGATGGCCGAGACCGTCAGCCCCTCGATGCCCGGGATGCGGCCCGGCGATTCCAGGTCGGCGCCGGAGCAGAAGCCGCGGCCCGCGCCGGTCACGACCACGACCCGCGTGCCGTTGTCGGCGCTGACCTCCTCCAGGGCCTCCTTGAACGGCACCATCACGTCGAACGCCATCGCGTTCATCCGTTCGGGCCTGTTGAGGGTGATCAGCGTGACGTGCGGGCGCGGCTTGTCGATCAGCACGAAGGACATCGGGCTCCCTCCCGGTAACCTAGCAAGCGCTAGGTTACCGGGCGTCCCGGCGCGGGTGCACGGGCGGGGTCATCCACTCACCGTTATGTTGGAGTTTCCGCTGCTTTGATATCCCTCTGTTGCGAGGACCATGTAATAGCGGAAACTGCCCAGACCCATTCCGGACCGAGACCATGCATCGAAGTGGTTGCCCGTGGTTATGGTGCCGCCCGTCCGCTTCGACTGCCGGACGCTCCAGTACTGATTGAAGGTTCGGGTGCCTTCGACGGAGGGGGCGTTGTACCGCGTCGTCTGGTATATGTCGTACGTACCGCCATCGCTGGTCACTGTGCCCTTGTACGTTCCGGTGGGCCGATAAGTGCCCCAGTTGTCGACGATGTAATATTCCACGAGCGGGTTGGACGTCCACCCATAGAGGGTGAGATATGCGTTGCCGGACGGGTTGAAGCTGCCTGAGTAGTTCACAGTTCTGCGCCCGCCGTTGCTCCAGCCCTTGCCGCCCACCCAGTTCCCGACGTTGCTCCATGAGGTGCGGTAGTTGCCGCCGGCGGCCAGGGTCATACAGACCGACCCGCCGCCGTCGGTCCAGAACGAGTAGTAGTAGCCGCCATTTGTGCCGGTTTGACTCGAGCAGATGGTCGTATCGGCGTTGGCGGTGCCGGGAAGCGCGAGCGCGGACGCGGCCAGCGCAAGGGCTCCCGCACGGGCGATGAGGCTTCTGCGGCTGATCGAACGGACGTACATGCTTCCTCCTCGTGAACGCTGACGCAGGCTGGGCCGCGAACCCGCCACGAAGACCACCCGACCGGCGGCCCTGGCGAGAAGCGTCGATCGGGAGTGAGTATGCGATCGCTTCCAAGGAGGCGTCAATGAAGAGTTTCGAAACTTTTCGAAGCTCTGGGTGGCCACAGAAGCCTTTAATGTCCCTCCACCTGGGAAATCTAGGATCCAGAGAAAGAGCGCCCGTATGAAAACCCGATGAAAACTCACGAGCGACCCATAAGCGCTCGAAAAGTTTCGAAAAATGATCGAGGTCCGCGCGGGCGATGCTCCGGATCCCGTCAATGGCCGCGATGCGAAATGAATCGGGTAACCTAGCAAGCGCTAGGTTACTGTTCGTCCAAGCGTGGGTACACGGGCGGGGTGAGGCTGCGCTCGATGACCTGGACCAGCTCGGCCTCGGTGAGGATCCTGGGCTCGCCGATGGCCTTGGCACGGACGTACACGCCGCAGAGCCACTCCAGCAGCCGCGCGTTCTCGTACGCCTCGTCCAGGTCCTTGCCGATGGCCACACCGCCGTGGTTGGCCATCAGGGCCGCGCGCTTACCTCCCTCCATCGCGGCCCGCACGCTGGCGGCCAGCTCCGGGGTGCCGTACGTGGCGTACTCGGCCACCTTGATCACCCCGCCGAGCAGCAGCGTGTTGTAGTGGATCGGCGGCAGCTCCGTCATCGTCGTGGCGACCACCGTGCCGTACGTCGAATGCGTGTGCACGATCGCGGCCGCGTCGGTGCAGTCATAAAGAGCCAGATGCATGGGGGTCTCCGAGGAGGGCGCCCGCTCCCCCTCGACCAGCCGGCCCTCAAGGTCGACCACCGGGCAGTCCTCGGGGGTCATGCGGTCGAGCATCACACCGCCCGGAGTGACCGCGACCAGCTCGCCCACCCGGACGCTGATGTTGCCCGACGCGCCGCTCACGAGCCCGGTCCCGGCCATCTTCCGGCCGATGTCGCACAGCGCCTGCCGCTCCTCGGCACATTTCATTTGCGAATCCCTCTCACGTTCAACCATGTTCAGGCCGTACGCTACGGCCCTGACGATCACAAGGGAGAACCGTCATGGCCGTCGTCACGCTCGGCGTGCACATCGTGGACGTCCTCGCCCGCCCGGTCGAGGCCATCCCGCCGGGGCAGGGCACCGTCGTCGTCGACCAGGTCCGGCTGACCGCGGCGGGCTCGGCGGCCGGGACGGCCGTCGCCCTGGCCAAGCTCGGCAACGACGTCGTCTCCGTGGGCGCCATCGGCGACGACGATCTGGGCGACATCCTGGTCACGATGATGACCCGCCACGGCGTGGACGTCACCGGCCTCGTGCGCCGCACCGCTGACCAGACCAGCGCCTCGATCCTGCCCATCCGACCGGACGGCGGCCGGCCGTCGTTCCACGTGCCGGGCGCCAACCTGACGCTGACCACGAGCGCGGTCGAGCCCGGCCTGCTGGCGGCGGCCGATGTGGTCCACCTCGGCGGGACGGACGTCACGTTCGGGCTGAACGACCCCGCCTTCTTCGAAATGCTGGCGGCGGCCCGGTCCGGCGGGACGATCGTCACCATGGACCTGCTGTCGAACATGCCCGATCTGATCACCGGCGCCGGCGCGTTCCTCCCGTACGTCGACTACTTCCTGCCGAACGAGGAGCAGGCGATGGCGATGGCCGGCAGCGACGACGTCGTGCGGGCGGCGCGCAAGCTGCTCGGCGAGGGACCGCGCGCGGTGCTGGTCACGCTGGGCGAGCACGGCAGCCTCATCGCCTCGGCCGACGGCGTCGAACGCCTCCCGGCGCTGGAAGTCGACGTCGTGGACACGACCGGGTGCGGTGACGCGTACTGCGCCGGGTTCATCACCGGCCTGCAGCACGGCAAGGAACTGCTGGAGGCCGCCCGCTGGGGCACGGCCGCGGCCGCCACGGTCGCGCAGGGGCTGGGCTCCGACGCCTGCCTGACCGACCTCGACGGCGTGCTCGCCCTCTTGTGATCGTGGAACACCGTGAACGTCGACACCGTGAACGTCGGACACCGCTGTGAACGTCAGATCCGCTGGCCGCGGCCCTGCCAATAAGGGTCGCGGAGCAGGCGCTTGTAGAGCTTGCCGGTCGGCGTTCGCGGCATCTCCTCGATGAAGTCGACCGTCCGGGGTGCCTTGTACCCGGCCAGCGAGGCACGGCAGTGCGCGATCAGCTCGGTGGCCAGGCCCTCGGACGGGTTGACCTCGTCGGCCAGCTCGACCGCCGCCTTGACCTGCTCGCCGAACTCCTCGTCCGGCACGCCGAAGACCGCCACATCGCGGACCGCCGGATGGGTGATCAGCACCCCCTCGACCTCGGCCGGGTAGATGTTCACCCCGCCGCTGATGATCATGTCGATGGCCCGGTCGGCGAGGAAGAGATATCCCGCCTCGTCGAAGTAGCCGATGTCGCCGGTGGTGAACAGCCCGCCGGGCCGGTGCACGGACCTGGTCTTGGCCTCGTCGCCCCAGTATTCGACGTCGTCGCCGCTGGTGTAGCGGAACCAGATCTGGCCGGGTTCCCCCGGCTTGGCCGGCTCGCCGTCCTCACGCAGGATGTGCACCTCGGTGGAGGCCAGCGGGCGCCCGACGCTGCCCGGCCGGGCCAGCCACTCGGGCGCGGTGATGATCGTGTTGACCGAGGCCTCGGTGGAGCCGTAGTACTCGTGCACGATCGGGCCGAGCCAGTCGATCATCTGATGCTTGACCGTGGGCGAGCAGGGCGCGGCACCGTGCCACACCGCGGCCAGGCTGGACCCGTCGAACCCGGCCCGCACCTTCTCGTCCACCCGCAACAGGCGCACGAACTGCGTCGGTACGAGATGGACCTGGGTGATGGCGTGCTCGTCGATGAGCCGCAGCGTCTCGGCCGCGTCGAACGACCGGCGCATCACGACGGGCCGCCCGGTGAGCAGAAAGACCTGCGACCACAACCACTGCGCCGAGTGGTAGACGGGCCCGACCAGCAACGACCGGCCGCGTTCGGGGATCAGCAGGATCTCGGCGAAGGTGTCGCCGACAAGCTTGGCGACCTCGATCGGCGCGCCCGCCGCGAGCAGCTTGCGCTTGACCCCCTTCGGCCGCCCGGTGGTGCCCGAGGTGTAGATCATCGGAACGCCCATGCTCTGCCCGGCCGGTTCGCCCTCCGGTCCGCTCGCCACGAACTCCTCGTACGGCGTGAAGCCCGGGATCGCTCCGCCGATCGCCACGCGGGCTCTCAGGTCCAGGCCGTCGGCGGCCGTGGCGGCGATCTCGGCGAAGTCCGCCTCGGAGAACAACGCCTTGGCTCCGGCGTCCTCCAGGACGTACCGCAGCTCATCGGCCGTCCAGTGCCAGTTGACCAGGACATAGCGCAACCCGATGTGGCCGGCCGCGCACATGAGCTCGAAGTGTTCGCGGCGGTTGCCGGAATGGATCGCGATCGCGTCTCCGACGTCCAGCCCGAGGCCGCGCAGGGCACCCGCGAGCCGGTCGGTCGTGGCGTTCAGCTCCTGCCAGGAGGAGGCGCCGCGTTCGTCGGTGATCGCGGGCTCGTCGGGGTGGGCTTGGGCGAACGGACGGAGCAGTTCGGCCACGATGACCTCCAGAGGACCGGCACAAATCCTAGAATTGGACTCTAAGACTCGTGGTGGCCGAGGGGACAGATCAGAGCACCGATCAATGTCCGCGAGGTCAGAGGATATGCGCTGCCAGAGCAGCTGTCAGAGCACCCGTGATGACAGAAATGCACCCGTGATGCCGGGAATATGGCCCCGGCGCGACCGCGCCGCCGCACCGGGTGCCATGTCCGCCAAAGTAGACGCTTGAGGCGTCTCGCCGGTTTCGTCCCCGTTAAGAACTCTGTACCAGGTCCGCCGCGAGCTCCCCGTTCTCGGGCGGCCGCCGCACTCCCAGCACGGCCTCGGCGGCGCCGACGAGCTGCGCCAGCCGGAAGACCTCGGTCCGGTGGAACTGCGGCGCGCCCGTCCGGGCCACCAGCAGCACCAGGTCGGCACCCGCCGCGTCGACGATCGGGGCCAGCGCGAACTGGGTGCCGTCCTCCGCGGTGAACGCCCGGGGCCGGATCGGTTCCAGTTCCGGCACGTCGACCTTCGAACCGCTGCCCAGGCTGGCGTGCACGAGCACGGGCCCCTCCGGGCCCCTCTCGACGAGGCCCGCCCAGTCTGAGCTCAGAATGGCCGGCACCGCGTCCGTCAAGGTCACCGGCCCGCGGTGCGGATCGGCGGCGAGCTGGCCGATGAGCGCGGCGTCCGGAAAGGCGCCCTGCGGCTCGTCGGTGGGCCAGATGCCGATGATGTCCACACCCGGGATCGAGGCCAGCCCGTCACAGAGCCGGTCGATGCCGACCCCCGTGGGCCAGACCACCGTGAAGTCGTCGAGGGCGCGGCCGCTGTCACGTTCCAGAACCGCCATCTGGACCACGTCGGCCCCGGCGACGCCGAGAATCCGCGCCACCTTCCCCAGCGAGCCGGGCCGGTCCGGCAACCGAACGCGAATCCGCAGCATCTTTCGCCACCTCCTGTGTGAGACCCACTCCGCCAGAGTGTTGGAGCGGCATTTCCATGGTGTTACCCAAGAGTGTCGAGGTCGAGAAGTCGGGAGCGGAACGGCATGTCACGTCGCCGGAAGCCCAACAGAAGGTCACGCGCGGGGGTCTATCCCGGCGGGTTACATCCCGTTAAGGTAACTGCACGTGTCGACCGCTCGGGATGAGCCTGTCAGCCGGGACGCGGGGGAGGACGCCGGGGGGAACTCCGGCGGCGATCCCGCGCCGGACTTCCAGGCCGAGATCAGGGACGCCCTCGCCGGGCTGGCCGCGCGGTTCGACCGCGAACTCGCCCGCGAGCACGAGCGCGCCACGCACCGGGAGGCGGTCATCGACCGGCTCCACGAGGAGAACCAGCGGCTCCGCCGGGGCGAGCTCCAGGCCACCCTCGAACCGCTGCGCTCCGCGCTCTACCGCCTGCACGACCTGGCCCGCGGTGGCTCCGAACGGTGGTCCGCGCCGGAGCCGCCGAGCCCTGCGGACGCCGCGTCACTGCTGGCCGCCGTGGCCGACGAGGTCGCCGACACGCTGGCACGTACGGGCGTCGAACGTTTCACCGTCGAGCCTGGCGAGCCGTACGACGCAACCCGGCACCGCCCCGTCGCAGTCGAGCCCGTGACCGACCCGGCGCTGGCCGGCTCGGTGGTCGCGGTCCGGACCGACGGGTTCGAGCAGGACGGCCGGGTGGTGCGCAAGGCCGAGGTCTCCGTCGGCAAGGCCGTCCCAGAAGCACCTCCGGCCCCCACACTCACCCAGACCACGACAGCGGAACCCGCAGCCAAACCCACGGTCGCGGAGGCTGCGGCCAAGCTGACGGTGGCGGAGGCCGCGGCCAAATCCACCGTCGCGGAGGCCGCCGCCAAGCCGGCGGTCAAAGCCACGGCAAAATCCGCGGCGGATTCGGTGCCCGAATCCGCCAAGTCCGGCACGGCCGGACCTGGCGCTTCCGAACCGCTGCGCGAAACCGGGGTGGAGCGAGACGATGAACACCAGAGCGGAGCGAGTGATTAACTCGGGCCGGATGGACGTCCGCCCGCCGGTCACGGACCATGAACACCACGCCCCCGGTATCGATTGGTGAGAGGGACATGGCTGTCTACGGGATCGACCTGGGAACCACCTACTCCTGCATTGCCTCGATCGACGATGTGGGACGGCCCGCGGTCCTGCGCAATCTCGAGGGCACCGACACCACGCCGTCCGTCGTCTACTTCGAGAGCGGCGACAACGTGGTCGTCGGCGCCACCGCCAAGGACACCGCGGTGCTCGCGCCCGACAACGTGGTCAGCCTGATCAAACGGGACATGGGCCGCGACGTGACGCGCCAGATCCACGGGTTCGACTACGCGCCCGAGGAGCTGTCGGCGTTCATCCTGCTCAAGCTGGCCACCGACGCGCGCACCACCACGGGCGAGGAGGCCCGCGACGTGGTGGTCACCGTGCCCGCCTACTTCGGCGCGGCCGAACGCGACGCCACCCGCAAGGCAGGACGGATCGCGGGCCTCAACGTCATCGACATCGTGTCGGAGCCGATCGCCGCCGCGATCACCTACGGCGTGCTCAACCCCGAACAGGACCGGACCATCCTGGTGTACGACCTTGGCGGCGGCACGTTCGACACGACGGTCATCGCGCTGCGCTCCGGCCATATCGAGGTGGTCTGCACCGACGGCGACCACGAGCTGGGCGGCGCCGACTGGGATTCCCGGCTCGTGGAATACCTGGCCGAGCGGTTCCGCGCCGAGCACCCCGAGGCCGGAGACCCGCTCGACGACAAGCAGACCGAGCAGCAACTGCGCCGCGACGCCGAGGACGCCAAGAAGGCGCTCACCACTCGCACGGCGCACACCGTCCGGGTGATGCACGACGGCCGGGTCGCCGCGATCGAGATCACGCGCGAGAAGCTCGAGGAGCTGACCAAGGACCTCCTCGACCGCACCATCGAGATCACCGGCCGTACCCTGTCCACCGCCGCCGAGAAGGGCGTCGACGACTACGACGACCTGGTGCTGGTCGGCGGGTCCACCAAGATGCCGGTGGTGGCGGCGCGGCTGGAGACCGAGCTGGGGCTGGCGCCGCGGTTGCAGGACCCCGACCTCGCGGTGGCCAAGGGCGCCGCGCTGTACGCGTTCGAGGAGACCTACCGGCGGCTGCTGGCGGCGGGCGAGCAGGACCGCGCCGAGGAGATGGCGGGCCGCGCGGGCCTGTCGGCCGAGCAGCAGCGGCAGATCGCCGGGCGCCAGATCAAGACGGTCGCGTCGCACGCGTTCGGCATCGTCGTGGTCGACCGCGAGACCTCCGCCGAGAACGTCGCGCACCTCGTGCACGCCAACGACGAGCTCCCGGCCGCCAAGACCGAGGACTTCTTCACCGTCTACGACGACCAGACCTCGGCCGACATCCGGGTGATGGAGCAGGCGGGCAGCGTCGAGTCCCCCGAGCTCATCGACAACACCGAGATCGCCACGGGCGTAGTCCGCATCCCGCAGGGCAAGAAGGCCGGCTGGCCGATCGAGGTGACCTTCACCCTCGACTCCTCCGGGTTGCTGCACGTCACCGCGGTGGAGAAGGAGACCGGCGAACGGCTGGAGCTCAAGATCGACGTCGGCGGGATGTCGGAGGAGGAGGTCGAGAAGTCCCGTACGGCCCTGTCGAGGGTGCGGGTCAGCTGACGCCCCTTGGAATTTCTCAAAGGTGGGACCGGGTGACCTTCGACGACGACTACAAGCGGGCGGTCCTCGAACCCGCCCGCGCCGCCGGCGACCAGCCGCCCGAGGACCTGCGCATCCGCTATGCGCTGACCGAGCCGCTGGCGGCCGTCACCGTGGCGTCGCAGGTCAAGCTCGTCCGCCAGTGCTGGCGGCGGGCCCGAGGACAGCTGAAGTACCGCAAGCTCATCGACCGGCTGGAGGCGGAGCACCGCGAGCTGGCACCGATCTTCGCCGCCGCCGACCGCGGTGATCTCCGGCCGCTGGCCGAACGGCTGCGCGGCGGGCAGGAGCGGACGCGGCACCGGATGTCGCAGGCCCGCGCCCGGCTCGCCGACGCGGCGGGGATGTTGCGGATGGTCACCCCCGGCGAGGTGGAGGACATCGCGCGCGCCGGAGGGGTGACGCGCGACGAACTGGAGTCGGTGGCCGCCACCGACCGGATCGAGATCCGCGAGCCCGACGTACTGCCCTCCACGCCGCCGTACCCCGCGTACCGCAAGGTGCGCGAGTCACTCGACGTGCTCGGCCGCCGCCACCTGCCCGACTTCCTGTTCGGGGCGCGGCTGGCCGGTCCGATGCGGGTGCTGGACGGCTTCTCCGCGCCGGTCTCGGAAGGCGGCCCGCTGCGCCTGGACGGCCCGGCCGTCACCGCGGTCGCCGCGCAATGGGCACGCCGCAGCCGCGACAGCAGCCTCACCCACGCCGACACCGTCCTGGCTTCGTTGCGTTCGGACGTGGATCTGACTGACCTGACGCTCTACGACCTGGTGGAACGGCTCCGGGAACGGATGCGCCAGCGTGCGTCCGAGCGGGCGTTGTTGCGGCACGCGATGGAGGATCTGGGCATCGAGCCGGGCGACGCGCGCCGGCTGGTGTTCGCCGTGCTGCGCGAGAGCGGACCGGGCGGCGGCCTGGCCGGGCGGTTGCGCGCCCTGCTCGACGGCGGCGAGGTCTACGCGGCCGCCGAGATGGCCGACGCGGCCTCCGAGGATGACGACGAGAAGGCCACCATGCTGGCGGCGGAGGCCCGGCGCCGGGTCGCCACCGCCGTACGGCTGCGCGAGGCCGCCGTGAGCGAACAAAATCCGGACACAGCCTGGCGGCTCCTCGCCGACGCCCTCCAGCTCGTCGGCGACCTGCCCGGGGCCGCGGACCACCAGCGGCGCCTCCCTCCGCGCCAGGTGCCCGCATTGAGCGCCGACGTGGACAGTGACACGGGTGATGACACCCGCGTACGGCTGTCGTGGTCCGGCTCCTCGTCCACCGCCGGAGAGGTGATCTACCACCTGGTGCGGCGCCGTGACCGGCCGCCGCGGAACGCCGCCGACGGCGAGGCGCTCCCCGGCCCGCACGACGATCACCCGCCGGTCAACGTGCCGCTCTACTACGGCGTGGTCGCGGTCCGGGGCGAGGCCGCCGCGGCACCCGCCGTGGCCGGACCCGTGATCGTTCGACCCGAGCCCCGCGAGGTCGAGCTGATCTCAGGCGACGGCGTCGTGACCGGCCGATGGCAGTGCCCACCGGAGGCCGCGCGCGCCCTCGTCGTCCGCGGCGGGAAGGCGATCGCGGCCGGACGCGAGGGATTCCAGGAGCGGGTGCCGAACGGCGTCACCCATCACTACCGGATCTGCGCCGTCTACCTGGACGCGGACGGCCGGGAGGTGGTGACACCCGGCGTCCGGACATCGGTCACGCCGAGCGCCCCGCCGGAGCCGGTGTACGAGCTCACCGCCGAGCCGGATCCCTCCGATCCGGAGTCGTTGCTGGTGCGGTTCGAGCCGCCGCGGCACGGCACGGTCGAACTGGTGCTCACCACGGGTCCGCCACCGTGGCCGCGCAGCGCGCTGCTCCCCGTCGAGGAGGTACGGCAGGCCGGCCGCCTTGTGCCGGGCACGCCGATCAAGGGCGGGCTGGCGGTGCGTCCCGGAGCGGGCGGCTGGCTGCTCGCGGTGAGCGTCGCCGAGGACATGGCCGCGGTCGGCGCGTATCACCGGCACGTCAACCTGCCGCCGCCGCGCCGTGTGGTCGCCGAGCGGCGCGGCGCGTTCGTGCACGTCGGGTTCGACTGGCCGGCGGACGTCGCGGAGGTCGAGCTGACGTACCGGATCGGCAGAGAGCAGATCAGCACAGGGCGGCCCGGCGCAGAGCCGTCCGGCGCAGACCGGATCGGCACAGCGCGGATCGACGCCGGCCCCGAGCGCGAGATCGTCACCCGCGCCGCGTACGACACTCAGGGCGGGATCAGGCTGCCGGTGCCCGAGGACGAGCCGGTCGAGCTGCAGGTGGCGGCGACCGGCACGGTCGGCGACGCCCGGGTCACCGGCCCGTCGGTGAGCGCGGAGGTCGCCGCGCACACCGTCGTCGCGTACGACCTCGAACGCAGCGGACCCCCGTGGCGGCGGTCGCTCACGATCAGACTGTCGGCCGGCCGCCCGTTGCGGGTCGCCCGGCTGGCGCTCGTCCTGCGCACGGGACGGGTCATGCCGCATCGCGCCGGTGACGGCGAGACCATCGGTGCGTGGGAAGAGATACCGGTTCCGGGGGAAGTGTCCCTTCCCATGCCGCAGGTGTCCGGGCCATATTGGCTGCGCTGCTTCGCCGATGATGATGTCATCGAACTCAGCGACCCTCCGGTCCGCCGCCTCCAGGTCACGAGGTGACGATGCTCGACAAGGCCCGCTTTCCCGGCGTGCACGCCAAGGACGACGTCAAGTGCCCGTACTGCTTCGCCGTCGTGCCATTGCAGCGTGTGCGGTTCCGCTGCCGGGGGCAGGCGGGACGCAGGCCTGGTTGTGCCCCCGTTCTGGACCAGCGGCTCGCCGACTACACGGGGTCGACGGCGGGCGCGTCACTGCCGCCGGTCTTCCCCGCGTCGGGGCGCCGCAGCCGCGCCGCCTGCCCGGACTGCGGCCAGGAGACCGGGAGCCGCGTCTGCCCTGAGTGCCACAACTCGCTGCCGTCCGCGTACTGCGACTCCCCCGGCCGGATCGTGGCCCTGGTCGGCGCCAAGAACGCGGGCAAGAGCACCTACATCGCGGTGCTCCTCCACGAGCTCATGAACCGCGTCGGCACCGAACTGGACGCCTCCCTGGTGGCGTGCGACGACCGTACGATCGAACGTTACAAGCGCGACTTCGCCCGGCCCCTGCTGGAGGAGCGGCGGCTCCTGCCGACCACGACGAGCGCGGCGACCAGCCCGCGCGAGCCGCTGGTCTACCTGCTGACGCGGAGCCGCAGCGGCGGCGGGTTGGGGGGCGGCCGACTCGGGAGCGGCCGGCTCGCGCGGAGCCGCAACGACTCGCTCGCGCTGGTGCTCTTCGACACCGCCGGGGAGGACCTCCGCAGCCGGGAGGTCCGGGACCTGCATCTGCGGTATCTGGAGGCGGCCGACGCGATCATCTTCCTGGTCGACCCGCTGGAGCTGCCCGGGGCGCGGGCCGAGGTCGCCGACGGGCTGCCGCCGCCCGCGACGTCCGACGACCCGGACAGCGAGCCGATCAACATCATCGCGCGGGTGACCGAGGCGCTGCGGGAACGGAACGGGACGAAGCCGGGTGACCGGCTGCGCGTCCCGGTCGCGGTCGCACTGACGAAGATCGACGCGTTGCGGCCGGGATTGCTGAAGCAGTCGGCCCTGCAGCGGACGCGCGATGGTGTGGGCGTGCTGGACCTCGACGACCGCGAGGCGGTCGACGAACAGGTCCGCGCGATGCTGCACGACTGGCAGGCGGGCGGCCTCGATCTCTACCTGCGGCAGCAGTACGCGGAGTACGCGCTGTTCGGGCTGTCGGCGCTCGGCGGGATACCGCACGACGGCAAGGTGGGCGCGGGAGGCGTGCGGCCGTACCGGGCTGAAGATCCGCTGTTGTGGCTGCTCTACCGATTCGGGATGCTGGCCGGCTCCCGTCCCGGCCCCGGGCGCTTCGGGCGCCGGGCCGCCGGGATGTGAGCACCCGTGGCCTGGCAGCTGCACTACACCTCGGCACGGCGTGGCCCGACCGGCCGGGCCGGATTCCAGTTCGTCGCCGAGACTCCGGGCTTGCCTGAGGGTGTGCGCGCCGCCGTCACCCCGCACCTGTCCTACCGGCCGCCGCCCAGCGCTCCGCTCAATCCGGACGAGGATGAGCTCGGCCGTTTCCCCGTCACGTTCCTGTACGACCGGGCAGGAGAGCGGGCGCTGCTGCTGTGGTGCCGCTATCTGGGCCAGGACTACTCGGGGCGATACGGCAATTTCTTCGCCCACGCCGTGGTGGCTGATCCGGACGAGCTGGAGGGACTGCGGCCCGCCGAGCTGTGGCGTGCGCCGCTGTGGTCGCGGCATCCCGAGGACGCCGGGGAACTGCCCGATCTCGACGAGCTGATCCCGGGCGCCGCGTTCGAGCCGGAGATGCTCGCCGAATGGCTCGCCGAGGCGTGCTCCGGAGACGACAAGGACGCCCCGTACGACCTCCTGACCCGGCTGATCGACGCGGTCGTCGCGGTGCTGGGACAGGGCCACGGCCGGGTCGTCCTCGTCGCGGACGACGTCGAGCAGATCGCACGCTGGATCGCGGTGGTGTCCTATTCGCTGCCGGTCGCCGCCGCGGCCCGGATGTCGTTCGTCACCTACAGCGCCGACCCCGGCAGCGCCGCCCAGCGCCTGGTCGGCACGACGCCGGACGTGTGGGCAAGCGCGCAACACCACACCACGGCCTTGCTATCGGTCGATCTACGGCATGGCGCAGGCGGGTCCGACCGGACCGGTGGTTCCGACCGGACCGGTGGTTCAGACGATGTGGATGGTTCTGGCGAGGCGGGGGCGGGGCGGTTCGGGCAGACAGTGGCGCGGTGCTGGCAGGCTCTGGACTTCGCGGGGCTTGACGCGCTGGGCGAGCTTGCCTTGCTGGATCCGGACCGGATCGATCCCGGCGTGCTCGACCGGGCGGCGGGGTTGCTGGCGCTGTGCCGGGGCGACGCGGCCGTCTCAGCGGAGGAGGAGGCCGCCGTCGCGGGCATGCTGACGCGGCATGGTCGTGCGGTGCCCGAGTGGGTCTGGCGGGATCTCGTACGGGGCGTTCCGTCGATCGGGTTCGACCTCGCGCTGGCCATCCATGACTGGGCTCTGGACGCCGGGGCTCCCGATGTCGCCGGTCAGTGCGCGCTGCGGGCCACCGTGGTCGCCCTGTCGGATCCGTCCGTACGGGATCGGCTGCCCGCGTACGCGCTCCCGGCCGGCTCGCACGATGGCCTGGTCCTGCAGGTCGCCGCCGCGCTGGCGGCGGCACCTGATCTGACCGAGGCCGTACGGGTGGTCGCGGTGGCGGCCGGAGCGGGAGCCGCGCCGTCCGAGGCCGAGGTGACGGCGGTCGCGGCCGAACGAGCCGAAGCCGGGGCCGCGGATCTTCCGACTGCCCTGTCGGTCTGCCCGCCCGAGGCCCGGGAACCCGTGCTGACGGGCGTGCTGGCGGGACTCGCGGCCGCCAGCGAGAAGACGCGGCACGCGGTGCTCACGAACACGGCGTGCGACCTGCTGTTCGAGCAGGAGCCGGACCGGCTGGCCGCGACCCCGGCCGTCGGGCTCGCGGTGCTCGCCTCGGTCGGCCACCGGCGCCGGGACCGGCGCCTCGCGGTCACCGGGGAGCTCCTGCGGATCGGGCGCGGCACCGGCGAGCTCGGCCCGCTGTTGAGCCGGGTCTGGGACAAGCCGCCGACCGTCGCCGAGTGCCTCGAACTTCTGGAGGCCCATTCCGAGGCGATGCTCGAACACCCGGAGTTGAGCGCGCTGCCGTCCCGTACGTTCGCCCGTTCGGCCACCTCAGGGGAGGCGGCGGCGCTGGCTGAGGCGGCGACCCTGCGGCTGGCGGCACGGGTGCGCACGCTGCTACCGGGGACGGGCGCCGAACGTGACGGCGCCGCGGTCCAGGCGTACGCCGACGTGGTGACCGCTGAACGGCCGGAACGGGCGGCGGCGGCGTTCGGCACGCTGGTCGGCGCGGGCGCCTCACCACGGCTGGCCGAGGCCGCGTTCGACGGAGCGGCGCGGCGGGTGGCCCGGCGGGAGCCGCGGTTCCGGGCGGCGCTGCTGGCCACCGCGTCCGATACCGTGCGGGCGCGGCTGGCCGCTTCCTGGACGGCCGAGCCGGCCTCCAGCCGCCGGGCCCTCGCCCGGCCGTCGGTGCGTTCGGCGGAGAACGCGCGGCGCAATGATCTGGTGGAGGTCGTCCTGCGGCTGCGTGTGCGCGGAATCACCGAGCCTTCCTTGGAGGCGTGGGCGCGTGCGGCGTTGTCACGCTTCCTGCCGTCCCGGCAGCTGGAGGCCTACTTCTCCGGTGACCGCGAGCTGCGCGGCGCGCTCAGGGACCTGATCGCCGAGACGCGCGGCTCCGGGCGGGGTGACTGACCATGCAGATGATCGCCGTCCTGCTGCTCGCCGCCGTCTGGGTCGCGATCATGTATGTCGGGTTCGTGATCGTGTTCCCGTATCTCTTCCCGGTCACGCTGATCGGGGCCGCGATCGGCGCCCTCGGCTTCTATTACCTGCACGCCTGGCGGACGCTCGCCCCCACCTCGGTGGACGGACCGTCACCGGTCTCGGCACCGGAGGTGTCGTATCGGCACTACCTGCTGGCTCAGGTGTGGCGGGACTGGTGGGCGATCGCCCGGAGGGTGGTCCCCGGGATCTGGAACCGCGCGGTGGGCGCCCTCACGGTCCTGACCCAGACCGTCCTGCTCGGGGGGTTGTGGGGCTTCTTCACGTTCCCGTTCTGGCTGGCGCTGTCCGCGGGGATCGTGGCGGCGGCCGTGCCGGCGGTGATCCTGGGCGTCGTCCTGACCGTACTGTACGGGGTGGTCGCCGCCATCGGGCTCGCGGGCTGGATGGTGTGCGTCCTCGTCCTCGCGGCGGTCGAGCGGCTCTTCATGGCGTACGGGCGGATCCTGCAGACCTGCCCGCATCCCTTCTGTTACGAGAAGGTCGGGCTTCCGGTCTACGAATGCCCGGGATGCGGCGCCCGCCATCCGAGGCTGACACCGGGGTCCGGCGGGGCGTTCCGGCACGTCTGCCGGTGCGGGGCGCGGCTGCCGACGACCGTTCCGCTGGGGCGTTTCCGGCTCGCGGCTTACTGCCCGCACTGCGACGGGAGGCTGCCCGAACGCATCGGGCGGGTGCGGGTCGAGCCCCTGCCGTTCGTGGGCGGGCCCGCGGCCGGGAAGACCACGTTCATGTTCCTGGGGATCAGGGCCCTGCACGCCCGGGCGAGTGCGGTGGAAGGACGGCTCGCGTTCGTCGAACAGCGGCACGCGCAGGCGTACGCGGGGGCCATCAGGGAGTTCCAGCGGGGCGGGCAGCTGGCCAAGACAGGGCCTGAGTTGCCTCTGGCCACGATGGTGGATGTGGAGCTGCCCGGGCGCGCGCGCCGGATCCTTTACCTCTTCGACCCCGCGGGCGAGCACTACACCGGCGCGACCGAGGTCGAGTCGCTGCGCTATCTCGATCACGGCGAGGCCCTGCTCTTCGTCGTCGACCCGTTCGCGCTGCCGCAGGTCCGGCGGTCGCTGACCGATGACGAGCGCGGGGTCGTGGACGGATCCGCCGCCTCCTCGGAGGAGGACCCCGCCGACACGCTGCAGCGCGTGCTCAACGAGCTGCGGTCCCGCCCCGATCGCGGCAGGCAGCGGCGGGTGGCGGTCGTCGTCACCAAGACCGACCTGCTCGTGCGCACCGAGATCGGACGGCCGCTGCTCAACGGCACCGACCTGCGCGGGTGGCTCGGCGAGGTCGGCCTCGGCAACACCGTGCGCACGCTCGACCAGGTCGCCGGCCAGGTGCGGTATCTCGGCTCCGGGCTGGAGACCGACCCCGCCGACGTCGCCGGTCTGCTGGGATGGGTGTCGGGCCTGCCGGTGAACGGAGCCTCCACCGATCGTCCATCCACGCCGGCGGCGGGCGAGGTGCCCGGGACGGCTCCGCTGCGTTCCCCCTGGCCCGTCCGGGGACGGGACGCCTCGCGGGTGCCGCTGGGGTACCAGCTGGGCCGCTGGGCCGTCCTCACCGGCCTCTCAGTGCTCATGATCGCGGCCATGGCCGCCTCGGTCGTCGTCGCAGCCGCACGACTCCCCTGGGGCTGACAGCTCCCCACGCGGCTGACAGCTCCCCAGGGTTGAGCGGCTCGTCTGGGGCTGATCAGCCTGGCCGGGTATATGCCTATATGCGGGTGGGGCGAACTCTGGCACGTGAGCGGGCGTCCCATCGAACAAGAGGGGTTCAGACCCCGCCAGAGGATGGGGGCAGCATATGCCCGAGCAATATCCAGGCGGGCCGGCGCAGGCCCCGGACGTGCCCGTCGCCGGCTCCCACGTGAAGTCCGCCGTCACGGAGGACCCGCCACCGGACCACACCGAGCCCGAAATGTCGGTGCGGGCCATGGTCCTCATGGCCGGCATCATGAGCGTGGCCGTGGCGTGCGTCTTCGGGCTCACCCTGCTCCTGGGCGGCGCATCGCCGAACGCCTCCAGGGCCCCGGCCGGTCAGGCCCCCTCCGGCCAGCAGGAGCCGCCCCCGAGCCCTGCCCCGAGCGGAACCTCCACGGCCCCGCCGGTCACCCTCCCGGCCGTGACCGGCCTCAGCACCACGTCCGCCGTCGGCCAGCTCGCGGCGCGCAAGATCCCGCTCGGCGCGGTCATCCGCGTGCCGTCCTCGCAGGAGGCGGGGCTGGTCGTACGCGCCTACCCCGCCGACGGAACCACCGTGCGATCCGACGCCCCGGTCACCCTCTACGTCTCCGCGGGCCAGGGCGGCTCGATCACCGGCAAACAGGTCGCGGTGCCGTACTTCATCGGGCTGAGCGAGGAGCAGGCACGCAGCACCGCGGCCATGCTGGGCTTCCAGATCACCCTGGCCAACACGGGCACCGTCGTGGCCACCCAGCAACCACGCCCGGGCGCCGTCTACCTGCGCGGCTCCACGATCACGCTCACACTCCGGTGAACACTGTGACGCATCGCACTTCCTGACGCGGCAGATAACTGACAGTTACTCCGTTACCTCTCATGGAAGCCGACCACGAGAGGTAACGACACGCCATGACCCAGGTGGTGCGCAAGACCGCCCCGGCCCCCGCGGACGACCACCGCCTGCGCCTGATCGTCATTCTGGGCGCGCTCACCGCCATCGCGCCGTTGTCGATCGACATGTACCTTCCGGCGCTGCCCCGGATCGCCACCGACCTGTCGACCGGCGCGATGCAGGCCCAGCTCACGCTGACGGCCTGCGTGGTCGGGCTCGCCGCCGGGCAGGCGATCGCCGGCCCGCTGAGCGACCGGTGGGGCCGCCGCCGCCCGCTGCTCATCGGCCTGCTCGCCTACGCGGCGGCCTCGCTGCTGTGCGTCGTGGCGCCCACCGTCGAGACGTTCATCGCGTTCCGGCTGATCCAGGGCGCGGCCGGCGCCGCCGGCATCGTGATCGCCCGTGCCATCGTCCGCGACCTGTACGACGGTGCGGAGGCGGCCAGGTTCTTCTCGATGCTGATGCTGGTGAACGGCCTCGCGCCGATCCTCGCACCGGTGCTCGGCGGCCAGATCCTCCGCGTCATGCCCTGGCCCGGCGTCTTCGCGGTCCTCTCGGCGATCGGCGTGGCGATGTTCCTGGCCGCACTTCTCGGCATGCGCGAGACGCTGCCGCCCGACCGCCGCGACACAGGCGCCGCCACACTCCCGACGTTCCGGACCCTGCTGTCCGACCGCCCGTTCGTCGCGTACGCGGTGTCCGGCGGTCTGGCCTTCGCAGCGATGTTCACCTACATTTCCGGCTCCCCGTTCGTCCTCCAGGACATCTACGGGATGTCGCCCCAGGCGTTCAGCGTGGTCTTCGGCGTCAACGCGCTCGGCATCGTCCTCGCAGGTCAGGTCAGTGGGCGCCTGGCGGGCCGGGTGGCGCTCGGCCGGCTGCTGGCCGCCGGCCTCACCATCGTCGCGACCGGCGGCGCGGGCCTCCTGCTCGCCGTGCTCGCCGATCTCGGCCCGCCGGCCGTCCTCCCGGCGCTCTTCCTCGTCGTCTCCGGCCAGGGTCTCGTCCTGCCGAACGCCGCAGCGCTGGCCCTCTCCGGCCGGCCGGCCAATGTCGCGGGCAGCGCCTCCGCCCTCCTCGGGCTCGCCCAGTTCGGCATCGGCGGCGCCGCGGCCCCCCTGGCCGGGATCCTCGGCCCGGACACCGCGGTCCCCATGGCCGTCACCATCGCCGCGACCGCACTGGCCGCCGCGCTCGTCGCAAGGGTTGCGTCAAAGAACTAACCGAACGTACGGTCGGGATGTGATCGTCAGAATCGGCTACAACGCCCCAGCGACGACCGACCTCCGCGCCCTGGCCCTGGGCCTCGAACGCGAGGGCTTCGACTCCCTCTGGGTCTCCGAACGCGCGACCGGCCCGTCCCCGGACCCCGTCGTCGCCCTCACCTACGCCGCCGCACTGACCTCCCGCATCAAACTCGGCACCTCGGTCATGACGCTGCCCGGCCGCCAGCCTGCGCTGGTCGCCCAGGAGATGGCCTCGCTCGACAATCTCTCCAACGGCCGCCTGCTCCCCGCGTTCGGCCTGGGTCTGCGCAACGTCGGCGAGCAGCAGGCCTTCGGCGTCCGCCGCGAGGAACGAGCCGCCATCTTCGAAGAGGCGCTCCCCCTCCTCCGCCGCTTCTGGGCCGAGGACGAAGTCACCCACCACGGCACGCATTTCCACTACGAGAATCTCCGCGTCCTGCCCAAGCCCGCCAAACGGGGCTTCGACGTCTGGATGGGCGGCGCCTCCGACGCCGAACTGCGCCGTACCGGCCGCCTCTCCGACGGCTGGCTCGCCGCGTTCATGACCCCCGCCGAAGGCGAACGAGGCCGCATCCTCATCCAGCAGGCAGCCGCTGAGACCGGCCGCGAGATCGAGGAAGAACACTTCGGCGCCGTCGTCCCGTACCGCCGCGGTCCCATCGACCCCCAGCTCGAAGCCCGCTTCACCCGAGCCCGAGCCGTCCGAGGCCCCGCCCCGCTGGACGACGTGGTCCCCACCCTCGAGAACCTGGAGACCCACCTCAAGCACCTGATCGAGGCAGGCCTCTCCAAGTTCGTCCTGGCACCCCTGGCCGCGCCACCCGACTGGGACACCGAACTGGCCGACGTCCGCGACGCCGCCCTCCCCCTCCAAACTCGCCGCTAGAGAGACACCCAAAGCGCACAAATCTTCCTGCTGTCAGCGAATTCTTGAGGCCCCTGGGTGGGCCCTAGGGCCCTGGGGCCGCCAATACCGGGGCCCTAACTTTATGGCTGATCGATCAACGGCAATTCGGCCGTTGAAAAGCCGAAAGGAATTCGTCCATGGCATCGACACTCGCACGGACCGGAGCGCTGCTGGTCACCGGCGCCGCAATGTCGGGCGCGATGGCGCTCACCGCCGGCCCGGCGTCCGCCGCTCCCGCCGCCCAAGCGACCGTCGTCCAGGCGGCCGACTCCGGTGCGGAGACGAACGCGCGCAAGTGCCGCAGCACCAAGAGCGAAATCTCCAAGCGTGTCCGGGTCACCGGCACGGTCTGCTGGGACAAGAAGGGCTTCACCGCAAACGGCACGATCAAGGACCTCTCACCGAGGGACAGGTACGTCAAGGTCGGCGTTCAGGTGAAGTACTCGAACCGGGTGGTCCGCCAGTTCTACCCCTCCTGGACCAACAAGAACCAGAGCTCCATGAAGTACTGGAGGGTCAAGGACAAGGGCGGCAAGTTCGTCTTCCGAGCCTGCATGAAGGACTCCTGGAGCAACGTGAAGTGCGGCGCCTGGAAGTAATCGACCACTGAAGCCCGGGCCGATGTCCTCCCACCACATCGGCCCGGGCCATGCTGCTCTTACGCCAGCCGATTTCTCGCGAAAATCCATAAGTGCTCAGCTCTTCTGCGACAGCCGGGCAATGGGCACCGGTTACCACCCTGATGCGGCGCCTCTGCCGATCACCGGCGCGCTGACCAGAAGGCGCATACTGTACTGACCATGACGGACGAGACCTCGCCCGAGCTGAGGGTGTCCTACGCGGATCGGGATCGAGTCGCCGAGCAGCTGAGGATCGCCGCCGGTGACGGCCGCCTGACCCTTGACGAGCTGGACGAACGCCTGGAGAAGGCGCTGGCCGCCCGCACCGCGGGCGAGCTCGTCACGCTGGTCAATGACCTCCCCCTGACCGGCCCGCCCGCCCCCAAGGACCTGGTCCAGATCGACGTCCAGGCCGCCTCCTCCAAGCGCGAAGGCCAGTGGATCGTGCCACGCGTTCTGGAGGTCACGGTGGACAGCGGCAGCGTGGTGCTGGACCTGACCACAGCCGTCATCACCAACCCGACTCTGCGGATCATGGCAGCCGTCACCGGCGGCAGCCTGACACTCGTGACCAGGCCCGGCATCGAGGTGGACGCCGACCAGGTCAAGGTCCGGAGCGGCTCCGTCCAGGTACGCACGCCCCCGGGCGAGGCCCCGACGACATCCCTCCGTGTCGAGGTGGCAGGATCCGTCGACGGCGGCAGCATCGTGGCCCGCCCACCCCGCCGCAGCCTCCTGGCCTGGCTCCTCCGCCGCCCACCCACCTACGGCACCCCGTAACGTTCCATGTGAGTTTTCGGATTCGGCGGGTGGGTGCTAGCGGGGGTCCAGGGCGGCCAGCACGAAGGCGGTCACCTCGTCCGCGAGTTCGGCCGCCGATTTGGCCCCGTCGGCGCGAAACCAGGACGGCATCTGGTTCACCATGCCGAGGGCGACGATGGTCACCGTGTCGGCTGACGCCGCGTTCGAGAAGACGCCCTCCTTCTGGGCCGCGGCCACGATACGGCGGAACGTCACGTGATAGCGGCGGCGGTCGGCACGGAGCACGTGCATGTAGTCCTCGTCCAGCCGGTGCGATTCGCGGGAGAACACCTTCGCCTCGTCGATGTGCTCGGCGGTGCTCTGGATCAGCTCGGTGAGGATGGCGCGGATCGTCTCGCGAGGGGGCCGCCCGGCCGCCACCACGCGGTCGAGATCGGCCAGCTGGCGGGCGATCAGCGTGTGGTAGATCTCGTAGAGGAGATCATCTTTGGAGTCGAAGTAGTGATAGAGGGCGCCCTTGGTGACCGCGGCCGCCATGACGATCTCCTGGACGGATGTCCCGTCGAACCCCCGCTCGGCGAACAGCCGCACCGCCGCGTCGAGGATCCGCCGCTCCACCGGGCTGGACCGCGGGGTCGCCGCCCTCCGGCGATCTGTCATCGTGCGGCCCTCCCATCGGCGTGTGCCCATTGACGTGTGACCGGGCTGGTCATAGCTTGCCAGAAACCGACCAGTCGGTATGCAGCCGGAGGAGACCCCGATGCCCGCAGTCGAGACCGCCCGTGGCCCCGTCGACCTCACCGCGCTGGGCCGCACGTTCATGCACGAGCATGTGTTCATCCTGTCGACCGAGCACCTCGAGAACTACGGCACCGGGGCCTGGTGGGACGAGGACGAACGGATCGAGGACGCGGTGACCAAACTGCGCCAGCTCGTGGACCGCGGGATCACCACGATCGCCGACCCGACCGTGTGGGGGCTCGGCCGCTACATCCCGCGCATCAAGCGCATCGCCGAGCTCGTGCCCGAGCTCAACATCATCGT
This sequence comes from Actinomadura sp. 6N118, assembly GCF_044326415.1. Taxonomy (NCBI): domain Bacteria; kingdom Bacillati; phylum Actinomycetota; class Actinomycetes; order Streptosporangiales; family Thermomonosporaceae; genus Actinomadura; species Actinomadura sp. 6N118. The sequence continues at coordinate 620,805 of NZ_JBIRAZ010000001.1, read as the reverse complement.
CGCCACCGGCATCTACTCGTACGACGACGTGCCGTTCCAGTTCCACTACCGCGGCCCCGGGACGCTGCTGGGCGGGCCGGAGCCGATGGTCGCCGACTTCACCCGGGACATCACCGAGGGCATCGCCGACACCGGGGTCAAGGCCGCCTTCCTCAAGTGCGCGATCGACGCGCCGGGGCTCACGCCGGGCGTCGAACGCATCCTGCGCGCCGTCGCCGCGACCCACCGCGAGACGGGCGCGCCGCTCACCGTGCACACCCACAGCGAGACCAACGCCGGGCGGATCGTGGTTGAGCTGCTCGGCAAGGAGGGCGTCGACCTGACCAAGGTCGTCATCGGGCACGCCGGGGACAGCAACGACCTCGACTACCTCATGGAGCTCGCCGACACGGGAGCGATCCTCGGCATGGACCGCTTCGGGCTGGACCTGCTCAACCCCACCGCCAACCGGGTCAGCACGATCGCCGCCCTCTGCGAACGCGGCTACGCCGACCGCATGGTGCTCAGCCATGACGCCCACTGCTACATGGACTGGTTCGGGCCCGACCCCGAGAGTGTGCGCGGCATGGCGCCCAACTGGAACTACCGGCACATCAGCGACGACGTCCTGCCGTCCCTGCGCGCCCTGAACGTCTCCGAGGCCCAGATCGACCAGATGCTCGTCGAGAACCCCCAGCGCTACTTCAATCCGCGCTGACCGAGCTGACCGTTTCAGGACGGGGCCGCCCGGTGGGTGGGAAGATAAGTTCTCCTGCCAGGAGGTGCCCTTGATGCCGGAGTTGTCAGTGGTCATGCGCGGCTACGACCGGCGGCAGGTGGACGAGCTCGTCGCCCGGGTCGAAGGCACGCTGGGCCGCGCGCCGCTCGCCGGCAAGCCGATCACGCTGAAGGAGTTCGGCTGGATCGAGTTCGACATCGTGGTGCGCGGCTACGACCGCTTCGAGGTCGACGGCATGATGCGCGCCTACCGCCGGGAGCTGGCGGCCAACGAGGGCGTCGAGCTGCCCGCTGACCTCGACGAGCCCGACGCGGGTCTCGGGCTCATCCTGGGCTCCGCGGACGAGGACACCCCCGACACCCCGCTCTTCAGCGAGATCCGCGGCGAGCACTCGTTCCCCGTGCGGTTCCGCGGCTACGACCGCGCCCAGGTCAACGACCTCATCGCCCGCATTTGGGGCACGCTCGGCCGCGCCCCGCTGAACGGCGTCCCGGTGACCCGCGAGGAGCTCAACAACCCGCGGCTGGACGTCGTCCTGCGTGGCTATGACCGCCCGACCGTCGAGGTGGCGCTGGGCCGGTATCTTCGCGAGCTTCTCGAACGCCGCTGACTCTCCGCGCGTATATCGGTGTAGATCGCCCGTTTTCTGGGCAACGCTCGCCTGAGGAGGCACGTCTTGCACGAGAGTCGGAGCGGTCGCGGAGCCGGTACCGCGGGCGGTTGCGTCATCGTCGCGGCCCTGGTCGTCGCGGCCGCTGTCGCGCTGGTCTCAGTCCTGCTCGGCCGCCCGATCCCGGGACTCCAGCAGCAAGGCGACACGGTGGCCGCGCCCCAGAGCACGGCCGAGGCGCCGAGGAGCACGAAGCCGAGCGGACGCAAGCCCGGCGTCGTCAACATCTTCACCGAGCAGGGCCTGCGCAACTCGGGCGCGGCCGGGACCGGCATCGTCATCGACTCCGCGGGCCTGGTGCTCACCAACAACCACGTGATCCAGGGCGCGACCGAGATCAGGGGCACCAACACCGACAACCGCCGCACCTACCGGGCCGAGGTGCTCGGTTACCAGAAGGCCGGCGACATCGCCCTGATCAGGCTGACCGGGGCCGCCGGCCTCAAGCCCGCCGTGTTCGACACCACCGGCGACACCCGCCGGGGCGACGTCGTCACCGCGGTCGGCAACGCGGGCGGCAAGGGCGGCAACCCCGAGGTCGTCACCGGCACGATCACCGCGCTCGACCGGGAGATCACCGCGACCGACCAGTCCGACGGCAGTTCCGAGCGCCTGGACGGGCTCATCGAGACGAACGCGCCGATCAAGCCCGGCGACTCCGGCGGCCCGCTGCTCAACACCAGGGGCCGCGTCATCGGCATGAACACGGCCGCCTCCGCCAACTACAGCATGAAATTGGAGGGCGGTTCCCGGGGCTACGCCATCACCTCCCGCCAGGCACTCGCCATCGTCCGGCAGATCCAGCGCGGCGACTCCTCCAACGGCGTGCACATCGGCCGTACGGCGCTGCTCGGCGTGCAGGTCCGCACTCCCACCACCCAGTCCGGCGGCCAGGGCAACGGCGCGTTCATCACCGGCCTGCTCCCCGGCACGCCCGCCGAACGGGACGGGCTGCGCCGCTCAACGACCATCGTCGCCCTGGACGACGAGCCGGTCGACTCCCCCGGCGGTCTCACCGACCTCCTGCTCCAGCACCAGCCAGGCGACACGGTCCGGGTCATCTGGACCGACCGGGCAGGCAACCGCTTCGCCACCCCCGTGACCCTTGGCAACGGCCCCCCGCAGTAGCCCGGTCTTTCGTCAGGAGGCCTCGGCTGCGGCCGTGGCGGTCGTGTTTGGGGCAGGCTGCTTACGCAGTGGTCCTACGCAGGGGTCGCGTTGGTCTGTTTCGTCCAGTTGCGGAGGGCGTGCTCGGGGCGGTGGGCGGTCGTGCCGGAGTCGATCACGATGGTCTGGCCGGTGATGCAGCGCGCCTCGGAGGAGGCCAGGAAGGCTACGAGGGCTGCCACGTCCTCGGGCTCGGCGGGGTCGGGGAGGATGCGTTCGGCTGCCTTCTCGGCGAGGCGTTCGGGTGACATCACGCGACGGGCGGCCTCGGTCAGGACCAGGCCGGGTGCGACGGCGTTGCAGCGGATGCCGCGGTCGCCGTACATCGTGGCCACATAGCGGGTGAACGAGACGAGCGCGGCCTTCGCGGACCCGTAGGCGGCGTGGTCGGTGTCGCCGACGAGCGCCGAGACGGAGGACGTGTTGATGATCGCCGATCCCGGGGGCAGGTGCGGCACGGCGTGCTTGACGCACAACATCGGGCCCCGCAGGTTGACCGCGAGCGTACGGTCCCAGACGTCGACGTCCATCTCGGTGAGCCCGAGGTCGCGGCCGTAGACGTCGCGGGACAGCACGGCGGCGTTGTTGTGCAGGACGTCGAGCCGGCCGTGGGCGTCGAGGACGGCGGCGATCATGGCGCGGACGTCGTCCTCGCTGCTCACGTCGGCGGTGAACGGGTGGGCGGTGCCCTCGTTCTTGATGATCAGGCGGGCGGTCTCGGCGGCCGTGGAGGGGTTGATGTCGGCGACCGCGACCCTGGCTCCTTCGGCGGCCAGGCGCATGGCGCAGGCACGGCCGATGCCCGAGCCCGCCCCGGTCACCAGGGCGACCTTGCCGGCGAACCTCACCGTTCGTCCCACTCGACCGGGAGTGCCGCCAGGCCGCGGCCGACCAGGCTTCTGCGGTAGGTGGGGTTGGCGTTTGGAGCGAGGCGGAGGGAGGGCATGCGGGTGATCAGTTGTTCGAAGGCGATCTGCATCTTGAGCCGGCTCAGCGCCGCCCCGACGCAGTGGTGGACGCCGTAGCCGAAGACCAGATGGTCGCGGGCGTTGGGCCGCCGGATGTCAAAGCGTTCGGGCTCGGGGAAGGCCGTCTCGTCGTGCCCCGCTGAGTCGGCGTGCAGCAGAATCTGGACGCCCTCGGGGATGGTCACGCCATGCAGGCCCACCGGGGTGGTCGTGGTGCGGAAGCTGCCCAGGCTGGCACCGTCGATGCGGAAGCTCTCCTCGATCATTCCCGGGATGAGCGCGGGGTCGGCGACGATCTCCTCCCAGACATCGCGTTCGCGCATGAGGCGGTAGACGGCGTTGGACACGCCGTTCGGCACGGTGTCGTTGCCGCCGAGGAGCAGCGCGCTGATCGTCTCCACGACCTCGCGGTGCGAGAGGCCGTCCGGGCCGGTGTCGATGAGCTCGGCCATGAGCGACACGAAGTCGGCGCGCGGCTCGGCACGGCGTTCGGTGACCAGGCGGTCCACGTAGTCGAGGTACTTGAGGAAGTCCTGGGCGAGCTCGTGCTGGCGTTCCTCCGTCTGGGGCGACAGGAAGAGCTGGAACCAGGAGTAGACCCAGTGCTTGACCTGCTCCTCGTCCTCCGGCGGCACCCCGATGAAGACCGCCGCCAGCCGTGCGGACGGCAGGTGAGCGATCTCGGCCACGAAGTCGGCCTGGCCACGCGGGATCACCTGGTCCAGGACGGCGTCCACCTTCGTGCGGAAGTCGTCGCCGAGGCGGGAGACCGCGCGCGGCGTGAAGGCCCGGGAGATCGCGCGGCGCATGCGGGTGTGCTTGGGCGGATCCACGTTGGCCGCGAAGTCGTCGAGGAACGAGCGGTGCTCGCCGAGTGTCTCCTTCACAGCTTCGGTGAGCGTGCGCGAGATCGTCAGCGAGCCGACGCTGGAGAACGTCTCGTGGTCGCGATAGGCACCCCGGACGTCGTCGTAGCGGGTCAGCACCCACATCTGGAGGTGGTCGCTCCAGAAGACGGGCTTCTCGTTCCTTAGGTGACGCAGGAACGGATAGGGGTCGGCGACATGCCAGTCGGCGCTGACGTCGAAGTCCGCGGGGATCATGGGCGGCCGCCTCCGGTGAGGATCGTGCGTGGGTTGTCGACGAGCATCTGCGTGATCTGCTCCTCGCTGACGCCGGCGGCGCGCAGCGCGGGCAGCACGTCGCGGGAGATGTGCAGCAGGTGGTAGTTGGGATGGCGCTCCTTGACCACCTCGGGCTCGAAGCGGTCGTTGAAGCAGTACGAGTCGTGCGACAGGACCATCCGGGACGCGTGGCCGCGCTCGCACATCGCGACGACGGTGGCGACGCGGTCCTCGAACGAGGTGAACTCGATCCCGAACCGGTCCATCCCGAGGTACGACCCGTTCGCGACGAGCTCTTCCAGGTAGGCGAGGTCGGTGGAGTCACCCGCGTGCCCGATGACGACACGGGAGAGGTCCACGCCCTCCTCGGCAAGGAGCTTCTGCTGGTCAAGGCCATTGCGGGTCGCCGACTCGCTGTGCGTGGTGATCGGCACGCCGGTCTCCCGGTGGGCCTGCGCGACCGCGCGGATGACCCGTTCCACCCCGGGCGTGATCCCCTGGCGGCCGGTGGCGCACTTGAGCATGCCCGCCTTGACGCCCGTACGGCCGATGCCCTCGGTGATGTCGCGCACGAAGAACTCGGCCAGCCGGTCCGGCCCGCCGAACAGCGAGCCCGGCCCGCGGTTGCCGAAGTAGGGCGGCAGGGCGTCGTAGGTGTAGAGGCCGGTGGCCGCGACGATGTTGAGGTCGGTGAGTTCGGCGACGCGCTGGACGGCGGGGACGTAGCGGCCGAGGCCGATCACCGTCAGGTCGACGACGGTGTCCACCCCGGCGGCCTTGAGGTCGTTCAGCTTGCCCGCCGCCTCCTGGGCGCGCTCCTCCAGGTCCCAGCCCTCAGGGATGTCCGGCCAGTTCCAAAGGATCTCTGGGCTCAGCCCGAAGATGTGCTCGTGCATGAGCGTCGCGCCCGGCTCGGCGACGAGACCGCGAAAGGTCTCCACGCCCGTTCGCCCGGCGCCCGCTGGCTCGGCGCCCGCTGGCCCAGCGCCCGTTCGCCCGGCGCCCGCTGGCCCGGCGCCCGTTCTCGCGTCGCCCGCTTCCTCCGTGCCCGCTTCCTCGATGCTCATGGGGCTGGCACCACCGGGAACATGGGGTGGTCGAACGGCTTGTTCACCTCGAGGCCGAGGCCGTCGGTCTGCCCGTACGCGGCGCCGGTGTAGAGAGCGCCGGCGTCGAAGTAGGTAGCGGTGAACGACAGCCTCGGACTGTCCCGCCGGTTGGCCGGTGCGCCGTGGATGACCAAGGAGCTGTGCATGGTCGCGTCACCCGCCGCCAGGTCGATCGGCTCGGAGAGCTCCAGCGTCTCCAGCCACGGATGCTGGCTGAGCGCGTCGTCGTCCTCCCGGACGAAGCTGCGCCCGAGCGACCCGTACAGGTGCGAGCCGTTGTAGAAGCGCAGCGCGCCCATGTCGGCGGGGATGTCGGCCAGCGCCAGCCAGACGGTGAGCATCGCGGACCGGTCCATGGGCATCCACGGGAAGTCCTGGTGGAACACGGTCGCGCCGTGGCCGTCGCCGTTGGCGGGCTCCTTGATCAGGAGGTTGGTCACCTGGAGCCGGACCGCGTCCACGCCGACCAGCAGCCGGGTGACGTTGTGGGCCAGCTGGGGCGAGAGCGCGAGGGCGGCGTACGCCTCGTCGTGCTTGGCGATGTCGCGGTCCTGTCCGAACGCCTGGTCCACGAAGCTGTTGCGGAACCGTTCGCGCCGGTCGGCGAGCCGTTCCAGCGCGCGGTCCTTGAGGTCCGCGACGAACTCCGGCGCCACCAGGCCGGGCAGCCGTGCCCAGCCGTTCGCGCGGAAGTCGGCGATCTCTTGTTCCGTCACCTCGCGTACCGGTGCCCGCAGTACGGAAAGACCCATCGGCGCCGCCCTTCGCTACCGGCCAAGACTGTCCCTTCCCCCGCGACGGTAGCGCCGCATATCTTGGCGAGCAAGCGCTTGGTATACGGAGGTCCGATGTTCCGCTTCGCCGCAGTGATCCGGATGGCCGAGTCAGCCAAGGCCTGGGCGGAGAAGGCACGCCGCCTGGAGGACTCCGGATTCGACACGCTCCTCGTGCCCGACCACCTCGTCGGCCCGCGCTTCGCGCCCGTCGCCGCGATGACGGCGGCGGCCTGCGCGACGTCCCGGCTCAAGGTCGGCACGCTCGTCTTCGCGAACGACTTCCGCCATCCCGCCGTGCTCGCCAAGGAGGCGGCGACGATCGACGTGCTCTCGGACGGGCGGCTGGAGCTGGGGATCGGCACCGGCTGGATGGCCCACGACTACCACCGCGCGGGGCTGACCTTGGACCCGCCGGGAGTACGCGTCGACCGGCTCACCGAGGCCATCGACGTCCTCAAGGGCCTATGGCGCGGCGGGCCGTTCTCGTACGAGGGCCGCCACTATCGGCTCGACGGCTTGGAACAGGAGCCGGTCCCGATCCAGCGTCCCGGACCGAGGCTCATGCTGGGCGGCGGCGGGCCTCGCATGTTGCGGCTGGCGGCCCGCGAAGCCGACATCGTCAACCTCACCATGCGGGTCCGGGCCGACGGCGCCGGGCCGGACACCGCCGACGGCGGCCCCGACGCGTTCCGCCGCAAGATTGACATCATCCGCACCGAGGCGGGCGGGCGGGACGTCGAGCTCGGCACCTCGATCCTGAGCATCGGCCGCGACACCGGCCCGAACAGCAAGGCCGCCTGGAGCGCCGCCGCCCCCGAAGCGCAGACCGACACGCCGCAGGTGCTGGCTGGCGACACCGCGAAGATCTGCGACGACCTGCACCGCTGGCGAAGGGAACTCGGGCTGACCTACTTCGTGCTGCACCACGAAGCCGACCTGACGGCGTTCACCCCGGTGGTCTCGGCACTCGCCGGGAGCTGAGAGAACGAGCGGAACGAGCGGAACGGCTAGGACTCGCGGACTCTGAGCTCCTGGAGGCCGTGGAAGGTGGTCGAGTCACGCCAGCAAGGTTCGCCGGACGCCAAGGCCAGGCCGGGATACCGGGCGAACAGCCGCGGCAGCGCCTCGGCCGCCTCCATCCGGGCCAGGCCCGCGCCCAGGCAGAAGTGGTGACCGGCCCCGAACGCCAGGTGCGGCCCCGGCTCGCGCGCGAGGTCGAGCCGGTTCGGATCGGGGAACCGGCGCGGGTCCCGGTGTGCCTCGTCGATGGCCACGACCACCTGGCGGCCCGCCTCGATCCGGTGCCCGCCCAGCTCGTGGTCGGTCAGGGCAAGCCGTACGGCCAGCTTGACCGGTGACTCGGCGCGCAGCAGTTCCTCGACGGCGCGTCCGGGATCCGCGTGGAGGTGCGGCACCTGGCCGGGATGCCGCAACAGCGCGAGGGTGCCGTTGCCGATGAGGTTCGCGGTCGTCTCGTGTCCCGCGGCGAGCAGCAGAACGCACGTCCCCAGCGCCTCTTCGAGGGTCAGCTCGCCCTCGGCGAAGAGCCCGCTGATGAAGTCGTCGCCGGGATGCCGCTGGCGCTCGCTGAGCACCGGCAGCAGGAACATCGCGAGCTCCTGCGAGGCGGCCAGGCTCCGTTCGAGATCGTCGTCGCTCAGGCCGATCTCCAGCATGCGGACCAGCGCCGGCGTCTCGGCCCGGAACACCTCGGCGCCCTCCACCCCCACGTCGAGCAGCTCCGCGATCACGGCCAGCGGGATCAGGTAGGCGGCCTCCGCCATGAGATCGATCTCGTCGCCCTCGTCGAAGAGCCCGTCCAGCACGGCGTCGATCACGGCGACGACCCGTGGCCGGAGCCGTTCCACCGCGCGCGGCGTGAACGCGGGCGCGACCAGGCGCCGCAGCCGCGTGTGGTCGGGCGGGTCCATGAAGAGCAGGATGCCGGGCGGAAGCGTCCTCAGGATGACCGGCGCGATCGGGTTGCGGTGCGGATCGTTGCTCCAGCCCTGCCCGCGCAGCACTTCCGACGCCTCGTCGAATCCGGCGACGACGAAGGACCGGAGCTCATCCGCCCACCGAACCGGCTCGGTGAAGGTTCCCGTTGTCACGATGCTCCTTCCAGAATTCCTGGTCCTGCTCGCCGAGCGGGGTGGCGGGCGGCCCGCCGCGGTCCCATTCCCTGCAGATGCCGTCCCAGTGGCCGGTGGCGCGCAGGTCGCCCAGGACAGCCGTCATGCCCATGTCGATGCGCATGAGGAACAGATAGGCGGGCCCCGTGGTCAGCTGCCGGACCACCGAACGGTGGGGCCCGAACGGCGAGAACGCGTTCTGGACGATCTCCGCCGCTTCCTCGGGGCTGAACGTGTAGGGCTGCGGCTCGATCATGGACCGCAGTGACGACCCGAACCAGCCCATCAGCTCCCCGGGCGTGGGCGGATCGTCACTCGCCGGGTCGATGAAACCGATGGCCGTCACCGCGGCGGCCAGCGCGTCGGCGTCTCCGTCCACCGTGGCGGTGACGAAGCCGGCGATCCGGCGGACCTGCTCAGGCGTGAACCGGGTGACACAGCCGAAGTCGACGAAGGTCACCGTGCCGTCAGGGTTGAAGAGGTAGTTGCCGGGATGGGGGTCGGCGTTGAAGAGGCCGAGCCTGCGCATGCTGCCGATCGTGAAGCGATAGATCACCTCGCCCCAGCGGTCCTTCAGCTCCTGGTCCGCTTGGAGCGCCTCCTGCCAGCGCATCCCGTCCGCGAGGTCCTGGGTGAAGACGCGGCCGGTGCACAGCTCCGGCACGACTTCGGGGACGCGGATGAACGGATGGCCCCGGTAGGCATCGGCGAACTCTCTCTGGTTGGCGGCCTCGGCCTGGTAGTCGAGCTCACCGCCGATGCGTTCGGTCACCTCGCGGGCCAGCGCCTTGACGTCGAGCCGGGTCATGGCGCCGGTCAGCGGGCGGCCCAGTTGGAGGAACGTGGCCAGCAGCTCGGTGTTCTGCAGATCGGAGCGGATCGCCTCCGCCACCCCCGGATACTGGATCTTCACGGCCACCCGCCTGCCGTCGTGCAGCCGGGCGGCGTGCACCTGCCCGATCGACGCCGCCGCGAGCGGTTCGCGGTCGAACTCGGCGAACAGCTCCTCCGGCGGCGCGCCCAGCTCGGCGATGATCACGCCGCGCGCCACCTCGTACGGCATGGGCGGCGCGTCGTCCTGCAGCCGCTGGAGCGCCGCCCGGTAGATCCGCTGGTAGTCGCCGTCCACCGCCGGGGTGAAGTTGACGAACGAAAGGATCTGGCCGGCCTTCATCAGCACGCCCTTGGACCGGCCGAGCCGCTGGGCGTAACGCTCGGCGGCCCGGGCGTGGAAGTCGGCGCCGTCGTCCTTGCCCGTCACCCGCTTCCGCAGGGACGCGACCACCGCCTCCCCGGCGGTGCGGCTCGCCGTGCCGAGCAACGGAGCCGCGCGGACGACGCGGCCGCGGCGGATGGCGTGTGGTTCCTCAGCCATGAACAAGACCCCGTAAGTAGACACTGCCGTCGCCTAAGTGTTTACTTAGGAGCGTGAGCCAGTCAACCCCGACCCGTGAGCGGATCATCGATGCCGCGATGCAGCTGTTCGGTGAGAACGGCTATCGCGGAACGAGCGTCGCCCAGATCGAGAAGGCCGCCGGGCTGACCCCCGGCGCGGGCGGGCTCTACCACCACTTCCGCACGAAGGAGGCAGTGCTGCGAGCGGGCATCGAGCGGCACCTGGCCCGGCTGGACGCGCTGCGCGACATCCGCCGCCTGCTGGGCGACCTCGGCGACCTGCGCGCCGAGCTCACGCTGTCAGCCCGCTACATCCTGGCCGAGCTGGACGGCGAGGAGGAACTGCTGCGGATCCTGGTCTCCGAGGCCCGCAGCCGGCCCGAGCTCGTCGAGGTCGCGGTCGAGCAGCTGGTGAGCACCACCTACACCGAGTTCGCCGCCTGGTTGCGCGACCGCGCCGAACTCCCGGCGGAGCGCGCGACGGCCGTGGCGGCCGTCGGCCTGGGCTCCCTGCTGTCCTCGCGGATGCTCCGCAGCGTACTCGGCGTGACCTCGGTCGGGGTCGACGACGAGACGTTCGTCGCCACCTGGGTCGAGATGATGCACGCCCTGCTGGCGGAATGAGCGGCTGATCACATGTGACAACTCTGTTTCACCCCTTGCGCCGCACAACTCGTCCGTGTTCGGATTAGTTTCGCCAGATCGTCCGTGTCCGGACTACCTGAGCGTGGAGGCGCGCAATGGACCAGAACCTGCTGAACGAGATCTGCGTACGGCAGCTCACCCTGAGCGGGGTGCACGAGGGCGAGACCATCGCCGTGCTCTCCCAGGGCGACGAGCGGCTCGACTACGCCGACGCGTTCCTGTACGCGGCGAGCCGCCTGGGCGCGAGCTCGTACCACATGCGGCTGCCCAACTCCCTCGACCTCTCCGGAGCCTGGGCGGTGGGCGACTCCGGCCTGGGCGGCAACCCGGAGGCCGTCGAGGCGCTCAAGCGGGCCGACATGCTGGTCGACTTGAAGTTCCTGTTGTTCTCCAAGGAGCAGTTCGCGATCCAGGACGCGGGCACCCGCATCCTGACCTGCGTAGAGCCCGCTCCCCTCCTGGCGCGCCTGATGCCCACCCCCGAGCTGCGCGAACGCGTGGAGGTCGGCGCCGAGCTCCTCGCCAAAGCGGGCACCATGCGGATCACGAGCCCCGCTGGCACGGACGTCACGTACCACCTAGGCGTCTACCCGACTCTCAGCGAATACGGCTACACCGACACCCCGGGCCGCTGGGACCACTGGCCCGCCGCGTTCGTCTTCACCGGCGGAGCCGACGACGGCGTGGACGGCACCATCGTGCTCTCCCCCGGCGACGTCCTGCTCCCGTTCAACACCTACGTGCAGGCCCCCGTCACGCTCACCATCGAGCAGGGCTTCATCACCGACATCCGGGGCGGGCTCGACGCCGACCTGCTCTCCTCGTACATCAAGTCCTTCAACGACCCGCGTGGCTACGGGATGTCGCACGTCGGCTGGGGTCTCGACGAGCGCGCGCAGTGGCACGGCCTGACGCAGTTCCCCGGTGGCATGGGCATGGAGCTGCGGTCGTTCTACGGGAACGTCATGTTCTCGATCGGGCCCAACAACGAGCTCGGCGGCCCGAACGACACCCCATGCCACTTCGACATCCCGATGCGCGGTTGCAGCCTTTTCCTGGACGACGAGCCGATCGTCCGCGACGGCGATGTCGTCGTCCCCGAGATGCGCCCGGCCACCCGGAGGATCCAGTGACCGACCACCACATCGGCCTGATCGTGCCGAGCTCCAACCTGACCATGGAGACCGAGCTCCCCCGCATGCTCCGGGCCCGCGAGGACGCATACCCCGCCGATCGCTTCGTCTTCCACAGCGCCCGCGCCCGCATGCAGCACGTGACGCCCGAGCAGCTCCGCGCCATGAACGCCCAGGCCGAACGCGCCGCAGCCGAGCTCGCGGACGCCCGCCCCGACGTCGTCACCACGGCCTGCCTGGTGGCGATCATGGCGCAGGGCCCGCGCTACCACTGCACGGCCGAGGACTCCATCCGCGAGGCCCTCCGCGCCGAGGGCTCGCAGGCCCCCGTCGTGTCCAGTGCCGGAGCCCTCCTCACCGGCCTGGCCGCCCTCAAGGCAAAACGCATCGCCGTCATCACCCCGTACATGAAGCCGCTCACCCAGAAGGTCGTGGACTACATCGAGGACGCGGGCGTCGAAGTGGTCGACGCCCTGAGCCTGGAAGTCCCCGACAATCTCGCCGTAGGCCGCCTAGACCCGGCCGACCTCCGCGACCACTGGCGGAAACTATCCCTGACCAGCGCCGACGCACTGGTCCTCTCAGCCTGCGTCCAGATGCCGTCCCTCCCCTCAATCCAGGCAGTCCAGGACGAGGCGGGCCTGCCCGTGCTCTCCGCCGCGACCGCCACCACCTACAGCGTCCTGTCCACGCTCGGCCTCGCCACGACGGTCCCGAACGCGGGCAGCCTCCTGTCCGGCGCTCACTGACGATCTGGCCGCGGCGCGCAGGGTAAGGTTGCTGATCCAGGCACGATCAGAGGAGGTGGGTCCCGTTAACGCCAGTTCATGGCCGGGTGCTCTCACCTCACACCCATTCGGATAGAGAGCACCCTCCGGCACATCCCGAGAGGCTCTCTTGTCGATCGTCACCAAGCTCCGCGCCGCCGGCTGCGTCTTCGCCGAGGACGAAGCCGAGCTCCTCATCTCCACGGCCCGCACCCCAGCCGAGCTCGACTCCATGGTCGAACGCCGCGTCGCCGGACTCCCGCTCGAATACGTCCTCGGCTGGGCCGAGTTCTACGGCCTCCGCGTCCACGTCTCCCCCGGCGTCTTCGTCCCCCGCCGCCGCACCGAATTCCTCATCGACCAGGCCGTGACTCTCGCCACTCCCCTCACCACGGTCCTCGATCTCTGCTGCGGTTCCGGCGCGCTGGGGGCCGCGATCGCCGCGAACGTCGACCAGGTGGACCTGTACGCCGCCGACATCGAACCCGCTGCCGTTCGCTGCGCCCGCCGCAACATCACCAACGGCCAGGTGTACGAAGGTGATCTCTTCGATCCCCTCCCCGCTCACCTCCGGGGTCGCGTCGACATCCTGGTGGCCAACACCCCCTACGTCCCCACGGGCGAAGTCCCCCTGCTCCCCTCCGAGGCCCGCGACCACGAGCCCAAGGTCTCCCTCGACGGCGGCTCGGATGGCCTCGACATTCTCCGCCGCGTCACCGCCGCTGCCCCCGAATGGCTAGCCCCCGGCGGTCACCTCTTCATCGAGACCAGCAAACGCCAAGCCGAAACCGCCCGCGAAGCCTTTACCCAGGCAGGCCTCCAAACCCGGATAGCCCATTCCGACGACCTCAACGCCACCGTCATCATCGGTCAGCGGGCTCCATAGGTCGCGATGACCACCCCGGTAGCGGTGGTCACCGAATCGACGAGCCGCAACGAGGCGGTCGTGCTCTCCTCGAACAGGCGGCGCCCCGTCCCCAGCACGAGCGGGTGGATCTGGAGAACGAACTCGTCGACCAGATCCGCCCGCATCAGGGCTTGGACGAGCACGCCGCTCCCGAAGACCACGAGATTTTCGTCGAGACCACCCTTGAGCTTCGCGACTGTCTCCGCCGGATCACCCTTGAGCAGCACGGAGTTGACCCATTCAAGAGGCTCGTCCTGCGTCGCCGACACCACGTACTTCTGGACGCGGTTGAGCGCGTCGGTGAACGGATTGGGCTCCTGCTTCGGCCAGAACGACGCGAAGTCCACGTACGTCCGCCGCCCGGCCAGCAACGACCAGGACGCCCCCATGCGCTCGCCCATCGCGGCCGCCATGGCCGGGTCATTACGCTCCTGCGCCCACCCGCCGTGCTCGAAGCCACCCCGCGGGTCCTCGTCAGGCCGCCCCGGGGCCTGCATCACACCGTCGAGCGTCAGATGCTCGATCACCACGATCTTGCCCATGTCGCGCTCCCTCTCCTCGTGCTTTCACCTCCTACACGAACGGCCCTTCCCGAGATCGACAGTCAGGCGCAGGTTCTGATGACCTCGCACGCGGCGGCCGGCACACGGCAGCCGGCACGCCGAGTCTGGCTGACAGCGGGTGCGTGTCTGGCCGTTAGTGGTCAGGGCCCATGATCCGGTCGTGGGCGCCGTCGTTTGCGTGATCCTTAGCGAGGTGCGGCGATGGGAGGCGCGATGGTGCGGGCGGCGGAGCAGGAGTTGGGGGCGTTCGTACGGCGCTTCGAGACCGACGACTCCCGGCGGGGCGCGGTGGGGGTGACCTCGTTGCTCGTGGGCCTGGTGGCCGGGGCGGTGTCGGTACCCGTGCTGATCGCGATATTCGCCGACGGACAGCGGGGCCAGCTGGTGGCCGGGCTGCTGCTCGGGGTCGCGCTGGCCGGGCTGTGGTGGGGCGGCTCATGCCTGCGGCGCTATTTCATGACGCCCGGCGAGGTGTTCAGGCTGCGGACCGGAGGTCTGGCGTACGAACACGCCACCCAGTTCCGGGTCGTCCCCTGGGAACACATCAGCCGGATTTCCAACCGGGGGCAGGACCACTGGGTGGGTCAGATGCTGGGCTGGGACGTCTACACCGTCGTCAAGATCAAGGGTGGCGACGGCCGCAAGGGCGGACGCCTGCTCATTACGGGCTTCACCAGCGACGCGGCAGCGCTGGTCGACGCCATCCGCCAGGGCTTGGAGCACGGCGAGGTGCCGCCGCGAGCCTGACGGAAATCGTGTGGCATGGCCCGACGGGCGCAGGCCACTAGACGAGGGCGCGCAGGATCTCCCGGGTGGTCTTCAGGGCGGCTTGAGGGTTGTCCCAGAAGACCATGTGCCCTGCGGCGGGGACTTCGAGGAGGCGGGCGGCGGGGTTGGTGTGGGCGGCCTCGGCGGCTCCGGCGGACGTCACCACGGGGCTCTCGGCGCCGTAGACCAGGGTCGTGGGGGCCGGGACGGCGGGCCAGATGTCGAAGAAGTCCTCGGTCTCGAAGCCCTGGTGGGTGGCGGCGATCGCGTCGGCGCCGCAGCTGGACAACCAGCGGGCGCGTAGCTCTTGTTCGCGGCGGGGCCAGCGGGGCCACGATTGGGCGACCTTGTCGGCTGTGGTGCCGTGTTTAGCCTCAGAGAGCTGGGCTTGGAAGGCGGCGAGGGTGGTGGGATACGGACCGCGGCCTGGGCCGCTCATGGGCGGGTCCACCAGGATCGTTCCGCGCAAGGTTGTTTTGGTGGCGACCAGGGCGGCGATGCGGGCGCCCATGGAATGGCCTAGGAGGATCGGGTCATCAAGGCCGGCGATCTGTGCCTCGGTGTCGGCGGCGTAGTCCTGGAGGGTGTACGAGGGGCCGTCGTCGGAGAAGCCCCGGCCTCGCACGTCGAGGACGATCGGGCGGACCAGGTCGGTGAGTTCGCGGGCCACGAAATCCATGGCGATCGCCGGGCTGGTGATGCCGGGGACGATGATCAGGGGTGTCCCGGGGCCGCCGTAGTCGAGGGCGTGGAGGCGCAGGCCGTTCGAGGTCGTCCAGCGGCTCTGGGCTGGGACGTCGGCCAGGTCCGCGAGGGCTGACTGGGTGAGGATGCGGTCAGGCATGGGCTCCCGCCAGGTAGTCGCAGGCGTCGGCGAGGCTGATCACGTCGCCGTACTTGGCCTGGATGTCGAAGAGGTTGGCGTCGTGCGGGCCGGCGGCGCGGTCGCCGACGCACTCGCGGGGCACCAGGACGGAGAAGCCTGACTGGACGGCGTCGACGGCGGTGGCGCGGACGCAGCCGCTGGTGGTGGCGCCGCAGACCAGGACGGTGTCGCAGCGGAGCGCGGTCAGGGTCGCGGCGAGAGTCGTACCGAAGAACGCGGAGGCGCCCTTCTTGGTGATCAGGATGTCGCCGGGGTTGCGCGGTAGGCGGGCGTCGATCTCCACGGCCGGGGTGCCCTCGCGCATCACCCGCATGCCGGGTGCCTTGTGCAGCCAGGTCACGGTGTCGAGTTCGGAGTGGGTGTACGCGATCGTGGTGAAGATGACCGGTGCGGAGCCGCTTTCGATCAGGGTGGCGGTGGCCTTGACGACGTCGGACAGGTCCGCGCCCGAGGGGTACGCGGGGTCGGTGAAGCCGTTCGTGAGGTCGACGATGATCAGCGCTGGGCGGTCGCCGCGGCGGACCGGGCTGCCGAAGCCCGCGGTGGAATAGGTCTCGGCGAGCTCGGCGCCGGAGAGGTCCTCAGCCACGGCGCAGTGCCTTGAGCTCGCGGGACTGCGCGTTCAGCTTGCCCAGCAGCCAGCCTTGGAAGAGGCCGACGGCGAACGCGGCGGCGATCGGCGCGTACTTGGCGGCGGACGGCGGGACCAGCGCCGAGACCGTGGCGGGCTCCGGGGCGGCGGGTTTCTGGACGGGCACGCCGGTGCGGTCGGCCTCGATCAGGGCGGCGAGGTTCTGGGCGAACTGCTGCAGGAGGCGGTTCGAGACCGTGACGATCGCGCCCTTCCCGAACTGCACCAGCTTGCCGCGAATCAGCAGGTCCGTCTTGATGCGGAGGACCGAGCCCTCGGGTGCCTCATCGATGGTCAGGCTCAGCTCGGCTTCGGCGTCGCCGCTGCCGTGCGTGTCGGCGCCGCGGCCTTGGAGCCGGAGGTGCCGGCGGGCTTCGTCCACCTCCAGGAAGCGCACGGTCCCCGCGTACGCGGCGGTGATGGGGCCGACCTTGACCTTGACGCCGCCGCGGTAGGTGTCGCCGTCGCGGCCCTCGAGGGCGGCGCCGGGAAGGCACGTGACGACGCGTTCCACGTCGTTGATCAGAGTGAAGAGCTCGCCTGGGGCTGCGGCCACGGTGATCTCGTTCTCCAGGATCATCGGGCCTCCTCCCGGGCTCTGGCACAGTCCTCGATCGCGTCGACGATGGTCTGGTAGCCGGTGCACCGGCAGAGGTTGCTGGACACGACCTCGCGGATCTCCTCTCGGGTGGCGTCGGGGCGTTCGGCGAGAAACCCCTCGGCGAGCATCAGGAAACCGGGTGTGCAGAAGCCGCACTGCAGCCCGTGGTGGGCGGAGAACGCCCGTTGCAGGTCGTTCATCTCGCCGTCGGAGGCGAGCGACTCGACCGTGCGGACGTCGCGGCCCTCGGCCTGGGCGGCGAAGACCAGGCAGGCGCGGACCGGGGCGCCGTCGAGCAGGACGGTGCAGGCGCCGCAGATGCCGTGCTCGCAACCGACGTGGGTGCCGGTGAGGCCGATCTGATGCCGCAGCACGTCCACGAGTGTGTGCCGCGACTCGATCACGAGGTCGTCGTGCGTGCGCCCGTTGACGGTGAGGCTGATCAGCAGTTTCTCGGTCATGGCGCCGCCTTGTCTGGATTGAGGAGAAACCCGGAGCGGCGGAGCCGCGACCATGAACACGTCATGCGAACACTCCGATCGCGGCCAGCGCCCGCTGGACGGTCTCCGGGCGGATAGGGGTGTCGTCGAGCTCGACCCCGGTGGGGCGCAGCGCGTCGTTCACGGCGTTGAGGACGGCGGCGGGGGCGCCGATCGTGCCGCCCTCGCCCGCGCCCTTGGCGCCGCTCTCGGTGAACGCGCAGGGCGTCTCCAGGTGGTGGACCGAGATGTCGGGGATCTCGCTGGCCGTCGGGACCTTGTAGTCGATGAAGCTGGCGCAGGACGGCTCGCCCTGCTCGTCGTAGGTGACCTCTTCGAAGAGGGCGCCCGCGATGCCCTGGGCGATGCCGCCGCGCGCCTGCCCCTCGACGACCTGCGGGTTGATCGCGACGCCGCAGTCCTCGACGCACACGTAGCGCAGGATCTCGACCTGGCCGGTGCCCGGGTGCAGCTCGACGACCACGCCGTGGGCGGCGTTGCTGAACGTGCCGTCACCCTGGACGTCGAACGTCGCGCTCGCGGTGAGCCCGGGGTCGGCGTCCTTCGGCAGCAGGTGGGCCTTCAGATAGGCGACGTCGGCCAGTTCCTCGAACGAGAGGGCACGGCCGTCGTCGCGGCGGCGGACCCGCGCGGCGTCCAGCTCGACGTTGTCGTACGTCGTTTCGAGGAGGTGAGCGCCCAGGGCCAGGAGCCGTTCGCCCAAGATGGTCGCGGCGCGGGCCACGGCGCTGCCGCCGATGGTTGCGGATCTACTGGCGAACGTGCCGAATCCGTACGTGATGCGGTCGGTGTCACCCTGATGGATTTTGATCTCGGCGATGTCGAGGCCGAGCCGGTCGGCGACGATCTGGGCGAGCGTCGTCTCGTGGCTCTGGCCGTGGCTCATCGTCCCCGTGGTGACCGTGACGCTGCCGCTGAGATCCATCCGGATCTCGGCCATGTCGAAACCGGGCACCACGGCCATCTTGCGCTTGGCGAACGCCGCCGAGCCGTAGCCGGTCCGTTCGCTGAAGCAGGAGTAGCCGATGCCGATGTAACGGCTGTCGCCACGCCGTTCGTACCAGCCCTCGTCCTTGAGCACGCGTTCGCACAGATCGAGCGACTCCAGGTACGAGCCGGGGTCGTAGGTGACGTCGTTGATCCCGGTGTACGGGAACTCGGTGATCAGGTTGCGGCGGCGGATCTCCACCGGGTCCAGGTCCAGCTCGCGGGCGGCCCGTTCGACGAGCCGCTCCATCACCATGACGATCTGCGGGCGGCTCACTCCCCGGTAGGGGGCGGTCGGCGCCTTGTTGGTCGTGACGGCACGGCCGCGAACGCGGTAGGCCGGCACCTTGTAGACGCCTGGCAGCTCGGCCGACGCCATGAGCGGCTCGATGCCCGCCGTGAACGGATAGCAGGAGTACGCGCCCATGTCGCACACGATGTCGGCGTCCAGCGCGAGGATGCGCCCGGCACCGTCGAAGGCGGCGCGCACGTCGTACCGCTGCTCACGAGCCAGGAACGAGGCGGTCAGGGCGTCCCGGCGGTCCTCGATCCACTTCACCGGCCGCCTCGCCTTCAGGCAGGCCGCGCCGACCGCGATCTCCTCCCGGCCGACCACGCATTTCAGGCCGAAGCCGCCGCCCATGTCGGGCACCAGCACGCGCACCGATCGTTCTGCCAGGCCGAGGCACCCGGCCATCACCGTGCGAACCTGGTGGGGCACCTGCGTACAGGTCTGGACGAGCAGCTGCTCGTCCCGCGCGTCCCAGCTCGCGACCACTCCCCTGGTCTCCAGCGGCAGCGCGTTCTGGCGCCCGGTCTTGGCGCGGACGCGCACGACGCACGGCGCCTCGTCGATGATCCGGTCGATGCCCTCCGTCGCGAACATCGACACGTCCACGAGCACGTTCCCCGCCGCCACGTCGTGGACGAGCGGCGCGCCGGGCGCCATCGCGGCCTCGTCCGACAACACGGGGGCACCCGCGTCATAGGTCACGCGCGCCGCTTCGAGGCCGTCCTCGACCGCGTAGGGATCTTCGGCGAGCACGATCGCGAGCGGCTCGCCCACGTACCGCACCCGATCCCGCGCCAGCACGGGCATGGCCGTCGGCACGAACTCCGACCGCGGCCGGTCCAAGATGGCCGTGATGTCGCCAATATCCAGATCGGCGGCCGTGTACGCGGCGACGACGCCCGGCACGGCCAGCGTCGCGGACAGGTCGATCGAGACGACGGTCCCCGCCGCGATCGTGCTGCGCACGAACTGAGCGTGCAACATCCGCGGCAGATGGATGTCGTCCACGAACCGGCCCTGCCCGGTCAGCAAGCGCGGGTCCTCGCGACGGCCCACCGACGAGCCGACCCACGTCCCTCGTCGCTCGGTCATGGCTGAGTGCCCTTCATGACTCGGTGGCCTTCATGACTGGGCCTCCTCGCAGGCTCGGGCCACCAGGGTCCGGGTGAGGACCCTGCGGTATTCGGCGCTTCCGTTGGTGTCACCGGGCGGATCGATCGCCGCTGCGGCTGCCTCGGCGCAGTCGGCGAACGATCCGCCCGAGGCCAGCACGGCCTCGGCCTCTGGAACGCGGACGGGCGCGGGCGCGACGCCGCCCAGCACCACGGCGGAGGTCTCCAGGTCCACGGCGGCGGCCACCGTGGCGAAGTCGCCGCGCCGTTCGGCGAACTCGGTGAGCGCGGCCCGGCGGCCGGAACGCGGGAAGACGATCTCGATGATGATCTCCTCTGGCTCCAGCGTGGTGGAGAAGAAGCCGAGGAACAGCTCGCCTGCCGCGATCGTGCGGCGCCCGTCCGGCCCCTGCACGATGATCTCCGCGTCCAGGAGCAGCGCGAGCAGGCACCACTCGGCGGTGGCGTCGCCGTGGGCGAGGCTGCCGCCGGCCGTTCCCCGGGTACGGATGGGCAGGTGGCCGATCCACCCCATCGCCTCGCTGACGAACCCGAGGCCCGCCGTCTCGACCTCATGGTGCGTGGTGAGGGCGCCGATCCGGACGGAGTCGCCGTCCCGCCGTACATGGGCGAGCTCGCTCCACAGGCCGCCGAGGTCGACCAGGTGGGACGGGCGGGCCAGCCGGAAGTTCATCATCGCGACCAGACTCTGGCCTCCGGCGATGTACTTCGCGTCCGGGCCCAGCTCGGCCACCAGATCGATGGCCCCGGCGACATCGCGGGCGCGATGGTAGGTGAAGGGCGCGGGCTTCATCGTTCCGTCACGCCCTCACGGGGACGGGGTCGGGCTCCTCGCCGGGCCTCGGCGCGGGCTCGGTGACGTGGTCGAGTTCCCGGCCCTTGGTCTCCGGCGCACCGGCCGCCATCCACAGGACCACCACGACGGTCACGCCGCCCAGGGCGGCGAACGTCCAGGTCAGGCCGAGCGCGGGCCAGAGCAGTGTGCCGAAGATGAACGGGATGAACCCCGACACCACCCGGCTGGCCGACGACGCCCAGCCGAACCCGCTGGCCCGGATATGGGTGGGGTAGAGCTCCGCCACGTACGCGTACAGCACCGGGATGGTGACCTGGATCATGAAGCCGAAGACGCCGAGCCACACCAGCGCCGTGGTCTGCAGGTCGAGCGAGGCCGCGAAGGCGACCAGGGCCGCCGCCGACACCGGCGCCGAGACGCCGATGACCCACTTGCGGCCGACGACCTCGACCAGCCAGGCCGACAGGAGCACGCCGACGATGCCGACGCCCGTCATCAGGGTGGTCTTGGCGAACGCGGCGGCGTCGGTGTAGCCCTCCTCCTTGAGGATCGTGGGCATCCAGCTCAGCGCGACGTAGTAGACGGTCATGACCGTGACGAACAGCGTCCACGCCACCGACGTTATGCGCGGGCTGAAGCTCCACACCAGGCGGAGCTGGTAAAGAGCGGCGCGCAGGCCTCGCGGTCCGCCCGTCTCCTCGGGTGGTGCGGTGATGACGTAGGGCTCGGCGGGGGTGCCGGTCCGCGCCACCAGATCGTCGATGATCTCGCGTGCCTCGGCCTCACGTCCCGCCTTGGCGAGGTACATCGGTGACTCGGGGATACCGCGCCGCACCCAGAACAGCAGCAGCGCCGGCATGATCATCACAGCGAGCATCCAGCGCCAGTTGCCCTGGACCGGCTCCAGCAGGGTGGCGGCCACCCCGCAGAAGGTGGCGCCGATCGGCCACCAGACGTCCATCGCCGAGAGGATCTTGCCGCGCAGCCGGCTCGGCGAGAACTCCCCGACCAGCGCGTAGTCGACCGGGATGCAGCCGCCCAGGCCGACGCCCGCCAGAAAGCGGAACAGGAGGAAGACCTCGTAGCTCGGCGACAGCGCGCCGAGGATCGAGAACAGCGCGAAGATCAGCAGCGTGAGGCTGAAGGCCTTCTTGCGGCCCATCCGGTCGGCGATCGTGCCCCAGGCGACGGCGCCGACCGCCATGCCGATGAGGTTCGCCGTGGCGATCAGGCCCTTCTCGCCGACCGACAGTTCGAAGTGCTTGGCGAGCAGAGGGGTGAGGAATCCGTTGAGCGCCACGTCCCAGGCGTCGAACATGTAGCCGAGACCGCCGATGATGAAGATCTTTCCTTGGACGCCCCACTTCCAGGGCAGTTCCTGGACGATCTGGTTTCCTGTCTTCATGGAGGCTCCCGCCATGTGCGGTGAAGAGTGCTGCGGTGAGGGGTGCTGCGGTGGAAGGGTGCTGCAGTTGAGTGGCTCTAACCGCGGAACTGGTAGGCGAAGGACTCCTGGTCGGGGTCGTTGAGCGGCGTGCCGCTCCAGAGCCACTCGTAGGAGACATCGGACTCGCCACCGAAGTTCTTGAGCTTGGCGTCGCGTTCGCGCTGCTCAGGCCCGTCCGGCAGGTGGTAGAACCTCATGTTGCGCCAGGCCGCGTCCTGGACCATCCCGGCGTGTTTGGCGCGCCGCGCCACATAACGGGCGAGCGCCCCCGCCACGCCCGTCACCGGGACCGAGCCGAGCTCCTCGGCGAGCACGGCCGCGTCCTCCATCGCCTGTGACGCGCCCTGCGCCTGGTAGGGCAGCATCGCGTGGCAGGCGTCGCCGAGCAGGGCCACATGCCCGTCCACCCACACCGGATCGCGGCGGCGGTGGTACATGGCCCAGGCGGAGATCTCACCCTCCGCCTTGGAGAGCATCGAGGCCACCCGGTCGTCCCAGCCCGGGAAGGCCTCGACGAGCTCGTCAACGGTGGCCGAGACGGTCCACAGCTCCTCCACTTCTGGGGAGCAGGGGACGATCGCGACGACGTTGAGGTACTGGCCGCCGCGGATCATGTAGTGCACGAGATGCCGGTCGGGCCCGTACCAGATCGTGCTCTGGAACCGGTCCACCAGCCAGCGGGTCGCCGGATCGGCGGCGATCTTGTCTCCGGGGATGAGCACGCGGTAGGCCATCTCCCCGGAGAAGAGCAGGGTGTCGGGCATGCCGAGGGCGTCGCGGACGCCGGACCGGATGCCGTCGGCGCCGACCAGCACGTCGGACTCGTGCCGCATTCCCGCCGCCGTCACGGCGACCGGACGGGCGGGGTCGCTCTGGTCGATCGAGACCACCTTGCTGCCGGTATGCACCTCGACCATGGGGCCGGGGGTGTCCGGCGAAAGGCAGGCGTCCAGCAGCACCTTGTGGAGGTCGGCGCGGTGGTAGTGCCAGTACGGAGCGTTTTGCGTGCGCTTGCAGAAGTCACCGAGCGGGGTCACCGCGATGACGCTGCCGTCCTCCCACCGGCGCCGCACCTGGTCGAGCGGCTCGGTGTGGATGGCCTCCAGCTGCGAGCGGAGTCCGAGCGCCATCAGGACGCGGCTGGCGTTCGGCGCGGTCTGGATGCCGGCGCCCACCTCGCCGAGCTGCTCGGCCTGCTCCAGGACGGTGACGCGCAGCCCCCGCTGCCGGAGCGCGAGCGCGGCGGTCAGCCCGCCGAGGCCACCTCCGACGATCGTGACGCTGTACGACTGGCTCGCCGTCAAAGCTCCTCCAAGCGATCGGAAACGCGGCACAGACAACCGATCCACGAAGGATTCGAAGATGCTCCGTGTTCGGACTAACTAATCCGAACACGGACGATCTCAGAAAAGCAAGACCCGGCGCTCGATTTAACTGGGCCGAAACGAGGCGGCCGAAACGAAGTTTCGTCCGTTGGAAGGGTGGTTGGGTGGGGGCTGAGGGAAGGCGGAACGCTGGGGTTACGAGGTGGAACGCTGGGGTTACGCGGTGGAACGCCGGGGTTACTCGGCGAGCAGGCTCTCCCAGTGGGCGGCGAGCGAGGTCATCTCCCGCAGCCAGCGGTCCCGGTCAGCGGCCGAGTGACCGCGCATCAGGTCCTCGTCGAGCTGCCTCGCCCGGCGGTTGACCTCGTCCAGCCGCCGCTCCCCCTCGCCCGTGAGGTAGAGCAGCTTGCGGCGCCCGTCGTGCGTCGCCGTGTGCCGGACGATCAGGCCGTTGTCCTCCAGCCGCCGCACGATGTCGGCCATCGTGGAACGGTCGAGCGCGACCGAGGCGGCCAGCGACCCCTGGTCGACGCCGGGGTACTTGTTCACCGCGGTCAGCACGGCGAACTGCGGGCCGGTGAGGACCGGGTCCACCAGGCGGGTCCAGAGCGCGACGTACGACTGGTAGAGGCGGCGGGCCACGTATCCCGGGGCGGCGAGCAGTTCGGGTGGGGTGGTGACCTCCGTACCCCGATCCGCCTTCGCCGTAGCCGATTTCGCCGTCTCGCCCGCCATACGACTACCTAATCACGATCAGCGAGTGACCGGGCACTGCCCCCCGGCATGCGACAGTAGGACTATATGAGCCAGGACCAGCACCAATAAGCCAGGACCAGCACCAACGAGCCAGGATCAGCCCGCGAAGAGCCAGGATCAGTTGCAATGAGCCGCAAAGCACCCGTTGAGGACACCGGTGACGAGGGCCTGAAGGTCTCGGCGCCCAAGGACACGGCCGCCGGTATCCCCGGCGTGACGCACGCGCTGCGCCAGTCGTTCGACCAGATGGGCGCCAAGCGCACGGCGCTGACGCTGCTCCAGGTCAACCAGAAGCAGGGTTTCGACTGCCCTGGCTGCGCGTGGCCGGAGGGCGACAAGCGGCACGTCGCCGAGTTCTGCGAGAACGGCGCGAAGGCGGTCGCGGAGGAGGCCACGACGCGGCGCATCACCCGCGAGTTCTTCGCCCGCCACACCGTGGCCGAGCTGGCGGAGCGTTCCGATCACTGGCTGGGGCAGCAGGGCCGGCTGACCGAGCCGATGATCAAGCGTGCGGGCGCCGAGCACTACGAGCCGGTGTCGTGGGACGAGGCGTTCGGCCTGCTCGCCGCTGAGCTGAACGCGCTGGACTCCCCCGACGAGGCGCTGTTCTACACCTCGGGCCGGACCAGCAACGAGGCCGCGTTCGCCTACCAGCTCTTCGCCCGCGCGTTCGGGACCAACAACCTCCCGGACTGCAGCAACATGTGCCACGAGTCGTCCGGCTCGGCGCTCAACGAGACGATCGGCATCGGCAAGGGCTCGGTGCTCCTGGAGGACCTCCACCAGGCCGACCTGATCTTCGTCGTGGGGCAGAACCCGGGCACCAACCACCCGCGCATGTTGTCGGCGCTGGAAGAGGCGAAGCGGTCCGGAGCGCGGATCATCGCGGTCAACCCGCTGCCCGAGGCGGGGCTGATGAGGTTCAAGAACCCGCAGCGCCCGTCCGGCATCGCGGGTCGCGGGACCTCCCTCGCCGACCGGTTCCTGCAGATCCGGCTGAACGGCGACCTCGCGCTCTTCCAGGCCCTGGGCCGGCTGCTCCTGGAATCGGAGGCGCCCGACGCCGTCGACCGGGAGTTCCTGACCGGCCACACCGCGGGGTTCGAGGCGTTCGAACGCCACGTCCGGGCGCTGAACTGGGACGACGTGCTGGAGGCCACGGGCCTGACCCGGGGCGAGATCGCAGCGACGCTCGGGGACGTGCTGGCCGCCGACCGGATCGTGGTCTGCTGGGCGATGGGCCTCACTCAGCACCGCAACTCGGTGCCGACCATCCGCGAGCTGGTCAACTTCCTGCTGCTGCGCGGCAACATCGGGCGGCCGGGCGCGGGCGTGTGCCCCGTCCGCGGGCACTCCAACGTGCAGGGCGACCGGACGATGGGCATCTTCGAACGGCCGCCCGCCGCGTTCCTCGACGCGCTGGCCAAGGAGTTCGGCTTCGAGCCGCCGCGCGAGCACGGCTTCGACACGGTGGACGCGATCCGCGCGATGCGGGACGGCAGGGCCAAGGTGTTCCTCGGGATGGGCGGCAACTTCGTGCGCGCCACTCCCGACTCGGCGGTCACCGAGGCGGCGATGCGCTCGTGCCGCCTGACCGCGCAGGTCTCGACCAAGCTCAACCGCTCGCACGCCGTGACCGGTGAGCAGGCGCTGATCCTGCCGACGCTCGGCCGTACGGAACGCGATGTGCAAGCGGGCGGGGAGCAGTTCGTCTCCGTCGAGGACTCGATGGGCATGGTCCACGCCTCGCGCGGCCGTCTGGCTCCCGCGTCATCGCAGCTCAAGTCCGAGGTCGCCATCGTGTGCGGGCTGGCCCGCGCGACGCTGCACGACAGGGACAGGGACAGGGACAGCGGCAGAGACGGCGACGGGGACATCGACTGGGACGCGATGGAGCGCGACTACGACGTGATCCGCGACCACGTGTCCCGTGTCGTACCGGGCTTCGAGGCCTTCAACGACCGGATCCGTGAGCCCGGCGGCTTCACCCTCCCGCACGGCCCGCGCGACGACCGCCGTTTCCCCACCGCCACCGGCAAGGCCAACCTGACGGTCAACGCCCTGGACGTGCTGCGCGTGCCGGAGGGACGGCTGCTGCTGCAGACCGTACGGAGCCACGACCAGTACAACACCACGATCTACGGGCTGGACGATCGCTACCGAGGCATCAAGGCAGGCCGGCGCGTGGTGTTCGTGCACGAGGACGACCTGGCCGAGCTCGGATTCGCGGACGGCGCGATGGTCGACCTGGTCTCGGAGTGGTCCGACGGGGTGGAACGGCGTGCGCCCGGCTTCCGGATCGTGGCCTACCCGACGGCGCGGGGTTGCGCCGCCGCGTACTTCCCCGAGACCAACGTCCTGGTGCCGCTGGACAGCACAGCCGAGATCAGTAACACACCGACCTCCAAGTCCATCGTCATACGCCTCGAACCGGCTTAGGCTCTGGGACATGAACCTCCCCGAGCGATCCCCCGGCCCACCTGAGATGCGGGCGTCGGACGCTGATCGCGACCAGGTCGCGCAGATCCTGCGCGAAGCCGCGGGCGAGGGCCGACTGGGCCTGGACGAGCTGGACGACCGGCTCACCGCGGTCTACGCCGCCAAGACCTACGCCGAGCTGGAGCCGATCACCAGGGATCTCCCGGTCACCGGCTCCGCACCGCATCCGTCCGGCCCGCCTGTCTTCGGCGCGCCGATCACCGACGCCCCCTCGTGGCGGAGGGGCTTCGCGTTCTGCAGCGAGTTCAAGCGCCAGGGCGTGTGGAACGTCCCGGCCAAGTTCACCGGGTTCGCGTTCTGGGGCGGCGGCAAGGTCGACCTGCGCGAAGCCCGGTTCGTTCCCGGCCAGGAGGTACGCATCCGGGCGTTCGCCATCATGGGCGGCATCGACGTGATCGCGCCGGATGACCTCACCGTGCACGTCAAGGGCATCGGGATCATGGGCGGGTTCGACCACACGGCGAGCGGCCCGGGCGTTCCGGGCGCGCCGCGCGTCGTCGTCACCGGGCTGGCGTTCTGGGGCGGGGTCACCGTCAAGCGCAAGGCCCGCCGTGAGGAGCGGCGGCGCAAAAAGGAGCTGACGGATTAGTCCCGTTAATCCCGTGGGGCCAGCTTGCTGCCGGGATAGGGGCTGAGCAGGTTCTCCCGCCACGGCCCGGACAGGAACTCGCGGGCCCGCTTGCGCCAGGAGACGAGCCGATGATCAGGCTCGACCTCGTCGTCCATGCCCAGTGCGGCGTCGCGGGCACGCTGCAGGCCCAGGTGCGCGTCGATGTCGGTCCCCCAGAGGGTGACCACCTCGGTGTCGCAGAACTGGACCTCGTACGAGCCGATCAGCCGGTGCCCGTGCTCGGCCAGCATCGGGGCACGTTCCTCGCGCACGGCCTCCAGGTAGTCGAGCGCCGCGCCCGGCCGGACCTCGGCGCTCTCGAAGAGGTAGAGCGGCGCGGCGTATCCCTCGGCCAGGACGTCGGCCAACGCGGGGCTGCCGGGCGCCGCCCCGAGCGGCCGGGAGAACGCGGAGAACCGCAGGTCGTCGATGTCGGAGAGGAAGAGGTTCTCCTTGACGTCGTCGTAGATCTCCAGCATCTGCCGCCAGCCGCCGTCCCAGCCGCCGTGGCAGTCCCAGAGGGTCACCACCTTGAACTGCGGGTGCCCCGTGATGCCGACGGCGTAGAACGCGCCGACGAGGTCGATCTCCCGGGAACGGATCGACATGCCCTCGGTGAGCTCGTGCGCGCCCTCGGCGAGCCGGTCGTCCTCTCGCTTGTAGTCGGTCAGCCAGCGCAGGTACTCCAGTGGCCGGCGGGAGTTCATCGGGTGGAACTCGACCTCTTCGAGCAGGTGAACGCCGCGGCGCATGGAGCCTCCCAAAACCGAGCATGTGCTTGCTTGGGACACTAGCGCCTCCAGCGCCCCGCGACCATAGCCGGACCGCCACCTAACGGGCGAGCCGGTCCAGCCACTCGCGGAGCAGGGCGGCCTCGGCGGCGCTGAGCGGCGCGGCCCCGTCGGCGTCGAGCGCAGCACGCAGGGCGATGGCGCGGACACCCACACCACCTTCGGCACCCATCCCGCCCTTGGCACCCATCCCAGCTTCGGCACCCGCCCCGTTTTCGAGTCCCACCCCGCCTTCGGCTCTCTCGACACCTGCGGGCGCGGCGATCGCAGCCAGCACTGCCTCGCGAGTGCGAGCGGACAGACCACCGGAGTCGGGTTCGGGGTCGGGGTCGGCGATCAGCGTCATCGTGACACCGGCACCGGCGGCATGGACCATGCGCGCCGCCGTCTCGACCGGCACCCGGAGGCGCCCGGCGTGCGCGACCCGTTCGAGCAGGCCGAGCAGGATGGCCTGGGCTTCTTTGGCGGCGGCGGGCGTGCGGGTGCCGCCGTACATGAGCACGTAGATCGCCGGGTGGGTGACACCGAACTCCACGTGCAAGTCCCAGCCGCGCCGCAGGTCGTCCACCGGATCACCCGTACTCGGCTGCGCGCGCTTCTCCACCAGGTACTCCTCGAAGCCACGGCTCGCCACGGCGTCGAAGAGGCCCTCCTTGTCCCCGAAGTGGTGATACAGGGTCGGTGCCCCGACCCCGGCGGCCGTGCAGATGGCGCGGGTGGACACGGGCTCGCCGTTCGCCTCGGCGAGCAGCTGGGACGCGGCCCGCAAGATCCGTTCCCTGGCGTCATCCTGAGTACTCATGACATCGATGCTACAAAATTTTGCAAACCATCGCTACATTGATATACCGTCGATAAGCAGAACCGTATATCGACGCTAAACGAGAGGAAGTTTCATGCACAGCGCCGTCCTCAACGCCCCGCACAAACCGCTTGAGCTGGTCGAACGTGACGTGCCTGAGCCCGGCCCCGGCGAGATCCTGGTGAAGGTGACCGCCTGCGGCATGTGCTACTCCGAGGTCAACCAGTTCCACGGCCACTACCCGTTCGGCCACTTCCCGGTCGTCCCCGGCCACGAGATCAGCGGTGTCGTCGCCGCGCTGGGCCAGGGGGTCGGCTGGCCGGACGTCGGCACCCCCGTCGGGGCACAGTTCCTCTACACGTCCTGCGGCCGCTGCGACTACTGCGTGCGTGGCGACCAGATGCTCTGCGCCGGGCCCAAGCACGTCACCGGCGTCAACCACGACGGCGGATACGCCGAGTACTTCATCGCCCGCGCGGGCTTCGTGACCCCGCTGCCCACGAACCTGGACCCGGTCGCCGCGGCGCCGCTGATGTGCGCCGGGATCACCGCGTTCAACGGGCTTCGCCAGGGCGGCGCGGTCGCCGGGTCGAAGGTCGCCGTGCTCGGCACCGGCGGCGTGGGCACGATGGCCGTCCGCTTCGCCGTCGCCATGGGCACCCGGGTCGCCGTGGTCTCCCGATCGCGCCGCACCGAGAACGAGATGCGCGAGCTCGGCGCCGAGGTCTTCGTCGCCACCGAGGAGCAGGACCCGGCCGAGGCTCTGCTCGCCTGGGACGGCGGCGCGGACCTGGCGATGAACACCGCGCCCGACACCGCCACCGGCCTGGCCGCGTTCGGCGGCCTACGCCCCGACGGAACCCTGCTCTACCTCGGATACGGCCCAGAGCCGATCACGCTCGCCCCCATCGGCCTCGTGCTGGGCCGCCGCCGAGTCATGGGGTTGCCGTCGGGCTCCCCAAAGGACATGCGCGACACCCTCGACTTCGCCGCCGCGCACGACATCCTCCCGGAGGTCACCCAGGTCCAACTGGAGGACGCACCGGCCATCCTGGCCGCAATGGCCGAAGGCACCGCCCGAGGCCGCTCAGTCATCACGTTCGACTGACCACTCAGTCAACTGGCCAGCACCGTCGACTGACCACACAGTCGACTGACCATCACGGTCAGGTGGGGCCGACGGGGGGCCGGTGGGCGTGCCAGGGGTTTGCGCGTTCGTACGCCGCGCACGTGCTGAGCACCAAGGCGTCGGCATGGCGTGGGCCTACCACCTGCAGGCCGACCGGGAGGCCGGCGGCGGTGAAACCACACGGGACGCTCGCCGCCGGCTGCTGGGTCATGTTGAACGGGTAGGTGAACGGCGTCCAGCCGGTCCAGCGGGCACGGGCGCCCTGCGGTGCCTCCCGTCCGGCCTCGAAGGCGGTGATCGGAAGGGTCGGGGTGAGCAGGAGGTCGTACTCCTCGTGGAAGGTGCCCATGATCCGTCCCAGCCGCACCCGTGTGGCGGTGGCCTCCAGATAGTCGAGGGCCGACAGCCGCGCGCCCTCCTCGATGACCTCGCGCAGCCCGGGGTCCAGCTCGGCGCGGCGGGCCGGGGAGAGAGGCTCGACCACCTTGGCGGCGCCCGCGAACCAGAGGGCCTCGAAGTCGTGCACCGGGTCGTCGAAGCCGGGATCGACCTGCTCCACCTTCGCGCCCAGCTCGGCGAACACGCCGACGGCGGCCGTGACCAGCGCCGCGACCTCCGGCTCGACCGAGGCGTAGCCGAGGGTCGGGCTGTAGGCGACGCGCAGCCCGCCAAGGTCGTCTGGCGGCCGGACCTCCGCGAACGGCGTGGCGGGCGGCGGGAGCGCCGACCAGTCACGGCCGTCGGGTCCGGTGAGGACGTCGAGCATGAGGGCCGCGTCGGCCACGGTCCAGGTGATCGGGCCGACGTGGGCGAGGGTGCCGAACGGGCTCGCCGGATGGTGCGGGACCCGGCCGTACGTGGGCTTGAGGGTGAACGTGCCGGTGAAGGCCGCCGGGATGCGGACCGAGCCGCCGCCGTCGGTGCCCACGGCGAGCGGTGCCAGGCCCGCCGCCACCGCGGCGGCCGCTCCACCGCTGGAGCCGCCGGGGGTGAGCGAGAGGTCCCAGGGGTTCCGGCTGACCCCGGTGAGCGGGCTGTCGGTGACGCCCTTCCATCCGAACTCCGGGGTCGTCGTCTTGCCGACCATCACCGCGCCGTGCTCGCGCAGCCGCGCCGCCGCCGGCGAGTCGTCGGGCCACGGGCCGTCCGGGGAGACCGTCCGGGAGCCGCGGCGGGTCGGATGGCCGCGGGTCAGGAGGATGTCTTTGATCGAGACCGGCACGCCGTCGAGGAGGCCGCACGGCTCGCCCCGCCGCCACCGGTCAGCGGACTCGCGTGCTCGCGAGAGGGCCTCGTCCGCGGTGACCAGGCAGAAGGCGTTGAGTTGTGGATCCAGCTCCGCGATGCGCGCCAGCACGGCCTCGGTGGCCTCGACCGGCGAGATCGTCCCGTCGCGGTAGCCCGCCAGCAGCTCGGTCGCGGTCAGCGCGGTCAGGCTCATCGGGCCCTGCCTTTCTGCTGAGACGGAACGTAGCCGAGCCGTTTGTCGACCACGTTACGGAGCGGCCGGCCGGTGCCACGCCGGTCGAGGTTATCGGCGAACAGGCGGACGAGGTCGTGCCGCCATCCGATCGTGTCGCCGGACATGTGCGGGGACACGATGACGTTCGGCAGGCCCCACAGGGGTGAGGCCTCGTCGAGTGGCTCGGTCTCGAAGACGTCAAGTGCCGCACCGGCGATCCGGCCTTCGCGCAAGGCGTCGATCAGGTCGTTCTCGACCACCAGCTGACCGCGCGCCACGTTGATGAGGCGGGCGGTGGGACGCATCGCTGACAGGGCCGCCTTGTCGATCATGCCGCGGGTGAGCTCGGTCAGCGGTGCGGCCAGGACCACGTAGTCGGCCTGCGCGAGCGTCTCGTTCACTCCGTCCATCGAACGGATCTCGCCGAGGTCGGGATCGGCGGGATCCGCAGTGCGGCCGATGCCGCTGACCTGGAGCCCGGCGGCGGTGAGCTTGCGGCCGATCGCCCGGCCGATGGGGCCGGTGCCGACGACGACCGCGTGGGCGCCGCCGATCCGTTCGGTCTCGCGGTGCCGCCACTGCCTGCGCGCCTGCAGGCCGAGCGTCGTGTGCAGCCCCTTGGCGAAGCAGAGCACGAGGCCCAGCACGTACTCGGCGATCGGCTCATCGAAGACCCCTCGCGAGTTGGTCACGACGACGTCCCCGGCCACCAGCTCGGGGAAGAGCAGCCGATCCACGCCCGCGCTCGCGATGTGCACCCAGTCTGGCCCGCCCTGCTCCGGCCAGGCCGCGGCCAGGGCGTCTGACCAGAAGTCCCACATGAACAGGACATCGGCGTCCGGAAGGGCCTCCGCGAGCTCCGGTTCCCGCACGTAACGGACGTCGGCCAGGCGTTCGATCTCGGCCATGCCGGGCGGCGCGTCATCGCCCCGCAGCACCACCACTGAGTCCACGTGACGCTCCGCCTTCCCACCATGACAGCCGAAGCTTCGCTCGACGCTATTTACGCTGGTCAGGAGTTAACGAGAATGCAACTGCTCGAGGCATTGACACGCTATGAACGCTTCGTAGGATTGTCAACAATCAGCGCGACTACTCAGGCCAGGGTGGGAATGCCAAGGAAGATCAGCATCACGCTCGAGCGCCGCGGCGTCTCCTGCGTCGCAGAACTGCTCGACAAGGACGCACCTCGGACGTGCGAGGCGGTGTGGCAGGCGCTCCCGCTGGGCGGCGACGCCTACCATGCGAAATACGCCCGCAACGAGGTCTACACGATGGTGGAGCGGTTCGGCGAGGAGATAGGCCTCGAGAACCCGACCGTGACACCGATCCCGGGTGACGTCGTCTACTTCTCGTTCCCCGGCGGCATGCTCGACCGGGCGTTCAAGGAGGAGAAGGGCATCGCGGCGCTGCCCGGCGTGATCGATCTCGCCATCTTCTACGGGCGCAACAACCTGCTCCTCAACGGCGATGTCGGCTGGGTGCCGGGCAACGTCTACGCGACCATCACCGAGGGTCTCGATCGCATGGCCGAGGCGTGTAACGACGTCTGGAGGTCGGGAGCCGTCGGCGAACGCCTGGTTTACCAGCGGCACGGGCAATAGCGGTCCCGGCGATGGCACTCGACCCCGCCCTCGTCGTCACCCCGGCGCTACTCGCACAGCAGGGGATCGGAGTCGTCGCGCCCTTCGACTTCGCCCTCGACCGCGAGCTGTGGCGCTGGATGCCCGACGACGTCTCGCTCTACATGACGCGGCTGCCGTACGTCCCGGTCCCGGTGACCGTGGAGATGGCGTCCGCGCTCTCCGATCATTCGATCGTCCGGCAGGCGACCCGCGACGTGCTGACACCCGAGCCGCGGGTGGTCGCGTACGCGTGCGCCTCGGGCAGCTTCGTCCGCGGTGCCACCGGCGAGAGCCGGCTCACCGAGACGATGCTGTCGGCGGGCGCACCGGCGGCGGTGACGACGTCCGGCGGTCTCGCCGAGTCACTGCGCCTGCTGGACGCGCGCCGGATCGCGGTGGTCACCCCGTACATCGACAGCGTGACCGACCGGCTCGTGCACTTCCTGCGGGCGCACGACGTGCAGGTGGTGTCCCGGGTCGGGCTCGGGCTGCTGAGCCATATCTGGAAGGTGGGGTACGGGGAGATCGTCGAGGCGGTCGCCCAGGTGGACCGGCCCGAGGCGGAGGCGGTGTTCATCAGCTGCACGAACGTGCCGACGTACGACATCATCGCGCCGCTGGAACGCATGCTGGGCAAGCCGGTGCTCACCGCCAACCAGGTGACGATGTGCTCGGCTCTGCGGGCCATGGGCTGGACTGCGGCGGGCGACGGCCAGTCGCTCGTACGGCTCAGCGGCACGACCGCCGTGTGAACCGTCTCCTCGGCTGATCGGCCCGGCTGCCCGGCTGCTCGGCCGAACGCCCGTACCACGCGATGGTAATATTGTTGACAATCTACGGATCGGTCGAGCTACCGGACGCCGGACGGAGGATCGATGGGGAACGGTGTCGGATCTGGTGTCGGATCTCCCGGTGTCGGATCTCCCGGTGTCGGCTTCCTCTATCCGGGGTTCAGCGCCGAGGACGACTATCCGGCGATCGAGCGGATGCTGGGCGAGGTCCGCCTGCCGGTCGTGCACACGACCATGCGGGAGGACGCTCACCGGGTCGACGCGCTCCTCGACATCGGCGGTCCCGACGTGCTCGCCGAAGGCGCCCGCGAGCTGCGTGCGCTGGGCATCGAGGCAGCCGTCTGGGCCTGCACCAGCGGCAGTTTCGTGTTCGGCTGGGACGGCGCCACCGCGCAGGTGGCGGGCGTCCAGGAGGCCGCCGGGGTGCCCGCGTCCAGCACCTCCTTCGCGTTCGTGAACGCGGCGCGCCGGCTGGGCCTGCGGCGGGTCGCGGTCGCGGCCACCTATCCCGCGGACGTGGCCGAGCGGTTCAGCGCGTTCCTGGCGCACGCCGGGATCGAGGTCGTCGCGCTGTCCTGCCGCGGCATCGTCACCGCCGCCGAGGTGGGCACGCTGGGCCGCGCCGAGGTGCTGGACTTCGTCGCCGCCAACGACCACCCTGCTGCAGAGGCGGTGCTGGTGCCCGACACCGCCCTGCACACCGTGTCCTGGCTCGCCGAGCTGGAGGACAGGGTCGGCAAACCCGTGCTCACCGCCAACCAGGTGAGCGTCTGGGAAGGGCTGCGCCTGGCCGGCCGCACGCCCTCACATCCCGGGCTGGGCACACTCTTCGCCACAAAGGAGGGCCCTCACCATGGGCCGACTGGGTGAACTGGAACCCGTCCCCCGCAAGTCCACTGTCGAGATCGTCTACGACGAGCTGCGGTCCGCGATCCTCTACGGCTCGCTGGCGCCCGGCGACCAGCTGGGCGAGGCCGAGCTCGCCGCCCGGCTCGGCATCAGCCGCGGACCGCTGCGCGAGGCCATGCAGCGCCTGGTCCAGGAGGGGCTGCTGCACAGCGAACCCCATCGCGGGCTGTTCGTGATCACGCTGGACGAGAACGACGTCGAGGACGTCTACATGGCCCGCCTCGCCATCGAGCGCGCCGCCTGCATCCTGCTCATGCAGCGCAACCGCGGCGAGGCCGTCGTGCAGCTGAACGAGGCGCTCCAGCAGCTCGTGGAGGCCGCGCGGGAGCGTGACCGGATCAAGATGAGCGATGCCGACCAGGCGTTCCACGAGGTGCTGGTGCGCGCGTCCGGCAGCCCCCGGCTGGAGCGCATGGCGCAGACGTTGCTGGTCGAGACCCGGATGTGCCTGAACGCGTTGCAGGCCAAGTATCCAGAGCCCAAGGAGCTCGTCGAGGAGCACCGGGGCCTCGTCGACGCGATCGCCGACGGTGAGGAGGAGCGCCTGCTCCGCCTCATCGAGGAGCACATGGTCGAATCGATCGCGCGGCTCTGCGGCTGAAGGGCTGCACGGCTGGTCGGCTGGTCGGCTGAACGGCGGGTCGGCTGAACGGCTGGTCGGCTGCGCGGCTGAGCTGATACCCGAAGGGTCAGGAGCAGAGCGAGGTGACCTTGAACGGCGTCGGCGAGGTGGCCGGCCCGGACTCGGGGAGCCGCGCGGAGGGCAGCGTCGAGTTGCCCGGCCGCTTGAACGTCCCGTACAACCGGACCTCGCTGTGCTGGACGGCGGCGGTCTCGAACGCGACCCACCGCAGCACCGCCCGGTTGCCGAAGCGGTCGGTGACGCGCACCCGGTAGGGGCCGTCTCCCGGGGCGGAGATCACCCAGTGGTTGTCCACACCGCGTCGCATGGCCCGCCAGTCACGACCGACCGCGCGCAGCTCGACGCGGCTGATCGGATTGCCGTGGCCGAGGACGAGCAGGGCGAGCCAGATCCGCGTGGAGCCGGGCTTGACGCGGACGGCCAGGCGCGGCACGGGCCGCGGGTCGTGGACCAGGCGGTAGTGGACCGGAATGACGCCCTCGCTCCGGTCGCCGATGCGGGCGAACGCGCGTTCGCTGAGGTCGAGGCGGCCGGGCGGGCAGGCGCGGCACCGGTCGACGACCTGGACGCGCACGACGCCCTCGGGGCCGGCGACCTCGAGATACGAGCCGCACAACGACGCCCGCCCGAACTCCTCGGCCGAGAGCGAGACGTAGTATCCGGTCGGCGACAAGGGGCCCATCGAGCACAACACCTCCGACCAGTCGCGGTGATAGGCGGCGGTGCCCCAACGGGCCGACAGCGGCGCCGGGCGCGTGGCGGGCGCGGGCGCAGGCGGTGGCTGGAAGTCGGCCGATGGCGCGGAGCGCGGCGGCGGGCCGGCGACTGCGGCGCAGGCGGTCTCCTGCAGCCTGATCATGCCGGCGGTCAACGAGAACACCACGATCCCCACCAGCGGTGCCCAGATCCAACGGAACCCAGGTCTGCGGGGCGGTCTCGCGTGCATCGCCTTCCCCCAAAGGTGTGTGGCGACCCTCTGACTCCATCAGGTAATCAGACGAACACGGAGAGTGCCATCGGAAAGCGCGGTTTCGGTGGCGGTGCCCAGGGTCATGAACCGGCATGAACGTGGACTGTCGCCCAGCGCCTAGGCCGCTGACCGGGCGCTCCACCAGGCGTCCAGGCGTTCGATCGCCTGCGGCGCGAACGCGGAGACCCCCATGGCCGCTGCAGCCGAGACGAGCACCTGGGACCAGGCGATCGGCCCCAAGGGGACGCAGCCGAAGAACCGGCTGACCCCCGGCGTCTCGATCACGGCGGCGAGCACCAGGACCGAGGCGGCACAGGTGGCCAGGACGGCCGGGCTCCGCCACCCTGTCTGCAGGGTCTGCGCGAGCTGGGTCATGACGAGCGCGGCCAGACCCATCGTCCCGGCCCGAACGCGGCGTCCGGTGAACCTGCCGCTCTGCCAGGCCAGGATGGCGCCGACGGCGGTCACGACACCGCGTACGGCGATCGCCTCGTTCATCGGATCACCAAGCGGGCCACCGCGCGCCGGGCGTTCGCCATAGCCGTCGCCGTTGGGCGGTGCCAGCGCCACCGCCAGCGCGGGCATCATGTCGGTGAGCGTGTTGACGAGCAGCAGCTGACGGGTGGTGAGCGGAGCCTTGCCGCCGAGCGCGGTGCCGTAGACGGTGAACGCGACCTCGCCCGCGTTCCCGCCGACGAGGATGGACACGGCGTTGCGCACGCTCTCCCAGAGCGTGCGTCCCTCCATCAGCGCGGCGACGATGCCGGGAAGATCTCCGCCGCGCAGGATCAGGTCGGCGGCCGACTGGGCCGCCCGGGAGTCACCGGCGGTGAGGCCGATGCCGACGTCGGCGAGCCGGATGGCGGCGGCGTCGTTGGCGCCGTCACCGGTCATCGCCACGGTCCGCCCGGCCCGTTGGAGCGCCTGGACGATCCGCACCTTGTGCTCGGGACTGACCCGGGCGAAGACGGCGGTTTCCGTGATCCGGGTGGAGCGTTCACGATCGCTGAGCCGGTCCAGCTCGGCGCCGGTCAGCACGTTGCCGGGGTCGGGGATGCCGAGGTCGGCCGCCACCGCCTGGGCGGTGTCGGGATGGTCGCCGGTGATCATCGCGACCCGGATGCCCGCCTCGCTGAGGGTGCTGATCGCGTCGGCCGCCTCCGCGCGCGGGGTGTCGGCGATGCCGAGGAAGCCGACCAGGACCAGATCGAGGGTCTCCCCCAGCTTCTCGGCGTCCTCCAGCTCGTCCTCGGACGGTCTGGCCTCGGCGACGGCGAGGACGCGCAACCCGCGCGAGGCGAGCTTGCGTTCGACGGCATGTGCCTGGTCCCGGCGCTCTTCGGTCAGTGAACGCGTGGTGTTGCCGGACAAGATCTGGTCGCAGCGCTGCAGGACGACCTCCGGAGCGCCCTTGACGGCGACGTACGGCTTGCCCTTGGCGCGCCCTGTGGCTGCGGCGTATCCCCGGCTCGGCTCGAACGGGGTCTCATGCAGGAGCTTCCACTGGGAGTCTTCGCCCGGTTGGGCTTCGGCCGCTTCGAGGACGGCACGGTCGGTGGCGTGCCGCACGTCTCCGTTCTCCGGTTGCGGGCAGGCGCGGAGGGCGGCGGTGAGGACGCGGCGGGCGAGCCGGTCGCCCGCCTCGTCGTCCGAGGTCGCGCCGCTGAGCCGGGTGACGCGGAGCCGTCCCTCGGTGAGCGTGCCGGTCTTGTCGAAGCACAGCGTGTCGACCCGGCCCATCGTGCCGAGCGTGCGGGAGCTGCGTACCAGAACGTTGCGCCGGGTCAGGCGGCGTGCCGCGGCGAGCTGGGCGACGGTCGCGACGAGCGGCAGCCCTTCGGGCACGGCGGCGACCGAGACGGCCACGCCGGACTCGACCGCCTGCCGCACGGGTACTCCGCGCAGCAGCGACAGGGCGCTGACCAGGGCACCGCTGATCCCGGTGACGGGCAGCGAGACGCGGGTGAGCTCGTTCAGCTGTGCCTGGACCCCGGACGGCGCGGCGCCGCGTCCGGCCAGCGCGGCGGCACGCCCCGCTTGGGTGGCGGCTCCGGTGGCGACCACGACGGCGTACGCCCGGCCGGCGAGGACGGTGGTGTCCTCGTACAACATGCAGGAACGTTCGGCCAGGTCGGCGCCGGGCATCGCCTCCAGCGCCTTGGTGACCGGCTGCGACTCTCCGGTGAGCGTCGCCTCGTCCACCTCCAGATCGTCGACTTCGAGGAGGCGCGCGTCGGCCGGGACGACATCGGACGGCCCGATCGCGATGATGTCTCCCAAACGCAGTTCGGCGGCCGGGATGGAGTCGTACGGCGCCCATCCCTGCTGCGCTTGCAACTCCGGCGCCGTGCCCTCCTCGCCCTTGTCGCGCCGCACGCGGCGGGCGGGGGCGCGCTGGCCGAGCAGGAGGCCGCGGAGGACGTGCTCCGCGCGGGCCCGCTGGACGCCGCTGATCAACGCGTTCCCCGTCATGACGCCGCCGACCAGGGCGGCGTCCACGCCGGAGCCGACGACGGCGGACGCGGCGGCGCCCAGGACGAGGACCGGGGTGAGCGGGTCCCGCAGCTCGTGCCCGACGGACTTCGCGACCTCGGTGACCGCCTGCACCGGCCGGGATGGGCGGCGAGCCGGTCTGCGCGGGACGGCGTCCTCGCCCGGACGGAGCCCGAGCGCACGTTCGGCGGCCTGTTCGGGGTCGAGCGCGTGCCACGGGACGCGCGGCAGCGGATCGGGTGGCGTGCGGGCCGCAAGCCGCCGCGCCGAGACCACGCCGCCGAGCATCGCCATCACGGCGGCGCTGTGCACAGGTGCCAGGTCGAGTGGCGAGGTGGCGCGGCGGCCGGTCACCACCAGCAGGGTGCCGAGGGACGAGCCGCCCACGGCCAACCGGACGGCCCGCCTGCTCGCCTCGTGCGCGGTGCCGACCGCGCCGAGCAGGTGCCAGACCTGGTCGAGCCCGCCGGTGCAGATCAGGTCGGCGCCCCAGCAGACACGTTCACCAGGCCGTGTCGCTCCGATGCCGACGTCGGCGGCGAGGGCGGCGTCATCGTCGGAGGTGGTCACCACGAGGACGCCGTGGCCGCCGTGGCCGTCGTCGCGCTGCAGTTCGCGTACGTGCTCGGACAGCGGGATCCCCGCGTCGAGCACGTCGTCAACCAGCGGGGCGAACTCGGCCGTCGAGGCGTGCTCGGTCAGCAGGACCCGGGCGCCGCTGTCACGCACGGCGGACGGTAGTGCCTCGGCGAGCGGATCGAGCCCGGGCCCGACGAGCACCTCGCCCAGCGCCGTCCCGTCCTCCTCGACGACCCGGAGCCGGGTGCCGCCCGGCGGCGCCGCCCCGCCCTTGCCCGTCTTTCCCTTGACACGTTGGAACCGCCGCCCGTCGGCGCCGGGCTCCCCTTTCAGATCGGGGTCCGAGCCGAGCAGCCGGGTCGCCGCCCGCCACACCTCGGGTCCGTCCGCTTCGAGGATCTCCAGGGTGTCCCGGCACAACACCGGCGAGTCGATGATCACCGCGCTCATCCGGTCCAGCCGCCGGTAAGCCGAGCCGTCGAGCGCGACCACTCCCCTGCGGCTGAACTCCCGGTCGAGCGTCGCCGCGAACCCGGCCCGGCCCAGCCGGGCGGCGCGCGGCACCATCGCGAGCGCGACGTCGGCGGCGGTGGCGGGGGCACGGGTCAGGGCGAGCACCGCGCCCGCCCCTGCCAGGGCCCCCATCGCGGCACGATCACCGCAGGTCTCGATCGGCCCGGCCGGGAGCGGGCACGGCCGTTCCTGCCGCTGCGCGGCCTCCGCCGGCAGGCCGGCCGAGCACAGCTGCTCCTCGAAGTCACACCACGTCGCGCGGCGCGTGGTCAGCTCGGACAGCTGGATCACGCGGTTCACGGCGTCCACGGCCAGCGCGGCGGGCTCCTGGGTGAAGCCGTGCATGGCGGCGTTGCCGGCGGCGAGCACCAGGTCGGTGCCGTGCGGGCCGATCCGCGTCTCCAGCTGCTCGCGCAGGCGGTGCTGGTTGTCCATCCAGGTCAGCGCGATACGCGCCCCCCTGGGCAGCCGCGGCAGCCGGATGAACTTTCCGGTCGTGGCCAGCGCGAACGCGGTGCAGTCGGAGGCCAGCGCGATCGCCTCGGCCGTGATCGGCGCCTGGTCGGCCGGATGGGCGTCCATGGGGAACGTCTCGTCCGGGATGTCGTGGGCCTCCTCGACGGACTCGATCGTGTCGATGAGGCGCTCGATCGTGATGCCACCCTCGTCGAAGGCGCACAGAAGCTCGCCGGTCACCGCGTTCACCTCGGCCCACCGCACGCCCTTCAGGCGCTGGACGGCGGAGGCCAGTGCACGGCGCATCTCGTCGGTGTGCTGGCTGCGGCCGCGCAGCTCGATGTACGCCCGCCCGTTCCGCGACCACACGCGGCGCCGTGTCCTGGGGCCCAGGAGGTTGCCCAGGTCGGCGCGGACGGGAATCTCCGCCAGGTCGGCAAGGCCGGGAAGCTTGGGGACCCCAGGGATCTTGTCCAGGCGTGGCAGGGAGGGGTGCGGCAGCGAGGGCAACGGGGGACGAGGGACCCTGCGCGCCGCTGACCGGAGCAATCCCATGTGGCGGGTCACCTTCGATCGAGTTGACGGTGGTGACTCTGCGTACCCCTGTCACCAGCCTCAACACCGATGCGCGGGCGAATTCCCCCAAATTACCGAGAAAGCACAGGTAAAGCCGGGAATGGCGAGTCAGCGGTAGGCGGCGAGGAGCCCGTCGACGAGCGCCCGGAGCCCCTCGGCGTAGGTGTCACGGGCGGAGATCTCCGTCCAGCGGCCGGTCAGCGACGAGAGCCTCGGCAGATCCTCCGAGTCGAGGTCGGCGAACACCCGCTCCCGGAAGGTCGGCCGGTCGTCCTCGGCACGGCGGCGCGCGGCGGCGGACCGGATGATGAGCTCTCCCGCGGTGTAGTACCAGATGCCGCGATAGGCGTAGACGGCGTTCTCGATGGAGAGCCCGCAGGCCATGGCCGCGTCGATGATCGTCTCGTTGTACCAGAGGGCCGTGGGCGAGAAGAGGTCGTCGGCGGTGATGACCTGGACGACCCACGGCACCCGCGCCAGCGTGTCGTGCATCGCCTGCGCGGTGACGATGATGCGTTCGCGCGGGTCGGCAGGCAGTTCGGGGCGGAGCATGCCGCTCGCGATGTCGTCGAGCACGAAGAGGAGCAGCTCCTCCTTGTCGCGCACGTGGTGGTAGACCGCCATCGGTGTGCTGCAGAGGTCCTGCGCGAGCCGCCGCATCGTCAGCTTCTCGACGCCGTCGGTGTCGATGATCCGCCGTGCCGCCGCGATGATCTCCGGCCGCGAGATCTTCGGCGTGGCGCCCGGCGAAGCGGGAACGGCCTCGGGCATCCTCAACAGCGCCCGCCAGCTTGGCGGCGCCATCGGCCTCGCGTCGCTGGCCACCGTCGCCGCCCACAACACGGGCAGCGTGAACGACGGCTACGCGAACGCGCTCATTGTCGCCGCTGGCCTATACGTGGTCGCAGCCGTGGTGGCCGCGACCGTGCTCCCCCGCGCGAAGCACGTCCCGGTGGACGCGGCGGCCGATCTCGTCCCAGCTGCCGAAACGCGCTGATGAACGGAGGCCCGGTGGAGGTCTCCACCGGGCCTGGGGGTCAAGACCTGGGAGTCAGGCCTGGGCCACCGCGCCGGAGGAGAGCAGGGCCTCGACATCGTCGAAGCCCAGGTCGGTGAGGATGTCGCGGCTGTTGACGCCGGGGCGGACCGGAAGCCCCTCGATCTCGGCGGGCGTACGGGAGAAGCGGGGCGCGGGGGCGGGCTGGAGGTGGCCGCCCTGGTCGACGAAGACATCCCGTTCGGTGTTGTACGGGTGTTCGGCGGCTTCCTTGAGCGAGAGGACGGGAGCCACGCAGGCGTCGCTGGGCAGGAAGACCTCGGCCCATTCGTCGCGGGTCCTGGCCTTGAACGCGGCGGCGA
Organism: Actinomadura sp. 6N118; assembly: GCF_044326415.1. NCBI lineage: Bacteria > Bacillati > Actinomycetota > Actinomycetes > Streptosporangiales > Thermomonosporaceae > Actinomadura > Actinomadura sp. 6N118. The sequence continues at coordinate 578,402 of NZ_JBIRAZ010000001.1, read as the reverse complement.
ACCGTTCACGCAACTCGGGCCAGCCATCCCTGTCGTGCTGGGCTGGGAGGTCCTCGTTCTGGAGGCCGATGAGCCGGACGAACTCGGCGTAGAACTGCGGCTCGATCGCGCCGACCGCCATGTGCTTGCCGTCGGCGGTCTCGTAGACGTCGTACCAGGGGGCACCGGTGTCGAGCATGTTCACGCCGCGCTCGTCCTGCCACATCCCACCGGCGAGGAACGCGTGGATGAACGTCGAGAGATGGGCCGTGCCGTCCACGATCGCGGCGTCCACGACCTGGCCTCGGCCGCTCACCTTGGCCTCCAGCAGGGCGGCGAGGACCCCGACGATCAGATACATGCTGCCGCCGGCGAAGTCGCCGAGGAGGTTCATCGGCACCTGCGGCGGGCCGCCCGCACGGCCGATGGCGTGCAGCGCGCCGGTGATCGCGATGTAACCCACATCGTGACCGGCGCTCTGCGAGAGCGGCCCCTCCTGGCCCCACCCGGTCATCCGGCCGTAGACGAGCGCGGGATTGCGGGCCAGGCAGTCGTCAGGGCCGATGCCGAGCCGTTCGGTCACCCCGGGGCGGAAACCCTCCAGCAGCACGTCGGACCGCTCGGCCAGCCGGAGCACGACCTCCTTGCCCTGCTCGCTCTTGAGATCGACGGCGATCGAGCGCTTGCCCCGGTTGGTGAAGTCGGTGGCCGCGAACCCGCCGCCCTTGGACGCGGCCGCGGCCCGGTCCACGCGGATCACCTCGGCCCCGAGGTCGGCCAGCAACATGGCGGCGAACGGACCCGGCCCGATCCCGGCCAGCTCGATCACCCGCACTCCGGAGAGCGGACCCTTGCCCATGCGCGACCCCTTTCGCCCAACCGCCTGAACCTCGTTCGGTGCACCCCTAGTGTGCCCGATCGCGGTAAGTGCGCGCTGACCGCCCCGTCGCAAGGACGCCGGGCCCGGCCGGGCGGATCACTCCGGCCGGGTGGTCAGCGTGACGGGGTTCTCGGGACGCTTCTTGGCCTGCGGAGCCGAGCCGACCAGAAGCCTCTTGGTCACCTTGGGCTTGCTCACCGGCCCCTCGGCATGCGGGACGAGATCACGTGCGGCGGCGGCCAGGTAGTACCAGCGGTCCGACGGCGCCTTCCACCAGGTGCCGCTGACAGGTCGCCGCCTGTCGCACCAGCCGGTGGCGAGCTCCTTCTTCTCCGCCACGAGCGCCGCCTGGGCGGACTCGCCGCCGCCCGCGAAGGCCATGCGGGTGCACACCCACTGGGCGCGCCCGCCGCCGTGCGGCAGCGAGCCCGACCAGAAGTCCCAGGCCACCGCCTCGATCACCGGCCGCATCGGCTGCGGCAGCAGGCAGCTGAGCCGATCCCACAACTTCACGTTCGCCGCCTTGAGCCGTATGGATTTCACGGGCATAGCTTTCGCGGGCACAGCCTTCACAGTCGTGGGCTTCGCAGGCGCTGGCTTCTCAGGCGCAGCAGAGGATTTCGCGGATGGGCTAGCGGCCTTGGCCGATGGGCTGCCGGGCTTGGCAGGCGGGGTGCCGGGCTTGGCTGCCTGAGCGGCGGGCTTGGTCGGTGTGGCGGCGGGCTTTGCCGACGGCGTGGCGGGCTTGGCAGGTGACGCCGTGGCCGAGGCAGCGGGCTTTGCCGGTGGGCTGACAGTTGGGGTGGCGGCGGGTGGGGCGGTGGATGTGGGTGAGCGGTAGGCCAAGGCCACCGGACGGATGCCGCCGAACTCGCCCACGGTTCGGGACCCGTCGTGTCCGCTGAGGTCGAACAGCGGTCCGCGCCGGCAGCGGGTTCGGACGGTCACGGCGTCGGTCACGCCTTCCGTCACGGTCACCTTCCGGCCGGACGGGGTCACGGCGCCGGTGTCCCAAGGGGCGAGGAGGTAGCGGCCACCGCCGAGGGCGATGGGGTTGGACGCGTCGGTTCCGGCGGTGGTGACCTGCAGGTCTTCCGGGGATCCGGTGTAGCGGGCGATCCGGTCGCGGTGGCGCAGGAGGGCGATCGGAACACCGCTGACCCGCCCGGCGTAGAGCAACTGGGCGTCGCCGGACAGCCGCGCCTTCCTGGACCATGCGTTCAGGGCCCGGGCGGTGAACGCTTTGTCGGTCACCAGGTCACCCCGCGCAGGCCACACGTCCAGTGTGTGCGCGCGGCGCGTCCAGGCGTCCGGTGTGGCCGAGCTGAGGCGCAGCTTGCGAGCCTCGGCGGAAAGGGCCCCGCCGAGCAGCGAGCCACTGCTCCCGCTCGCGATCAGTGCGCCGATCAGCAACGTGACCAAGGTCGCGGCGGCGATCGGGAGCACGGGGCGGCGGCCCGGGCGGACCGGGGTCGGCTCGAAGGGTTCGGGTCGCGCCGCGGGACGGTCGGTGGCGTCAGCGGCGTCGATGATCGGCCAGACATCGCGGAACCGCAGCTCCACGAGCTGGTCGCGCACCGCGTACCGCGGCAGGCCCTCGATGTGCCTCAGCACGTACGCGACGCGGACCCCCGGCTCCATCCCCGCGAGCGCCTTGGTGAGCGCCGGGTCGGGCAGCTTGGCGGGCAGCGCGCGCAACCACGGGCCGAGGCCGATCCGGAGCCGCCAGGACGGGCGCATGGCCATCCTCAGCACCTTGGTCCGCTGCTTGGCCGGGGTGCGGCGGCGCAGGCCGAGGAATCCCCCGCCGGCCAGGACACCGTCGACGATCCGCTGGGCGACCGCCAGGCGGTAGAACCGCTTTCCGTTTCCCGGAAGTACGAAATACGCCAGGCGGACAAGGTCGCGATAATACGACTCCGCCTCGGTACGCGCCATGGCATCTTCCGGCATCAGCCAACTCCCTCTTGACCTGCTGAGCGATATCGCCCCAGAGGCTAGGGAGGGTGGATGGCGCAGCGGACTGGAATTGACGGAACCCTTAACCGGCCCGGATGACTTATCCCGCTATTTCCCCGCGACGCGGATGGCGGTGGGTGGCCGCGGGCGGGCCGCTGGCCGCCACCGGCCCCATCGAGCCGTCCAGCCTCGTCCGTTTCGTCCAGGTACTAATCTGGTCCTCCCTGGGGGAACACCCCCGGGCTGCCCCCACCGAAGGAACCTGCCCACTCATGACCGAGGACGTTCCCGGGTATCGGGTGCTGGAGCAGGTCGGCGAGGGCGGATTCAGCGTCGTCTACCGGGCCCACCAGGAACGCCTGGACCGGACCGTGGCGCTCAAGGTCCTGTCGATCAGCGCCGTCGACGACGCGGCCATGCGCCGGTTCCAGCGCGAATGCAAGATCACCGGACGGCTGTCCGGGCACCCCAACATCGTCACGGTCCTGGACACCGGAACGAGCCGGTTCGGCCGCCCGTACATCGCGATGGAGTACTTCGAACGCGGCGCGCTGATCGACCGGCTCGAGCGCGAAGGGCCGCTGCCCGTCGGCGAGGCGCTGCGCATCGGCGTGAAGATGGCGGGCGCGCTGGCCGCCACGCACGAGACCGACGTGCTCCACCGCGACGTCAAGCCGCAGAACATCCTCGTCTCGAAATACGGCGAACCCGCCCTGGCGGACTTCGGCATCGCCCGGCTGACCGACTCGTTCGACCACAGCCACACGCAGGCGTTCACCCCGCACCACGCGGCGCCCGAGGTGCTCGAGGGCAGGACGCCCGGCGTCGGGTCCGACATCTACTCGCTCGGCTCCACGCTCTACCAGCTGCTGTCGGGCCAGCCCGCGTTCAAGGGACCGCGCGGCGAGGGCATCGCGCCGCTGATGTTGCGCATCATGAACGACCCGCCGCCCGCGTTCCAGCGGGGCGACGTACCGGGGCCGGTCTTCGACGTCATCACCCAGGCGATGGCCAAGGCACCGGAACACCGATTCGGCAGCGCCGTCGAATTCGCGCAGCGAATGCAACAACTCCAGGCGGAGCTGGGGCTGCCCATCACCGACCTCGCTCACAGCGGCAGCGGGGACGTGCCCGTCATCACCCCGCAGTTCCCGGCGCACCCGCGTCCTCCGGCGGTCCCCGAGTGGGCGCCGACGACGCCGCGTTCCACGACCACACCGGCGTCCTCGGCCCCACCGGCGGCGACTCCGGACGGGCTGACCGAGCAGGTGTCCCCGTCCGGCCCGCTCTCGCCCTGGCATCCGGACGCTCCCGCCTCCCAGTCCGCGCCGCCGACGGGCTACCCCACCGCACCGCAACCCGCGCCGTCCGCACAGAGCGGCCTCCAGGGAGGCCTCCACGGGGGTCTCCAGCCGGGCCTTCAGCCCGGCCTGCCGGGTGGCTCCGCGGCGGCCGCCACGCCCATGGCGGACCAGGCGCCGGCTCCGACCTGGCCGCCGCAGCAATCGGAGCACCCGCACGCACCCCAGCCCGGCTCGGACGGTCCGCGGCGCGGCCTGATGGTCGCCGTCACGGTCGCGCTCGTCGGCGGGCTGGCGGTGGGCCTCGGCGCGCTCGCGCTCTCCGGCGGCGGTGACGGATCGAAGGACCCGACGACGCAGGGGACCAGCCCGCTCACACCGCAGAACGGCGGCACCCAAGCGCCCCTCGGCAACGCCCCCGTCACCCGCAAGCAGCTCGCCGCCGCCCGCCCCTACGGCCTGGTGGCGAAGTCGTTCGGCACGTCGGTCAGCCTCACCTGGCGGCTGCCCGCGGTCGCCCAGCAGATGCCGATCCTCGTCCAGCAGGCCCCGTTCGGAACGAGCGCGGTCGTGCCCGTGAGCAACGGCGCCGTCACCACGACCGTCTCGAAGCTCAACCCCAAACTGGGCTACTGCTTCCGCGTGGGCTCCGTCCCCGGCATCGGCCCGGACAACTCTCCCAAGGTGTCGTGGTCACTCCCGAAGTGCATCCGCGGCGCGCGCATCGCAGGCTGACGCCATCCCGTTACGCACAGCGCCAGAGCGGAAGACCGAGGAACTGTTTCCAGCCGCTGCCGGCGCTGTTGGGAGTCTTGGCGAGATACCCGATCATGTAGCCGTCACCTTGAGGTGTTCGGACCTTGTTGTAGAGGTTTCCGGCGAAGTTCGGGTCGTTGTTCGGGTGCGTGTAGTTCGCCCCCTTGACCTGACAGAGCAGGGTCAGCTTGTGTCCGTTGTCCTTGTAGGTGTAGACGTCGGCACTCGCTTTGTCAGGCTGAGCGTTCACAAATGCGGTGGAACCACTGCCGTTGTGCTGGATCGAGTATTGCTGGGGCGGGCCGGTCAGGGTGACGTTGAGGTCGGTGCCCTCGCTGATGCCTGCGCCGTTGGAGGCCCGCACATTGAACGAGTACTGCCCGTTCGTGAAGACCTCGCTCATCAGGATGCTGGTGCCTTTGATGCCGAGCCTGCTTGAGGTCTCCCAGCTGACCTGGTAGCTGGTGGACGCGTCGTCCGCGCCCGCGCCCGGCACCCATGAGAGCTTCGCGCCCTGTGCCGTGGCCTCGGCCTTGACGTCGCGGGGCGCGAGCGGTGCCGAACAGGGCCGCACCGGTGGGCTGGGATCGGACGCGAGCTCCGACGCCTTCCCTTCGGCGTTCCGGTACTGGACGGCGACGCGGAAGCGGTATTCCTTGTTGCAGTCGCCGCCCGCGACGCCGAACTCCAACGTGCCCGCGTTCACCGGTATCGACTGGGGGCTCGCGGTAAGCCCTCGTTTGACGTCCTTGAGGACGTATCCGGTCGGCGTCCCACCGCTCGACGGTTTGAACCCGATCCGCATGGCGCCGCCCTCGAACCTCGTGGTCAGCTCCGTGGGGGCCGTCGGCGCACCCGGCGGGCGGGGTGGCGAGACCGGTGGATCGGACGAAGGACCCGGAGGAGGAGTCCGACCACCGCCACCGGACGGCAGGGACTTGCGCTTGTCTCCACCCGGGACCTTCGTCTCGTACTTCCCGAACGCGCTCGCCGAGCCGTTGCCCTCAACGACGACCGCCTTGGGCTGGGCCGGATCGTGTGCCCAGAGCATGCCTTCCTTGACGAAGACCTCCAGGCTGGAGTTGCGACCCGCCACGGGAATCGCTCTCTCGCTGCTGGCCGTCGCGGTGTTGTAGACGTGCAACTGCCCGAGGGTCTCATCAGGGATATATGTCCTGGGGCCCAGGATCTGGGGCGGCTGATAGCGGTGCTTGGGCAGCTTGAGCGCGACTCCCTGATGCCGGCCCGTGCCGCTGTCGAACAGCGTGAGCGACCCGGTGCTCTGCACGAGCAGGGGTACGACCGTCCCCTCCGTCCGGGCGGGGACCAGCGTCTCGGCGTTCGCCGCCTGCACGGTCGACGGGAGCCTGACGTCGAGGCGGACGCCCGAGCCTCCGAGCACCATCGCGGTGGCCCTCGTGGAGTTCACCACGACGGGCTCGCCCGCGGCCATCACGAGCGACAGCCGGTCCTTCGCCTTCCCGACATGGATCGTCGGCAGCAGCCGGCCGTCCCGGAACGGCGTGACCTCGCCCAGCTGCGGCACAGGCACCCACAGGGTGCCCCGCGCGTCTACTCCGGCCTCCTCCAACGGCGGCGCCAACACCGCGGACGGCCCGAGCGCGGCCAAGCTGACCGGGTCGATCTGCTGGATCGCCCCCTTGACCGGATCGACGGTGTACGTCTTGCCCGCCTCCGCGAGCACCTGGAGGTTGAGCCCACCGAGCGTCTTGCTCTGCGTCACCTTCAGCTGGGACGGGTCGATACGGCTGACGGCTCCGGTGTCGAGGTCGACGAGCAGCACGGTGTTGCCGTCCTGCACGACCTTGATCCGGTGGTTGCGCATCTGCGGGAGGAGCGCGGCCTTGCCGTCGACCTTGGCCGCCGGTCCGTTCACGTGGACGAGCACGCCCTTGCTCTTGGCACTCAACCAGGCACCCACATCGGCGAGCCGGTACTTGGCACTGGCGATGCCCACGCCGTACACCACCGCGGTCACAAGCAGCAGGCCGACCAGGCCGAGCGCCACCTGGCCCGTCACCCGATCCCTGCTGAACGCCGCGCGCATCGCCCCGCGGAAGCCCGATCGCCCCACTTGTCACCCGTTCCTCGCCGACGCGCAGGACACACTAGCCCGGAGCCGTCCCCTTCACCCCGAGATTGCACAGACCGACCGAACTCGGTCAGAGAACGCCCGGCACGATGGGCTTCAGATCAGTACGCCTTCAGATCAGAGCCTCCCTGTACGTGGGAATGGTGATGTTGCGGCCGGAGAGCACCACGACCAGGCGGCCCGACACCTCGACCTTGCCGGCCAGCACCGCCGCGACTCCACACGCCCCCGCCCCCTCGGCCACGAGGCCGTGCTCGGCGAACAACCAGCGCATGGCTCCCCGGATCTCGGCCTCGGTCGCCGAGGTCAGCTCGGCGTCCCGGAGAACGTCAGGCGTCACACAGCCGGGTTCGAGGTTGCCCGCGAGCCCGTCGGCGATCGTCTCCCCGACCTCGACCTCCACGACCTTCCCGGCGCTCACCGCCGCGGCGACGGGCCGCGACTGGGCGGCCTCGACTCCCACCACCCGCACGTCACCGCGCTGCCGTGCCCACAGGGTCAGTCCGGCGGCGAGCCCTCCCCCGCCGACCGGCGCGACCACGGTCATCGGCCCGTCCACCTGGGCGTCGAGCTCATACCCGATCGTGCCCTGCCCGGCGATCACATGCGGATCGTTGTAGGGCGACACATAACGCCCCGGGAGGTTCAGCGCGTGCGCCTCGGCCTGGTCGTAGTCATCACCGTGCTCCACCAGCCGCACCGGATACGACCCGATCTTGGCGACCTTCGCGGCCGAGGCCCGCCTCGAAACGACCACGGTCAGCTCCGCGCCCACCCGCGACGCCGCGTACGCCATGGCCAGCCCATGATTGCCGGCGCTGGCGGTGACGGCGGGCTCCTCCGGCGTCAGCGCCGCGATCGCACCCCGGACCTTGAACGACCCGGTCGGCTGGAACGTCTCCAGCTTGAGCAACCCGATCCCGCTCGACACGGCGGGAGTGGGCTGCAAAACCCCGCTCACATCGCGCCAGGCCCGTTCCAGATCTTCAGCCCCCGGCACCCGAACAACCCGCATGCCCACCTCCAGACCACCATCCTCCGCCACCTGCCCACCCATTCACGCCACACGGGCGACTCGCAGCGAAATCTTCATACAGCTCAGAGCCGGTCCGGCCGGTAACCCCAAGATGCGCATGCCGGTAAGACCGGGAGACTCGCCGCGCTCCAGCCACAGCCCGGTTTGGATGGGGCACGACGGCTGAGAGCGTTAGAACTTGACGATTTTGGGGGCTACTTCGGTGGGGTCGGCGAATTCTTCGTAGGTGCCGTTGCGGAGGAGGGTCGCCACGGCGCGGTGGGTGGCGGCGTAGGTGGAGAGATGGAGGGCGGCGCCCAGGCTGATGCGGCGGACGCCCACCTCGGCGAGCTGGCGGACGCCGGGGCCGCTCGGGTCGGCCATCACATTGATCGGGAGCGGGGATTCGGCGGTGAGGGCGCTGAGCTCGTCCAGATCGAGGAGGCCGGGGACGAACAGGCAGTCGGCACCGGCCTCGGCGTAGACCTTGGCGCGGGCGCGCACCTCGGCGGGGCGGGCGTCGCGCTCGACCGCGCGGGAGAAGTAGACGTCCGTACGGGCGTTGATGACCAGCTCGGGCCCGCCCGCGTCACGAGCGGCGCGGAGGCGGGCCGCCTGCTCCTCAAGGGTGTGGAGGGGTGCTTTGAACGAGCGGGAGTCTTCCAGGTTGATGCCGACGGCGCCCGCGGCGACGATCTGGCGGACGGTCTCGGCCACGTCCGCGGGGCTCTCGCCGTAGCCGTTCTCGATGTCGGCGCTGACCGGGATGTCGACGGCGGCGACGATGCGGGCGACGACCTCGACCATCTCGTCACGGGTGAGCTGGTGGCCGTCCGGGCGGCCCAGCGACCAGGCGATCCCGGCACTGGTGGTCCCCACGGCTGCCGCGCCCGCCTGGGCGATCGCTGCGGCGCTCGCCACGTCCCACGCGTTCGGCAGGACGAGAAGGTCGTCGTGGAGCGAACGCAACTGCTGGGCCTTGGGCACTGCTCCCCCTGATGTGGCGGCGATGGGTCCGCTCGGACCTTATCCAGGGTTCGGACCTTATCCAGGGTCTCCGACATTCCCGGTGGCGTCCCGGAGGGCCTCGAAGACGCGGGCGGCGTGGTCCATGAAGACCCGGTCCATGGCGGACATCTGCAGGAGATACCAGCCCTCGTCGCTCCTGAGGTCCACGGCCACCTCGGAACTACGCCTGGGCGTGTGTCCGCGCCAAGGAACGACCAATCGGCCGGACAGGGGCCGAGCGCATGTATGGGCGATGCACTGCCGGCCTTTGGCGGCTACTTGCCTCGTCTGAGTGAACGTGGGTGGAGGCGGCGGTAGAGGCGCTTCGGCCTGCCGGCCTTGGCGGTCACCAGGCGGCCCACGTGGTCGCTGTGCTCCCAGGCGGCGTCGGCGGCACGCGGGTCCGGGGGGCCGTTCGAGAACCGGCTGCGGTTGACCAGGTCGGCCAGGGGGCGAAGGTGGGCGAGGGCGGTCTCACCCAGGTGCTTGGCGCCGAACCCGGCGACCTCGTGCGCGGTGAGAGTGCGAGCGGTGGCCAGCCCGACATCGTTCAGGTGGTCCAGCGCTTGATGCCAGGCGCCCGCGATTCGGGCCGCCGGGGGGCCGGAGCGGCGGCGGCGCTTGCGCAGGGCGGGCACGATCATGACGGCGAGCAGGTAGGCGATGAGGAGGAGGACGATGCCGGCGATCGGGAGCGTCCAGAGTGGGATCCCCGAGTCCTTGGTGGCGCCGGGCTTAGTGGGAGGTGCCGCAGGGACCTTGCCCGGGCCGGAACCGCGGTTTTGGTTGATGGCGTTCTGCTGGGCCTGCGCCAGTCCCTTTTGGGTCTCGCCTGCGGCCACTGTGTTGCCCTTGGAACGTCTGGCCTGCTCAGGGATCGGGTCGAACTGCACCCAGCCGTAGTCCTCGAACTTCACCTCGGGCCACACCATCACGTCACCGGACCGAATCACCCGTTCGTCGCCAGTCAGGGTGCCGCCGCTGAAGCCGACCTTGACGCGGGTGGGGAGACCAAGCGTTCTGCCCAGCAGAGCGTAGGCGGTGGCGAAGTGCTCGGGCGTGCCCCTCCTGGCCTCACCAAGGAAGTAGTCGAGCTGCCGGTAGCTGTGCCCTGGGGGCGCGCTGATGTCGTACTTGGCGTACTTCTTGAGGAACTGGGAGAGCATGTACGCCTGCTGGCCGGACGAGGTTGCGCCTGCCGTGGCGCGTTGGGCGAGCGCACGGAACTCTGCGATCTGGACGGGTGGCTTCGCCGCGCCCGGCCCGTTGGGCAGTTGGCGAGCGGCTTGCGCTTCGGCGTCCTGCGCGGCGTTCGCGCCACCGAAGTCGGCGTCCTTCCAGGTCCGTACTCGGGCATCGATCCGGTAGGTCTGGCCCGGCTTGAGTGGCTGCGCCGCCGCCATGGTCCCGCTGTCAGGGTCGACGACAACGCCTAGGCCGGCTTGGGGTTTCACCTGGCGGGGACGGTCGGCGGCGGGAAGCCATATGCCGGGCATATCGCGGATGGTGATCTGCTGGGTCACCGAGCTGCGCTCCCCCGGCTCCGGGTCAGCGGGGACTCGGCTCCCTGTGGGGGTGAACTTGGCCGTGGACGACCAGGTCACCCCGTCGAACCTGTCCAGGACGGCCAGCCGGAGGTCTTCGCTCTTGCCGCCGCGGACGGTGAAGAGGAACTGGTTGCCGTTGTGCAGCCAGCCGCCGACGCGGTCGAGCGGGCTCACGCTGTCATGCTGCTGCGGCGGTGGCGCGGCCACCTGCTCGCGCGGGTTGTACGGCTCGGCGCTGACCGGGACGTACGGGCCGGACAGGAAGGCCAGCCCGCCGAGGACTCCGGCGGCGGGCAGCCCGAGCAGGATCGGCCGCCAGTTCGCGCCCTCGCCGGAACGGACGAGGATCAGCACGGCGATCAGGACCACGGTCGCGCCGACGAGCCCGAGGTTGGAGCCGGGGCCGTCCACGCCCAGCAGAAGCGCGATGCCGAAGACGCCGAACGCGGGCAGGCACGGCGCCGCCCGCAGTGACGTCCGCAATGCCAACTCGGCGGACGCGAACGCGGCCAGCCACACCACCACATGCACGAGGACAAGGAACTCGGGCTTGGCCGGGGCAGGCAGCAGCGTCGTCAGGATCGACTTCCACGAGCTGAGGACACCCGATCGAAGCGTCTGCGGGAGGCTCCCGTCGCCCAGGGCGGGCCGGAGCGCCGTGACGGTGACCGTGCCGACTGAGGCGAGAACGGTGAGGACCACGGAAATCCACAGCGGCCAGGGGCGATCGGATTTCGGGCCCGCCAGCAGCGCGGACACGACCGTCGGGACCACCGCGGCGACCACGACGACCGACACGATCGGCCCGAATCCGAAGACCCGGTGGAACGCCAGCCCGGCGACGGCCGTCAGGCAGGCGGTCACGATCAGCGACAGGTAGCGCCGGAGCTTCATCGGCTCCTCCCCAGCCGCTGCCATCCGTTCGCCAGGCCCTCCAGGTCACTGAAGTCGATGAGCTGAACGCCGGGGGCCGCGAGGGCGGACTCCGCCGGCCGCACCCGAAGCACGACGATCCGGTCGAACCGGCTCCGCACCGCCGCGATCCGGCTGAGGTCGGCCGTCCCTGAGGTCACCACGACGAGGGAGCCGCCAGGCCGGACGCGGCGTACGACGTCGAGCACCGGCTGTGCGCCCTCCGCGGGCATCACCTTGGTGAGCTGATCCAGCACGACCTCGGCGTCATCCGGCCCGCCCCGGGTGTCGGCGACTGGCCCGCCGCCCGCCAGGACCCGTACCGGGAAGTTGGCCTGGCACGCGCCCACGGCCACCGACGCGGCGGCATCGACCGCCAGCTCGAAGTCGTCCGGGTCCGCCCACGCCTCCGGCCGCCCCTCGATCACAAGCGTCGTCGTCGGAAGGCTGGCGTCCACGAGTTGCCGGACCATGAGCGTGCCCGTACGCGCGGACGACTTCCAGTGGATGTGCCGCATCTCGTCGCCGATCACATACTCACGCAGGGCGTGGAACGTCGTCGTACCCGCAGGCGACTTGTCACTCGTCGGGCCTTCAAGGTGGTAGGCCCGCCCAGACGGAAGCAGACCCAGCTGAACGGTCCGGGGGCGTACGAGCAAAGTCTGCGGTGCCCCGTACTCACGTACACGCCGGGCCAGGTTCAGCGGATCGGCCCGCACCAGCCGCAACGGGCCGACTGCGATCTCGCCACGCCGGTCCGTCGGCAGCCGGTAGGTGACGGTGCGCGTCCCCTTCGCCCGTAGCCGCGGTATGTCCACGGCCACCTCGGTGGAACCGGCCGCGTCCAGGCCCGTCAGCCCACCACGTATGCCCCGCCCGGTATTGGTCACATGCAGGACGCCCACGGAGGGCTCGCCACGGCCCACCTTCAGCGGCGCGATCTCACGCCGGACCTCCAGCTTGGGCTGCGGCAGGGTCCAGACCACCGCGCCGCCCACCGCGAGCAACCCGGCCAGGGCCAGCATCGCCGGCTCGGGATAACCCAGCCACCAGCCCGCCCCGTACAGCACGATCGAGGCCGCCGCGGTCCCCCAACCCAGCGGAGTCAACATCAGACGGCCGCGGCCTGCGGTGTCGGCACGTTGGCGAGCACCTCGCCCACGATGTCGGCGCCGGTACGCCCGCGCAGCTCCGCCTCCGGCGTCACGATCAGGCGGTGTGCGATCACCGGGACGGCCAGCGCCTTGACGTCCTCGGGCACGATGAACGACCGCCCCGCGGCCGCCGCCCGCACCCGCGCCGCCCGCAGCAGCGCCAGGCTCGCCCGCGGGCTCGCGCCCAGCCGCAGCTCCGGATGCTCCCGCGTCGACGACACGACCCGTACCACGTAGTCATAGAGCGGCGCCGCGACATGCAGCCGCGTCGCGAACTCGATCATCCGCCCGACGTCCTCACGGCCCGCGATCGGCGGCATCGTGTCGAGCATCGCCCCCGTCGGCGCGCCGGCGAGCACCGCCACCTCGGACTGGTGGTCGGGGTAGCCCATGGTGACGCGCATCAGGAACCGGTCGAGCTGCGCCTCCGGCAGCGGGTACGTGCCGTCCATGTCCACGGGGTTCTGCGTCGCGATGACCATGAACGGCCGCGGCACCGGATGCGGCTTGCCCTCCACCGTCACCCGGCGCTCCTCCATGACCTCCAGCAGCGCCGACTGCGTCTTCGGCGACCCCCGGTTGATCTCGTCCGCCACCACGAGGTTGGCGAAGATCGGCCCCGGATGGAACTCGAACGTGTTCTTGCCCTGGTTGAAGATCGACACCCCGGTGATGTCGCTCGGCAGCAGGTCGGGGGTGAACTGGATGCGAGTCCAGCGCGCCTCCACCGAGGCCGAGATAGCCCGCGCCAGCGTGGTCTTGCCCACGCCCGGCACGTCCTCCAGCAGCAGATGCCCCTCCGACAGCAGGCAGATCAGCGCCAGCTCCACCTTGTCGCGCTTGCCCCGGATGACCCGCTCGATGTTCCCCGCCAACGCCGCGAACATCTGCGCGAACCGCCCCGCCAGCGCCTCCCCGTCAACCACACCGTTCTGGCTCTCGGTCACGGGACCCGCCCCCTAACGCTCAGCATTCGAACATCGTCCCGCCGGGCTGGCGCGGCCCCTCCATGAGCGTGACGCTCAGGTAGGCGGTGCCACCGTTCCACTCGATCCGGTTCCACCAAGAACTCGTCTCACCCGTCTCAGCCTCGGTGACGCTCTGGCCAGATGTCTGGCAGATGACGGTGATCGACCTGTACTCACCCTTGGGGATGGATCCGACCTGCCCATCCTTGCTCGGCCCAGGACGGATCAGCGTGTTGGTCTGGTTGTTGGCCTTGTTCCTGTGCGCCTGCCGCTGATAGCTGAGGTCGGCCGAAGCGGTGACCGCCTGGCTCTGGCCCGCGCCGTTCCTGGCAGTGAGCGTGTACGCGTGCTGCTGGTTGTTCGGGAGGCCAGTGATGGCGGCCGACGTGCCTGTGACCTGACCGGGCGAATTCGGGCCCGCCAGCACATACTCGGCCTGATATCCCGACTCGCCCCATTCAAGGTTCGCACCGTGGTTGACGCCGGTGGCTCTGAAACTGGGCGGTGGCCCAGGAGCCTTGCAGGGGAACGATGAGACGTTGTCCGCCGACACCGCCATCTTGTCGGTGCCATAGCGAGCCGCCACGCGGAACACGTACTCCTTCGAGCAACTGAGACCGGACGGCTTGAATTCAAAGGGGCCGCTCGGCCCCACCGGCCCGACACCTTGGACCGGATTTCCAGCGTCATCGGCCAGGACATAATCCTTGACGGCCGCCGGGTTTTCCCCTTGGGCGAACCTGACAGTGATCGCTCCGTTGTCGCCGCTGGCGGTGAGCCCTGTGGGGGCCGCAGGCTCCTTGCAGGCCGAGGTCGAGTCCTGGCCTGGCCTCGCCGTGCGGACACGTTTCGTTCTCGGATCCTGGTACTGCGCCGCGACGCGGAAGACGTAGGGACGGCCGCATTCAAGACCGGAGACGGTGAACGTGCCACCGTTTGGGCTGTCGGGCACCGTGGGCCGGTCGACCTTCGGCCAGGGCTGGTTCTTCTCGTTCAGCAGCACGTAGCCGGTGGGAACGATCCGGTTACGCCACGACGGACTGAAGTCCACCGTGACGGTCTGGTTGTCGCCGGTGGCGTCCACGGTCGGCGGGCCCGGCGGGTCGTTGGGCTTGGGCTTGCTGGGCGGGGTGGGGCGGCCGGGGCGGTTGCCGCCTCGGTCGCCGTTGCCGCCGGGGTTGCCGCCTCGGTCGCCGCCCGCTCCCTGGGAGGGGATGGGGCGGCGGATGCCGCCGGGGACCTTGTCGGTGTACTTCTGGATGTTGCGGCGCTGGCCGTTCTGGTCGACGGACACGGCCTTGTCGCCGTACGGGTCGTTCGCCCAGAGCATGCCGTCCTTGACGAAGACGTCGATGGGGCCGGGCTTGCCGGACACCCGGATGGTCTGCTCGAAGCGGCCGGTGGTGGAGTTGTAGACGATGAGGGCCCCGGCGGTCTCGTCCGGGATGAAGATCCGGGATCCGAGGACCTGGGGCTCACCGAAGGTGTGGCGTTGCGGCAGGCGGAGGCCCGCCGAGGTGAGGCGTCCCGTTCCGGTGTCCAGCAGGACGAGGGCGCCACCGCGGCCGAGGATCGGCAAGGTCTGGCCTTCGACCTTGGCCGGGATCTTGGGGCGGTCCCGGACGGCGGAGAGCAGCGCGACCTTGCGGACGCCGTCGGGGCCGGCGATCGCGGCGTGGCCGGAGGTCGTGTCGATCACGGTCGGGACGCCCGCCACCATCGACAGCTGGAGCTGGGCGCCCGGCTGGGCCACCTGCACCGGCGTGCCCTGGACGCCGTTCTGGAACGGGATCAGCCGGCCGGTCTGCTCGGTGGGGACCCAGAACGTGCCACGGTTGTCGAGCCCGCCGGGCCGGATCGGCGGGGTGAGGACGGTGGCCCGGCCGATCGGGGCCAGGGTGACCGGGTTGATCTGCTGGACGATGCCCTTGACCGGGTCGAGGGTGTAGGCGACGCCCTCGGCGGCGATGATCTGCAGCCCGATGCCGAAGCGCTGGCTCTGGGTGACCTTGAGCTGGGAGGGGTCGATCCGGCTGACGACGCCCGTCGTCTCGTTCACCAGAAGGACGGTGTTACCATCCTGAATGATCTTGATCCGGTGGTTGGGGGCCGCCTGGATCTGGGTCTTGCCGTCCACCTTGCCCAATAACCCGTTGGCATGGACGATCATGCCTTTGCCGGTGGCGGTGAGCCAGGCGCCGACGTCGGACAGCTTGTAGCGCGAGCTGGCCATGCCGACGCCGTAGACGAGCGCGGACACGACCAGTACGCCCACAAGGCCGATCGCCACCTGCCCGGTCACCCGGTCACGTCGCAGCAGTCTCGCAAGGACCGTCGATCGACCGGGGGATCTCACCCCGCTCAAACCCCGTCACCCTCCTGTCGCGCCGAGCGCATTCCGTTCTGACCTGGACGAAGCGTCACCTTCAGCGCGAAGCGCACCTTAGTGCGTGCGGACACCACAACATAATGGGACCCGGCCCGTTTCGCCCTGCGAACCGCAAGAGTGGCCGGATCAGGCATCCGTTCCAGTGACTCAGCCCACATCAGTAACAGCCCAGGTCACGGCGGGTGACCAGGCGTGCGGGAGGGGTGTTCACCCGAGCGGCAGGGCCCGCAGTTGGACAGGACCTGGACAGTGATCGTCGAGCGCGGCGCGGTGGCGTCGCCGATCTTGAGTGTGTCCCTGACAAAGCGTTACCTAACGGAACCGAACGGAACCGAACGCGGCACTTATCCCGAACGTCCTAACCTTGGGACGCCGAACGACAACCCGGGGTGGACGTGGAACAGGTAAGCATCTCTGAGCTGTGGGACCAAGTGACGGGCACGCAGCAGACCCCGCCGTGGTGGCTGGTCATCCTGGTGGGCCTCATCGCCTTCGCGGCGGTGGCCCACGGCCCCACCTGGCGCGTCGCGCGCAACGTGGTGACCATCGCGCACGAGGGCGGGCACGCGCTGATCGCCCTGGTCACGCGCCGCAAACTGGACGGCATCAAGCTCCACTCCGACACCTCTGGCGTCACCGTCTCGCGAGGCAAGCCGCACGGCCCCGGGATGGTCTTCACGGCCATGGCGGGCTATCTCACGCCGCCGCTCCTCGGCCTGCTCTTCGCGGCGCTGCTCGCCGGCGGGCGCATCACCCTCATGTTGTGGCTCTCACTGGCGCTGCTCGGCGCCATGCTCGTGATGATCCGCAACCCCTACGGCGTGTTCTCCGTCCTCGCCGTCATCGCGATCATCTTCTGCGTCTCGTGGCTCGGGGGTGACCGGACCCAGGCCGGGTTCGCCTACCTGGCCGCGTGGTTCCTGCTCTTCGCCGCCGCCCGCCCCGTTGTCGAGCTCCAGCGCATGCGTGCGCAGCGCAGGGCCCCCACCTCTGACGCCGACCAGCTGGCCCACCTGACCGGCGTCCCCGGCCTCGCCTGGGTAAGCCTCTTCGGCATCGTGGCGCTCGTTGCCCTCGGCACCGGCGGCGTGCTTCTGGCCCCCGACACCGCTTCGCTCCCCCAGCCGCCCGGCTTCTAGCTCAGGAGGGCCGGAAGCGGTCATGGCTCTGGGCTCTTCCGTAGATCGAGAACACGATGACACATGGCCCAGAAAAAGCTTGATCGCGCCAAGTATCACCGCAAGCGCAGAGCCCGGCTTCGCAAGCACCACAAGCGTTCCCGGCCCACTGTGGGCAAGGGCCGCGGCCGTTAGGACACCCCCTCTGCGAGGACGTCGAGCATGCCGGTGACGGTGGCGTCCCAGGGGTAACGCTCGGCACGGGCCCTGGCGGCCTTACGGCGGTGGTCGGCGGGCAAACGGAGGATCTGCTGCACGCCGTCCGCGAAGGCCTCCGGGGTGGGCGGCACCGCCACGCCCGCGCCGGGAACGAGCAGCTCGTGCGCCGCTCCTCGATCGGCCGCGACCACGGGCGTGCCGCAGGCGAGCGCCTCCAGGACCGCCAGGCCGAACGACTCGACCGGGCAGGGGGCGAGCGCGACATCCGCGCTGGCGAGGAGTCGGGCGATGTCCGCACGACCGGGCACGTGACCGTGGAAACGGACCGGCAGGTCGTCGCGCTGCGCGATTCCCCGCAGCGTGCCGGACAGCGGACCATCGCCGATCACGTCCAGGTGCACGTGGACACCGCGCCGATGGAGCTCTGCCACGGTGTTGAGCGCGAGATCCGGCCGCTTCTCTGTCGAAAGCCGCCCAAGGTGTACGAGGCGTACGGGGCTTGCAGGGCCTGTGAGGCCTACGGGGCCTAGCGGCCTTGCGGCAGCTGACAGCGAAGGTTGCACGGGGTGGAAGGTGTCCAGGTCCACGCCAAGGGGGACGCGGTGGAGGGCGGGGGCTTCTACCCTGGCGAACTCTGCGGCGGCGAACGCAGACGTGACCACAACCGCGTCGAAGGCCGCGGCCAAGCGGCGGTTCCAGCGGTCCGCAACCGCCTCTAGGGGCACCCAGCCAGGCGTACGCGGCGCGAGGATGGCGTCCAGCCGCTCATGGGAGAACAACACCGTGCGCACACCTCGGCGGCGCCCCCAGCGGGCGGCCACGGTGAGGGTCGCCTTGTCGGATACCTCGATGACGTCCGGCCGCAACCGCCCCAGGACGCGCAGCACCGGGCGAGGATCAAGGACGAAGCGGTAGCCGGGTGCCACCGATGGGCCGGGGACAGTGATGACGAGACCCGCCTCGGTCTGCCTGCGCGTGTACGCAGGCCCCGGAATGACGAGGGCACGTCTGTGGCCTGCCTCCACGTACCCCCTGCCGAGACGGTCCACGGCCGTGCGGAGCCCGCCGGAGACAGGACTGTAGAGGTTCGCCAGTTGTACGACTCTCACCCTGTCGCCAATCTCACTCTGTCACCAACGTCTCGTACGTCACTGGCCTGCCGCCTGCGGCCACCGTCTGGTCGATGGCTGCGAGTGCGGCACGGCGAAGACCCGGCCTGGCGAGGTCGGCTGGGTGCAGGGCGATGCGGAACGGCATACGCGTGCGCGTGAACGTACGAGACGCCTCGACCATCAGGTGAGCGCCTGTGCGTTCACCAATCCCGCCGGGCCGGTGCGAGAGCGCCGGCATACGGACGATCGGCCCGTCCGGGAGGCGATGCACCGCCAGATGGCTCGTCCAGTAGGCGAATCCAAGGGCTGCCAGGGCACGCCGGGTCCCTGGAGAGGCCAGCCAACCCGGAGGGGTGAACCCCACGACCCCGATGTCCGCGTCCGCGAGCACCTCCAGGCCTGCCCGCAGCCGTTCGCGCGCCTGGTCCTCGGTCAGGGACCAGAACTCCCCGGCACCACGTGCCACCAGCTGGTTCACGTGGTGACGCCAGCGCGGACCACCGGGCACGCCCTCGTGCAGGAAGCCGTGCAACGCGAGCTCGTGCCCCCGTCCGACGGCCTTGTGAACGAACGACACCAAATCGGGCGCGCCCGCCAGCGCCGGCCCGCCGCCGAACGGCCCGGGGATGAGGAGCAACGTCGCCGGGACGCCTCGTTCGTCCAGATCGGCCAGCCACTGAGCCACCGGCTCGGCGGTGCTCGCGGCCACATCGTGCACCGACACCACGAACCGGAACTCGGCACGCTTGCTCACGCAGCACTCTCCTCTCGCTCAGCCGTCGGTCCGCGTTCTGCCGCATGCCCGGCGGCGTTCTGGCGTTCCGTCGTCGTGCCCGTGAGCTCGCGGTAGTGCTCGATCAGCTCGTCGCATACCGCCGCCCAGCCGCGGCCCTGGACGGATTCCACAGCGCATGCGGCCATGCGGCGGCGCAGCGCGGGGTCGGTCACCAGCGTGTTCACCGCGGCGCGCATCTCGGCGTCGTCGTCCGGCGCGTACAGCAGCCCGTTGAAACCAGGCCGGACGAGGTCCAGCGGGCCTCCCGCCGCCGGCGCCACCACCGGAACGCCGGCGGCCAGGGCCTCCTGGATCGCCTGGCAGAACGTCTCGTCCGCGCCGGTGTGAACGAAGACGTCAAGCGATGCGATCAGCTCAGACAGTTCGGTGCCGGTACGGAAGCCCGTGAATACAGCCTCGGGCAGCTGGCGTCTCAGCCGTTCTTCCTCGGGTCCGTCCCCGACAATGACGAGACGTGCTCCGGGGATGCCGACCAGTCGGGTGAGCATTCGTGGGCGCTTCTCAGCCGCGAGCCTCCCCACGTACCCCACGAGCACCTCGCCTTTAGGTGCTAGGCGCGCGCGCAGGGCGGCCGAACGATGGTCAGGGTTGAAGCGGCGCCGATCCACCCCGCGGCCCCAGAGCGCAAGCCTGGGCACACCACGTCGTTCTAGCTCGGCCAATACGGGTGTGGAAGGCGCGAGCGTCCGGTCGGTACGCCGGTGCAGGCGGCGCAGCCACCACCAGATGATCGAGCCGGTGCCGCGGAACCCGTACCGCCGCGCGAAACCGGCGATATCGGTCTGGAACACAGCCACGCACGGCACATCGAGTCTGCGCGCAGCGGCGGCGCCTGACGTGCCCAACACCAACGGCGAGGCCAGATGCACGACATCCGGCTCGAACTCCGCTAGCGCCGACATCACCCGGCGCGTAGGCAGCCCTAGGACGAACGATGGATAGAACGGGAGGGCGACGCTGCGGACGTACCGCACCGGAGCCCCGGCATAGCAGTCCGGACCCGGCCCAGTCGGACCCGCGCTCCGGGGCCCCCGGCCGGGCGCGATGATGAGGGCCTCGTGGCCCAGGGCGTCGAGGTGCTCGAGAACACGGCAGACCGAGTTGGTGACCCCGTTCACCTGGGGCAGGAACGACTCGGTCACGATGGCGACCTTCACGGCCGAGAGCGTGTCCATGCCGGCCGACGTTCCGGTCGCGTCCGGACGCCGATTGGGGAAACTCCGCGCGAACGGAAGCCGTGTGGAGTCCGGATGATCTGGGCACGCAAAAGCGGACAGTCCCCGTCAATCCGCCGTTCATCCATGTCACCGGCGAACGTTCAATGCCTTCTCTAATCTCGGCGCAGCCTCACCCTCCGCACAACCTCGGCAACTGATCGTCCTCCTCACCCCCCTGACAGGAGACCTCGATGGAACGCCGTAACTTCCTCCGCGCCTCGGTCCTCGGCACCGGCGCCGTCGCCTTCTCCGGGACGTTGTGGCAGAACGCCGCCCTCGCCGCCCCGGCACAGAACGCGGCCAGCCCCTACGGCCCGCTCCAGGCCGCCGACGCCCGCGGCATCCAGCTTCCGGCGGGCTTCACGAGCCAGATCGTCGCCCGTTCGCGGCAGACGGTCTCTGGCACCTCCTACACCTGGCATGACGCGCCTGACGGCGGCGCCTGCTTCGCGGACGGCACCGGGTGGATCTATGTCTCGAACGCCGAGGTCAGCAGCAGCGCGGGCGGTGGGGCCTCGATGTTGCGGTTCAACTCCTCGGGAACGGTGACGGGCGCGTCGCGGATCCTGTCGGGCACCAACCGCAACTGTGCCGGCGGCAAGACGCCCTGGAACACCTGGCTGTCCTGCGAAGAGGTCGACACCGGCCGCGTCTGGGAGACGTACCCGTTCGGCGGTACGGCGGCGGTAAGGCCCGCCATGGGGCGCTTCAACCACGAGGCGGCGGCGGCCGATCCCGTGCGGCAGGCCGTCTACCTCACTGAGGACAAGAGCGACGGATGCTTCTACCGGTTCGTTCCCAGCACATGGGGAGATCTGTCGGCGGGGACGCTGCAGGTCCTCAGGGCCGGGACCGCCACGTCAGGCTCGTTCACGTGGGGAACGGTCCCGGACCCGGATGGCTCCCCTACCGCCACGCGCAACCAGGTCTCGGGCGCCAAGAGGTTCAACGGCGGCGAGGGCTGCTACTACGCGAACGACACGGTGTGGTTCACGACCAAGGGCGACAACCGCGTCTGGCAGGTCAATCTCGCCAACAGCACGTACGAGCTCGCGTACGACGACAACCTCGTGAACCCGGGACCGGCGCCGCTGACCGGCGTCGACAATGTCACCGGGTCGAGCTTCGGCGATCTTTACGTGGCCGAGGACGGCGGCAACATGGAGATCTGCATGATCACCCCGAACGACACGATCTCCGTCTTCCTGCGGATCAACGGGCAGTCGTCGTCAGAGATCTGCGGGCCCGCGTTCAACCCGGCCGGCAACCGCCTGTACTTCTCGTCCCAGCGCGGCACATCCGGCTCGTCCTCCGGCGGGATCACGTATTGCGTCAGCGGCCCCTTCCGCACCTGAGTCAAGAGCGACGGAAAACCTGCGGCCGGGAAAAGGCCGGTGAATGTCCGACCTTGCCGATAGTTTCGACAATGTGAGCGATCGATGGGGGCGGGAGCAGGTGCTCGGCCTGGCGCCGGATCCGGCGTCGGCCAGGGCCGCCGGTGCCGTGGCCAGACCGGCCAAATGGAGCGAAACGGGCAGCGATGGAGAGGCGGTCTGGGGCGAGTGTCAGGGCAGCGGTAAAAGCGTCTATCGCACGTGCGCCGATCTGACCGAGCCCGCATTCCGGTGTTCCTGCCCGAGCCGCAAATTCCCGTGTAAGCACGCCCTCGGTCTGCTGCTGTTGTGGAGCGACGGAACGGTCGGCGCCGGGCCCCGTCCTGGCTGGGTCTCCGAATGGCTCCACGAACGGCAGGAGCGGGCCGATAAGGCCGCCGAACGCAAGGCGGCCGCGGGTGCGGCCGCGGCGTCCGAGGGCCGGACCAGAGATCCCAAGACCGCCGAGCGGCGGGAGCGCCGCGTCGACGACGGCCTCGCCGAGCTCGACCAGTGGCTGCGCGATCAGGTGACGCACGGGCTCGCGCAGGCCGAGAAGGCCCCGTACCGGATGTGGGACGACGTCGCCCGGCGGCTGGTCGACGCGCAGGCGAGCGCCCTGGCGGGCCAGGTCCGCGGCCTGGCCGCCGTGCCACGGCAGCCGGGCTGGCCCGATCGCCTGCTGGAGGAGTACGCCTTGATGCGGCTGCTCGTACGGGCGCATCAGAGGCGTGACCGGCTGCCTCAGGAGTTGCGCGACACCGTGCGGTCGCGGGTCGGGTTCACGCTCGCGCAGGACGAGGTGCTGGCCCAGGGCGAGCGGGTCCGCGACCGGTGGTACGTGGCGGGCGCGCGCGACTCCGAGCAAGACCGGCTGACCACGCGCCGGGTCTGGCTGCGCGGCCGCGATAGCGGGCGGCCCGCGCTGGTGTTGTCGTTCGGGGTCCCCGGGCGGCCGCTGGACGTGTCGCTGGTGGTCGGCACCGAGGTGGAGGCGGAGCTGGCGTTCTATCCGGGTGCCCAGCCGCTGCGGGCCCTGGTGGCCGAACGGCTCGGCACCACCGCGGCGGCGGCTCCGGGCGGGACGTCCATACGCGGGTTCCTGGCCGAGCACGCTGCGGCGCTCGCCCGCGATCCGTGGCTCGCCCGCTGGCCCGCGGTGCTCCGTTCCGTACGCCTGGCGCGGTCGGCCCCGGCGGCCCTGCACATCGTCGATGCCGATGGCGACTCGCTCCCGCTCCGGCCGACCGATCCGTGGCGGCTGCTGGCGGTCTCGGGCGGCGCCCAGTTCACGCTCGTCGGAGAATGGGGCCCGCGCGGGCTCCGCCCGCTGTCAGCCTGGCACGAAGACGAGGGGGTCGTGATCCTTTGAGCACCTGGAACGAGCACGTCACCGCAGCCCTCCTCGGCACCCAGCGCCGCCCCGCCCCGGCCCTCCCCGACCAGCCGGCGACCGAGCAGGCCTCGGACGAGGCGGGGCGGCTGCTCGACCAGGCCGCGCTGCTGACCGTTCAGCGGCGTGCGGGTTTCCAGCCGGGCAGGGTAGGCACGGGCGGGGTCGGCACGGGCAGCGTGGGCACGGGCAGCGTGGGCACGGGCAGCGTGGGCACGGGCAGCGTGGGCACGGGCAGCGTGGGCACGGGCAGCGTGGGCACGGGCCAGGCTGCGGCGGCGGACGCGCCCGCGTTGATCGCGCCCGCGCCGGCGGAGGATGTTCCGGCGGCGTCGAAAGCGGCGGCGGGACGGCTGGCACGCATCCTCCGGGGCGAGCAGATCAGGGTGCTGCCCGAGTGGCTTGAGGCGGCGGCGGCCAACGGACTCCGCGTTCCCGCTCGGTTGCTGCCCGAGCTGCTCGAAAAGGGACGCAGTGACCGGATGTTGCGGCCCGCGATCGTCCGGGCGGCCGGGCGACGCGGCGTGTGGCTGGCCCTTCAGAACACCGACTGGGCTTACCTCGTCGGGGCCGGTGACGATCCCGGCGGCGGCCCGGACGTGTGGGAGACCGGCACGCGCAACCAGCGGGTCGCACACCTGATCCGCCTGCGTGGCACCGACCCCGGCCAGGCTCGGCAGGCCCTGCGGGAGACCTGGGCCAAGGAGCCCGCGCCAGACCGCGCCGCGTTCCTCGCCACGTTCGAGCACGGCCTGTCGGCGGACGACGAGGAGTTCCTGGAAGAGGCCCTGGAAGATCGCGGCAAGGACGTCCGGCAGCTCGCCTCGGATCTGCTCGCGCGGCTCCCCGGCTCGGCGTACGGCCGGCGGATGGCGGTCCGGGCACGTGAATGCGTCCGGCCCGAGCTCCGGACCGTACGGGAGCGCAGGCAGACCTGGGTCGTGGTCGAGGCGCCGCACGAGCACGACGAGGACATGGCGCGCGACGGCGTGCCGTTCCACCCCACCGGCTCGTTCGCGCCGGGAGGCCGGGCGGGCGGGCCGGTCGGCGCCCGCGCTGGATGGCTGCGGGAGATCCTCGCCCGTACGCCGCTGACCACCTGGACCGAGCTGTTCGGCCTGCCGCCGATGGAGATCGTCTGCCTGCCCGTCGCGGACGCGGTCGACCGGGACGCACGCGGCGCCCGTGATGTGCACATCGGCTGGGCGCGCGCCGCGCTGCGCCAGCGCGACGCCGAATGGGCCCGCGCGCTGCTCAAGGGCGGCGTGGTGGTGGACGAGCCGGAGGCGCTCGCCGATCTCCTCGCGATCCTGCCCGCGGCCGAACGCGACGTCGCGGCGGCCCGGCTGATCCGGTGGGTGGAGGGCAATCCCGACCTGCTGCGCGTTCTCGAACGCATCCCGGGCCCCTGGTCGGGGGACCTGGCCGACGCGGTCGTCGCGACGCTGGCGAGCGCCGCCGAACGTTCCTCGCAGCGCTACGAGCACACCCTGACCCAGCTGTGCAGGCTGGCCGACCAGCGCCTCGTTCCCGAGGCAGGCCCTCGCCTGGAAGCGCTCGCACACCGCCTCGCCACCGAATCAAGCACCGAGCCAGGCACGGGTACCGGTCCCGCCGTGCGCGTCGTCGGCTCGGGAACGGTCGCGACGCGCGCCTTGCACGAACTGACCGAGACCCTGCGTTTCCGCCACGAGATGCTGAAGGAGCTTTCCGCGTGACATCGGATCGGGTGACACCTGATATCGAAGCCGGCGCCATCGACGCCACCGTGCTCAGGCCGCACGCCGAGCAGGAATACGCCGGTGAGCTGGCCCGCCTGGCCGAGCACGACGACCGGCCGCGCCCGCCCGGCTGGCGGTTGTCGCCGTGGGCGGTCACCACGTACCTCCTCGGCGGGACATTGCCGGACGGCTCGGAGATCAGCCCCAAGTACATCGGCCCGCGGCGGCTGATGGAGGTCGCCGTGGCGACGCTGGCCACCGACCGGGCTCTGCTGCTGCTCGGTGTTCCCGGCACGGCCAAGACCTGGGTGTCCGAGCACCTGGCCGCCGCCGTCAGCGGCGACTCGACCCTGCTGGTGCAGGGCACGGCGGGCACGGCCGAGGAGGCGGTCCGGTACGGGTGGAACTACGCGCGCCTCCTCGCCGAAGGCCCGTCCCCGCAGGCCCTTGTGGAGAGCCCGCTGATGCGTGCGATGCGTACCGGCGCCGTCGCCCGCATCGAAGAGCTCACCCGCATGCCCAGCGACGTCCAGGACACGCTGATCACAATCCTGTCCGAGAAGACCCTTCCTGTGCCGGAGCTCAACACCGAGGTCCAGGCGCGCAAGGGCTTCACGGTCATCGGCACCGCCAACGACCGCGACCGCGGCGTCAACGAGCTGTCCAGCGCGCTGCGCCGCCGGTTCAACACGGTGGTGCTGCCGCTGCCCGACACGGTGGACGACGAAGTGGACATCGTCGCGCGCCGCGTCGACCAGCTCGGCACCGCCCTCGAGCTCCCCGAGGCCCCGGCCGGGCTGGAGGAGATCCGCCGGGTCGTGACCGTCTTCCGCGAGCTGCGCGGCGGCCTCACCAGCGACGGCCGCACCAAGCTCAAGTCCCCGTCCGCCACGCTCAGCACCGCCGAGGCCATCTCCGTGATCACCAGCGGGCTCTCGCTGGCGGCGCACTTCGGCGACGGTGTGCTGCGCGCCGCCGACGTCGCGGGCGGCATCGTGGGCGCCGTCGTCCAGGATCCGGTGTCCGACCGCGTCGTCTGGCAGGAATACCTGGAGACCGTCGTCCGCGAACGCCCCGAGTGGCTCGACTTCTACCGCGCCTGCCGGGAGGTCTCCTGACCATGGGCGCACAGGTCGAGGTGTACGGGATCCGGCATCACGGCCCCGGCTCGGCACGGGCGGTCCGGCGGGCGCTGGAAGACTTCAAGCCCGACGCGATCCTCATCGAGGGCCCGCCGGAGGCCGACCCGCTCATCGAGCTGGCCGGCGACGACGGCATGGTCCCGCCGGTGGCCCTGCTGGCCTACGCCCCCGGCAAGGCCCCGGTGGACGACGCCGCCGAGGGTTCCGACCGCCAGGCCGCCTTCTGGCCGTTCGCCGAGTTCAGCCCCGAGTGGCAAGCCATCCGCCACGCTCTGAGCACCGGCGTCCCCGTCCACTTCTGCGACCTGCCCGCCGCCCACCAACTCGTTCCGAACACGCCCGAGACAACAGACGACTCGTCCAATCCCAACGAACCATCCAGCACCAACGAACCACCCAAAGCCCACGAGCCGCCCGATACCAACGAACCGCCTAACACCGACGAACCGCCTAACACCGACGAGCCGCCGGACGCCGAGTTGACGGCTGAGCAGCGGATCCGGCTTGATCCGCTGGGATGGCTGGCCAAGGCGGCCGGTTACGACGACGCGGAGCGGTGGTGGGACGACGTCGTCGAGCATCGGGACGACGGGCCGTCGCCGTTCCCGGCGATCGCGGAGGCGATGGCCGAGCTGCGCGAGCAATTGGCCGCGTTGCCCGAGGCCGAGGTGACGGGTGCGCTGCCGCCCGGTTATCTCCGGCGCGAGGAGCAGCGCGAGGCCTACATGCGCCGGACGTTGCGGCGCACGCTCAAGGAGGGGTACGAGCGGGTCGCGGTGGTGTGCGGCGCGTGGCATGTTCCGGCCTTGCAGGCGAAGGTCACCGCGTCCAAGGACGAGCAGACACTGCGCGGGCTGCCCAAGGCCAAGGTCGCGATGACCTGGGTGCCGTGGACGCATGGCAGGCTGGCCAACCGTTCGGGCTACGGGGCGGGCGTGCGATCGCCGGGCTGGTACCACCATCTGTTCGCGGCGCCGGACCGGCCGATCGAGCGGTGGCTGACCGACGCCGCGCGGGTGCTGCGCGAGGAGGACCTGCACGTCTCGTCCGCCCATGTCATCGAGGCGGTAAGGCTCGCGGAGGCGCTCGCGGCGCTGCGCGGCCGGCCGCTGGCGGGGCTCGACGAGGTCACCGAGGCGACCCGCGCCGTGCTCTGCGAGGGCGCGGACCTGCCGGTCGAGTTGATCCAGCGCAAGATGGTCGTGGGTGAACGGCTCGGATCCGTACCCGAGCGCACCCCCATGGTGCCGTTGCAGCGCGATCTGCAGTCCGAGCAGCGGCGGCTGCGCCTCAAGCCGTCCGCTCTCGACAAGGAGCAGGATCTCGACCTGCGCAAGCCCACCGATCTTGAACGGAGCCACCTGCTCCACCGGCTGCGCCTGCTGAACGTGGACTGGGGCGTGCCCGCCGAGGGCAACGGCAGGGCGTCCAAGGGCACCTTCCGTGAGACGTGGACGCTGATGTGGCGGCCGGAGTTCGACGTGGAGCTGATCGAGGCGAGCGCGTGGGGCACCACCGTCCACGGCGCGGCGTCCGCGCGCGCCGAGGCGATGGCCGCGCAGGCGGAGACGCTCGCCGAGCTCACGTCGGTCGCCGAACGCTGCCTGCTGGCCGACCTCGGCGACGCGCTGCCGAGGGTGATGCGGTCGCTCGCCGACCGGGCCGCCGTCGACACCGACGTCGCGCATTTGATGTCCGCGCTGCCGTCCCTCGTCCGCGCGCTGCGGTACGGCGACGTGCGCGGCACCGGCACAGGCCCACTGCAGTCGGTCGTGGACACGCTGATCGTCCGCATCTGCGTGGGGCTGCCACCGGCCGTCGCGGGTCTGGACGACAGTGCCGCCCGCGAGTTGCTCGGCCATGTCGACGCCGTGCACGGCGGGCTGGCGCTGCTGGGCTCCCACGAGCACAGTGAACGGTGGCGTCGTACCCTGCGGGGCCTCGTCGACCGCCGTGACCTGCACGGCCTTCTCGAAGGCCGCCTCACCCGGCTGCTCCAGGACGCCGGGCTGCTGCAGGACGTGCCCGACCGCATGGCGCGTGCCGTGTCGGTCGGCACCGCGCCGGACCGGGCCGCCTCGTGGATCGAGGGGTTCCTGTCGGGCGGCGGCCTGATCCTGGTGCACGACGAGGAGCTGTTGCGCCTGGTCGACGGCTGGATCGCGGACCTCAGCGGCGACTCGTTCACCGACGTCCTGCCGCTGCTGCGCCGCACGTTCGGCGCCTACGCCACCGCGGAACGCCGCGCGATCGGCGAGCGGGTGCGCCGCCTCGGCACGGCGCCCGCGCGGGGCCACCGCCCGGACGGCGATGACGACGACCTCGACCTCGAACGCACCGCGCCCGCCATGGCGACGGCCCTGCGGATCCTCGGCTGGGAGGCCCGAACGTGAATCCACAGGTAAACCCACACGTGAACACCGAGTCCGGCGAAGAACGGCTCAAGCGCTGGCGGCTCATGCTCGGTGGCGAAGGCGGAGCCGACGGCACCGGGGTCGTGCTGGAGGGTGACGAAGCACGCATGGACGCGGCGCTGGAGAAGCTCTACGGCACCGGGGGCCGCGACGAGGCGCGCGCCAAGTCGGGCCGGCGCAGCGCGGGCCTGGGCGACTCGGCGCCCTCGGTGGCGCGCTGGCTCGGCGACATCCGCACCTACTTCCCGTCGACCGTGGTCCAGGTGATGCAGAAGGACGCGATCGAACGGCTCAACCTCACCCGTCTCCTCCTCGAACCCGAGATGCTCGACGCCGTGGAGCCCGACGTCCACCTGGTCGGCACGCTCCTGTCACTCAACCAGGTGATGCCCGACCGGGCCCGTGAGTCGGCCCGCACGGTCGTCCGCAAGGTCGTTCAAGATCTGGAAAAGCGCCTCGCCCAGCGCACCCGCTCCGCGATCGGCGGCGCTCTCGACCGTTCCGCCCGCGTCCTGCGTCCCCGCCGCCTGGCCGATGTCGACTGGGAACGGACGATCCGCGTCAACCTGCGTCACTACCTGCCGGAGCACCGCACCCTCGTACCCGAACGCCTGGTCGGATACGGCCGCCGCCAGCAGGCCGTCAAGCGCGATGTCGTCCTGTGCATCGACCAGAGCGGCTCGATGGCCGCGTCCGTGGTCTACGCGAGCGTGTTCGGGGCGGTCCTCGCCTCGATGCGCTCGCTCCGTACCTCCCTGGTCGTCTTCGACACCTCCGTCGTGGACCTGACCGATCAGCTGCACGACCCTGTCGAGCTGCTGTTCGGCACCCAGCTCGGCGGCGGCACCGACATCAACCGGGCCATCGCGTACTGCCAGGGCTTGATCACCCGGCCGAACGACAGCATCTTCGTGCTGATCAGCGACCTGTACGAGGGTGGCGTACGGGCCGAGATGCTCCAGCGCGTCGCCGCCCTCACCGCCGCCGGAGTCCAGGTCATCGTGCTCCTCGCCCTCTCCGACGACGGCGCCCCTTCCTACGACCACGAGAACGCGGCCGCCCTGGCCTCCCTCGGCGTCCCCGCGTTCGCCTGCACTCCCGACGCGTTCCCCGATCTGATGGCCGCCGCCGTCGAACGCCGCGACCTGAAGGAGTGGTCTGAACGCAACCTTTAAACGGTGCTCCGGCAGATCACTTGTCGCGGGAGAAGAGACCGACCGCCAGCAACAACACCGCCACCAGCGACACCACGGCGTACACGGCGAACGTGGCGTCCGGCGCCACCACATAGCTCCACGCGATCGGAGCCGCGATCCGCAATAGCCGTAGCACCAGCACCGTCCAAGCCGCAGCCCTGCTCCCCCGCCAGGCCACGACCACCGCCACCAGCGTGCCTATGGCCAGGACCGCAAAGGAGGCCGCCGGAGGCAACAACTCTCCCTTTGGCCCCGACTCCCGACCCGGATTAGCGACCAACCACGCCAGCGCCGAGATATCGATCGCCGACAGCAAGGCGGCCAGCAGCAACCCCAGCACCACCGCAGGCGAGCGCCGCAACACCCGATAACCCGTCCCAGTCTCACGGGCACCAACCTGATCACCGGCCCCAGGTTGGCCAGCCCCACCGGGCCAGTCGTAGACATCAGTCGAACCGTGGGTAGCCGCCTGGCCGTAGGCAGCGGGCTGACCGTAATCACCGGGCTGACCGTAAGCATCCGGCTGGGCGTATTCACCGGGCGGGACGTATTCGCCGGGCGGGGCGTAGGCACCTGGGGGGCCGACCGCATCGGACTGGTACTGCGCACCCGGTTGATCGAATGCCCGGGGCTGCTGGTCGTACGTGCCAGGCCAATCCGAAACGCCAGGCGGGCCATACTCGGGCTGGTTGTAAACGCCCGGTTGGCCGACCCCACCCGCCTGGCCGAATCCACCCGGTTGGCCGTAGACGCCCGGTCGCTCTGACACGCCAGGCTCCACGTACCCACCAAGCTGGCCGGACTCACCGGGCTGGTTCTGCGCACCTGGCTGGCCGTATGCGCCTGGTCGATCTGACACTCCTGGCGGACCCGGTCCACCGGGCCCGCTGTAGGCGGCAGGCTGATCGGATTCACCCGGGGGGCCGTACACCCCAGGCTGGTCGTACGCGCCAGGCCAATCCGACGCACCAGGCGGCCCCGCCGCACCGGGCTGGTCGTACCCGCCGGGCTGGTCGTACCCACCGGGCCGGTCGCGTCCACCGGGCTGGTCGAACACGCCTGTCTGCTCACGTACGCCCGCACCAGGCGGCCCAGATGTGCCGGACAGACTGGACCCGCCGGGCTGGTTGTACGCGGCAGGCCGATCGGGCTCGCCGGGGGAGCCGTAAACACCAGGTGGGCGCACCCCACCAGGCTCGCCCGCCCCGCCAGTTTGGTCGTACGCGGCAACTCGACCTGACGCGCCGGGTGGGCCTGCCGGGCCTGGTCCGGCGGGCTGGTCATATACGCCAGGTCCCCCCGGCTGGTCGTGGGTGGTGGATGGTTCGTGGGCGGCGGGTTGGGTCGGCGTACCGGGGCGGCCATGGTCGGCCGGGGTTTCGTGGTCGCCCAGGAGCCACAGGAGGACTTCTTGGGAGTTGGGCCGGGCTTGGGGGTCTTTGGCCAGGCAGGCGGCCGCGATTTCGACGACCTGGGGTGGGAGGACGCTGAGGTCGGGGGTCTCGTGCAGGATCCGGTACATCACCGTGGGGAGCGGACCGCCCCCGAAGGGGTCGGCACCGGTGGCGGCGAACAGGAGCGTCGCGGCCCAGGCATGGAGGTCGGCGGACGGGCCGACCTCCGCGCCCAGGAACTGCTCGGGGGCCATGTAGACGGGGGTGCCGACGACCTGGCTGGTCACGGTGGCGCCGGCGTCCAGAGCGCGGGCGATACCAAAGTCGATCACTCGGGGCCCGTCGGGGCCCATCAGGACGTTCTGCGGCTTGAAGTCGCGATGCACGATCCCGGCGCGGTGGATGGCGGCCAGGGCGGTGACCGAGCTGATGGCGAGGCGGTCGAGGTCGGCGCCGACGCGAGGGCCCTCGGTGAGGACGAGCTCACGGAGGGACGGGCCGGACACGAACTCGCTGACGATGTACGGCTGATCTCCGGCGACATCCGCGTCGATCATCTTGGCCGTGCAGAAGCCCGCGACGCGCTGGAGCAGGGCGAGCTCGCGGACGAACCGGGCGCGGGCCTGCTGGTCGCCGAGCAGCTCGGCGTGCAGGAGCTTGATGGCGACGTTGTGCCCGTTCTCGTCGCGACCGAGGAATACGACGCCCTGCCCGCCGGTGCCGAGCCGTCCGGTGACCTCATAGGGCCC
Source organism: Actinomadura sp. 6N118 (assembly GCF_044326415.1). NCBI lineage: Bacteria > Bacillati > Actinomycetota > Actinomycetes > Streptosporangiales > Thermomonosporaceae > Actinomadura > Actinomadura sp. 6N118. Next base: position 546,577 of record NZ_JBIRAZ010000001.1, on the reverse strand, counting down.
CAGGCGTACGGGATCGACCGGGTTGAGGGGCAGCGGAACTGCCATCCGGACCTCGCGATAATTACGTGCATTTTGACGCGCACAAAACACGCCGTCTTGACATCAAATAGTATAGGAACGGCGCGGCTTTGAACGGGGGACGACCGATGCCTAAGATCAATTCACGGATTTACCTGGCTGGGGTTGTGGGCTGGGTAATGATCGGCGCTTTGGTGACCGGATGTGGCGACGCGGGGGCGGCGATCACGCGCTTGGCCGTGGGCACACCGGGCCCTGATCCGTACTCTCCGATGTCCGGCACCGATCAGGTGCAGCTGACGGCGAGCAGCACCCAGGCGGGCGGCACGAAGCGCGGTGACTCACCTGGCCTCTACGGCGGTACACGGCACGCTGCCAGCTGTAATCCGGCCAAGCTGGTGGAGTTCCTGGGCGTTGACACCGAGAAGGCGAAGGCATGGGCCGCCGTGCACAAGATCAAGCCACACGAGATCGCCAGGTTCGTCGGACGGCTGACGCCTGTGTGGTTGCGCACGGACACACTCGTGACCAATCACGGCATCCGAGACGGAAAGCCGACCAAGTCCCCGGCCGTTCTTCAGGCCGGAATGGGCGTGCTGGTCAACGAGTACGGTTTTCCGGTCGTCAAGTGCAATTGTGGCAATCCCTTGACCAAACCAGAGGGAAAGATCTCCTCTGACGACGCGGAATACACCGGCCACTCCTGGCCGCACTTCTCTAAGGGCAAGGTTACGAAGATCAAGCCCCGGGAATTCACCAAGAGCGCGGTGACCGTGTTCATTCTGGTCGACCCGGAGGGCAAGATCGGATTCGACCGGCCGCGCGGCACGCTGGGGACCGTGGACGGACCACCCGAAGCGCTCCCGCCTACCGAGACCAAGGGGCCCCCGACCGACGGCACCGGAACCCCGACCGACGGCACCGGAACCCCGACCGACGGCACCGGGACGCCCACCGACGGCACCGGAACCCCGACCGACGGCACTGGGACGCCCACCGACGGCACGGGAACCCCAACAGACGGCACCGGGGCCCCAACTGACGGCACTGGGACGCCGACCGACGGCACCGGGACGCCCACCGACGGCACGGGAACTCCTACCGACGGCACGGGAAACCCCACCGACGGCACCGGGACGCCGACCGACGGGGCCGGCACCCCGACGAACGGCAACGGAACCGATGACAACACCCCGACCGACGGCACCGGAAACTCGACGAGTGGTCCCAGCACCCCGGCCAACGGTGACGGCGTGCCGTCACAGGAGCCGACGTCCGAGCCGGAGGCCCCGGTCGCCCCGAGCTCGCAGCAGACCGAGTCCCAATCCGAGCCGACCATCGAGACCTCTACCGCTCCGGAACAGCCCGAGGACCCGGTTCCCTCGTGATCCACAGGTGATGTAATCTGCTCATATGAGCAGTACTTCAGATGTCGCCCCGGACGCGTGCGCGATCCGCGTGGTCGATCCCGAAAAGGTCGCGATGGTCACCGCCGCCATGCCGGATGGCGAGGCGGTCGGCGAGATGGCCCGCATTTTCGGGCTACTCTCCGACCCGGGACGGCTCCGTATCATCATGGCGCTGCTCGAAGGTGGCGAGATGTGCGTATGCGACATCGCCGCCGCCTGCGGGCACACCGAGTCCGCGGTCTCGCACGCGCTGCGCCTGCTGCGCGCCGACCGTGTCGTGCGGGTTCGCAGATCCGGCCGGATGGCGTACTACCGGCTGGACGACTCGCACGTCAGGATGCTCCTGGAGCTCGCCGTCGCCCACGTCGGACACCTGGAGGAAGGCACATGAGCGCGGACCTGGACGGCCCCCCGGGGAAGCGGATCGACGCCCATGGCAGCGGCCATGGCAGCGGCCATGGCAGCGGCCACGACAACGCCCACGGCAGCGCCCATGGCCAGGGGCAAGGCCACGGGCACGGGCACGGCGTCTCCGCGAACGCCGACCGGCGCTACCTGACCGCCGCGCTCGCGCTGATCCTCGGCTACATGAGCGTCGAGGCGACCATCGGCGTGATCGCCTCCTCGCTGGCGCTGATCTCGGACGCGGCGCACATGATGACCGACGCGTTCGCGATCATTTTCGCGCTGATCGCGATGCGGATCGCGGTGCGGCCGCCCAAGGGCGGCTACACCTACGGCCTGCGCCGCGCGGAGATCCTTTCCGCCCAGCTGAACGGGCTGACGCTGCTCCTGCTGGCCGCGTACTTCGTGTACGAGAGCGTCGAGCGGCTGCTCTCCCCGCCGGACGTCAACGGCCAGCTCGTCTTCTGGACATCGCTCTCCGGCGTCGCGGTCAACGTGGCGGCGACCTGGTTGATCAGCAAGGCCAACCGGAGCAGCCTGAACGTCGAGGGCGCGTTCCAGCACATCCTGAACGACCTCTACGCGTTCATCGCCACCACCATCGCCGGCCTGGTGATCTGGACGACCGGCTTCAACCGGGCGGACGTGATCGCCTCGCTGTTCGTGGCCGCGCTCATGCTCAAGGCCGGATACGGGCTGCTGCGGGACGCCGGGCGAGTCCTGATGGAGGCGGCCCCCGCCGGCATCGACCCCACCGAGCTCGGCGCGCGGCTGGCCGAACGCCCCTGCGTGGAGGAAGTACACGACCTGCACGTCTGGGAGGTCAGCTCCGGCTACCCGGCGCTCTCGGCGCACGTCCTGGTGGAGCCGAAGGGCGACTGCCATGCCGTACGGCGCGACCTGCAGGAGCTGCTGCGCTCCTCATACGGCATCACGCACACCACCCTCGAAGTCGATCACCTCGACGACGAGTTCCACTGCGAGGACCCGCACGGGCCGCGGCATGTCCCGGTGGCCGCCGAACCACACGACCACGCCGCCGACCCGCAATGCGACCACTGACGATCCTCCCGGCGCATGTCCCGTCTAGGGTCTCCCGTCCAGGGTCTCCCGTCTCCCGCCGTCAGGTGATCTCGGCGAGGAGGATCGGGAGGGCCGCGTGGAGTTCGCGCTGCCAGTACGGCCAGCGGTGGGTGCCGCTGTAGAAGTGCGTGGACACCGGGATGCCCAGCTTCTTGAGCTTGCCGCTGAACTCCAGCGCCAGCGTGTGCGCGAGGGACTCCAAGACGTCGGGATCGGTGCCCGGCTGCGGATCGTACGGACCGGGGTCACCGTCACCGGAGCTGATGTAGAGCCTGACTCCGGACAGCCGTTCGGCCAGGTCGTACGGGTTGTGCTGCCGCCACACCACACGCTGGACGTCCGGGTCGCCCCAGACGTCCATCCAGTCGGCGGCAGGACAGCCGATCGCGACGCCGAGCTCCACCAGGTCGGCCACGTCCAGCCCGCCCGGGTCACGGTGGAGGGTGTTGAGGGGTCCGCTGAACGAGGCGGCGGCGCGGAACAGGCCGCGGTGCCGGGCCGCATAGGCCAGCGCGCCCATGCCGCCCATCCCATTACCGGCGATGGCGCGGGCCGTTCCGGCGCGGTATCCGCGTTCCAGGATCTGCCGGAGCTCAGCCAGATGGAAGGTTTCCCACTTCGGCGGCCCGCCTTTGCCGTGATTCCACCAGTCGGTGTAATTGCCGCACCGGCCGCCGTCGGGCATGACGACGATGACGTCCAAATCGGCGGTCAGCCCATCGACATCGGTATTGTCCGTCCACGTGGTGTGCAAGGCCGGTCCGCTGCCCGCTCCGGGCAGCAGCCACAGCACGGGCCATGTCCGCGCTGCGTCCCGCGACCAGCCCGAAGGCAGCAGCAGCCGCACGTGAGCCGGCACTGCGAGCACCGGCGAACGGATCGCCAGATCGAGAATGCGGGAGCCGCGGGAACGTTCGCCGATGACGGCCGCGCCGTCGTCCGCGGCAGGGGATGAGGCTTGTGCCGGTCCGCCGGGCGCAATGGACGCCGAAAGCCCCGCAATAAAGCTCGCTCCGAGCCACCCATACCGCCACATTCCTTCGCCCCGGCCATTCCTTGTGCGCTTTCCTATGAACATCCCCGCATTGAGGAAGTTTCAATGCTTGGCAAAGGTTTTATAAAATGTACGGCCGACAGGCACGCCGCCAGGTGCCCGGTAGGGTGACCGTGGGTGGAGGGAGTGTAACCGTCATATGCGCAGCAAACAGGAGCTCGAAGCCGCGATCCGCACGGAGGGCCGGGCCGTTCTGGTGGTCAACGCCAGGTCGCGCCGCGGCCGCCGGCTGTTCGGCTCCGCGCGCCGGATGCTGGCCGAGGCGGGCATTGAGTTCGATCAGGTCTACCCGGTGACGGATCCGGCCCGGCTGACCGAGATCTTCACCGACGTGCTCGCGCTGGAGCCCGACCTCGTCGTGGTCGGCGGCGGTGACGGCACGATCGCCGCGGCGGTCAGCCACCTCACCCACCGCGACATCGCCCTGGGCGTGCTGCCGCTGGGCACGACCAACAACTTCTCCCGCAGCCTGGAGCTGCCGCAGGACCTGCGCCGGGCGGTGACCACCCTGCGCGAGGGCAAGGTCGCTGACGTCGACGTGGGCTGGTTCACCGGCACCCATCCGAAGGCTACCGGCGCTGCGAACGGCGGCACCGCGAACGGCGGCACCGCCGATGGCGTGGGGCCGGACGAGCGGCATATCTTCGCCAACATGGTCAGCCTCGGCTTGTCCGTCGAGGTCGCGCGGAACGTTCCGCACGGGCTCAAGCGATTGGCCGGCCGCGCCGCGTACGGGCTGACGGCGGTGCGGCTTCTGCCGCAGCACGAGGCGTTCAAGGCCACCATCCGCATCGGCGACGAGACGCAGGAGCTCCTGACCCACCAGCTGAACGTGGCGAACGGCGCCCACCACAGCGGCAAGCGCATCGCCCGCGACGCCAGCCCCGACGACCGGCTGCTGGCGGTCTACCGGCTGGGGGACGAGCGGCGGCTCCGGCTGGCCTCGGCCACCGCCCGGCACATGCTCACGGGCCAGTGGCGGTCGCTCAACGAGGACGCGTTCCTGACCACCGACGAGGTGCAGATCGTGACCGAGCCACCCATGGCGGTGGACGTGGACGGCGAGATCCGAGGACTGACCCCGGTGACGGTCAAGCTCCTGGGCAACGCCCTCCGCGTGATCGTCCCGCAGTCCTTCATCGACACCTGAGCCACCCGGACAGAGCCGGGAACGCGGGGTCAGCCGGAACGCGAGTCAGCCAGGGGCACAGGGCAGCCGGGCACGGGTCAGCCGGGGACCTTGTCGCCGGCCGCGTCGATCAAGTACCACTCGGCGCCGAAGTCGTCCAGGTCGTGCCCGACGGCGTCGCCCGGGTTCGCCCCGGGGTGTGCATGTTCTCCGTGTCAGGGTCTCCCCCGCACCCTGCGAGAGCCGTCCCCGTGAGGGCCGTCCCGGCGGCCAGCGCTCCCGCAAAGGTCGTGATCTTCATCTGCGCCCCAACGGGGTCCGCGGACAAGGCCTCTTGGGAGCACGTTTACCCAACGCCTCCCGTTCATACGCCGTGATACAGGCGCGGCGCTTCGGGGTACGGAATCGAAATGGCCTCTGAGACCCTTCGTGATCTGAATCCTTTCGACGTCCTCGACACCGAGTACGCCCGGCTCGACGTGTACTTCACCCTGCTCGACGAGAGCGGCTGGGCAGAGCCGTCCCGCTGCGAGGGCTGGGCAGTGCGGGACGTCCTCGCCCATCTCGCCGGGGAGGAGCTCTACAACCACGCCTGCCTGAACAACGATCTGGAACGGCTGTTCGCCCTCCTGGACGAGAAGGGCGTCAAGGATCTCAGCGCCTTCAACGAATGGACCGTGGACGAACGCCGCAACCTGCCGGTCGGCGAGGTGCTCGACGAGTGGCGGAGCAAGAGCACCGAGACCCGGCGGCGGATGCGCGAGCTCGGCGCGGACGCGACGCTGGCCACGATGGTCGGGCAATACCCGGTCGGGTTGCAGGCCTTCCACCTCGCGTCGGAGTTCGCGACGCACGCGGACGACGTGGGGGTGCCGGTCACTCCGGAGGAGGAGCCCGCGCGGACGGCCTGGCGGGGACGTCTCGGCGTCTTCGTGCTCGCCGAGCAGGGGGCCGACGTCCAGATCAAGCAGATCCCGGGCGGCTACCGGGTCACCTTGGACGACAAGTCCGCGGACCTGTCGGCGGTGGACTTCGTCGACGCCACCACCCGCCGGCTCCCGCCGGGCTACCCGCTCGACCCGGACCTCAGCCGCGCCCTGGTCTGCCTCGCCTGAACCCCTTTGGGTCTGCCTCGCCTGAACCCCTATGCGCCCGGGACGTGCGGAGGCTCGCCCGCCATCACGTACGCGCCGTCCTTGAGCCGTTCGATCAGCCCGCGCGTCCATTCGGCGGCCGAGTCGGCGGAGTGGACCCACCAGCCGAGCAGCTCGTTCAGGTGATCGGGATCCCGCGAGATGTGGGGCGCGACCTCCCCGCGCCACGCCGCCAGCGCCTCCAGCCGCCGTTCGAGCAGCTCGATCGCCTCCGCCCGCGGCAGCTCGGTGAGAAAGCCGAGTGCGGCCGACAGCAGCTCGGGCCGCCGCTGGTCCACGGTGACGACGGCCTCTCGCAGGAGCCGCAGGAACTCCTCGTCGCCGCGTTCGGTGATCTCGTAGTCGGTACGCGGGGGGCCTGCGTCGTTCTCCGGGACGTCGTACGCGCGCAGCAACTCCTCCTTGGTGAGCTGCTTGAGCGCGTGGTAGATCGACCCCGGGTTGACGTTGGCCCACTCGTTCGACCCCCAGGACAGCAACGCACGGCGGATCTCGTACCCGTTCGCCCGGCTGAAGCCGCGCACGGCACCCAGCACCAGCAACCGCGTCGCCGACATCGTCTCCCCTGATAGGCCGATCGCTCCGGACACCCCTTCGGGACCGCAGCGTAGGGCCAGATTAAGGGGTGTGGAGTTCGGCGAGGTCTTCGGCGGTCAGCTTGAGGCCCGCGGCCGCCACGTTCTCCTCCAAGTGAGCCGGTGACGACGTGCCCGGGATCGCCAGCATCACCGGCGACAGGGCGAGGAGCCCCGCCAGCAGCACCTGCGGGACGGTCGCGCCGTGCCGCCCGGCGATACGGGTGATCCGATCGTCCTCCGGGATCCCGAAGCCGCCGAGCGGGAAGAACGGCGCGTACGCGATCTCCTCACGCTCGCAGATCCGCAGCACCTCGGTGTCCTGCGGCATCGTCACGTCGAAGCGGTTCTGCACGGCCGTGACCGGAGCGATGGCCCGCGCCTCTTCGAGCTGCCCGGCGGTCACGTTGCTCACACCGAGATGCCTGATCAGGCCCTCCTCCCGGAGCCCCGCCAGCACCTGGAACCGTTCGCCCACCAACTCGTCCGGCGCCGGCCCGAGCCCGCCGATGCGCAGGTAGACCAGGTCAAGCCGGTCAAGCCCGAGCTCCCGGAGATTCCGCTCGACCTCCGGCCGCAGCTCGCCGGGCTCCATGTGCCCGGTGGGCATGGGGTCCCGCGGCCCGCGCCGCGGCCCGACCTTGGTGGCGATCACCAGGTCGTCCCGGTACGGCCGGAGCGCCTCGCTGATCAGCCCGTTCGCCGTCAGGTCACCGGAGAAATAGAAGGCGGCGGTGTCGATGTGGTTCACACCCAGCTCCACCGCGCGGCGCAGCACCGCCCGCCCGGTGTCGGGGTCGTTGGGCGGCCCGCCGCGTTCGCTGGCGGGAAGGCGCATGGCACCGAAGCCCATCCGCGAGATCTTCAGGTCGCCGCCCAACATCCAGAATTCGTTCGTGTTCATGCCCGAAGCCTCCGGACTCACGGCACGCGGCACGAGCCCGTGGCAGCAAACTGCCACATTGACCACGTCCCGCCACGCCCGCAGACTGGCCCTGATGAGCCTTGACCTGGACACCAACGTCACCTTGCGCGGCGATGACGAACTCGCCCGGCGCGCGGGCCACCTCTTCGCGGGCACCCGGGAACGGTTCGTGTGCGCCGCGGCCGACCTGCGGACGTGGGCGATGCCCGGCGTACGCGAGCAGATCGTCGCCGACCGCCGCCGGTCGGCTCCCGACCTGCCCGTCTTCAAGCTCTACAACCCGCAGGCCCTCGGTGACGAGGAGTCCGAACGGCGGCTGATCGAGATCGCGCGCCACGGCGCCCGCATCCGGATCTGCGCCACCCCGCTGCCACACGAGACGATCATCATTGACGACCGGATCGCCGTGCTGGCAGGGCCTCCGGCGCAGGGCGTCCGCGAGTACACCGTGGTCCGCTCCCCCGCCGTGATCCAGGGCGTGGCCTCGCTCTTCTGGGCCACCTGGGAGTCGGCGGCGGACCTCGCCGAGTACCGGCGGACGCGCCCGCCGGTGCTGAACGCGGAGAGCCGGGAGATCCTCCGGCTCCTCGGCGACGGCCTCAAGGACGAGACCGCCTCCCGGCAGCTCGGCCTCTCCCTGCGCACCTACCGCCGCCGTGTCGCGGAGATCCTCACCCTGCTGGACGCCGACTCCCGCTTCCAGGCGGGCCGCCGCGCCCACGCACTGGGCCTCATCTGACCGGCCAGATCGCCACGTCGATGCGGCGGCCGCGTCGGTGCCGCCAAAGCGGCCTGGCCACATGACCCGCTGGTCATTATGCTCGGGTGGACGGCGGAGCGGAACGACCCTCGGGATCGGTCATGAGTCACAGCGTCTTGATCATCGGCAGCGGTTTCGGTGGTATCGGGATGGCGGTCCGGCTCAGGCAGGCGGGCATCCACGACTTCGTCATCCTGGAAAAGGCAGACGAGCTGGGCGGCACCTGGCGGGACAACACCTACCCGGGCGCGGCCTGTGACGTGCCGTCGCACCTCTACTCGTTCTCGTTCGAACGCAAGACGGACTGGACGCGGCGTTTCCCGCTGCAGCGCGAGATCCTCGACTATCTCTGGCACTGCGCCCGCAAGTACGGCGTGCTTTCACACATCCGGTTCGGCACGGAGGTGACCGAGGCCCGCTTCGAGGCCGGCGATGGGCGTTCGGACGCGGTCTGGCGGGTGTCCACGAGTGATGGCGACGAGCTCACGGCCCGGGTGCTCATCTCCGCGTGCGGGCAGCTCAACCGGCCGGCGTTGCCGGACATCGAGGGCCGCGAGTCGTTCACCGGACCGAGCTTCCACTCTGCGCGGTGGGATCACGGCGTGGACCTCCGGGGCAAGAAGGTGGCCGTCATCGGCACCGGGGCGAGCGCGATCCAGATCGTGCCCGAGATCGCCGCGGAGGCCGGGCGGCTGGTGCTGTTCCAGCGGTCCGCGCCGTACGTCATCGAGAAGCCGGACCGCCCGTACCGCCGCTGGGAGCGGGTGCTCTTCGCCACCGTGCCCGGGGTGTACGAGCTGAGCCGCGCCAAGATCTACGCCTTGTACGAGTCGCGCGCGCTCGGCTTCGTCAAGTACCCGCGGCTCATGGAGATCATGGAGAAGGGTTTCCGCAAGGGCCTGGAGGCGCAGGTCCCCGACCCCTCGCTGCGCGAGGCGCTCGTGCCGGACTACCCGATGGGCTGCAAGCGCATCCTGGTCTCCAGCGACTACTATCCGGCGCTGAACAGGCCGAACGTCGATCTCGTCACCGATCCCATCGCGCGCGTCACACCCTCGGGGGTGACGACGGCGGGCGGCACGGAGCACGAGGCCGACGTCATCGTCTACGCCACCGGATTCCGCTCCACCGACTTCCTGGCCCCGATGAAGATCAGCGGGGTGGAGGGGAGGGAGCTGAACGACGTGTGGCGCCACGGCGCGCAGGCGCACCTCGGCATCACGGTGAGCGGCTTCCCCAACCTCTTCCTGCTCTACGGCCCGTACACCAATCTGGGGCACAACAGCATCATTTACATGCTCGAATCGCAGTTCAGATATGTGATGGGGTGCATCGGCGCGCTGCGTGAAGCGGACCTGGACTGGATCGACGTGCGGCCCGACGTCTTCGACGCGTTCGGGCGCGAGATGCAGGAACGGCTGCGGTCGACGGTCTGGGAGACGGGCTGCGACAGCTGGTACATGAACGCGGAGGGCAAGGTCGTCAACAACTGGCCGGGCTTCACGTTCGCCTACCGGCGCGCCACCCGCCGCCCCGACCCTCGCGACTTCCGCGCCCGGCGCGCGACACCGCACGCCGGCGCGTAGGCGACGCGGCAGTCACGTCCTAAGCTCGGATCATGCCGACTGCTCTCATCACCGGCGCGACCGCGGGGATCGGTGCCGCCTTCGCCCGCCGCCTGGCCGCCGACGGATTCGATCTGGTGCTGCTCGCCCGCGACAGCGACCGGCTCGCGGAGGCCGCGCGCGGACTCCATGACAAGTACGCGGTCCGGGCCGAGGTGGTCGTCGCCGACCTCGCCACGGACGAGGGACTCAAAACCGCCGAGGATCGCGTCCGAAACGGCGTCGATCTGCTGGTGAACAACGCGGGCTTCGGCAACAAGGGAACGTTCCTCAACGTGCCGCTCTCCGACGAGCTGACGATGCTCAAGGTGCACTGCGAGGCGGTACTGCGGCTCACCCACGCCGGGCTGCCGGGCATGCTCGATCGCGGCCGTGGCGGGATCATCAACGTGTCCTCGGTGGCGGCGTTCGCCACGCGCGGCACGTACGGCGCGTCCAAGGCCTGGGTGGTCAGCTTCAGCCAGGGCGTGGCGGCCGACATCGCGGGCCAGGCGGACGGCAAGGTCCGTGTGATGGCACTCTGCCCCGGTTTCGTGCACACCGAGTTCCACGAACGCGCCCAGATGGACGTCACCGGCGTCCCGGACTTCATGTGGCTCGACCAGGACAAGCTCGTCGACGCCGCCCTGCGCGATCTGCGCCGCGGCGTCCAGGTCAGCGTGCCCGGCGCCCAGTACAAGGCGATCGTCGGGCTCAGCAGGCTCGTCCCGCGTGAGCTGGCCGGCAAGCTGTCGTCGCGTACGGGCCGCAAGTACGACTGACGGGCCGCGGCGACATCTCGTGTTCCGGGCGTGTGAGTGGTGCGTTACGGTCTTGTCACGCGGCGTTCAGCACGGCAGGCTGCTGATCAACGTCCGCTGAGAGGTCTCCCCCGATGGGTCGTCACGATCTGGGTTACGCCGCCCTCGCTCTCCTCGCGACCACCGCCTACTACGTCGCGTTCCTGGTCTTCCGGATCGCCGCGAGACGGATGCCGCCACTGCGAGGAAGCCGTCCGTTCCACGTCGCCTGGCGAATGCTGACCAGCCCGATCTGGTTCGCCGGCGGGCTCATCCTCTTCCTCGGCCTCGCCACCGAGGTGGTGGCGTTCGCCGCGATCCCGCTGGCCGTCGCGCAGCCCATCTTCGCGGTCAGCCTGGTCTTCCTGGTGGTCTACGCGGTCTGTTTCCTGGGCGAGCGGCTGACCCCGCGCGAGTGGATCAGCGTCGCGCTGTTCGTGCTGGCGACCGTTCTCATCGGGCTGTCCGCCGGGTCCGAGGCCGAGCTCACCGCCGATGCCACGCTGGCGGGCACCCTCGCCTCGCCGTGGCAGATGCTGGGGGTGATGGCGCCCGCCGTCATCGTCTCGGCGCTCGTGTGGCTGCTCGGCGACCGCCGCACGAGCGGCCGCCACGCCCGCAAGCTCGCCGGCGTCGCGTACGGCATCGGGGCGGGTGCGTGCGCGGGGCTCGCCGAAGCGGGCATCCGCGGCATCTCGATCGTGTACGAGGACACCGGCAGCGTCCGGGCCGTGCTCGAATCGCCGTATCCCCTCCTCACCATCGGCATGGCCGCGATCGCCCTGGGCGGCCTCCAGGTCGCGCTGCAGCGCTGCCGGCTGGCGATCGTCGCCACCGTGCTCACCGTCATCGGCCGGGCGTATCTGATCATGAGCAGCACGGTGTTGTTCGGTGAGGAATGGCCGGAGGAGACGCTGCCGTTCGCGCTCCGCGCCGGTGGCTTCGCGCTCGCGCTGGTCGCGCTCGTCACCTTTCCGCGGTACGAGCGGCCCGACCTGACCGACGCCGGCACCGCCGCCGGGAAGACTCGGCAGACCGCCCGCGGCGGGGATCAGGAAGACATCCAAGCGATCACCTGACCGCTCGCCGCCCGCTCCCCTAAAGTCCCGATATGCCCTTCGTCGCCCTCCGCCGTGCGGTCGCGTGTCTCACCGCGGCGGTAGCCGTGTTCACATTGGCCTCCCCCGCGTCGGCGATCGTGGGCGGGACCCCGGTGCAGGCGTCCCGATACCCGTGGCTGGCCTCCGTCGGCACCCCGCTCTTCTTCGTCCGCCCGTCCGGGCAGTTCTGCGGCGGCGCGCTGATCAAGCCGGACACCGTTCTGACGGCGGCGCACTGCGTCTCGATGTTCAGCTCCACCCCGGGCTTGCTGAAGGCCACATTCGGCCGCTCGGATCTCGTCAGCCGCGAGGGGGAGACCGTGGGGGTACGGGCCGTCCGGGTGCATCCGAAGTTCCGCGAGTCGACGTTCAAGGACGAGACCGTTCTCCATCACGATCTCGCCGTGCTCACCCTTTCGCGCCCGGTGGCCCGGCCCACGGTGCCCCTCGGCACCCCGGGCGCCGAACGCGACGGGCTCGCGCTCGGCTGGGGCATGAGGTCGGAGAACGACCTGCTCAACACGAAGCTGCGCGCCGTGCGGCTCCCGCTGCCCGGTGACGCCGCCTGCCAGCGCGCGTACGGCGGCTCGTACGACGCGGCCGACATGCTGTGCGCGGGGACCGAGAAGGCCGACACCTGCCAGTTCGACAGCGGCGGCCCTCTCCTGACCCGCGGCCGCCTGGTCGGGGTCGTCTCCTGGGGGTACGGCTGCGGCAAGGCCGGCTATCCGGGGGTCTTCGCGCGCGTTGCCGATCTTCCCTGACCCGAGGATGCTGGTTGCGACGGGGAGGGGAACACGATGCGGATCTTGGTCACGGGGGCGGCCGGTTACGTCGGATACGCCGTCGGCCGCCGGCTGATCGCTGCCGGGCACGAGGTGACCGGCCTGGTGCGGCGCGCCGACCGGCCGCTCCCTCCGGGCGTGCGGCCCGTCATCGCCGACCTCCTGGATCCGAACGCCCTCGACTCCACGCTGCACGAGACGTACGACGGCGTCTGCCACCTCGCCGCCCGCACCCGCGTCCGCGAGTCGTTCGACCAGCCACTCCCCTTCTTCAGCACCAACGTCCAGGGCACGATCAACCTCCTCGAAGCCCTCACCAAGGTCCGGCCCGACGGCTCCCCGGCGCTCGCCCCCGCCGTGGTCTACGGCTCGACCGCGGCCGTCTACGGCAACCCCGACCGCCAGCCCATCCCCGAAGCCGAGGTGCCCTCCCCCACCAGCCCGTACGGCGCCGCCAAGCTCGCCGCCGAGCAGGTGATCCGCTTCCACGCCCGCACGGGGGCGATCGGCGCGGTCGTCCTCCGCACGTTCAACGTCGCCGGCTCCGTCGATGGCCGCCGCGACCCCGACGAGACCCGCCTCATCCCCAAGGCCCTCGCCGTGGCCGCGGGCCACGCCCCGCACCTGACGATCAACGGCGACGGCGCGGCGGTCCGTGAGTACCTGCACGTGGACGATCTGGCCGCCGCCTACGTCCTCGCCCTGGAAGCCGCCCGTCCCGGCACCGAACGCGTCTACAACGTGGGCAGCGGCACCGGCGCCTCCGTCAAGGAGGTCATCGAGGCGGTCGAAGAGGTCACCGGCCGTCCCGTCCCCACCCGCCACAACCCGCCGCAGCCCGAGCCGCCCCTCCTGGTCGCCGACGCCACCGCGATCCAGCGCGACCTGGGCTGGCAGCCGGAACGTTCCGCCCTCCCCATGATCATCGCGGACTCGTGGGCCGCCCTGTCCCCCGAAGCCGGATAAACTCCCAGCGTGTCCGTGCCGAAGTTCGAAGTACAGATGCTCCACGACCGCGTCATGATCAAGGTCGACAAGGAGTCCGGCGAACGCCGCAGCTCCGGCGGCATCGTCATCCCCGCCACCGTGGAGCAGGAAAACCGCCTCGTCTGGGGCGAGGTCTGCGGCGTCGGCACCCACGCCCGCACCGTCAAGGTCGGCGACCGCGTCCTCTTCCACCCCGGCGACCAGTACGAGGTCGAGATCCAGGGCGAGGACTACCTGGTCATGCGCGAACGCGACCTGCACGCCATCGCCAACGAACGCCCCGAACACGGCACCGGCCTCTACCTCTGACGAAACCGTTCAAGATCATCCGTTAGTGAACGCATTGGTAGCCAGGCAACCGTGTGGCGGGTCAGTGAGCCGTGAGGGTCTCCTCGTTCTCGGGTGTACGGCTGGAGGGTGTCTCGACAGAACGCCGCCGCAGGGTGAACGTCACCAGCAGGCCGGCGGCGAGCATCCCGGCCGCGGTGAGGATCACCACCACGAACTCGCCCTCGGCGGTGGCGACGCGCAGAGCCTCGCCGGTCTTGTCTTCGGTGCCGATGTCGGCGATGACGGTGAACACCGCCAGTCCGATGGCGTTCCCAATGTTGAGGGTGGTGGAGGCAATGCCATTGGCGACGCCCTGTTCGTGGTTGGGGGTGCCGGTGGCGGCGGCGATCCACATGGCGGTCCAGACGATGCCCTGTCCGATGCCGGAGACCAGTAGCCCGGGGACCAGCAGCCCGTAGCCGGCGTCGGAGTCGAACCCGAAGGCGAGCCCGGTGGTGCCGATCACGCCGATGGCGAAGCCGATCTGCAGCGTGCTGCGGGTGCCGATCCGGGTGGTGAGGCGTTCACCGAGCTGGGTGCCGGTGGCGATGGCGATGGAGGGGATGAGGAAGGCGAGCCCGGTCTGCAGGGCGCTGTAGCCGTGCACGCTCTGCATCAGGACGGTGAGGAAGTAGGGCAGGACGCCGAAGGTCGCCATGTAGATGAAGGTGACGGCCATGCCGACGGTGAGGCTGCGGTTGCGGAACAGCCGGAACGGCATCAGCGGGTCGGCGCTGCGGGCCTCAACGATCGTGAATACCGCCAGAAGCACGACGGCGAGCACGAGAGCGCCGATCACCAGCGGGTCTCCCCAACCGAGCTCGGGTCCTTCGACGAGACCGAAGACCAGCAAGGTGGAACCGGCGGTGACGCTGGACGCACCCGGCAGGTCGAACTTGCGGCGCACGCTCTGTGCCGGGTCGCGCGGTATGACGAACAGGGCGGCCAGCGCGACGAGGCCGGCGAGGGGCACGTTGACGAAGAAGACCGCGGGCCAGCCGAAGTTCTCGGTGAGCACGCCGCCGAGCAGTGCGCCGATGGTCAGGCCGCTGGCGCCGGCGCCGCCCCAGACCGCGAGTGCCCGGTTCCGTTGAGGTCCCTCGGCGAAGAGCGTGTTGATCAGCGAGAGGGTGGACGGCAGCAACAGGGCGCCGCCGATGCCCTGGATGGCACGGGCGGTGATGATGAGGCCGGGGTCGCCGGCCAGGCCACCCGCCAGTGAGGAGACGGCGTAGAGGGCGAGGGCGAGCACGAACATCCGGCGACGGCCCAGCAGGTCCGCCGCGCGACCGCCGAGCAAGAGGAAGCCGCCCGCGAAGACGACGTAGGCGCTGACCACCAGTTGCTGGGTCTGGCCTGGGAACCCCAGGTCCGCGCCGATCTCGGGAAGTGCGACGAACACGATGTTGAGGTCGAGCGCGTAGATCAGTTGCGCCAGGGCCAGCAGTGCCAGGGTCCAGCCCAGGCGCCGCTTGGCGCCGCCCGGAGTCTCGTCTTTCGACACGGATGAAGTGGACATGTGAGTGCGCCCTTCCTGGGGTCTGAGTCATGGGCCTCGGCCGATGGGCGGACAGCGCCACCATGCGAGATAGTACGTATGTTTACGTACAATCGTTCATTAAGGCAAGCTCAGCGAGCGCTACGGAGCGGATACACGCAGGCCAGGAGGGATAGTTCGAATGTTGATTTACAGTGGGACCATGGTGCTTCGTCATCCAGACCGCGATCAGATCCGGATCGAGGGCGTCCTGGCAGCGCTGGGCAACCCCGTGCGGATGGCAGCCGTCCGGGTACTCGACGGCGGAGGGGAACACAACTGCAGCAGCGTCTTGGGCATCTTGGGCGTGACGGCGAAGTCGACCATGACGCACCACTGGCGCGTGCTGAGGGAAAGCGGCGTCATCTGGCAGCAGCCCTCCGGCCGAGAGAATCTGCTCACGCTTCGCCGCGAGGACCTCGATGCGCGCTACCCCGGGCTGCTCGATGCCATCTTGGCCGGAGCCCTCAGAGATGAGGCCTCACAGGCTGCCCAGCACGTCGGCCCGTCCGGCGGCTGACCGGCAAGGTCCCGGCTGAGTCCTCGTGGCGGCCGCAGCGAGCTGTCCCTGACGGCAAAGCCGTGTCATCCGATCCACAACGGATGGTTAACGGGTTCGCCGCCCACCCCTGCCATCCATTGGCAAGGGCCCATGAGGCAAGTGCCTGACAACGACCGTGCGAGCCGGTCAGGCGTTGGCGCGTGATAGTTGGTCGGGGAGATCGGTGAGCCGTTCGATGCGGAGCACCGTCTCGTCTGCCGTTGGCGGCGGTCCACCGGTGATGGAGTCGATGCCGCGGTCCAGCCAGATGCCGCTGAGTCCGGCGAGGGCGGCTGCGTTGACGTCGCTTTCCAGCATGTCGCCTACGTTGACCGCGTGCTCCGGGTCGGTCCGCATCCGCCGGCAGGTAGTGGCGAAGGTGACGGGGTCGGGCCTGGCCGCAGGGTGCCGTGCAGGTCGCAGAACACCACATCCGCCAAAGGCGGATCATCTCGTGGTTCCGAGTCGGGACCTGTCCGAGTTCGGATCAGGCCTTGGTCCGGGCAGTTACTGATGACTTCGTCAGAAGCGATCCACAGTAAGATCCAAAGGGTGAGCACGGCACGCGAGACCGCCTCCCAGGGGAACCGGCTGGACCGCCGCAAAGCGCGCACCAGGGCCGCCCTCATCGCTGCGGCGCGGCAGACGCTCGCTGAGCAGGGTCGGGCGGAGGTGAGCATTCAGGAGATCACCGAAGCCGCCGACGTAGGGTTCGGCTCCTTCTACAACCACTTCGCAAGCAAGGCCGCTCTCTTCGACGCCGCGATCGACGAGACCCTGGCCGAACACGCGCTGCTGATCGAGCGGGCCACCGCGCATCTGGAGGATCCCGCCGAGGTCTTCGCCGCCTCCGTCCGGCTGACCGGGCGACTGCACCAAACCCATCCGCAACTGGCGCGGATTCTCCTGCGCACCGGCCTGCCCCATGTCACCTCCAGCGAAGGGATGCCGGCCAGCGCCCTGCGTGACCTACGCGCCGCTGCGGAGGCCGGGCGCCTGGACATCGAAGACGCCCACGTGGCGCTCGCCTGCACCGGCGGTGCGCTGCTGGGCCTGCTGCAACTGCTGGAGTCCCGGCCCGACATGGACACCGAAGCCGCTACCGACCAGGTGGCGGCCAACCTGCTGCGCATGTTCGGCCTCGACGGCGCCGAAGCCCACCGTCTCGCCACCCGCCCGCTCCCCACACTCGACTGACTGGGCCTTCCCCCTGCGGCGCTCCGCTCCGGCGTTCACGGTCCATGTTCTTGCGTCGCCGATCAGCAACGGGACCACCCAGCCCTAGCGGCAGCCGCCTTCCCCGCCTACAGGTCCTTGATCGTCTCCCGCCCCAAGGCCTGTCCCTTCCGCGCGTTCCTGCTGCATACAAGCCCTGCAATAAACCTCTAAAGCATCTACCTGCTAAGATAGTGATGAAATCATCAGTAATGATGATCTCTTCCACAAGGGTATAGGCGCAGCTAGAGGCATGCTTCGCCGACAGAAGGCTGCGGCTGAGGAGATGTGATGAACGAAGACGAACTGCGATCCAGGTTCCAGCGGCTTCCCACAGCGGTCCGTACCCGGGTGGAGGAGACGCTCACCGACGCCAAGATCGCGCTCAAGCTCCGCATCGGACAGGCACTGGCCGACAAGTCCGAGGTGGCCGAGCACGCGGTGTCGACCGCCGGACGCGTCGGGGCCCAGAGCGGCGAGATATCGGAGCTGACGTTCATCGCTCCGCTCAAGCCCGGCGGAGCACAGCGGCTGCGGAAGTTCTTCGAGCTCATCGATGGGAACCTGGTCGGCGCCGGCCAGGTCGGCACCCTGCACAACATGCGCTTCGTGTTCCTCGACGACGACACCAAGCTGCTGTTCGCCACCGCCTACGACGGCGAGTGGGATCCCTACATCGACGACTTCGCCACCAAGATCCCCGACATGATGGATTACCTCTTCGACAACGTCGAGGGCTGGCCCGGCATCGCGTCTCCGCAGGTGAAGGACTTCATCGTCCAGCACCAGATCCCGGCCTCGGCCTGGTTCGCGGCCCACCCTCACGTCACCGTCTCAGAGGCCACCCGGCTCAAGCGGCAGGATGCCGCCGTGCAGAGCTTCCTGAACGCCCTCAACTGAATGAGTGACGTCCGGTGAACCTCTTCCGACGCATCCTGCAGCGGCCGACGCTGGAGCTCGACGACATCCAGGCGACGGCGCTGAGGGCACGGCCAGAACCGTACTTCGGGACTCACGCGATCCTGGAGATCCTCGACGAGGTGGCCGGCAAGGAGCTGCTGCGTCGCCTTGCGCCACGGGTGACCTCGGCGGCCCGCTGGGACGAGCCACGGCCGTCCTGGCTGGCGCTGGCCATCAGCTATCACGGCCTGGCCGCGTTGGGAGTGCCCGACGCTTCGTTGGCGTCGTTCCCCGCTAATTTCCGCGCCGGAATGGCCGCGCGCGCCCACCGGCTCCGCGATGTCGGAGTGAACGCGCCGGCCAAATGGGAGGCCCCGTTCGGCAGCCCGCGGGTGCACATCGCCCTGAGCGTCTACGCCGCCGACGAACGCGACTGGCGCCGCGAGGTCGCCGCCTACCAGAATCAGCTGCGCACGTTGCCCGGCGTACGGTTGCTGTCGCATCAGGACTTCGGGGTGACCGCTCCGGCCAGGAACGTGTTCGGTTACCGCGATGGGTTCACCCAGCCCGTGGTGGAAGGCAGCGGCGCCGGGTCACTGCCGGGAGACGGGCGGCCGATCAAGGCCGGGGAGTTCGTGCTCGGGTATCCCAGCGAGACCGGGCAGCCGCTCACGATGCCGGCCCCGGACGTTCTGGGGCGCAACGGGACCTACGTGGTGTTCCGCAAGTACCACTCGCACGTGGCCGCCTTCAACCGGTTCCTGCGCGACAACGCCTCCACCGACGAGCAGCGCGAGCTGCTGGCCGCCAAGCTCGTCGGCCGCTGGCGCAGCGGTGCCCCGCTGGCGTTGTCACCCGAACGCGACGACCCGGCACTCGGCGAAGATCCCCGGCGTTTCAACGACTTCGACTTCACCGACGACCCGCGGGGCCTGCGGACGCCGCTGGGCTCGCACATCCGCCGGATGAACCCGCGCGCAGCCAAGCTCGAGGTGCTCAGCGACGTGAACATCCGCAGGATCATCCGGCGCAGCACCTCCTACGGCCGACCGCTCCCCACCAATCAGCTCGTCGACGACGGAAAGGAACGCGGCCTGGACTTCATCGCCCTCGGCGCGCGTGCCATCGACACCGTGGAGTTCTTGCAGAGCGAGTGGGTCAACTCCGGCAACTTCGCGGGTCTCGGCAAGGAGAAGGACCCCTTGATCTCGCTTCAGGACAAAGGGGCGTATTTCACCGTGCCCGGCGCGCCCCCACGCCGCGTGCACGGCATCCAGAGCTTCAACACCCTGCGGGGCGGCGAGTACTTCTTCATGCCCAGCCTTTCAGCCATCGAGTGGCTCACCAGCCACCAGGAAGGACGGCAGTGACCATGTCACGCTCCTATGTGCGGCCTCGCCAGCTGGATGAAACGCCCCGGTCAGTTCCTGGAAATCCTGCTGACCTCAGTTGAAGAGGCGGCCGAACTTTCGCAGCTCATCGGTCCACAGTTCCGGCTGCTCGAACGCGGAGAAGTGGCCGCCGCGCGGTACGTGATTGAAGTAGACCAGGTTGCTGTACGTCTCTTCCGCCCAGCGGCGGGGCGTGCCGAAGAGCTCCTTCCGGAAATTCGAGACGCCGACCGGGACGTCGAGCGGCAGGGGTTGTGGTGCGGCGAGCGGACGTGCAGGAAGTGGATGCCGAGGCCGTCGATCAGCGTGCGGTACTGGCCGAAGCCGTTCAGGATCCGCTCGGCCTCCCTCCGGTCATAGCTGTGCTGCCAATAGTCGATCAGTCGCTTCTGCCGTTCCGGCGGAACGCCCTGGGACCAGTCCGAGATCACTGCCTCCAGCGGGAAACGGGTGTTCGCCAGACGCTGCTTCAAGTCGGCCAGAGCGCTGTTCCTCGGCGGCAATCTGGCCATGGCTCTGTTCGCCATGCTCGGCTGGGGCACGTCGTTCTGTGCCTCGGGTTACGCGCAGGAGGTGCTTGGATACTCGCCTCTGCAGGTCGGGGCGCGGCCCGGGCGCGCCAAGAGTGCGCAGGCGTCCGCTACTCATGAGCGCATCTCAAGCCATGCCCTTGACGATCACCGACAGTGGGGCGTAACTACTTACCCAAGTGTCGCTTGCGGGCCATGCAGGAGATGGGGTCGAATGTTCCCGAGGGGTTGCTTGTTCGATTCGCGCGCGGGACGGCACCGTCGGCCGCCCGCACCAGGCCAGCCACGCTCCCGGTACAGCCTTTGGATCGGAATGGTGTTGCTCGCCCTTGCAGTCGGCGTATCCCTTCGCGAAATCACGACGTCGCTGGATGCAGAGCACAGCCGGCCGCCCCTGTCACAGCTCGCGGCACAGGATCTTCGGACATATCCGTCGAAAACGCTGCCCACAACACCGGGCGGCATCGTCCCGAAGCCTGCACTCCCGCCAACTAAGGACTCCGAGCAGGCACCGAAACCCAGGCCGACGCCGCCGATCGCTGTGCACCCGCCAAGCAAACCCCACCAACTCGGCACATCCGATCAGAGCAAGACTTCAGTGTTTTTGATCAAACGTTCCAACACACTGCCGCCGTCGAACGACGGGACGCAACAGCGCCGGTCGCCCGGGCCCGGCTACTCTGCGCCGCCACTTCCCGGGTACGGCTGGCACTCCCCATACCCGTGGTGGAAGCCGTGGCCACACTCTTCGCAGCCGCCCTACTGGGGCCAGTGGCCAGGCTGGGCGCCGCCGTCGAACATGCCGCGATAGTGAGCCGCTTCCAACCTTCTCTACCAACTGTCACGAAATGCGCAGGGGTTTCGCGCGTGCGACTGGCTCGCGGCATGGAGACCCACGACGCAGTGGCTTCGACGCTGGCGGGGGTCGAGCTGTAACCGGCGAGATTCAGGTACGGCGCGGATCCAGTCGGGGCGATGATGGCGTGGCTATTGGTTCAGCTGGGGGGCCAGTCGTTCCAGCTGGTCGACCGTCGATTTCAGGTCTGGGGCCAGGGGATGGAGAAGCACGTGGTCGGCGCCAGCGTCCAGGTGTTCGTGGAGCCGGGCGGCGATGGCCTTCTCGTCTCCCCAGGCCAGGGTGGCGTCGATGAGGCGATCGCTGCGGTCGTCTGCCAGGTCGTCGTCTCCGTACCCGAGCCGGCGGTAATTCCTGGTGTACGGGGTCTCGACATTTTTCATCCCCTGGGACAGGAGGGCGCGCATCTGTCCTCGGGACGAGGTCGCGTTGGTGTCGAGGACGAGGGTCTGGTGCGGGATCAGTAGTCCTTCAGGTCCCAGTGCTTTGCGGGCGACCTCGGTGTGCTCGACCGGCTGCATGAAGGGGTGCACTCCATCTGTGCGCTCGCGGGCCAGCCGGTGCGCCCTGGGCCCCAGCGCGGCGAGCACCCGGGGGTAGCGCACGTCGGGCAGGATCCGGGTGGCGGCCCTGTCCATCTCGTCCAGATAGTCCTGCAGCCGGGTCAGGGGACGGTCGCCGCTCGCCCCGCCGAGTCCGAGGATCACCCTGCCCTGATATGCCTCCGCCAGGGTGACGGCGCCGCCGTGCATCGCCACGGCGTCGCGCATGCTCACGTTGGCGATGCCGGTGCCTGCGACCAATCGTTCGGTGGCCGCCAGGATCACGGCGAGTTGGGCGAACGCCTCACGGCCCCCGTACCCCGAGGCGGCGGGCGGTTCACCGGTCCAGAACGAGCCGTATCCGAGCCCCTCGATCCGGGCGAACTGCTCGCGTTGCACCGTCACAGGCGCGTCCAGCAACGTCCCCGGTGCGAGCCACACGCCGAACCGGCCGAGCCGCCGACGTGTCTCCTGCGTGACCATCGTCCACTCCTCTCAATCGGAGGTGGCCTCCGATTCATCGTGAGGATACGATATACGGAGGAAGCCTCCGATTGTCCAGGGGAGTCAAGGTGGACGACACGGCAGTCGCCCGGCCCATGCGAGCGGACGCCCGCCGCAACCGCGACCGGCTGCTGGCCGAGGCCCGCGCCGCGTTCCTCGAACACGGCGTGGATGCGTCACTGGAGTACATCGCGAGCGGCGCCGGGGTCGGGATCGGCACGCTTTACCGGCACTTCCCGACGCGCGAGGATCTGCTCGCCGCGTTGTTGCAGAACCAGTTCGACGCCCTCACCGCCGAGGCGCGCCGGTTGCTGGACCGTGAAGCCGCCCGTGAAGCGTTGACCGCCTGGGCTTACGCATTCGCGGAGACGTCCACCGTCTACCGGGGCCTGACGGCCGCCCTCATGGCGACGATCCGGGACGAAAACTCCGCCCTGCATGCCTCCTGCGAGTCGATGCGCCAGGCCGGAACGACCCTGCTGGCCCGGGCGCAGAAGGCAGGGGAACTGCGCCCGGACATCGACCCCACGGAGTTCTTCCTGCTCATAGCCGGATTGGCATGGGCGCACGAACAATCTCCCGGCCAACCCCTCGACCGGCTTCTTGCCGTGCTCTTCGAGGGCCTGACCCCACGTTGAACCACGCCCTCATCCCCCGGACAGCGAGCTCAGGATTCCTCCTTCCTGCCCTGAAGCCGGGAGGCCAGGAAACGACCGGCCCGCTCTAGCGCCGCTGCCGCCTCGGCCGATCCGTCGAGCTGGAACACGTGCGGTTGGCGCGGAGCCACCTCCAACGTCACCGCGACCTCGTCGGCCCCGGCGCGCCCGGCCAGCCGTACGGCGTCGTCCAGCAGGACCTCGCTCGAGCCGACCTGGATCAGCAAGGGCGGCAGCCCGGCGAGGTCGGCGAAGACCGGGCTCGCCTCAGGCGCCGACCTGTCACCGCCCGGGACGTATTGATCGAAGTACCACTCGAGAGCGGCCGGAGTGAAGATCGGGTCGACCCCGTCCTTGGACCGCATGCTCGCGCCGCTGAGGGTCAGATCGACCGCCGGCGAGAACAGGACCGCCGCCGCCGGCATCGGCAGGCCCGCATCCCGGGCGCGCATCATGGTGACGACGGCCAGCGCGGCCCCGGCCGAGTCGCCCGCGATCACCAGCCGCCGGGGGTCGGCGCCGGAGTCCAGCAGCTCGCGGTAGGCCGCCAGGCAGTCGTCGGGCGCGGCCGGGAACGAATGCTCCGGCGCCAGCCGGTAGTCGAGCGAGACCGCCCGGCCGTCGAGGTGCCGCAGCAGCGCAACGGTGAGGTGGGCGGGGACACGCGCCGACCCGACCACGAAGCCGCCGCCGTGGAAATACAGCAGCACGTCCTCACCTGCCGGGCCGGGCGCCTCGATCCGCAACTCCAGCGCCGGCCGCCCGCCGAGTGTCGTCGCCGACGAGTGGACGTCTGCGGGCAAGGGCCTGGTGAGCATGGCCGCGAACTGCTCGCGCTGTTCGGAAAGGCTTTGCATTGCGCCCTCCAGTTATTAGTCAAGCGCCCTGACAGTCAGGTGACTTTACCATGATGCCTGGTATCGTCAAGCTGCCTGACGAAATCGCATGGAAGAAGGGCCGCACGGGGATGACGACGCGAACGCGCGAGCGGCAAGAGGAGCCCGGCATGCCGCTCCCCACCCTGCTCACGCAGGCCAAGGACATCGCGCTCGAACGACTTCACCAGCGGCTGGCCGACGAAGGATTCGAGGGGGTCCGGTACGTGCACGGCTCCGTCTTCCGGTTCATCGACCCCGAGGGCTCGCGGCTGACCACGCTCGCCGAACGCTCCAGGCTCACCAAGCAGGCGATCGCCGAACTGGTCGGCGAACTGGAGGATCACGGCTACGTCGAGCGGGTGGCCGACGCGGGCGACCGCCGCGCGAAGATCATCCGGCTCACCGATCAGGGCAAGATGGCCCAGGTCGCAGCGGCCCGGATCCTCACGGACATCGAGCAGCGGTGGGCGCTGCATCTCGGCGGGGACCAGGTCACCCTGCTGCGGCGCGCCTTGGAA
The DNA here is from genome assembly GCF_044326415.1 of Actinomadura sp. 6N118. Lineage (NCBI taxonomy): Bacteria > Bacillati > Actinomycetota > Actinomycetes > Streptosporangiales > Thermomonosporaceae > Actinomadura > Actinomadura sp. 6N118. The sequence goes on along the minus strand of NZ_JBIRAZ010000001.1, from coordinate 522,391 downwards.
GAGGTCATCGCCCTCGAGAGCGCTTAGGTGTAGCCCTCGCTGAGTGGGTGCCCGTCCCGCCTGCGGACTCTGCGGGCGCGCTCCGGCCGATCTTGTCGACCAGAAGGCTCGCGGCCAGCTTCGCTCCGTCGGTACGGATCGTCTCGGCCACGACGGCCGCACGGGCACCGGTCTCGGGGGACAAGGCGATCTTGAGCGCGGCCGCCAGGGACTCGGCGGTCGGCGTCGGACCGTCGTGTCCTGTGCCGATGCCCAGCTCGGTCACCCGGCCCGCCCAGTACGGCTGGTCCGCCACCTGGGGCACCAGCACCTGCGGCGTCCCGGCACGGGCCGCCGTCGTCGTGGTGCCCGCGCCGCCGTGGTGCACGACCGCGGCCACCCGGCGGAACAGCGCCTGCTGGTTGACCTCGCCGACGACGTAGCAGTCGTCCCGGTCGTCGATCAAGGCCAGATCGGCCCAGCCGCTCCCGAGCAGGACGCGGCGCCCCTGCGCCCGGACCGCTTCGATGACGGCCCGGGAGAGATCCTGCGCGTTCGCGCCCCGCATCGGCATGCTGCCGAAGCCCACGTACACCGGCTCTGCACCGGCGGCCAGGAACGCCTCCAGATCGGCCGGGAGCGGGCGCTCGTCCGGCCGGATCCATGCGCCGGTCTGCGCCACGTCGAGCTCCGGCGTCTCGTGCCACGGGCCAAGGACAGGGTCGGCCGCCAGGAACGGGTGGTCGGTGAAGACATGGTCCCGGATGCCGTCCACCGGCGGCAGGCCGACCGAGGTCCGATGGTTGTTGATCGTCTCGCCGAACAGCACGTCCTTGTGCTCGGCGTTGAGATCCCACAGTCCCCGGTTGTCGGTCACCTCCGTGGGGATCACCTGGCCCGGCCAGGGGGGAGGCGGGTGGTGCGGTGACGGCAGGTAGTTCGGGGACAAGGACGTGAACACATAGGGCACGCCCAGCTTCTCGGCCGCCGCCCGCGCACCGGCCGCGGCCGGGAACGAGCCGGTGGCCACTACCGCGGCGCAGCCCTCGGCCACCGCGACGACCGCCTCGTAGGCCATGGCGGTCAGGTCAGCGGCGATGTCGGACAGGCTCGCCTTGCCGGGGACCGCCCCCGTCGCCAGCGCGCGGATCGGCCAGCCGACGGGAGTCAGTGGCACGTCGACACTGTCCAGCAGCTCCGCGAAGTCCGGCGGCGCGCACACTCGCACCTCGGCGCCGAGAGCCTGTAGCTGCAGCGCCAGCCCCGTCATCGGCTCGACGTCCCCGCGTGACCCGTAGGTCACCAACACAACGCGCATTCCGCGACTCCAACTTTCCGTACGTTCCGGCGTCGAGGGGCGATTGTGCGGTATGACCGGGGCCTTGTGGCAAGGCCCCCCACGCGCGATATGTTGGTAGTGGCAAGGAGCGGAAATCCCTCCTTGCCCTTTTTATTGCTGCCGGTGTCACAGGAGGGCATCGATGGTGATGGGGAGGTCACGGACGCGGCGTCCGGTGGCGTGAAAGACGGCGTTGGCGATGGCGGGTGCCACGCCGACGATGACGACCTCGCCGAGGCCCTTGACGCCGATGGGGTCGGCGGTGCGGTCGTCGCCGTTCAAGTAGACGGCGTTGACGTCGGGGATGTCGGCGTTGACGGGGACGAGGTAGTCGGCCATGTTGGCGTTGACGATGCGGCCGTCGCGCGGGTCGGTGATGGTGTGTTCCAGCAGGGCCATGCCGATGCCGCCGACCATGCCGCCGATGGCCTGGCTTTCGGCGAGCTTGGGGTTGATGATGCGGCCCGCGTCGTAGACGCCGTGTATCCGCCGCACTCGTACCAGGCCCAGGCGTTCGTCGACGGCGACCTGGGCGAACACGGCGCCGTAGGCGTGGGTGGAGAACCGTTCCACCTCGTCGCCGGGGGTGTAGCCGCCGCGTGTCTCCAGGTGGGGGCGGTTGTTGCGGCCCAGCAGCTGCCGGTAGGTCTCGCCGCGTGCAGGGTTGTCGCGCAGGTGCAGGCGGCCGTTGTGGACGACGACGTTCTCGGCGGGGACGCCGTGCAGGGGTGAACCAGAGTCCTCGATGGCGAGGCGTATGGCCTGCCGGCGGAGCTTGTCGCAGGTGTCCTGGACGGCGGAGCCGACGCTGGCCATGGTCATGGAACCGCCGTGGGGCGGGGCCAGCGGCATGGTGGAGTCGCCGAGCTGGAACCGCACTTTGGGCACCTGGAGGCCGAGGGCGTCGGCGGCGAGCTGGGTCATGGAGGTGTAGGTGCCTGGGCCCATGTCGGAGGTCGCGCTCTGGACGGTCGCGGTGCCGTCGGCGTCGAGTCTGGCCAGTGCCTGGGCCGCGCCGCGCGCCGTATGGTAGGTGGCCACGGCGACGCCGGTGCCGATCAGCCAGTTCCCGTCGCGGGCAGAGCGCGGCCGGGGATCGCGTTTGCTCCAGGCGACGGCGCGGGAGCCGATGTTGAAGCACTCGCGTAGCCGCCGCGTGGAGAACGGCACCCCGGTACCGGGATCCCGGTCGGGTTCGTTGCGCAGCCGCAGGTCGATCGGGTCGATGCCGAGCTCGTAGGCGAGCTCGTCCATCGCGCATTCGATGGCGAAGGCGGCGGTGGCCGGCCCGGGGCCGCGCATCCACGTGGGGGTGTTGATGTCCAGCGGTAGCGTCCGGTAGGTCTGGCGGACATGGGGCGTGGCGTGCGTCATCCGCCCGACGTCGATCAGGCCCTCCCGGTAGTCCTCGTAGGTGGAGGTCTCGGCGCGGATGTCATGGATCGCCGCGCTCACCCGTCCGCGCTGGTCGGCACCGAGGGTGAGCTTGTATTCGGTGACGGGGCGAAAGCCCGTCCCGGTGTACATCTGCTTGCGGGTCAGCACCACCTTGACCGGGCGGCGCACCTGGCGGGCGGCCAGCGCGGCGATCGTGACGTGCGGCCAGCACCGCAGGGCGCTGCCGAACGCGCCGCCGACGAACGGCGAGATGACGTGGACCGACTCCTCCTCGATGCCGAACACCGAGGCCAGGTCGGCCCGGGTGTTGAGGACGATCTGGGTCTTGTCCCACACCGTGAGCCGGTCGCCGTCCCAGCGGGCGATGGTGGCGTGCGGCTCCATCGGATTGTGATGCTCGCGTTGGAGCCGGTAGGTCCGCTCCAAGCGGGTGTGCGCCCGCTGCAGCGCCTGATCGACGTTGCCTCGTGCGTAGTTGTCGGGGGCGTTGGGGGCGCCGGCGGGCGAACCCAGGTCGGTGGCGGGCCGCTGGGCGTCGTAGCCGACCTTCACCAGGCCGGCCGCGTGCCGGGCGATCTCCAGGGTTTCGGCCACCACGACCGCGACCGGCTGGCCGAAGAAGCGGACCCGGTCGTCCTGGAAGACCCGCAGCCGCTCCCCCCGGGCAGGGTCAGGCACGCCGCGGAACGGCCGGTAGGGCAGTTTCGGCGCGTTCAGATGGCTGATCACCTTCAGCACGCCGGGCTGGGCGAGGGCGGCCCGGGCGTCGATCCCGGTGATGCGGCCCCGGCCGACGGTGCTGGTGACGATCACGCCGTGCGCGACTCCGCGTACGGCGCCGTGGGCGTCGTGCTCGGCCGCGTAAGTGGCCTGGCCGGTCACCTTCAGCCGCCCGTCCACCCGGGACAGCGGCGATCCCGCGGCGGGCCGTGTCTGCCGGGTCTGCTGGGTCACGGCGTGCCTCCCACGGTGCGCAGTTGACGTTCGACGGTGCGTTTGAGCAGTTCGGCCTTGAAGCCGTTGTGGCGGAGCGGGCGTGCGCCGTCGGACGCGACCGCGGCGGCCTGCGCCCACAGCCGGTCCGAGGGGCGGGCGCCGACCAGCCGCCGCTCCACCGCCGTCACCCGCCACGGCACCGTCCCCACCCCGCCCGCAGTGACCCGGGCCAGGCGGATGACGCCGCCGGTGATGTGCAGGACGACTGCCGCGGAGGTGAGCGCGAACTCGTACGACTGACGGTCGCGGACCTTCAGGTACCCAGATCGCAGCGGCTGTGGATGCGGCGGGACCTCCATACCGGTGATCAGCTCGCCCGGCCGCAGGTTGTGCTCGCGGTCGGGCGTGTCGCCCGGCCGCAGCAGAAAGTCAGCTAGGGCGACGCTGCGTTCCCCATCCGGGCCCAGCAGGTGCACGACCGCGTCCAACGCCGCCAACGCCACGGCCAGGTCGGACGGATGCGCGGCCACACACGCATCCGACGTGCCCAGGATCGCGTGCGAGCGGTTGTAGCCCTCCAGGGCGGCGCACCCAGAGCCTTGCTGCCGTTTGTTGCAGTTGGCGGTGACGTCGCGGAAGTAGGTGCAGCGGGTGCGCTGCAGGATGTTGCCGCCGATGGTGGCCATGTTCCGCAGCTGGGCTGAGGCACTGAGCTCCAGGGCCTGCGAGATCACCGGGTAGGCGCTGCGCACCCGCGGGTTGGCGGCGACGTCGGACATGCGGGCCAGCGCGCCGATCCGCAGCCCGCCGCGCTCGGTGGCCTGCACGTCCCGCAGCGGCAGATCGTTGATGTCGACCAGCGTGCCGGGGCGCTCCACGGTCTCGCGCATCAGGTCGACCAGGGTGGTGCCACCGGCGATGTAGCGGCCGCCGCGTGCCCCGGCCGCCAGCGCGGCCCGGGTGTCGGAGGGCTTGGTGTAGGCGAAGGGGAACATGCCTCAACTCCTCCCGCGTGCGGTCTGCTCGACCGCGTTGACGATCTTGACGTAGCAGCCGCAGCGGCAGATGTTGCCGCTCATCCACTCCCGGATCTCCTCCCGCGAGCCGGTGTGCCCCTCCCGGATGCAGCCGACGCCGGACATGATCTGTCCCGGGGTGCAGTAGCCGCACTGGAAGGCGTCGTACTCGATGAACGCCCGCTGCAACGCGTGCAGGTCACCCTCATCGGAGGCCAGACCCTCGATCGTGGTGACCTCGGCGCCCTGGCACCGCACCGCCAGCGTCAGGCACGCGTTGACGCGGCGACCGTCCACCAGCACCGTGCACGCACCGCACGCGCCCTGGTCGCAGCCCTTCTTCGTGCCCATCAGGGCGAGCCGCTCGCGCAGCAGGTCCAGCAGGGACGTCCGGTTGTCCACTGTCAGCCGGTGTCGTTTCCCGTTCACCGTTACCGACAGCGCACTGCTGTGACCGCCGGGCGCCGCGACCTGCTCGACGGACGCGCCGGCCTGATCTGCGGCGAGTGTGGAAGGAAGCACACCCGCTGCCACGCCACCGACGGCTGTCGTCGACAGAAAACCACGCCGGGACACCCCCGACGACTCCTTCACATCGCCGCAGTCTTCTCCGGGGAGATTGGCAGACATGGAATCCTCACTTTCTCCTTCATGGAACGTTCACCCAGTGCGGGACGCCGCCGATCGGCGCATGGCGAGGAATACGATCAGGGCGAGCGCAGCGCAGATGACCTCGACAGTGGCCATGGAGATGGCGGTGTGGGGGCCGCCGAGGCCGGTGAGCAGGTCGGTCAGCACGGCGCGGGCGATGACGATGCCCGCGGCCGCAGCCAGTCCCTGGGCGAGGCGGGCGACGATCAGCAGAGCGGCGTTGGGGGCCAGGGCGCACGCCACGGTGGCCAGTCGTGCCGGTCGAAGCGGAGGGTGTAGTCGAAGCGGAGGGCCGGACGACTCCACGCATCAGTGGATCTCCTTGCCATGAGTCGCTGTCAACGCGGTCAGCTCAGCGGGCCGGTTCGATCGTCAGTTCGAAGTCCCCGCCTGCGTCGGCGATGACGTCCGGGCCGGAGTCGATCCGGCCGATGATCACGATCCCGGGCGAGGGGATCCTCGCCCCGTCGTCGCGGTAATAGATCGCCACGTCGTTGCTGGGCGCCCAGTAGCCGAGCTCTCCCGCCTCGTAGGTGCGCTGGCCGGTGCCGGCGGTGAGCGCACGCGGCAGCGCGCCGACCTTCTCCCGCCCGGCCAGGTCGTGCATGCGCAACGTCACCGGCAGCAGCGAGGCGAAGTCCCGGGCCGTTGTGGTGTCCCGCAGCGTCGCCGTCGCCTCCCGGCGCCCCTCGGCGCCGACGACCCGCAACCTGATCCGGTTCGTCCCCGAGTCCGCCGGACCGGCCGTGGCGCCGGTGGAGCCGGTGCCGCTGGTGCCGCCGGTGGGGCCTGCCGCCGGGTCCGTGTTGCTGCACGCCGCCAGCACGACGCCCGCGACCAGCAGCATCGGCGTCACCAACGCGCCGACCGGGCCTACCCCGGCCACGTGGCCGCAGAGGCGGCGCAGACGTGAAGCTCGCACGACCACTCTCCTGCAGATGTCATCGACAGGGTCCGTCTCCTGTCGGGCGACAGCGATATGCCGTCACTGTTTGCGACAAAGCCAGGAAACCCGTTTCAGCTCGTGCGTGGGAGGTCGGGTTTATCGGGGGGACAATCTCCACCCCCCTCCGGGCCGTCCGGTACCTACAGTGAAGGGGTGGACCATCGAGACGAGATCCGCGCCTTCCTCGCCAGCCGGCGCGCCAAGATCACCCCGGAGCAGGTCGGGCTGCCGGCCGGTGGACGCCGCCGGGTACCCGGCCTGCGCCGCGAGGAAGTCGCCGTCCTCGCCGGCGTGAGCACCGAGTGGTACACCCGTCTGGAACGAGGCCACATCACCGGCGTCTCCGACGACGTCCTCGACGCCGTCGCCCGGGCCCTCCGCCTCGACGACGCCGAACGCGCCCACCTGTTCGACCTGGCCCGCACCGCGGGCACCCGGCACCGCACCCGCCGCCGGCCCACCCCCAAGATCCGGCCCGGGCTGCAGCGGATGCTGGACGCCATGACCGACGCCCCCGCGATCATCCGCAACGGCCGCATGGACATCCTGGCCGCCAACCACCTCGGCCACGCCATGTACTGGCCGGTCTACCGGCACGCCGCCCCCGGTCAGAGCCCGCGCCCGGACACCACACGCACCCCCACAGCCAACATCGCGCGCTTTCAGTTCCTCGATGCGGCCGGACCCGACTTCTTCGCCGACTGGAACACCGCCGCCGACGTCACCGTCGCGCTACTGCGCACCGAAGCCGGCCGCGACCCCTACAACAAGGACCTCACCGACCTGATCGGCGAATTGACCACCCGCAGCGCCGACTTCCGCACCCGCTGGGCCCAGCACAACGTCCGCCTTCACCACTCCGGTACCAAGACCTTCCACCACCCCGCCATCGGCGACCTCACGCTCGACTACGAGTCCATGGACCTGCACGCCGACCCAGGCCTGCACCTGACCGTCTACACCACCGCCCCCGACACCTCCTCCCACGACGCCCTGCGACTCCTCGCCAGTTGGGCCGCCACCCTCGACCCCACCGACGACCAGAGCGACCAGCCCCAAGACACAGAGCCCCCGCACACCAAGCGCAACTGATACCCCGCAGAAGCGTGCCGATCCTGGGTGGACCGCTGCTCGCTCGGCCTCGGCCCTGCCGCTCCAGCCGATCGACTATGTGATACCGCACCCGACTGCCGGGAGACAGGTCAGCGGTTCTGGCTCCGCCCGAATCTACGGATGGGATGGCTGTACGACCAACGGCGGCGGCCTGTAGTCGATGAACGCGGAGCCGTCGAGCGACAGGGAGGCCGCCGCGTCGTTCAGCGATCGTGCCGTGGTGGCGTGCCAGTGGCCGGTACGGACCCGCTTATCGACGGCCTGGAGGGAGGACACGTACTCTGCGGCCGTGAAATTGCAGTGGCCGACTCGGTTCACGTACGCCTGGCGTAGGAGAGCCGATCGCCTGGCGTTGCGCACAGCGGCGGCGTACTCGTTCTCCTGCTCGACCGGGACGAGCTGGTCCGCAACGGTGTGGATGGACAAGGCCGGGACCCGGAGTCGGCCGGTGGGTTGCGAGGTCCGGGTCATCCACGCCAGCGGCTGGGGCTCGACCTGCTTGGCGGCCGCGGCGGTGAGCTGGGACAGGTCACCCTTCAGGCTCAGCCCCGCTTCGCGGTAGAGGGCCTTGATCTGCTTGAGGTTGGCCGACGACCGCAGCAGCCGGGAGTAGTTCAGCCCCTTGTTCCAGGCGTTGTCACCACCGGACGCAAGGTTGATCCAGTAGCGGGCGCCGAAGGTGAAGTTGAGAACCCCCGAGGCGAACCACTGGTACTGCTGGAGTTGCTGGGCGGTGTAGTCGTTCGGGCCCGGCGGTGTTGCCCCGGACGACCAGGCGGGCAGGTTGTGCAGCGCCGCGATGAGGGCGTTGCGGGCCCGCCCAGCGGGCGTGCTCTGGGCACTCGTCACGGCCTGGGTGAGCTTGGTTGCGGCGCTCGATGCTTCGTCCGGGCTGGTGTAGTTGGTGAGCTTGATGTTCTGACCCGGTGCAAGGAGCGTGGCCACTGCGTGCCCGGCGTTGAGCTGGTAGTTGGTGAGGTCGACGCCCCCCGCCACGATGCCGCAGGTGTTGAGCACCCCGTTGACCGCGCCGGTTTCGGCGAGCTTGGCGCTGACCAGGCCGCCCATGGACTGGCCCAGCGCGATGGTGAAGCGGGGACGTCCGATGATCGCCGAAAGGGCGTCGACGGTCCCGATCTGATCTCGTACGGCACTGTCCAGGGCCCACAGCGAACCAGGAGCATACGACGAACCCGCCAGCGCATAGCCCCGGGCGAGCAGCGCCTCACCGGCTGCCGCGCTGGGCCGGTTCTGTGCGACCAGAGGCCCGAACCCATGGCTGAACAGGACGAGCCGTCCGTTCCATCGGGCCGGCACATCCGCCACCCAGCTGGACCCGTCAGGCAGCGTGCCTGTGTAGTGGGCAGTCGCGTCGGAAGCCTGGACGACGCCTGGAGTCAGCGCCGTAACGGCCGCCGTAGCAGCGGCAATCATCGCTCGCCATAGCCGTGGCATGGACGGATCCCTTCCGGCCACAAGCGATGCCCCCGGAGACGTCATGGCCCATGCGTAAGCGGACGCCGCCGAAGCTAGACAAAATTCTGATTGCAGTCAATAGACTGCCTAACTTCCCTCCTCGCGTAGGGGCCGGAGGTGGCCCCCGAGGCCAGTACGCACGCAGCAGGGGATTTCCTGGCGGGTGTCCATTAGCGGACGTTGACAGCCCTTCATGGCGGGCGGAGTTTGGGGCTCGCTCCCGGCTTCAAGGTCGTACTCGGCAAGCTCAAGCCTCCGAGGAGGTAAGGATGCGCAGATCCGCGACAGCCCTGACAGGAGCGCTGGCCCTGGTGGTCTCTTCGGCGGTCGGTGCGGCGGCCGGCCCCATCACCGCCGGTCCCCCGGTGCAGGTCAGTCCGACCGGCAGCCCGTTCCCTGGCGCCGGCCCCACGGGAGCACCCTGCAACGGCGTGCCGGGCAGCGCTCAGACGGGCACCAACTTCCCCGGTACCGAGGTTGAGCCGTGGGTGTCGGTGAACCCGAGACTGAAGGCCAACCTGATCGGAGGCTGGCAGCAGGACCGCTGGTCCAACGGTGGCGCCAACGCCAACCTCGCCGCCTACTCCCTTGACGGCGGGCGGAACTGGCGCCTGTCGGCGCTCCAGCCCCGGCACGCACGCTGCACCGGCGGCACCGCCGCCAACAAGGGCGACTACGAGCGGGCGACCGATCCGTGGACGTCGATCTCACCCAACGGCACCGCCTACTTCATGAGCCTCGCGCTCGACATCGCGCAGGACGCCAACCACGCCATGCTGGTCAGCAGGTCCACCGACGGTGGGCGGACGTGGGGGCCCACGACAGAGCTGCGCCGTGACACCTCGCCCAACATCCTCAACGACAAGAACAGCCTGACGGCTGACCGCTTCGACTCGCGGTTCGCCTATGCCATCTGGGACCGGCTGGAGATCCCCGACGCGCAGGCCGCCGCCGCGGCCAAGACGACCGACGGGCGTGCCTTCCTCGGCCGGCGCTTCAACTCCCTGCGTTCGGCCGGGCCGGGTGCGCCCACCGAGTTCCGTGGCCCGACCTGGTTCGCGCGGACGACCGACGGCGGCCGGACGTGGCGGCGTGCCCGGCCGATCTTCGACCCGGGCGCCGGCAACCAGACGATCGGCAACCAGATCGTGCAGGCCGGCGACCGGACGCTGGTGAACGGCTTCGACCTGATCTTCGACGCGGATCAGCAGGTGAGCGACTTCAACATCGCCGCCCAGCGCTCCACAGATCGCGGTGCGTCCTGGGGCCGCCCGGTGATCGTGGACCGGCACCGGTTCGCCGGCGTGACCGACCCCACGACCGGCGCCCCGGTCCGTACGGGCGACATCCTCCCCTCGATCGCCGCCGACCCGCGCCCGGGGAGCAAGACCGTCTACATGGTCTGGCAGGACGCGCGCGCGACGGGCGGTGCCCGCGACCAGATCGCGCTGGCCAAGTCGACCGACGGCGGCCGCACGTGGCGGACCCTGTCGTACGGCATCAACAAGGTGACCTCGACGCAGGCCTTCACCGCCGCGATCGCGGTGCTGCCCGACGGCACGGTCGGCGTACTCCACTACGACTTCCGCAACGACAATGCCGCGGCACCGCTCACAACCAGCACCCTGCTGCTGCACTCACACGACGGCGGCCGGACCTTCAGCGAGACGAAGATCGGTGCCGACTTCGACATGTCCGGCGCCGCTGCGGCAGGAGGCTTCTTCGTCGGCGACTACATCGGACTCGGCACCAGCCCTGGGAGATTCCATCCGTTCTACGGGGTCGCCACCGGCACACCCGCAGCGCCCGCCGGCAACATCTACGCCACCACCGCCCGATAACCGCCGCCCGATAACCGCCGCCGGGGAATGGACCAACAGACGCCGAAGCCGCGGGCCCGCACGATCCGTGCGGGCCCGCGGCCAGTGTCACGGTGCCTGATCCTCGATGGGGACGACCTTCCACTTCGGCAGAGCGTTGGTCCATTCACCTGTCGCCGTTGAGGGTCCTGTGCGGTAACCGTCGTCGGTGAAGCCCTGGGCGCTCGTCTGAGCGGTGGTGGGATCGACGACGAATCTGGAGCCGCCGCCGCCCCAGGCGAACACAATGCCGTACCCGCCCTCCACCTTGCCCGTGCTCTTGACGTTCGGCAGTGTCGCCAGGGCCCGGAACGCGGCGGCGCGCACCTTCGGCGGAGCCGGTGCCCGGCTGATCAGTTCCATCAGCTTGCCGAGCATATGGCTGGCCTCGTCGTCGGCTGTGCGGGGGGGACCCGGCTCGTCGGTGGTAGCGGGCTCGATCTTGGCGAGCACGGCCTTCAGCCGTTTCGGGTCGGTGGGCAGCTCGGCGAGCTTGTCAAAGCTGAGGCCGAACCTGGTCGTCCAGTGCTTGGGCCTGCCCTTGTTCGAGTCCCTGCTGATCAGGCCGGTCTTGTAGCTGACCCAGGACTGACCGTCGCGACGGGTCCAGATGGTCACCGCTGTTTCGACGGCGCCATCTGCTCTCGAGTGCACCTGCGTCATCTTCCAGTACGTGCCTGCGCTTGCCGGCTTTTTCTCGGCGGTGGCGGCAGCGGCGAGCAGCACGGCGCGTCCGTCCAGCACCGTGGCGGTGGACGGCGGGCTGTGCGGCGAGGCGGGGTTCTCCTCCGGGAGGGCTGCGACCGCGACCGCCGCAGTCGCCGTCACGGCTGCCGCACCCAGGATGATCGCGGGTCGTACGATCCTGCGCCGAAGGGGAACGTGGCCGTTCATCCTCTGTCGAAGCGCACGCATGCTGTTGTCGACTACTTCCTGACTCGGCTCGGGCTCCGCCAGCAGCGTGCCGAGCAGCCGGATCTCATCCATGTTCTTTCTCCTGTCCGATCGCCTGGTGCAGTTTCTTGCGGGCGCGGCTGAGCCGGGAGCCCACCGTTCCCTGAGAGATGCCGAGCGCCGCGGCGACCTCGTCGTAGCTGAGCTCAGCGAGGGCGATGAGCAGCACGACGTCGCGTTCGCCCCGCGACAACCTGGTGAGGGCCTTCGCCAGTGCCGGCTGCATCCGCGCGGCCGACACCGAGGTGAGGACGCGGTCCTCGTGGCTGTCGACGGCGGCGGAACCGGGCACCGCCCGGCTCAGGGCCCGGTAGCGGCGGGCCTCGGCGCGCCGGTGCCGGGCGACCAGGTTGGTGGCGATCCCGAACAGCCAGGCGCGCAGATTCCCGCGCTCCGGATCGAACCGGTCGCGGTCCTCGAAGGCGATGCAGAACGTCTCGGCAGCCAGATCCTCCGCCTCCTGGACGTCCAGGCGACCGGCCACATAGCGGTATATGTGCAGGAAGTACCGCTCGTGAACCGCGGTGAACAACTCGGGATCCCGCTGGAACCGGTCCACCAGTTCGGCGTCGGACGCACGTTCACCGACCTCGGCGGTCACGTCACACTCTCCGTCATAGAGAACCTTTCCAAGGGGGTAGCGGCCGGACTGTCCCCCATAGTTCGCCGTAAGCCCAGATCGTCTTCCACGAGACACTCAAATGACGCAGTCCCTGGGCTCGACGACGCACACGCGGCCGATCATCTTGACGAACTCATCGCCGAGTTCCCGGCAGGAGCACAATGCTCGACACTCGCGAAGCCCTCTACCAGGCATGGGCCAACGGCGAGATCGTGTAACGGGGCGAGTTGATTTCGGATCAGGCGGTGTTGCGGTCGTAATCCTCGCGGGCTCTGTCCACCTCGGCCATGTGGGCCTCGGCCCACTCCTTTAGGTGGCGAATCGGGTCCAGCAGGGATAGGCCCAGCGGCGTGAGCTCGTAGTCGACGCGGACGGGCACCGACGGGGTCACCGTGCGGGTGAGCAGACCGTCACGTTCGAGACCCCGCAAGGTCTGGGTCAGCATCTTCTGGCTCACCCCGTCGATCCGTGTGGAGAGCTCGGAAAAGCGCATCGGACCCTCCAGGCCCAGTGCCACGATCACCAGGCTCGCCCACTTGTTGCCGATCGTGTCGAGCAGCCGGCGGCTGGGGCAGGAGGCGGCGAACGCATCGAACCGCGCGTCAGCAGTGGTCATGTCCATGGCCTACCCCTGGGTACCTACACCACTTCAAAGTGCCTTCTTCCGAATAGAGAGTAGGTCACCCATGGTTAGGAGAGCCACCTACTCGAAGGAGATTCCTTATGCCGCTCGCATTGGTGTCCAAGCCCGACGCCCCCGCCCCCATTCTCGAAGAGGTGACGCTGCCCCGGTTGGGGCCCGGTGACCTGCGGGTCGCTGTCACGGCGGCATCGGTCGATCCCGTCGACACCCTCTTCGCCGGCGGACCGGCGCGGGCGATCTTCGGACTCACCGGCACGGTCGGCCTCGGTTGGTCCCTCACCGGCGTCGTCACCGAGACCGGTGCCGAAGTAACCGGCTTCTCGGTCGGTGACCCGGTCGCCGCCGCGCACAGCGACTTCACGGCCCCGGTCCGCGCGCACGCCGAGGAGACCGTTGTACCGGCGGCGGTAGCTGCGCTGCTGCCGGATGTCCTTGATCCGGTCGGTGCGGCCTCCCTCCCGCTCAACGCCTTGACCGCAGCGCAGATGGTCGACCGGCTCGGCCCTGCCGATGGGCGGACCCTGCTGGTCACTGGCGCCGCCGGCGCCGTGGGCGGGTACGCCGTCGCGCTGGCCGCGCACGCCGGCTGGACCGTCACCGGGCTGGCACGCGAGTCCGACCGCGACTTCGTGCTGAGAGCCGGGGCTCGCGCGCTCGTCACGCAGATGCCGGGGCCGTCGTTCGACGCCGTTGTCGACGGCGCAGTCCTGCACGCGGCGGCGCTCGGCGCGGTCCGCGACGGCGGGACGTTCGTCGGCGTGATGTCGGCGTCTCCTGCGACGTCCGAGCGTGGCATCGAGGTCGGCATCCTGAGCGTCCAGCCCGACGGTGCCAGGCTCGCCGACCTGCTCGCCCTCGCCGCGTCCGGCGTCCTGGAACTGCGGGTGGCCGGCCAGGTACCGCTGGCCGAAGCCGCCACGGCGTACGACAAGGTCGCCGGCGGCGGGCAGCGGGGGCGATGGTTGCTGGTGCCGTAAGGACGCGACCGACCGCACCCGCCTCCTCCGCGACAACGTCGGACCGGCCCATCACGAGCAGGGGCCACTCCGGCCACCCCGGCTAGTCCGGCTACTCCGCAGACTTCTGTTTACGGCGCGGGAGGCGCATGGTGAGAAGTTTTGCCCGGGGCGCCACCCGGGCCGCCAGGTTGAACAGCGACTCGGTGCGGGTGCGGTCGGCGTCCAGGTGAGTGAACAGGTTGACGCCGAGGTAAAAGGTGATCGCCGCATAAGCGAGGTCGCGGGGCGGCATCAGCTTGGCCAGCGGAGAGCCGCCGATCACCCGCTCCAGTGTCTGCTCCACGAACTCGATCCAAGGCTCCGCCCTGGCGACGATCTCCTTCTGGAGTTCGGGACGCGCGATGCTGGCCCCGACCAGCTCGGAGAACAGCGTGATGTGGCCGCCCTCGAGGTCCGCCCGGTAGATGCCCGTGGCCGCCTCGACCAGTTCCTCCAGGGTCTTGGCACCGGCGACGGCTTCCCGGTGGGCGGCCATGCGTTCCTGCGACGACCGGTCCAGCGCGGCGAGCAGCAGGGGGTCCACGCCGCCGAAGTGGTAGAAGATCAACGCCGAGTTGCAGCCGGCCGCCCTGGCGATCGTCCGCGCGCTCGTACCCGCGTACCCCTCGGTCCGCAGGGTGTGCGCGGCCGCCTCGAGGATCCGCTCCTTGGTCTCCGCACTGTTGTGCTTGCTCATCTCCCGCGCTTCCAGGTTGACAACCGGGCCCTCCTTCATCATACGGTTTAATCACTCGGTTAAATCGACCGGTTAAAACGGAGAATCGAGGCCCCATGGTCGCCCCCGAGCCCGGACGGCAGCGGTCCGCGCGGCGCACCCTGCTGGCCGTCGTGGCCGCGCTCTTCGCTGCGATCCTGGCCTACAAGATCCTCAAGGCGGGCGGGCTGGAGCAGACCGCGCTGTTCTACGTCGGAATCCCCGCTCTCATCGCGCTCACCGTCGTGCAGACGGCGCGGCCACGGAGCACGCTCGGGACGATCATGGCGACCATCACGGTCGGGCTCGCACTGGCCGGACCGCTGCTCGGCGAAGGCGTCGTCTGCCTGATCGTCGCTGCCCCGCTGCTCTACCTGGTGGGTGCGATCGTGGGGCTGCTCGCCGATTGGGCCGGCCGACGCCGCGGCATGCATGCCCTCCTGATCGTTCCGCTGCTGCTCACCGCCGAGGGGACGGCCGTCGGCCTGCCGCGCGGCGGTGAGGTGACGGTCACTAGGACCGCATCCGCCGGAACCGACGTAGAGCGGGCCCTGGCCGCCGCGCCGGAGTTCGGCCCGATCCCGTCGCGGCTGCTGCGGCTCAAGTTCCCCAAGCCCGTCCGCGCGGACGGCACCGGACTCGACATCGGCGCCACCCGTCTCATCACCTTCACGCCACGTAAGTCGCTCGGGATCGGCGCCCACCCAGAGGCCCGATCCATGGAGCTCAAGGTCGTCCGGCGCGAGACGGGCCGGGTCGTCTTCGCGATCACCAAGGACACCACGCTGGCCCGCTGGCTTGAGCTCAAGGAGGCCGAGTTCAGCTGGAACAAGGCCCGGCTGAGCGTCACCCTGCGCTATTCCCGTACGTTCGACCCGTCCTGGTACTTCGGCCCAATCCAGCAGCACGCCATGCGGGAGGCCGCCGCCTACCTGGCCGAGACGTTCACGGCGCCGTGATGGATCCGGCACTGGTACGCGGCGTCGCGCTGTTCGGGCCGGTCCTGGTGCTGATGGGCCTGCTCCGATACCGGCCGCCGGGGCCCGGGGAGATCGCCGCCCTGATCCTGGCCATTTCCTGGAACGCAGTGACGCTGACCGGCGTGAACGTCCTGGCGCTCCGGGCCGGCTGGTGGACGTTCGCCGCAGAAGGCGGCACCCTCGGCGGCGTACCGCTCGACCTGCTGCTCGGCTGGGCCGTCCTGTGGGGCGGGCTGGCCGTGCATGCTCTACGCCGGCTGCCGCCGCTGCCACTGCCGCTGCCGTTGGTCGTGGGCTTGGCGGTTTGGATCGATCTCGCCGTGATGCCGCTCGGGGAGCCGGTCCTGCTGCTCGGGGACACCTGGCTGACCGGCGAGGCCGTCGCGGTCGCCGCGGCGCTGGTGCCCGGGCTGCTCTTGGCCCACTGGACGATCACCAGACGTCATCTCATGCTCAGGGTGCTGCTGCAGGCCGTGCTGGCGACCGGCCTCATGATCGCGCTGCCCGTTGCGCTGAGCCGAGTGCCCGACCGTCCCGGCTGGGCGCTCGGCCTGGCGGCCCAACTCGTGATCGTCCCCGGGGCACTGGTCGCAGCCGCCGTCTGGGAGTTCGCGCGGACCGGACGTGGCACGCCTCTCCCCTACGATCCCCCGGTCCGGCTGGTGACCACCGGCCCGTACGCCTACGTCCGCAACCCCATGCAGACGAGCATGGCCGCCGCGTACCTGATCCTGGCCCTGCTGGACGTCCGCTTCCTCCTCGCGGCAGTCGTGGCCCTCTCCTATGGCGCAGGCCTTGCCGCCTGGCACGAGAACGAACAGTTGCACACCAGATACGGCAGCGCATGGACCGCCTACCGCAACGCCGTCCGACCTTGGCTGCCACGCCTGCGCCCGTTCCACGGCATGCAGCCCGCCGTCGTCTGGATCGCCGACGACTGCGACCGCTGCTCCCCGGTAGCGACCTGGATACTCCGGCGCCGCCCGATCGCCCTGACAGTGCGCCCCGCCGAAGACCATCCCGACGGAATCCGCCGCATGACTTACGAACGGGCCGACGGCACCCGCGCCGAAGGCGTCGCGGCGTGGGCCCACGCCGCCGGACATCTCCACCTGGGCTGGGCGCTGCTCGGCTGGACACTGAACCTGCCCGGCCTCAACCACTTCGCACAACTATGCGCCGACACCTTCGGCTCCGGACCAGCCGCACAGCCAGCCAGACGACCGGCAAGGTGAAGGACGCGACAGCGCGTTCGCAGCAGTCAGTTAGAGCACTCGAGTGCCGTCTGGAGGAATCGGGAGATCCAAGGCGACCGGCTGCCCGCCGGCCAGAGGGCCAGGGTCCGGTACGGCGCCGCGTCGGGCACTGGGCGGTACGTCACGTCCGGCCGGACGTTCCTGGCGGCCAGCGACGAGGGCACCAACGCCACGGCCTGACCGAGGGCGACCACCTCCAGCAGCTGGGCGCTGTCCCGTACGACCGGGCCGTCGGCGGGCCGATCGGGGTTTCCCAGCCAGTAGTGGCTGTCGACACCCGTCGAGTCGCCCCATCGGGGAGCCGGCTCATCGACCAGGTCGGCGATGCTGAGGACATCGCGTCCCGCCAGCCGGTGTTCTGGGGTGAGCGCGGCGACGCGTGGTTCGGTCGCCAGCAGTTCGGTGTCGAGGTCGTAGCCGTCGAAGCAGGCCGCGATCGCCATGTCCGCGCGCCCGTCGCGAACCATGTCGGCCTGCTCGCCGAACCCGCTCACGACCACCCGCAGCTCCGGTGTGTCCGGCTCAGTGCGGAACCGTTCGCAGACCCGATGCAAAAGCTCCGTGGCCACCCCAGGTTTGGCGGTGACCACGAGCTTGCGGCCGGGGACGCCCGCATGCCGCGTCCGGCGCACGGCAAGGTCGAGGGCGGCCAAGACGGCGGCGGCCTCCTTGGCGAGGACTTCGCCGGCGGGCGTCAGCGCCAGCCGTCGGTCGGTGCGATCGAAGAGAGCGACACCGAGCCGGCGTTCCAGCTGGCGCATGGCCCGCGACAGCGGCGGCTGAGCGATGCCGAGCCGCTTGGCTGCGCGGGTGAGGTTCAAGTCTTCGGCGACCGCACAGAAGTAGCGCAGCTCGCGGAATTCCGGCTCCGGCATACCTCCAGGGTATGGGACGGTACCCGATTGATCTTTTCCTCCCGGCGCGCGAGCGGCTGGGATGGGGCCATGAACTCGAACGACGTGGCGCTCGTGACCGGCGGCAACAAGGGCATCGGCCGGGAGATCGTCCTCCGCCTCGCCCAGCGCGGCTTCACCGTCTACCTCGGCGCCCGCGATCCAGAACGCGGCCGTTCAGCCGTCGAAGAACTGACCGGAGCGGCAGCGGCGCAGACCGAGGAGCCGGCCGCTCCGGGCGGCGGGCTGGACATCCGGTTCGTGTGCCTCGATGTGACTGACCCGCGATCCGCCGAGGCGGCCGTCACGACGATCGAGACGGAGGCGGGACGGCTGGACGTGCTGGTCAACAACGCCGGGACAATGCTCGAGTGGGGTCTCCGGCCAGCCGATGTCGGCGCCGCACAGCTCCGCGAGGTGTACGAGGTCAACGTCTTCGGCGTCGTCACGGTGACCTCGGCCTGCCTGCCTCTGCTCCGCCGCTCCTGGAACCCGCGGATCGTCAACATGTCCAGCGGACTCGGATCGCTCACGCTCCTGAGTGACCCGGCGAACCCTCTGTCGACCCGCGCCTTCCTCGGATACAGCTCTTCCAAAGCCGCTCTCAACGCACTGACCCTGATCTACGCCAACGCCCTGCGCGCCGACGGCGTCAAGGTCAACGCTGCCAGCCCGGGCCTTGTGCCAACGGACCAGAACGCCGCCGCGACGTTCCCCCGCGGCGAACGCACCACAGCCGATGGCGCCGCCGTCCCGGTCCTGCTCGCGACGCTCCCCGCAGACGGCCCCACAGGCACCTTCCGCGGCCCAGACTCCCTGGAAGAGGTCATCCCCTGGTGAATCCGCCGGGGTTATACAGGCGCACCTCGCCCGACCTAACGCACGCAGCCGCAGGAGTCGCGGTGCATGAAACGGGGCTTGAGACGGACGGTGCGCGGCGGCTGGTCGGGGTCGGCGATCCGTTCCGCCAGCAGCTGGACGGAGCGCGTCGCCATCTCCCCGATCGGCTGGGCGATCGCGGTCAGCCTGGGACGGAAGATCGAAGCCCACTCGAAGTCGTCGAACATCGTCAGGGCGACGTCGTCCGGGACGCGTATCCCCTGTTTGTCCAGCGCCCGCATCACCCCGATCGTCATGTGGTTGTTGGCCACGAACAGAGCTGTCGGCGGGTCGGGCAGTTCCATCAGCGCCAGGGCGGCCGCCTCGGCCGCCGTGGCGTTGGAGTGTCCCGGCCCGACCAGCACCGGGTCGAACGCCAGTCCGGCGCGAGCCAGGCCCGTCTGGTAGCCCTTGAAGCGCTCGGTGGAGGTCATCAGCCCCTCCCGTCCGGCGACGATGCCGATCCTCTGGTGTCCGAGCTGCGCCAGATGCAGCACCAGGTGGGCGCTGGACTCGATGTTCTCACTGCCGACCTGGTCGAACCGGGGTGACGCGCACCGGTCCACCAGCACCGTGGGGATGCTCAGCTCGTCCAGGTAGCGCAGCGCGGCTGATCC
This sequence comes from Actinomadura sp. 6N118, assembly GCF_044326415.1. Lineage (NCBI taxonomy): Bacteria > Bacillati > Actinomycetota > Actinomycetes > Streptosporangiales > Thermomonosporaceae > Actinomadura > Actinomadura sp. 6N118. The sequence continues at coordinate 503,121 of NZ_JBIRAZ010000001.1, read as the reverse complement.
GGGTCCGTGCGCCTGGGTGGCCAGCAGGATCCCGTCGACCCGCCGCTGATGCAGCGCCTGCACGACCTTGAGTTCCTCTTCGGCGTCGTCATGGGTGTCGGTGAGCAGCAGCGTGTAGCCGGCGAGCCGCACCTGCGTCTCCAGCGCCGCGACCAGGTCGGCGAAGTAGAAGTTGGAGATACCCGAGATCGCCAGCCCGATCGACTTGGTGCTGGAGGTGACCAGGGAGCGGGCGACGGTGTTCTGGATGTAGCCGGTCGACTCGATCGCCGCCAGGACCTTGTGCCGGGTCGGATCGGCCACGAAACGGGTCCCGTTGATCACATGCGACACGGTCGAGATCGAAACTCCGGCCTGACGTGCGACATCAGCCATCGTGGCCATACTCGACTCCTAGATCAAAGCGTTTGCGCAAACGCTTGCGCGAACGTTTTCGTGTGAGCAAGATAACGCCACGCGCAACCGGGGCGAAACCCCGACGTCACCGAGGAGAAATCATGATCCGCAGAGGCATCGCCCTCGCCGCGATCGGAGCGCTCGCGTTCACCGCGGCCGCCTGTGGTGAAGGCTCGAAGGGGTCCGGCTCCGGCGGCACCGCCAAGGTCGGCCTGATCACCAAGACCGAGACCAACCCGTTCTTCGTCAAGATGCGCGAGGGCGCGCAGAAGCAGGCCGCCGCCGACGGCCTGCAGCTCATGACCGCCGCCGGCAAGTTCGACGGCGACAACGAAGGCCAGGTCACCGCGATCGAGAACATGGTCGCGGCGGGCGTCAAGGGCATCCTGATCACCCCCAGCGACACCAAGGCGATCATCCCCGCGATCGCCAAGGCCCGCGCCAAGGGCGTGCTGGTCATCGCGCTGGACACGCCGACCGAGCCGCAGGACGGCACCGACGCGCTGTTCGCCACCGACAACTTCAAGGCCGGTGAGCTGATCGGCCAGTACGCCAAGGCCAAGACCGGCGGCGCCACCCCGAAGATCGCGATGCTCGATCTCGCGCCCGGCGTCAGCGTCGGCATCCTGCGCCACAACGGCTTCCTCAAGGGCTTCGGCGCGGCCAACGTCGACGCCAAGGCGAGCAAGGCCGTCACCGCGCCACAGGTGGTCTGCGCCGCCGACACCGCCGGCGACCAGGCCAAGGGGCAGAGCGCGATGGAGACCTGCCTGCAGAAGGCCCCCGACCTCAACATCGTCTACACCATCAACGAGCCCGCCGCGCTCGGCGCCTACACCGCCCTCAAGGCCAAGGGACTCGAGAAGAAGGTGCTGATCGTCTCGGTCGACGGCGGCTGCACCGGCGTCAAGGGCGTCAAGGACGGCCAGATCGCCGCGACCTCGCAGCAGTACCCGCTGAAGATGGCCTCGCTCGGCGTGGACGCCGTCGCCAAGTTCGCCAAGGACGGCACCAAGACCTCCGGCTACACCGACACCGGCGTCACCCTGGTGACCGACAAGACGGTGCCGGGCGTGGAGGCCAAGGACACCGCCTTCGGTCTGCAGAACTGCTGGGGCTGAGCACCGTGACCTCTTCCAACGCCAGTTCCGTCGCCAGCCGGCTGCGGGGTGTCTCCCCGCGGCTGGCGATCCCCGGCGGCTCCACCATCGGGCCCATCGTGGCCTTCCTGCTGGCCTGCGCCTTCTTCACGACCCAGTCCTCGCAGTTCCTGTCCGGCGGCAACCTGGCCCTGGTGATCCAGCAGGTCATGGTCGTCGGGACCCTGGCCATCGGCCAGACCCTGATCATCCTGACCGCCGGGATCGACCTGTCGTGTGGGGCGATCATGGCGTTCGGCGGGATCGTCATGGCCAAGCTGGCCGTGGACACCGGGATGCCGCCGCTGCTGGCGATCGCCGCCGGGATCGCCGTGTGCGCCTCGTTCGGCCTGGTCAACGGACTGCTGGTCACGAGGGTGTCGCTGCCGCCGTTCATCGTCACCCTCGGCATGCTCAACGTGGCGTTCGCCCTCACCCACATCTACTCCGACGAGCAGACCATCAGCGGGCTGCCCACAGAGCTGACCGCGCTCGGCAACACCTTCCCGCTCGGCAGGACCGACGTCACCTACGGGTCGGTGCTGATGATCGTGCTGTTCGCGGTGTTCGCCTACATCCTCAGCCAGACGGCCTGGGGCAAGCATGTGTACGCCGTCGGCAACGCCCCCGAGTCCGCCCGTCTCACCGGCATCCCCGTCCGGCGCCGTCTGCTGGCCGTCTACACGATCGCCGGCGCGGTGTACGGCATCGCGGCGCTGCTGCTCATCGCCCGCACCGGCGTCGGCGACCCCAAGGCCGGCCAGACCGACAACCTCGACTCCATCACCGCGGTCGTGCTGGGCGGCACCTCACTGTTCGGCGGGCGCGGCCTGGTCATCGGGACGCTGATCGGCGCGCTGCTGGTCGGGGTCATCCGCAACGGCCTCCAGCTGATGGGGGTGCCGTCGATCTACCAGATCCTCATCACCGGCATCCTGGTGATCCTGGCGGTGACCGTCGACCAGCTCTCCCGCAAGAGGTCCCAGCGATGAACCAGAAACCAGCGGCGAACGAGAACCCAGCGGCGAACCAGGAAGCCGGGACGGACAAGGAGACCGGCATGATCCAACCGGTCATGAAGGCGCGTGGCCTGGTCCAGCGGTACGGGCCCGTCACCGCGCTGGACGGCTGCGACTTCGACCTGCTGCCGGGCGAGGTGCTGGCCGTCATCGGCGACAACGGCGCCGGCAAGTCCTCCCTGATCAAGGCGTTGACCGGGGCGGCCCGTCCCGACGAGGGAAAGATCTGGCTCGACGGCAGGGAGGTGCACTTCAAGTCGCCGCTGGACGCCCGCCGTCAGGGCATCGAGACCGTCTACCAGAACCTGGCCGTCGCTCCCGCCCTCGACATCGCCAGCAACCTGTATCTGGGCCGCGAAAAGCGCCGTAAGGGCGTGCTCGGCACCGTGTTCAGGATGCTCGACAAACCAGCGATGAAGGCCGCCTCAGCCCGGCACATGAGCGAGCTCAACATCGGCCTGCAGTCCATGAGCGGCGCGGTGGAGAACCTGTCGGGCGGGCAGCGTCAAGGTGTCGCCGTCGCCCGCTCCGCCGCGTGGGCCAGCCACGTCGTCATCATGGACGAGCCGACCGCCGCACTGGGCGTCAAGGAATCCGCCCAAGTGCTGGAGCTGATCGGCAAGGTCCGCGACCGCGGCTTGCCTGTCGTGCTCATCAGCCACAACATGCCGCACGTGTTCGAGATCGCCGACCGGATCCACATCCAGCGGCTCGGCCGCCGTGCGGGCGTGGTGAAGCCGTCAGACCATACGATGTCCGATGTTGTCGCGATCATGACCGGAGCCGTCCAAATATGATCACGGTCATCGGGGAGACCGTGGCGGACACCTTCGTGCCCGCCCACCAGCCGACGCCGGGCGCACTCGACCTGCGGGTGCGCCCGGGCGGCGGGCCGGCCAACACCGCCGTCGCCCTCGGCAGGCTCGAAGCACCCGTCACCTTCGCCGGGCGGATCCCGGCCGGCCCGCTGGGCGACCTGCTCCGCGCCTACCTCAGCGACTCCGATGTCGACCTGTCCCGGGCCGTCACCGCCGCCGAACAGGCGACGCTGGCGCTGGCGGCCGTCGACGGGGACGGTCACGCCCGGTACTCCTTCTACGCCAACGGCACCGCCGACTTCCAATGGACCGCCGGGGAACTCGCCGCGGCCACACCGCCCGAAGCAGCCTGCGTCCACGCCGGGTCGCTGGCCCTGGCGCTGGAACCCAGCGGTCCACTGATCGAAAAGCTGCTGCACGAACGCCGCACCACATCGACGATCTCGATCGACCCCAACATCCGCCCCGGCATCGTCCCCGCCGACCGGTACCGCCGGCTGCTGCCCGGCTGGACCTCGGTCGCCGACGTGTTCCGGCTCAGCTCCGACGACCTGGCCGTGCTCCGCCCCGGAGCGAGCCTGCCGCAGGCATGCGACGACTGGCACGCCGACGGCGTCCGCCTCGTCGTCATCACCTGCGGAGCCGACGGCGCCTACGCCTCCCTGGACGGGCAACGTTTCCAGGTCCCCGCCCGTCCCGTCACCCCGGTCGACACCGTCGGCGCCGGTGACGCCTTCACCGCCGGCCTGCTCTACCGCCTCCACACCGGCGGGGCCCTCGGCGAACGGCTCACCGACCTCAGCCCCGACCTGCTCACCAGGGCCCTGACCTTCGCCTCCGACGTCGCCGCCGAAACATGCCGCAAGCAAGGCGCAGACCCGCCCCGCCTCGCCGACCTGGCCGCCTGAACGACCGGAAGCGGTAAAGCGCGGAGCATGATCACGATCGGCCGGCAGGGGCGGCGGGCGGTCTACCATTCGCCCTGTTCGATGATCTGCATCTCCACTCCCTGGGGGCGGTTGGCGGTGGTGACCTCGGCGAACGCTCGTATCGTGGCGGTCTCGGCGGCGGTCATCCACATCGGCACCAGATGCTTGGGCGCCGCGTCGCGCAGGGGAATGAGCGCGAGTCCCTGCTGCGGGAAATGGTCCATGAGCGCGATGATGCTGACGTAGAGGCCGCGTCCCCTGGCGACGAGGAACAGCAGGTCTTCGACCGTGCGCTCCCGGCCGCCGCCCATGGTGAGCAGGTCGTCGGCCGTGTAGCGGAGGGCGCGGCCGGACGGGGTCGAACGCTCCGTCCACAGCTCCCGGATCTCCGGGCGGACGGTGTTGCTCGGGTTGAGCAGTTCGTAGTCCGCCAGATCGTCCCAGGTCACGCTCTCGAACGCGGTCAGCGGATGTCCCTCCGGGACGACGACCGCGCGAGGCGTGCTGATGAACGTGGAGCCGACGGTCAGGCCCGCGGCGGCAACCACCTTCGGATCGCCGCCAGGGGCCCAGCCCACGATGATGTCGTACTCCCCCGAGGCGAGAAGATCGTAGGGAATCAGCGCGGCAGGGAGCGGGACGGAACCGACCTCCACGCTGCAGTCGGGATGGCGCGCCTCGAAAGCGGCCACCACCGGCGCGATGTAGCCGCCGGATCCCGGGAGGAAGCCGACCCGTAACCGGCCGCCGACGCTGGTCGCCGCCTCTCGGCAATCCCGGAGAGCGCCCATGAGCTGCTCGTAACCCGCCAGGGCTTGGGTGCGGAACCGTTCGCCGAGCACCGTGAGCTGGACCTGGCGGCTGGAACGCACGAACAGCGCGGCACCGATCTCACGTTCCAGCGAACGGATCATCTGGCTCACCCTGCCCTGCGTCACACCTAAGCGCGCGGCTGCTCTTCCGAAATGCAGTTCATCGGCCACGGCGAAGAACGCCTCGACCACACGAAGTTCCATGCTTTTCCTCCCTGCGGAAGCTCCATGGTGGAACGTCTGCGTTCCACCATGCCTGCCTCGGGGCTTAAACCGGCAATTTGATGGTTGGCCGTCGAAGGGCGCTGGTCGGTGGGCCGTTGACTGCGAAAAGTCTCCGGGACGGCTTCAACGAAACACTGGAAGTCATGGATGTCGAAGACAAGAAATCGCAGATGGCGGAGCCTGCCGGCGGGCAGCGAGGTGGACGTTCGCGGTGGTGGACGCTCGCGGTGGTGAGCGCGGCGCAGCTGCTGGTGGTCCTGGACGGCACGATCGTGAACATCGCGCTCCCGTCGGCACAGCGGGCGCTCGGAATGTCGGACGGGAACCGGCAGTGGGCGATCACCGCCTACGCGCTGGCCTTCGGGGGGCTGCTGCTGATCGGCGGCAGGGTCAGCGGCGTGCTCGGTCACCGGCGCGCGTTCGTGATCGGGCTGGTGGGCTTCGCCGGCTCGTCCGCGCTGGGCGGTGCGGCCGTCGATTCGCTGATGTTGTTCGGGGCCCGGGCGCTGCAGGGGGTGTTCGCCGCCTTGCTCGCGCCCGCAGGGTTGTCACTGCTGGCCGGTACTTTCACTCAGGCCCGTGAACGCGGCCGGGCGTTCGGTGTGTTCGCCGCCGTCGGCGCGGCGGGGTCGGCGGTCGGTTTGATCGCCGGTGGCCTGCTGACCGAGTACGCGAACTGGCGATGGTGCCTGTACATCAACGTGCCCATCGCGCTGCTCGCCGTACTCGGGGTGACGCTGGTGCCGGCGGACCGGCCGATCGCCGGGCGGGGACGGCTGGACGTCGCCGGGGCGCTGCTCAGCCTCGCGGGATTCGCCGCTGTGGTGTACGGGTTCAGCCGGGCCGAGCCGCTCGGGTGGGGCTCGGCCGAGGTGCTGGTGCTGCTGGCCGGTGGCGTGGTGCTGCTGGCCGCGTTCGTCGCCGTCGAGGTCCGGGCGGCCCATCCGCTGCTGCCGATGCGGGTGCTGCTGCACCGCGCACGCGCCGGTGCGTTCTTGGCCATCACGCTGATGTTCGTGGCGATGTTCGGTTTCTACCTGTTCATGAGCTACTACACCCAGACGGTGCTCGGCTATTCACCGGTCCAGGCGGGCTTGACGCTCATCGTCAATGCGCTGGCCGCACTGGCCGGGTCCATGCTCATCGCCGGGAAGCTGCACGGCCGTGTCCCGCCTGCTGCGCTGCTGGTGCCGGGGCTGCTCGCCGCGGCTGCCGGGATGCTGATCCTCACTCGCCTGACGGCTGACAGCACCGATGTGTTCGTCTTCTACCTGCTTCCCGCGCTGGTGCTGACCGGGCTCGGGCTTGGCTGTGTCATGCCTCCGACCGCCAGCTTGGCCACCGAGGGCATGCAGGGACATGACATCGGAGCCGCCTCGGCCGCCTACAACGCCGCGCAGCAGCTGGGCGCCGCCCTGGGCACCGCACTGCTCAACACGCTGGCCGCCAGTGCCACCGCGGCCTACCTCGCCTCGCATCCGCGCACCGACGCGGCCACCGTGCACGGCTACACGACGGCCTTGATGACCGCGTTCGCCATCCTGCTGGCCGCCGCGTTCCTCACCGCCGCACTCCTCGTCACCCGCCGCAGCCGCAGCACCCGCCGCACCCGGCCAGATGGACCACGGCAGGAGGCGCAGGAGAAGACAGCAACCTCGTCCATCTCCGCGCATCGCTGAGGCACATTTGACGCAAGACGTGGGGCCCTCGCCGACAACTGTCTGTCGAGGGCCCTGCTTCGGCTTCGCAGGCTCAACCCGTCGAGGCTGTCTCTCCCAGAGCAGCAATCACGTCGGGGCTGTACCCGGCGGCTGCCAAGGGCTTGTGAATGTCGGAGACGAGGTCAGGAAGGTAGCCCAGAAGGACGTCCGCAGGCCCCGCGATGCGGAACTCTCCCACGGCAGCGGGCATCAGCAGGCTCCGCCCCGGGCCGAGTTCGCCCCGCCATCCGTCCACGGCGATCTCCACGGCGGAACCGACGTTGCTCACAATGACGGCGGTGCTGAACGAGCCCCTTGCGGTCGCGCCCGCAGCAGCGCGCCACCTTTCGAGTGCGAAGTAGGGGCCGGCACAGCAGATGACCCGCTCGCCGTCGTGGTCGACGGGGAGGGACAAGCCTGGCTGGAAGTCCGGGCGCGGCTCCGGTTTCCATTCGGCGAGCAGCATGTCGAGGTTGTTCTCCCATTCCCTTTCGGGGAGCCGGGAGCCGTCTTCGATGCGCCACGGCATGGCCGACCGCTGGATGTTCGAGGTCTGCTCGATCTCGTACACCAACGTGTCCGGGCCGAAGCTGTGCAACGTTCCGGCAGGCAGGTAGAGGGTCTCCCCGGCACGCACGGGCACGCGCCGCATCACGGCGTCGTAGTCGCCCCGCACCAGAGCGTCACGCAATGTGGCGGCGTCCACTCCCGGTTTGACGCCGACCAGAGCGGTGGCGCCGGCAACCGCCTCCAAGATATGCCACGCCTCGGTCTTACCGTTGGGCTCGCCTTCCAACGTCCGGGCGTCCTCGTCGTCGGCGTGCAAATGGATGGGCAGGGACCGTGTGGCGTCGACGAATTTCGTCAGGATCGGGAAACGGTCGCCGCTCCACCCGGCGCCCATGATTTCTTCGGGATATTTCAGCATCAGGGAGCGCAGGGACTCACCCGCGAGCGGACCCTCGTTCACCTCGCCGATGTGCCCCTCAACATCGCTGACCTCCCACGCTTCAGCGATCCGGCCGGGCCGGGGCGTTGACGAGCGCTTCAACCGGTCAACGATTGCTTTCCCGCCGAACACATGCCCCATCAAGGGGGTGCTCAGGCTCAGCGGGTACCAGTGCGGGTTCATCTGCTGCGCTGGCTGGTTCACGAAGGCACCACTACCCCCCGTTCCAGCACGACACATCAGGCCTGATCAGAATTGAAAAACACTTGGGCGAGGCATGGGGAGGAAGAGCGAAGGAGATGTGGCACAGAGGGTGCCGTGGGCCCTGCTTACGGCGAGGTGAGCGGTTCTGCCTGGTAGGCCTTGTGGAGCAGCTCTACGAAGGAGCGCGCCTCGGGCAAGGGCACGGGGCCGATCCGGTGGACGGGCACGCCGGGCGTCCATGAGTTCATGACCACCGCACCGGTCAACGAGGGCAGGTCGATGAGCGTGATCTCCTGGTCCCGCTGGGGAACGCCCATGCGGCTCAGCCTGCGCCGGACGATGCTCATCGTGATCCCGCCCAGCATCTCGGCCACGGGCCACACCACGGTCGCGCCGTCCCAGAAGGCCAGGTTCCAGATCGTCGCCTCGCTGAGCCGGCCCCGGCGGTCGACGAACGCGGCATCGTCGAAGCCCTGCTGACAGGCCTGGCGGAGATAGTAGGTCTTGGCCACCTCGCCGACATGCTTCACCGCGGGGAGATCCCGTTCGTGTTCGACCATCGCCAGCGAGAGCGGACCCTCCGGACCGGAGGAGGGCGGCCCGGTACGGACCAGCACCTGGAGCTCCCGGTCGGCCGAGGTGAACTCGCCCGCCGACGAGTAGACCGTCGCCGTGAGCGAGAGGTCGGCCGGGCCATCGGCCAACGCCGAGCCGTCCGCCAACGCCGACCTCAGGTAGGACCGCACCTGGTCGTCGGGCAGGGCTTCACCGAACATCTCGATCGAGGCGACCCGCAGGCGTTCCAGATGGAGGTCGAGACCGCGGACCTGCCCTCTGCGCACCTGCATGGCGGTGAAGTGGGCATAGCCGGCGAAGGCGAGCGGTGCCAGATCCTCGGCCGTCGCAGGCCCGCCGTTCCGATGAACGGCGTAGGAGGCCTGGGTGTTCACACTCATGCTGTTCACACTCATGCTGTTCGTCCCCATCGATCGAGTTATCCGTAGCGTGTGCAAATAGCCGCGTATGCGATAGTTGCATACGCTTCATATTGCACAAGCACTATAACCACAGACGGCGCGCCCTTGCCGCGCACCGCTCGTCGGCATCCCTGCCGCGCCCCTGTGTCAACGCCCTCGCCACGCGTCCCATGTCGGTGGCCGGCTCTAGGCTCGGGGGCATGTCGCGGCGACGTTTTGATCAGGCCATGGAGCTCATGCGGAAGAAGGACCCCACGGTCCAAGAGGACGCGTTCGACTTTCTGCGCGAGCACGCCGACGCGTACGTCGACGAGCTGATCGCGGAGTTCGCGGCGGAGCGGGACGACACCGGGCTGCGCTGCTGGCTGCTGGAGCTCATCGCCGAGGCGCGGTCGCCGCAGGCACTGGACGTCTTCCGTGACCAGCTGGAGAGCCTGGACGAGTCGTTGCAGTTCTGGGCGGTCCGCGGGCTGGAGATGCTGGACGACCGGGAGGCGGCCCAGGCACTCGACCAAGCGCGCGCCAACGGCTGGATCTCCTGACCTCGATTCCTTCCCGATCGGGTAAAGAGATCCGGAGTACCCCGGACGTGGGAGGGAAAAGAATCACCGTGGCGGCTGATCGAGCAGTGCACGCGGACACGCAGGTCGAACTCCACCAGGCTCCGGCGACTCGAGGACTTCCACGATGGCTGGTCACCGCGCTGCGGTGCCTCGCCGTGATGGCCGCGCTCGGCGTCCTGGCCGCCTTCTCGTACGTGGCGTTCCAGCTCACCCTCACTCCGATCCACGACAACGGGCAGGCCGGCGGCAACACCGATCCAGGGCGGTCGCTGCGCTTCTACCTCGACCAGCCCGCTCGGGACGCACTCATCCAGCTCGGCGGCAACCTGATATTGCTCGCGCCGCTCGGGATCCTGCTGCCGGTCGTGTCGACCCGGCTGCGCGGGCCCTTGCGGCTGTTCGTGGTGGGCGGGCTGATCTCGCTCGCGATCGAGACCACCCAGGGCATGCTGGTCCAGGGCCGGGCGTTCGACATCGACGATGTGATCCTCAACGCCGCGGGCGTCGTGCTCGCCTACCTCCTGATCGGGCGCAAGGTCTCACACGTGGCCAGAGGACGGAGCTGACCTTCCCTGCCGAGCGCCCTCCCGCGCGCGGCATGTCTTAGCGGTCGCGGAGCTCGGCGGCGAGTTCTTCGAGCACCGAGACGGCGGCGGCGACCGCGGGATGGTCGTCAGAGCCCGAACGGATCAGGACCTCGGTCGTACGGCCCTTCCCCGGCATGGGGATGATCGCGACTCCCGGCGGGGGATTGCCGCAGAGCAACCCCGGCAGGATCGTCACGCCGAGTCCCAGGCCGACCAGCGACAGCGCGGCGGCCAGATCGGTGTACTCGTGCTCGATCACCGGGGTGAAGCCGGCGCTGTGGCAGGCGTGCAACGTCACGTCCCGGCAGCTGCTCGGCGCCGCCGTGGTGATCCACTTCTCGTCGCGCAGGACGGCCGGCCCCTCCCGTTCGACGGCAGGCCGGAGGCGTTCGGGGATCGCCAGGGCCAGCGGGTCGTCGAAGAGGGGCCGTACGGTGAGGCCTTCCGGTGCCGGGGTGCCGAGATGCAGGTAGCGGTAGTGCAGTGCCACGTCCAGGTCGCGCCGCTTCAACATCGGGACCACTTCTTCGGGCTCGGCCTGGGTGATCCGCGGCCGGAGACCGGGGTGGCGTTCGGCGAGCGCCGCGACGAAGGGGGCGGCGACGGGCACGAGCGCGCTCGGGAAACAGCCCACCCGCAGCTCACCGACCACCTTGTCGCCGAGCGAGCGGACGATGCTCTGGGCCCGTTCCAGCTCGGCCAGAACGTGCTCGCTCTGCCGGGCCAGCGCGGCCCCGACGGCGGTGAGCCGTACGGTCCGGCCCTCCCGGTGCAGCAGCGCGGCGCCGGTCTCGGTCTCCAGGGCCCGGAGTTGCTGGGACACCGCCGACGGTGTGACCTGGTGAATGTCGGCCACCGCGGTGACCGTGCCGTAGTCCGCCAGATCCCTGAGCAGGACGAGCCTCTTCACATCGAGCATGGGGACAGCCTGGCAGGTGAGATCGACGGGGTGTTATCAAAGAGATACGGGCGGGACAAAACCCGCTCTTGTCTCACGGTGAGATGCAGGTCACACTCTCTGACATTGAGCCGAGCTGGATACAACCATCGGACGGCGCTCATGCTGAGTGTTCGGAATCTCGAGGTCGTCTACCACGATGTGATTTTGGTCCTGCGAGGCGTCAGCCTCGAGGTCCCCGAGGGAGAGATCGTCGCGCTCCTGGGCGCGAACGGGGCGGGCAAGACCACGCTGCTCCGCGCGATCTCCGGACTGCTCGACGTCCATGACGGCGAGGTCACCAAGGGATCGGTGCTGCTCGACGGCCGCCCGATCCACGAACTGCCCCCGACCCGGGTCGTGCGCCTCGGCGTGCGGCAGGTCATGGAGGGGCGGCGCATCTTCGCCGAGCTGACCGTCGAGGAGAACCTGCGGCTGGGCGCCCACACCAACCCGGGAGCGCTCGCCGCGAACCTCGACCGCGTCTACGGGCTGTTCCCTGTGATCAAGGAACGCCGCGGCCGCACGGCGGGTTACCTGTCCGGCGGCGAGCAGCAGATGCTCGCCGTGGGCCGGGCGCTGATGTCGGAGCCCAAGCTGCTCCTGCTGGACGAACCGAGCCTGGGGTTGGCACCCAAGCTCGTGGAGCAGATCCGCGACATCATCGTGGAGATCAACCGCCAGGGCACCACGGTGTTGCTTGTGGAGCAGAACGCGACGATGGCGCTGGCCATCGCGGGCCACGGCTACGTCCTGGAGACCGGCAAGATCGTCATGGACCGGCCCGCCCGCGAGCTGCTCCAGGACGAGGACATCCGGGAGTTCTACCTGGGTCTGGGCGCGGAGGGCGCGGCCCGCTCGTTCCGCGATGTCAAGCACTACCGGCGGCGGAAGCGGTGGTTGTCATGAATCGGCCGGTGGAGGCGTCCGTGGAGGGCGCTCCGATCCTGGAGCTGGCCGACGTGCGGCTGTCGTTCGCCGGCGTGACCGCGATCGACGGCGTCTCGTTCGGCGTCCGGCCGGACGAGCTGTTCGCCGTCATCGGGCCGAACGGCGCGGGCAAGACCTCGATCTTCAACGTGATCTCCGGCGTCTACCGGCCCCAGGAAGGCAGGGTCGCGTTCGACGGCACCGATCTGCTGGGGCGGCGGCCGCATGAGATCGCGAGCCTCGGCATCGCGCGCACGTTCCAGAACGTCGAGCTCTTCGCCAACCTCACCGTCCTCGACAACCTGATGCTGGGGCGCCACCAGCAGCTGCGGTACGGCGCGCTGGCCGGGATGGCCTGGCTCGGCCGGGCGCGCAAGGCCGAGCTGGCGGCACGGCTGGCGGTCGAGGACATCATCGACTTCCTGGAGCTGGAGCAGTGGCGGCGGCACACGGTCGGGCTGCTGCCGTACGGGGTGCAGAAGCGGGTGGAGCTGGGCCGGGCGCTGGCACAGGAGCCCAAGTTGCTGCTCCTCGACGAGCCCGTGGCCGGCATGAACCTCGAGGAGACCGAGGACATGGCCCGCTACATCCTCGACATCCGCGAGGAACTCGGCATCCCGATGATCCTCGTCGAGCACGACATGGGCCTGGTGATGGACCTGGCCGACCGGGTGCTGGTCGTCGACTTCGGCGTGCCGATCGCGCTGGGCACCCCCTCCGACATCCGTACCGACCCCGAAGTCATCAGGGCATATCTGGGGGAGGCCTCATGACCGAGGTGAAGACCGCCACCGAGCTGCCGGCGACCATGACCACCACGATCGCCACCAGAGTCCGTGACCACGCCGCGAAGACCCCGGACCGCGTCGCGATGCGGGAGAAGGACCTCGGCATCTGGCAGGAGGTCACCTGGCACACGTACTGGGAGACCGTGCTGACCGTCGCGCACGCGCTGCTGGCGCTGGGGGTCGAGCCGGGCGACCGCGTGGCGGTGCACTCGGAGAACCGGCGCGAATGGCTCTACAGCGACCTGGCCACCGTCGCGATCCGCGGCACCACGATGGGCCTCTACCCCACCAACCCCGCCGCCGAGGTCGGCTACCTGCTGCAGCACTCGGGCTCAAAGGTCCTCATCGCCGAGGACCAGGAGCAGGTCGACAAGGCCCTCGCGGTCACCGGTGACCTGCCCGACCTGGAGCGGATCGTCTACATCGAGCCGCGCGGCATCAAGAACCACTACACCGACCCCCGGCTCATGTCGTGGGAGGAACTGTGCGAGCTCGGGGCGCGGCACCGCGCCGAGTTCCCCGGCGCGGTCGAGGAACGTATGGCGGCGGCGCTCCCCGACGACGTCATGGTGCTGGTCTACACGTCCGGCACCACTGGCCCGCCCAAGGGCGCGATGCTCACGGTCACCAACGTCGAGTTCGCCATCCGGGTGCTCATCGAGGAGGGCGGCTTCACCCAGCCGCCGCCGACGCCGCGCGACCTCGCGCTGTCGTACCTGCCGCTCTGCCATGTCGCTGAACGGATCTTCACGGTCTGGTTCAACGCGTCCTCGGGCATGCAGGTCAACTTCGCCGAGTCGATCGAGACCGTCCCCGCCAACCTGCGCGAGGTCCAGCCGACGATCCTGTTCGGCGTGCCGCGCATCTGGGAGAAGATCCTGGCGAGCGTGGAGATCCGGCTCGGGTCGGCGAGCCCTGTGAAGCGCTGGACGACCCGGTTCTGGCTGCGGCTGGCCGACCACGTCGGCGACACCCTCGTGCGCCGCGGCGGAAAGCACACGCTCGGCACCCGGCTGATGTACGCCGTGGGCTGGCTGTTCTGCTTCCGGGCACTGCGCGAGCGGATCGGGATGCGGCGCGTACGGTACGCGGCGTCCGGGGCCGCGCCCATCGCGCCGGAGGTGCTCAAGTTCTTCATGGGCATCGGCGTCCCCATGCACGAGGTGTACGGGATGACCGAGAACACCGCGATCGCCACCGCCAACAGGCCCGGCAGGGTCAAGCTGGGCACGGTCGGCGAGGCGCAGCCGGGCTGCGAGCTCCGGGTGGACGACGACACCGGCGAGATCCTGACCCGCCATGCCGGGGTGTTCGCCGGCTACTGGCGCGACGAGGAGGCCACCCGCCGGGTCGTCGAGCCGGACGGCTGGCTGCACACCGGCGACGTCGGCGAGTGGGACGGGGAGCACCTGCGCATCACCGGCCGCATGAAGGAGATCATCATCACCTCCGGCGGCAAGAACGTGGCGGCGCCGCTGATCGAGAACGAGCTGAAGGTGTCCCCGTACATCCGCGAGGCCATCGTCCTCGGTGACCGCCGCGCCTACCTCACCGCGCTCATCGGGATCGAGCTCGACACTGTCGGCGAGTGGGCGACGCGCCGCCGCCTCGCCTACACCACCTACCGCGACCTGTCCGAGCAGGACGAGGTGCGCGAGCTGGTGCAGGGCATCGTGGACGAGGTCAACAAGGGCCTCGCCCGGCCCGAACAGGTCAAGGACTTCCGCCTGCTGCCCAAGGAGCTCGACCACGAGGACGGCGAGCTCACCGCCACCCAGAAGGTCAAACGCACCGCCATCGAGCGCGTCTTCGCCGACCTGATCGACGAGCTGTACGGGAGGTCGCCCCGGTGACACCGAGCGGAACGAAACCATGACAGAGCGCGGAGCGAGAGCATGACAGAGTTCTGGCAGAGCGTGGCGCGCGGGCTCGGCAACGGGTCGATCTACGCGTTGCTCGCGCTGGGTTTCGTGATCATCTACAAGTCCACCCGCGTGATCAGCTTCGCCCAGCCCGCGTTCATGCTCGCCGGCGCGGTCCTGGTCACCTATCTGGCGGCCGAGGTCAACTTCTTCCTGGCACTGCTGCTGTCGGCGGTCGCGGTGGCCCTGCTGGCACTCGGCGTCGAACGGGTGACGGTCCGGCCGATGGTCGGCAAGCCGGTCTTCGTCGTCGCGATCATCACACTCGGGCTCGACATCGTCATCCGGGTCATCGTCAACGGCTTCATCGGGCTCGACGTGCGGCAGGTCGGTGACCCCTGGGGCCTGCAGACGGTGAATCTGCTCGGCGTGCCGGTGCAGCAGCGGTACCTGGCCATGTTGCTCACCACCGCGCTCATGGTCGCCGCGCTGTTCGCGTTCTTCCGCTACACACGGTTCGGCCTCGCGATGCGGGCCGCCGCGTTCGACCAGGAGACGGCGCTGGCGCAGGGTGTGCCGGTCGGCGCGGTGTTCGCGACGTCGTGGGCGATGGCCGGAGGGCTGGCCGCGGTGGCGGGCGTGCTCGTCGGCAGCGGCGCCAGCGTCGACCAGAACCTCTGGATCATCGCGCTGAAGGCACTGCCCGCGATCATCCTCGGCGGGCTGGACTCGCTCGGCGGCGCGGTCGCCGGCGGGCTCGCGGTCGGGCTGGTGGAGTCGCTGGTCGGCACCTACCAGGCCGATCTCGCGCCCTGGCTCGGGCAGAACTTCGCGGTGGTGTCGCCGTACGTGCTGATGTTGCTGGTCCTGCTGATGAGACCGAACGGGCTGTTCGGGACGCCGGAGGTGGAACGGGTATGAACACGCTCCGGAGGAACGCCGGGGGGCGTGGGGAGTCGGCCCCCCTCGGGCGGGCAGGGCCCGCTCTGCTTGACCGCGGCGGACGCCAGGGGCGCCGGCCCCGGGGCCGCCCTCTGCTCCACACCTCCTACAAGCAGGACATGGCGCTGCTGGACACGCCGGGCAAACGGCGGTGGCTGAGCGCGTTGCTGGTGATCGCGGTGCTGGCGCCGTTCATGCTGACCGACGACATCCTGCAGCTGCTCGCGGTGGGCTTCGTCGCGTCGATCGGGGCGATCGGGCTCAACATCGTCACCGGGTACGCGGGCCAGATCTCGCTCGGGCACGCGTTCTTCCTGGCGATCGGCGCGTACACGGCTGCGGCCGTGTCCGGCGACCCGGACGGCAAGGTGATCGGCTTCGGCGTCACCTCCATCCTGGTGTGGCTGCCGGCGGCGGGGCTGGCGGCGGCGCTCGCGGGCGTGATCGTGGCACCGCTCGCGACCCGGCTGCGCGGGTTGTACCTGGCGATCGTGACCCTGGGGCTGGTGTTCCTCGGCGAGCACATCTTCAAGGAATGGGACAGCCTGACCGGCGGCCCCGGCGTCGGGCGGCCCTCGGCGGTGCCCGAATTGTTCGGGATCCGGCTGGACGAGGCGGGGGCGTACAGCAAGGAGCAGAAGCTCTACCTGCTCATGCTGGTGATGCTGGTGCTCTTCGCGGTGCTCGCCCGCAACCTCATGCGCTCGCGCGTCGGCCGCGCGTTCGCCGCCGTCCGCGACCGCGACATCGCCGCCGCGATCATCGGTGTGGACCTGCGCCGCTACAAGCTGCTCGCGTTCGCGGTCTCCTCGTTCTACGCGGGCGTCGCGGGTGCGCTGATGTACACCGTCGCCGGGTACTTCGACCCCGGCTCGTTCAACCTGCTGCTGTCCGTCCAGTTCATCGCCATGATCCTCATCGGCGGGGTGGCCACGGTGAGCGGCTCGATCATGGGCGCGATGTTCATCACGCTCCTGCCGCGCATCACCCGTGAAATGCCCGGCGTGCTCCCGTTCATCAGCTCCGAGTCCAAGGAAACCCCGAACATCTTCCAGGTCGAGACCGTGCTGTACGGGCTCCTCATCATCGTCTTCCTCATCCTTGAGCCCCGCGGCCTGTTCGGTATCTGGACCCGGATACGCAACTACTGGAAGGCCTGGCCCTTCAGCTATTAGGAGCCATCATGAAAAGCAGGATCGGCGCGGTGCTGGCCGCGGGCGTACTGGTCGTGAGCGTGAGCGGCTGCGGAGTCTTCCGGGGGGACGAGGACAGCAGCGCGCCCGGCGTCACCAAGGACGCGTGCCCGAACGCGGTGAACAAGAACAACGGCTGCATCTATCTGGGGGCCATCTCCGACCTGACGGTCGGCCCGTTCAAGACGCTGGCCGTGCCCATCACCGAGGCGCAGAAGGCGTTCTGGAAGCGGGTCAACCAGCAGGGCGGCATCGGCGGCTACGACATCGACGTCACCAAGTACGTCCGCGACAACAAGTACAACCCGGAGACCCACAACCAGGTCTACCAGGAGATCAAAGGCAAGGTGCTGGCGCTGGCCCAGACGCTGGGCTCGCCCACCACCGCCGCGATCATCAAGGACCTCAAGTCCAGCAAGATCGTGGCGGCGCCCGCGTCGTGGACGTCGGCGTGGAACTTCGAGGACGTGATCCTGGAGTCCGGCGCCAACTACTGCATCGAGTCGATGAACGCGATCGACTACGCCGTCGAGACGTTCAAGCCCAAGAGCGTCATGGCGGTCCACTACGCCGGTGACTACGGCGCCGACGCTGCGGCCGGGGCCAAGGCCGGCGCGGCCGCGCAGAAGCTGACGTTCAACGCGATTGAGACACCGCAGGGCCAGGACAACCAGGGCCGCGCCGTGGACGCCATCGTCAAGGACAAGCCCGACCTGGTCATCCTCACCACCGGCCCGACCGACGCCGCGACCGTGATCGGGCAGGCCGCCGCCCGCGGCTACAAGGGCCGCTACATCGGCACGAGCCCGAGCTGGAACAAGGGCCTGCTCAAGAGCCCGGCGGCACCGGCGATCAAGGCCCAGTACCTGCAGTCGGCCCCGTGGGCGCCGTTCCAGACGCAGTCCCCCGGCCACCAGGCCATGCGGCAGGCCATCGGGCAGGTCGACCCCAACGACGGCTACACCGCGGGCTGGGTCTGGTCGTACCCGCTCAAGGCGGCGCTGCAGAAGGCCGCCGCCAACAAGGAGCTGACGCGTGACGGGCTGCTGAAGGCCGTGAAGCAGATCAACCAGGTCGACTACGAGGGCATGATGCCGACGGGCTCGGGCAACTTCGCGGGCGACGCCGCGACCGGCGCGGTCCGTACGAGCCTCATCGCCAAGCCGGACGACAAGGAACCGACCGGGATCAAGGTCATCAAGGAGGCGTTCACCGGACCCACCGCGAAGGCCTACACGCTCGACGCCCCTTGCTTCGGCAAGCTCTGAGCGCCGGCCTCCGAAGCATTGACTCTCTGAGCGTTGGCTTTCAGAGCGCTGAGCTTGTGAGCGCGTAGTTCCAGCCTGCTCGCCGTGCCGGTCTTGGCGAGCAGGCTGGCGACGTGCGTGTCGATGGTGCGGTGCGAGAGGAAGAGCCGCTCGGCGATCTGCCGGTTGGTGAGCCCCTCGGCCAGCAACATGAGCACGTCCATCTCCCGGCTCGTCACCCCGGCGGCACGCAGGCCGGACGGAACCGGGGTGGAGCCGCGGCCCCGCCGGGTCGGCGCTCCGGCGCGCCGGAGCAGATCACGGGTCGTACGCGCGAGCCGGACCTCCCCCGCACGCTCGAACGCCGCCAGGTCGGCCCGGAGGGCGGGCACGGGGTCTCCCCAGCCATCGGTCACGGCGGCCTCCAGCACGAGTGACCGGCAGAGGCGCCGCCACCAGTGGTAATGCGCCAGCACGTCGTCGCCGGCCGCCAGGAGGCTTGCGGCGCGCTCCGCGTGCCCGGTCCGTCCGGCGGCGATGGCGTCGGCGTAGTGGAGCGCCCCCCGGTTCACGTTCCGCAGTACCGGTGCCGAGTGGCGCAGGGCGTCCCGTACCTTCAGGTCATCCCGTGCGACGGCGGTCCGGAGCAGCGCCCACAGGCCCCATGCGGACACCGGCGCCGTCTGGCCCTGGCCTTCCAGAGCCGGCATGCCGTCGTCGAAAAGCGCGACGGCCGTGTCCAGGTCGCGGTCCAGCAGCGGAATGAACGCGCGGACGGTCGGCGCGAGCGCCGACACCTCGACGGGCAGCAGCTCATGCCCGGTCGCGGCGTCGAGCGCCACCTCCATGCCCTCCCCGTCGCCGTCGGCCGCGCGCCCGAGCGCGATGAAGAGTTCACCGACCGCCTGATAGCCCCCCAGCCCCAACCGGCTCGCCAGCTCGGCCGCCGCGCGCGCCGGGACCTCCGCCGCGCGCGGCCCCTCTACGGTGCACATGTGGTCGGCACGGACGAGATCGGCGGAGACGACGTCGACCAGCTGCCCGTTCTCGAGCGCCAGCTCTCTCGCCTCCGCCAACGCCGGCGTGTGGGGGTCGGTGAGCACCTCCACCAAGGCCAGGTGGTTCAGGGAGGTGACGCGCCAGGGCATCAGCCCGTATTCGGCGGCGAGCCGGGCCGCCCGCGTGTAGGTGAGCCGGGCGATCTCCACGTCGTGCCGTATGGCGCACTGGCCGAGGACGATCAGGGCCCGGCACAGCGCCTCCATGTCGTGCGCCGCCTCAGCCCGCTCGATGGCCGCCGTGGCCAGCTGCGCCGCCTCGGTGAGGCGTCCCGGCCCGAACGCGGCGTTGGCGGCGAGCACGAGCGCGTGCGGGTCCTCGGGCCGCCCCGCGCGCTGGAGATACCGTTCGGCCTCGTCCCACCGGCCCGTGACGATCGCTGCGTCGGCCAGCCGCAGGCACAGCTGGGCATGTTCGTCCCCGGTCGTCCGGCCGAGTGCCCGTGCGCCGGCCTCCAGCGCCGCGTCCGCCTCGCCGAGCCGGGTGAGCAGCACCACACGTTCGATCGCGACGGCCGACGGGGACGCCGCGAGTCCGTCCGCGCGGTCCAGCAGAACACGGGCGTCACGCAGCGCTCCCCTGGCGATGTCGCGCCGGGCGAGCCGTACGAACACCACCGCCGCACGCGCCTGCTCACCCGCGATGACCAGCAGGTCGGCGGCACGCACCTCATCGTCGGGCCGGCCACGGCCCAGCAGGACCTCGGCCGACCGGCGGGCCAGCACCACCCGCACGGGCGGCGGCACCGTCGCCAGCACGGCGTCCCTCGTCAGAGCATGCCGCCAGCGCAGCGCGTCGCCCGCCGCGACCAGCAGCCGCGGCTGCGCGGCTCGCGCGGCGCCCAGCACCACGTCCTCGGCCAGGCCGGTCGCCATGCCGAGAACGGTCCAGTCAGGCTCGTCCCCCAGCACCGCGGCCGCCTCCAGGACCCGCCGCTGCTCGGGCCCGAGCGCGTCCAGACGGGCGGCGACCATGCCCGCCAGGCTGGGCGGCACCGAACGTTCCTCCATGCCGCCGGCCACCAGTTCCTCCACCAGGAACGGCAGGCCGTCGGACTTCCGCACCACCAGGTCGCGTACGGCCGCGGGCAGCGGGACGGTACCCGCGCACCGTTCGGCGAGCACCATCGAGTCGTCCTCGTCCAGCCTCTGCAGCCGGACCGTGTGCACCTCCGGCCGCTCGGTGATACGGCTCTGCACGCAGGGTGGACAGTCCTCATCGCGGATCGACGCCGCGACGAGCACCGGGCATGCGTGCAGCACCCCGATCAGGTATTCGACGACGGCGAGCGTGTCCCCGTCCGCCCAGTGAAGATCCTCCAGGACCAGCAGGCAGCCGCGCGGCCCGTTCAGCATCCCCAGAAGCCGGACCAGGCCCTCGCCCAGCACCAGCACGGGATCGATGCTCGCCGGAGGCTCCTCCCCCGCCCACTCGGGCAACAGGCGGCCCAGCGCAGCCCGGTAGGGCCGCAGCTCGGGACACCGCTCGCGGCAGTCCGCGCGCAGATGCCCGACCAGCGCCTCGGCCAGCGGCCGGTACGCGCCGCCACCCGCCACGGCCCGTCCCGTCAGTACGAGCAGCCCCGCCTCGCGCGCCAGCCGTGCCGCCTCCGCGAGCAGGCGGGACTTGCCGATGCCCGCCTCGCCCATGACCGCCAGCATCCCGCCGCGGCCGTCCCCTACACCTTCGACCAGAGCAGTCAGCCGGGCCAGCTCGGCCCCGCGCCCCACCATGCCGCCATCGCCGTCGATAGCCATTGGCTCAGTATCCGCAGGGCGGCCCTCCATGACATCCGGTGTTCCACTGACACTGCCCACCACTGACATCTCGGCACACCGTTAACTCGGTGGCCGTCACGGATACGCGCGACCAGCGACGGCCACCGCCGGTGTGACCGCCGTCGCCACCCCCGCCTCCGCCGCACCGGGGCCGTTCTATTGGATCGTCAACGAGGGGAACGGCAAGGCGCTGCTCCCCTTCAAGCACTCCAAAGAGCCCAATACCAACATCGTCATGCAGAGCAAGACCAACGAGGGCGCCATGCACTGGAAGATCGGCGGCTCCGGCACCCTCCGCAAGCTGGAGAACCGGCACTCGCACCTCTGTGCCCGCGCGGGTGCCAACGACACGTTCGTGCTCCAGCACGACTGCGGCTTCGACGGGACGACCTGGATCGTGTCCGACCGCGACCGGATGTGGGCCGGCCTGCCGGTCACGTTCGAGAACCTCAACCGGCACACGTGCCTGACGGCCAACGGGGTCGTCGCCAGGACCGCGACCTGTGTCGGGACGAGCACCCAGCAATGGCGCCTGGAGCACGTGCCGGGCACCTGACGGAACCGTCCGCATCGTGAGCCTCTTTTTGTCATGGGAGGCAGAGCGATGCGGACGTTCCGTGTTGCCACGATCACGCCAAAGGACCGTCGATCCACTACCCTGGAGCAGCCCCCCGCCCCGGACCCAGGGATGGCATATGAGCGATCGCGATCCCCTAAACGATCTTGGTTTCGACGGCCCCGCCAGCGCCCGTGTCTACGATTACTCCCTCGGCGGCAAGGACAACTACGGCCCCGACCGCAGCGCCGCCTCTGACGCGCTCGACGCGTACAGCGTGGCCCACCTGCTGCCCCGCGAAAACCGGAAGTTCATGCGGCGCGCGGTCCGCTATCTCCTGGACGCGGGCGTACGGCAGTTCGTCGACCTCGGCTGCGGCCTGCCCGGCAAGGGCAACGTGCACGACCTCGCGCACGGGGCCGATCCGGATGCCAAGGTCGTCTACGTCGACAACGACCCGGTGGCCGTCGTCCACTTCCAGTCGCTGCTGCACTCGGTACCCGGGGCCACCGCCATCAACGCCGACGCGCGCCACCCCGACGCGATCCTGAGCCACCCCGAGCTCACCGCGCTCATCGACTTCGACCGTCCGGTGGGCATCCTGATGATCTCGATGCTGGACTGGATCCCCGACGAGGACGACCCCGACACACTCGTCGCCGCGTTCCGCGAAGCGCTCTCCCCCGGCGGCCACCTGGTGATCTGCGACTTCCTCAGCGACAACCTCTCCGAAGCGGACCGGGCCACCCACCGCGAGCTGACCGAACGCTACGGCATCTCGCTGACCTTCCGTTCCAGCGAACGCTTCAAGGGCTTCTTCGACGGCCTCAACCTGGTGGAGCCAGGTCTCGTCCTGGCCCCCGAATGGCGCCCCGACCGCCCGTACGATCCCCCCTCGGGCTGGCTCCTCGCAGGCGTGGGCCGCAAGCCCTAACGAGAGATGTAGTGCACGATCACGTCGTGCACATGGCGGGTCTTCTCCTCGCCGCGAAACTCGATCTCGTAGATCTGCGTGCCCACATGAATGGCGATCGTGCCGCTGGAGAAGAACGACCCGGCGATCGACTTGTTGCTGACCACGCTCACCGAGCTGATCTTCGAGTACGGCACGCTCGTGATCGCCATCCGCTTCCCGGCGAACGACTTGTCCTGAATGATCACACGTCGGTCCGTCAGCCCGATGAACCCGGTCCCCGCCCCCACCGCGTCGTACACGGCGATGATCTGCTCCCCCGGCAGCAACCCGCCCTCAATCTGCTTCAGCTGCCCCGACCTGTCGTGCGGAATCGAATTCCCCATAATTCCCCTCGCTTCGTCCACCTGATTCGACGGCCCCAGCCCCCCGAACGTTCCGAAGCCCGCCCGCTTCCGGTGCGCGGTAGGCCCCGAAGTCTGGGGGACGACAACCCCACGCGGAGCTAGCGCGGTGACCTGAACCCCCTGCGTATGCACAACACTCCTGGTTTGGGCGTGAGACCGACTGTCGCCGCTGGCCATATCCATCATCGTCAACTCGCCCCCGACGGCCAGATCCTAAATTTCGACCTCGTCGTCCTGGACGGCCGGTTGCTCTTCGTAGGTACCCCCGGACCGCAGCCGCCAGGCCTGCACCTTGGACCCGGCGACCGACCAGTGAGCGGAGTGCCAGCTCGACGACCCCACGCTTAAGGAACTGGACCACACCGAACTCACCGCGCTCGGCGCCGGAGTCGTGATCGGCGGTGGCCGCGACCACCAGGGCTTCGCGACGTGAAACCTGGAGACGGGCAAGGTGAAGCTGACCGAGCAGGAAGGCGGCATGGGGCTCCGCGGTCGGACCGACTTCGGCGGACGCTCGATGCTCGTCGTGGGTTTCGAGGCGTGGAGCTGTGGGACCCATCAGTGGCCGACGATGCCGGGCCTTCGCCCTCAGGCAGTGCCGTCGCAGCGGGCATGCTAGGGGACCGGCCGGTCGTGGTGGCCAGCGGCCGCCACGGCGGGGGTGCTCGTGTGGGACATCGACAAGCAACGCACCCTCACCCAAAACACTGCACGAGTTTGCCCTGGTCACCGTGCAAGAGCACACCTGTGGTGGCGGCGGGTGGACAGAGCCTGCTTCTGGGAGATCCCGAAACCGGCGAGTGGGCCGAGCCGCTCACCGTCATCACCTGCCTGGACGTGGGCTCGGTGAGGGGTCGACCGATCACTATCACCAGCGCCAAGGACAGCACGATCTGCGTCTGGGATCTGGCCCGACGCCGACTGCTCAGGCAGCCGTTCCGCGAATACGGCAGCGAGGTGTTCGCATGACCGAGCTCAACGGCTGCCCAGTAGTCATCGGCGCAGCCCACATCGACACCGCACGCGCCTGGGAGCTCCCTTTCTCAACCGGCCGAGAGATCAGCACAAGCAACCGCGGAGGAGAGATACCAGCCTGAGGGCCGCCCTCAGCCCCAGGGGTCGTAGTTGCCCGCCGTCGACGCCGAAGTGCACCCGCAGGCAGGCTGGGCGCGACGTGACCGCGCGTCCAGTGGGGAGGGCTTTGCGCGCGGGGAGGCTGGTGCTGCCGCGTCCCGGCCATGCTCACGTCCGAAGCGGCTCTAGGTCTGCGGAGCTCGGCATCGGCCACCCCTTTGGTACGGCTGGTCACCCGCCTGCGGATCACCGCAGGGCTGGGGCTCAGACTTGGCAGCGAAGCGAGCGGAAGGCAGGGCAGGGCGCCAAAGTGGCCGCGCCTCTGGTGGGGAAGAGCTTTGTCGCGCTGTGCGCGGGGAGGCTGGCGCTGCTGTATCCCGGCCGTGCTCACGCCTGCAGCGGCCTAGAGCCTGCCGACGCGGTGGGTGTGGTGTCCCCCTCTTTGGGCTGGCGGTCACTCGGTCGGGGCTGCGGGTGGGGGGCGCCAGGGTGGGCGCCAAGGCTGCCGGACGCGGCTGCCGCCTGTAGTGAGCGGTTGGGCCGGGGGTGGGGGCGTGCCTGTAGGCCCGGCACTGGGTCCGCGCCGGGCTGCAGGCTGGGGATGTGTGGGGGTGGTCAGGCCGCGTGGTCGTGCCAGGGATTGTCGGCCTGATCGACAGGTCTGCCGTGTCTGGATCTGGCGACCCCGTCGGGTGGCAGCGCCCGATACCGGTAGCGCCCATCCTCGGTGTGGGTGATGTGTATCTGCTCGGGGTGGGTGTGTTTCCAGCGGTTGTGCCAGCCGCAGCACAACGCCAGCTTGTCGAGGTGGGTGGGGCTGTTGCCCAGCGCCCACCCATCGACATGATCGACCTCGCACAACAACCCGGCACCTCACACCCCTGCACCGCACACGTGTCATACAGCGTTTCCAGCACCCGGCGCCGCCCCGCGGTGGCGATCCGCACCGCATGCCCGAGGTAGAGCGGCACATGGTCGGGGCTCAGAATCAGGTCTTGTGGCAGCGACCTGTAGGTCTGGAACACCGTGAGGATGGCCACCCTCCTTCGACCTTGATCGCTATCGCGAGCGCAACACCGTGGAGCGGTGTTTCAACAAGCTCAAGGACTTCCGGGCCGTGGCGACAAGGTATGACAAACGCGAACGCATCTACCAGGGAACCATCGACGTCGCCTCGATACGAATATGGCTCCGCGACCCCAAGCCGGATGATACCTGGGCATTCCGATCCCCACTCAGCACCGCCCCAGCAGATACCGAGCACAATCGCTGCCCCCGGCACGGCGGAGGATCGCCCCTTTTCCCTACGCACCGGAAGGCTCCGACAACGCAGCGAACGCACATATCTGGCGTAGCGTGTCGGGCAGGCCGTTCACATCGGGGTGCCTACTATTCCCGACATGAGCAAACACAGGTGGAGAGTTCTGGTCTGCATGGCTGCTGTGAGCGCGTTGTGCTGGGGAACGGCGGGGGCGGTTCACCTGGGGTTCGAGTACAGCGGAGGGCCCAATGGCGGCTACGGCCTGCCCGAGGGCGGAGGATGGTACGAACTCGCCTTCATCCTTGGCCTCATCGTGTCCTTCTACGCCTATTCCGGCGGCGGTTTCGCCAGGCCGTTGTTTCGTGAAAAATGGTGGCACTCGCTGAGTCTGACCATTGGTACCGCAGTGGGCGCAGTGTCGGTGCTGGAGCTGGGACAGGGACAGCGGTACTGGGTCGCTGCCGCGATCATGGCTGCTATCGGTGCCGGCGGCCCCCTGGTGAACATCCTTGTGGAACGCCATCAACCGCGGAGACCCAGGCCCAGGATGCCAGCCTGAGGGGCGCCCTCAGCCGCAGGGGCCGAAGTTGCCCGCTGTCGACAACGAAGTGCGCCCGCGGGCAGGCTGGGCGCGACGTGACCGCGCATCTGCTGGCACTGAAGGGTTCCGCGCTGCGCAGGTGGCAGTTGCCACTACATCCCGGCCATGCTCCCGCCCGCAGCGGTCTAATGACCGCGATCTCGGCATCGGCCGCCCCTTTGGTACGGCCTGATCGCCCGCCTACGGATCGCCGCTAGGCTCGGCTTCAATCCCGGCAGCGAGGCGAGCGCAAGGCAGGGCAGGGCAGGGCGCCGACGTGACCGCAGATCCGGTGGTGGAAGAAGGAACTTGCCGCGCTGCGCGCGCGGGGACGCTGAGACTGCCACATCCCGACCACGCTCATGCCCGCAGCGGCCCAAGGCCTGTGATCTCGGCACGGCCACCCCTCCTGGTGCAGCTGATTTGCCCGGCTGCGGTCACCGCGGAGTTGGGGTTCAAACCCGGCAGCGAGACGAGCGGAGGGCAGGGCACCACGGTGGCCGCGCGTCTGGCGCGGAAGAGCTTTGCCGCGCTGGCGCACGGGGAGGCTGATACCGCCACATGCCGACCACGCTCATGACCGCAGCAATCAAGGTCTGTGATCTCGGCATCGGCCACCCCTTTAGTGCTGTTGGTCGCCCGGCTGCGGGTCATCGCGGGGCTGGGGTTCAGACTCGGCAGCGAGACGAGCGCAGGGCAGGGCGCCACGGTGGCCGCGCGTCTGGCGCGGAAGAGCTTTGCCGCGCTGCGCACGGGGAGGCTGGCACTGCCCCACGCCGACCATGCTCATGCTCGTAGCGGCTCTAGGTCTGTGATCTCGGCGTCGGCCGTCCCTTTGGGGGCGGCGGCTTGCCCGGCTGCGGGTCACCGCAGGGCTGGGGTTCAGACTCGGCAGCCAGGTGAGCGGGAGGCAGGGCTGGGCGTCGACGTGGCCGCATATCCGGTGGAGGAAGAAACTTGCCGCGCTGCGCGCGGGGACGCTGGCACTGCCGCGACCCGGCCATGCTCCTGGCCGCAGCGGCCTAAGGGCTGTGATCTGGGCATCGGCTATCCCCTTTTGACGCGGCTGATCCCCCGGCTGCGGGTCACCGCTGGGGTTGGGTTCAGACCCGGCGGCGAGGTGAGCCGGGAGAGGAGGTCTGGGCGTCAAGGTGGCCGCGCGTCTGGCGGGGGAAGAGCTTTTGTGGCGCTGTGCGCGGAGGGAGGCTGGTGCTGCTGCATCCCGGCCGGTGCTCACACCCGTGGCGGCCCAGGGCTGGCCGACGCGGTGGGTGTGGTGTCCCCCTCTTTGGGCTGGCGCTCACCTGGTCGGGGTTGCGGGCAGGGGCGGGCGCCAAGGCTGCCGGACGCGGCTGCCGCCCATGGTGAAAGCGGTTGTGCGCGGGGCGTGCCTGTAGGCCCGGCGCTGAGGGTGCGCCGGGCTGCAGGCTGGGGGGTGTGCGGAGTGGTCAGGCCGCGTGGTCATGCCAGGGGTTGTCGGCCTGATCGACAGGTCTGCCGCGTCTGGATCTGGCGACCCCGTCGGGAGGCAGCGCCCGGTAGACAAAGCGGCCGTCGGTGGTGGTGATGTGTATCTGGTGGGGGTGGGTGTGTTTCCAGCGGTTGTGCCAGCCGCAGCATAGGGCGAGTTTGTCGATGTCGGTGGGGCTGTTGCCCAGCGCCCACCCATCGACATGGTCGACCTCGCACAACAGCCCCGGCACCTCACAGCCCTGCACCGCACAGGTGTCATACAGGGTTTCCAGCACCCGGCGTTGCCCGGCGGTGGCGATCCGCACCGCGTGGCCGAGGTACAGCGGGACGTGGTCGGGGCTGAGGATCAGTGGGGAGATTCCGGCGTTGAGGGCGATGCGCCGCACCTGCGCCGCCGGGATCGGGGTGCCGTCCCGCAGCCGCCCGGGGGTGTCGTCGCCGGTCAGGGTCTGCAGGTCGGCGATGACGGTGACCCGGGTGTCCCTGTGCCCACCAGACAGCACGGTGGATAGGGCGGCGGCGGTGCGTTCGGCCAGGTCCCGGCGGTCGTCGGTCCCGGCGGGTTTGGCCAACGGCGCGAGGGTGCCGTCCAGGATGGCGGTGTCTTCGGGATTGAGCCAGCCGTGCAGGTAACAGCCGCCATCCAGCGACCGGCTGACGGTCATCCACGACCGCTGATACCCCCGCGCCGCATCCTGTGGCGGCTGATCGGTGCCGGTGAGTTCGGCGACCAGGTCATGCACTCTGCGGCCCAGCCGCGCCAGGTTCCGCGCCGACACCCCGCCAGCCACCGCCTCCAACAGGATGCCTTCGGCGGCCGTACAGTCGTCATCGTTGAGGCGTTGTACGGCGTCGGCGATGGTGGCGGCATACCCATACGAGAGGGCGCCGGTGGCCAGTTGCTGGTTGATCTGCTGCAGGCGGGGGAGTTGGCGGGCCAGGGTGAGGCGTTCTTGGGCGCGGCCCTCGCGCATGCCCAGCCGGCACCGCAACCACGCCTGAGTCGACGCCAACCCCCACCGCTTGGGCTCGCCGGTCCGGTCCACCACCGCGATCAACCCGGCCAGCACCTGCTCGCCCTGGTCCAGCGCGGTGGCGAACTGTTCGGCCAGCTCCATGCAGGCGGTCCCGGAGTCGGGTGCCGATCGTTGGGTGAGTTGGGTGGTGATCGCGGCGGCCGCTTCCACCAAGTCAGCGGTGGAAGCGGAATCTAGTCCCGCCACGATCGAATCCATGCTGTTATTCTATCGTCACGTTCGGTGATATCGCAAGGTGTGGGTGGGTGATTGCCGACGGTATCCGGCCACCTTTTTGTGACCAGTGCGATAGGTGGCCGTCCCGCGATTTCCACTTGGGCCAGGAGCGGCGAGTCGGAGGTTATGTCGCCATCATTCGCCGGGATCAGCGTGTCCGTTTGTGGTCGTCTTTGTGGCCGTCTTTGCGGGTGGCCGGTGGGGGTGCCATCCCACGGTTGTTGTCGGTTGAGGGCGGGTGAGTCGGGGATTAAGTCGGCTGGTCTGGGTGGGTGGTTGAGCGGTGCCGAAATGACCGTTTTCGGGTTGGTGCGGCTTTGTCGTGGGTTGCGGTCACGTTGGTTGCTGTTGCGGATTCTGGTCTGTGCACAAGGGTGAGGGCGGGCGGCGGCCTGGGGTTGTGGGGAATCCCGCTCTTCGCGCGGCTAAGGTCGAGCATCAGCCACCAGCAAACCCACACAACACCCACCCGCCGCACCCGCCGCCTCCCTTCTTGTCGCCGCGCTTTTAGACCTTCAGCCCCAACCGACCGGCTGCCGGGCGGGGCGCGAAGCCAAAGGGGTGACCGCTGCCGCCAACCGCGCAGCGGCAGATCAGTAAGCTGCCACCCGGAAACCGGTGCGTACGCACCTGCCGCCCCTGCCCACTGCCTTCTTGTCGCTGCGCTTTTAGGTCTTCAGCCCCACCCCACCCGCCGGCCGGGCGAAGTGCGAGCCAAAGGGGAGACCGCTGCCGCCAACCGCGCAGCGGCACGAAGTAGCCTGCCGCTCGGAAACCGGTGCGTACGCACTTGCCGCGCCCGCCGCCTACCTTCTTGTCGCCGCCGCTTTTGGGCCATTAGCCCGCCTCACCCGCCTGCCGGGCGGGGCGCGAGCCAAAGGGGAGACCTCTGCCGCAACCGCGCAGCGGCACGAAGAAAGCTGCCGCCCGGAATCCTGTGCCTACGCACCTGCCGTCCCTGCCCACTGCCTTCTTGTCGCCGCCGCTTTTAGACCTTCAGCATCCACCCACCCGCTGCCCGGGCGGGGCGCGAAGCCAAAAGGGGAGACCGCTGCCGCAAACCGCGCAGCGGCACGAAGTAGCCTGCCCCGGAAACCGGTGCGTACGCACAGGCCGCGCCCACCGCCTACCTTCTTGTCGCCGCCACTTTTGGCCTTCAGCCCCAACTGACCGGCTGCCGGGCTGGGTGCGGCGCCAAAGGGGTGACCGCTGCCGCCGACCGCGCAGCGGCACAGCACTAACCCACAAATTCACAAACCGGCAGACGAACGAGCACCCAAAGCCCCCGGCAATTTGGTGAATGGGATGAGTGACTTGTCGTCCTGGGACACCAGCTCGATCGCGCGACGCCGGAATTCGGTCGATGTCGTTTGGGCATGGCGAACATCTTTATGCGAAAGGCGCACCTCATGGGCCAAAGAGACGTCATCGGCAAGAGGGGCCTCATAGGCAAGACAGGCCCTTGGCCAGGCGTCCGTGAAAACGAAAGAAGGCCACCGGGGACTCCTTAAGATCCCGCCTACAACCCGTAGAGCTCTTCGTCTGACCAGATCTTGTCCATGGATTGGGTCAGTGCTTTCTGCCGTCCATGGCCGGGGTGGTCGAGAGCGAGCGGAGGAGGTGGGCTGCGGCGATCTCTGCAGGAGGTTCTGGCCGGAGCACCGGAGTGAGACCCCGCTCGGTGAGTAGCGCCTGGCTGTCTTTGATGAGGTCAGCGGGATCGTACGGCTGCAATGGTCAGCCCCAACGGCGGCCGGTGAGTCGTTCGTAGACCTCGATGTAGCGGGCTCTGGTCGCGTCCACGATCTCGGCCGGGATGGGCGGGCCGGGAGGTGTGCGGTCCCAGTCGAGCGAGCTGCTCCAGTCTCGTACGAACTGCTTGTCGAGCGCGTGCTGGGGGCGGCCGGGCTGCCAGTCGTCCGCGGGCCAGAAGCGTGAGGAGTCCGAGGTCAGAACCTCATCGCCAAGCACGAGCGTGTCGTCGGCGGCGCGGCCGAACTCCAGCTTGGTGTCGGCGATCATGATGCCCCGCTCCGCAGCGATGGCCGCGCCGCGCCGGTAGATCTCCAGGGTGACCTCTTTGAGGCGGGCGGCGGTGTCGTCACCGATCTCGTCCACCACGTCCTGGTAGGTGATGAACTCGTCATGGCCTTCGGTGGCCTTGGTCGTCGGTGTGAAGATTGGCTCGGGCAGCTTGGAGCCTTCGACCAGGCCCGGGGGCAGCTCGATCCCGGATACGGTGCCGTTCTTCTCGTACTCCTTGAGACCGAGGCCCGCCAGATAGCCGCGTGCGATCCACTCCACCGGGAGCATGGTGAGGCGCCGGCAGCGGACTGCCCGTCCCGTCCATTCGCCGGGGACGTCGGTTGCGGAGATGATGTGGTTGGGCACGACATCGGCGAGCTGCTCGAACCACCACAGCGAGAGCTGGGTGAGGATCTTCCCCTTGTCGGGGACCTCTGTGGGGAGCACGACGTCATAGACGCTCACCCTGTCCGAGGCGACGAGAATCAGATCGTCGCCGTCGGCGTAGACGTCGCGCACCTTGCCGGAGTGGACCAGTTCCATGTGCTTCCTCAGCTCGCGATCTCGCATTTCCACCGGCGACCGGATCGCCGGTGACGAGCGTACTAGGAGCAGGCACAGCGGCTCTGACCTGCCACGGGCCGATCGAGCGAGGTGGGTGAAGCCACTCGCGTGGCAGCGCATGGAGCGCAGCTGTATCACGCCGGTGACGGGTCACGCCTGGCAGTCCATGGTCACGCCCGGTGCCGGACGCCCTCGGCAAACCGCCTGAACGCTTTCACCGTGAACACCAGCATGGGCCCCTCCGGATCCTTGCTGTCACGAACGGCAACGACGCCCGGCACTGCGGCCAACTCCACACATTCGCCACCCTGTGAAGTGGATTGTGATGACTTCCGCCATTTCGCGTCACTCAAGTCCATTTATCCTCTACGACCTTCTTTATTATCTCTACCGACTCGTGGACGTTGTAGGCGAGGGTCCTGACTTCCTCCAGAGCTTTGTGAACTCGGACGAGGTCCTCCGGCTCTCCAAGGGTGAACCCACGTCCGATCGTCTCGACGTATGCGACTTCTGACATGTCATCCAACCGCGCGAGCGTGACCGAACCAGAGTTCCCGTCATGTTCACCTCGGGGCGGAACGACCTGAACGGACAGTTGATCGGAGATGCGATCCACGAGCAGGAGCAGTTGCTCCCGCATGATGCCAGGGTTGCCGACCTCGCGAAACAAGACGCCTTCCTCCAGCAGGAGAGTGAACCGCGGCGGGGGCGGATCATCCCTGCTCAAGACCTTTTGCCGAGCCATACGGTTGGCGATGTCAGCTTCATTGCCGTGGAGGATGGCGCTCGCGTACGCCTCACTCTGCAACAAGCCGTGGACGACCATCGGCTGCCACGAGACGAGCATGATGGCGTCCGCTTCGATGGGCGCCCACTCCGACCAGTCAGGGAAGGCGAGCGCCTGATCCGTCGTGAGGTCGTCGTAGAGCTCCAGCAGCACGCCACTCGCGCGCATCAAGGCGTCGGCCTTTTCGATGCGCTTGCGCGTGGGGCGCTTCTTGCCTCGTTCCACCTGTGAGACGAAAGCAGTAGTCGTTCCCCACGCTCTCGCGATCACCTGCTGGGTTAACCCGGCTTCATGTCTGTACCGCTTGAATTGACGGCCGAACGCGCTCAGCACCGGCGATGTCGTCGCACGTCTCTGAGGGTTTGACATGATCGCCTTTCTGCAACCGGGACTTACCTCGATTAACCCAAGGGATCAGGTTAACTGCGGATTGTTTCTCGTTCTGGCAGGTTTCTAGAAACCGTTAGCGATGCGTGGCTTCATGGTGACGGCCAGTGCTTCTCGAATCGATCCCGAAGGTCACCCCGCCATGATTCACGCAGCTACCGCGACAGACGTTCTGCCGCTCTTCCTTCCGTCGACCGGCTCGGCCGCCAAGAGCGCTCGCGATTTCGTCGTGGAGTGCTGTGCCTTGTGGGCGGTGAAGGATGACTTCGCCGCACGGATCCTGGTGTCCGAGCTCGTGACGAACGCCCACCGGCATTCGCCGGGCGAATGGCTGATCGTGCGGGTGTCGCTCGATGATCCCGGCCATCTGCTGATCGAAGTATGGGACGCGTGCCCTCGGGAGCCGGAGATTCTCACGCCGACAGAGGAGCAGGAGAACGGCCGGGGAATGGGACTCATCGGTCACGTGGCCGACAAATGGGGCATCGTCATGGTCGACGAGACGCAGGGCGGAGGAAAGGTCGTCTGGGCCAGGGTGGCCGTCAGACGGTGACGGCGGCGGTGGAGCCGGTGCGTTGTTTGCTGATGCGTAGCTGGGCGGGGATCCGGGTGCGGAGCTCAGCTACGTGGCTGACGATGCCCACGGCGCGGCCGCCGTCGCGGAGGGCGTCGAGGACGTCCATGACCTCGTCGAGGGTTTCCTCGTCGAGGGTGCCGAAGCCCTCGTCGACGAAGAGTGTGTTGATCTCGGTGCCGCCGGCTTCGGCGGTGACCACGTCGGCTAGGCCTAGGGCGAGGGCCAGGGAGGTGATGAACGACTCGCCACCGGAGAGGGTGACGGGGTCGCGTTCCTGGCCGGTCCAGGCGTCGACTACGCGCAGGCCTAGGCCACCGCTGCCTCCGCGGCGATCTCCTGCTGCCTTGTCGGTGGTGTGGAGGAGGGCGTAGCGGCCTGCGGACATGCGGGCCAGGCGTTCGTTGGCGGCGGCGACGACCTGTTCGAGGCGCGCGGCGAGGACGTACGCGGAGAGGCGCATGCTGAGGCGGTTGGCGCCGGACTGGCCGGAGGTGAGACCTGCGAGGCGGGCGGCGAGGGCGTGGCGTTCGGCGGCAGGACGCCAGGCGTGGACGCGGGTGGTGAGCTCGGTGCGCAGCTCGGCCAGGCGCTCGCGGCGTTTGCGGGCACGGTCGGCGGCGGAGGCGATGGCGGTACGGGTCGTCTGGGCGATCGCCAGCGCGGCTTCCAGGGCGGACAGGTCGGGGGCGGGTTGCGCGGCGGCGGCGATGAGGGCGCGGTCTGCGAGGATCTCCTTGACGGCCGCCTCCTCGTTGTCGAAGCGGCGGATCCGGTCGCGGAGGGCGGCTTGGTCTTCGTCCTCCAGCGCGGCCACCATCACGTCGTCGGGCGTGGCGAAGCCCTCGTCGGCCGCGGTCTGCTTGGCCCGGGCGCGGGCGGCGGCCAGTTCGTCGGCGGCGCGATCGGCGGTCTGGAGCGCCTGGACGGCTTCGGCGAGCGCGTCGGCCTCGTGGCCCAGACGGTCGATGCGGGCTTCCAGTGTCGGGTCGTCGCCTCGCGCCTTGTCGAGCTCGGCAGTGAGGCGGGCCTGCTCGGCGGAGAGCTCGCCGTGGCGGGCGTGGTTGGTGGTGAGGACGCGGGCGATCTCGTCGCGCCGGTCCCGGACGCGTTCCAGTTCTTGTGCGGCCTGGTGGACTTGCCGCTCCATGCGTTCCAGGTGGGCCGTGCGGGCGTCGATCGCGGCGAGGGCCTCCTGGGCCTCGGCGACGTCGGCGCCGAGCGTCGCGGTGTCGGCCTCGCCTGCGACTTCCAGGGCGGCGTCGCGTTCGGCACGCAGGGACTCGACGAGGCCGCTTGTCTCCTCGCGGCGGGTCTGGGCCTGTTCGTAGGCGGTATTCGCTCGTTCCTCGTCCTCCTCGCCGGGGATGAGGCCGAGCGAGGTGGCGGGCGCGGGGTGGTCCGTGGATCCGCACACGCGGCACGGCTCGCCGGGGGTGAGGTCTTCGGCGAGGGTGGCCGCCATGCCCTCCAGGCGGGCCTGACGGAGATCCTGGAAACGTTCACGGGCCTGCTGGGCGACATCGATCGCATCGCGCAGGGCCTCTTCGGCCTGGCCGAGCCGGGCCGTCACCTGGTCACGGCGCCGGGCCGCGTCCAGGCGCCGCGCGGCCTCCTGGAGGACGGCTTCGGCACCGGAACGTCCGGCCACGACGATCCGGGCCTCGTCGAGCTGGGCACGCTGTTCGTCGACCACGCCCGGCAGTTCGTCGAGCGTCGCAGCGAGCTTCGCCTCTTCGGGCTCCAGCCGGTCGCGTTCGCCATAAAGGTCCGCAAGTTCGGAGGTGATCCGCCGCAGCCGGTCGGCGCTGCCGCGTTTGCCCTCCAAGGCTGCGATGTCGTCGCGGCGTTCGCGTTCGGCCTTGGCGAGTACGTCGGCGGCGGCTCCCGGCGTCACCAGCGACGCGACACGGGACCGGGCCTCGTTCGCCTCGCGGTGGGTCAGCTTGGCGCGTTCGGCGCGTTCGCGGACCTGCTTGATCAGCGCGACGACGCGGTCGGCGCGGGCGGCGGCGTCGAGGCGGGCGGTGAGCCGCGAGCGTTCTTCCGCGCGTTCTTCGAGGGTGTGGCGGCGGCGCAGGGCCTCGGCGTGGCGGTGCTGCCGTTCGGCGAGGGTACGGGCGGATTCCAGGGTCGTCCTCGCCGTTTCGTGCGCCGCGGACGCCTCGGCGAGCAGTGTCTCGTTGATCGTGTGGATCGTCGTGTGGTGGCCCGCCAGCTCTGCAGCCCAGGCGGGCAGGATCTCGATGTCGTCCAGCGACTCGTCGGGCGGCTCGGCTTGCCGGGGCTCGGGGACGAGGGATCGGCCCGGTCGCTGGGTGCCGGCGGCCTCGGCGATGCGGTCGGCAACCGACTCGGCGGCGGAACGCAGGTCGGCGGCCTCGCGACGGGTCGTGGCGCGGCGATCGGCGAGCCACTTCTCCACCTGGGTGAAGACCTCCGTGGCGAACAGCCGCTCCAGGACCTTGCGGCGTTCCTCGGCCCCGGCACGGAGAAAGCTCGCGAACTCGCCCTGCGGCAACATCGCGACCTGGCAGAACTGCGCGGCCGTCATGCCGAGCAGGCGGCCGATGAGATCGCCTGCCTCGTCGAGGCGGTTGGTCAGGCCGATCCAGTCGCCGTGTGCCCGTTCTTCGAGGATGACGGAGGCGTGCTCGGTGGTGGTGCCGGTGCCGCGCTTCTTCGGCCGCTCCCAGGCCGGGGAACGGCTGATCCGGAAGCGGCGGCCGCGGATCGTGGTCTCCAGGACGACGCGTGGCGCCTGGTGCGGTGCGGCGTGATCGCTGCGGAGGTTCTTGATGGCGTTGCGCACGCCGGGGACCTGGCCGTACAGCGCGAAGCAGACCGCGTCGAGGACGCTGGTCTTGCCGGCCCCGGTCTGGCCCTGGATGAGGAACAGCCCGGCGCCGGAGAGCGCGTCGAAGTCGATCTCCTCGGTGCCCGAGAAGGGCCCGAACGCGGTGATCTCCAGCCGGTGCAACCTCACGCCAGTGCCTCCTTCTGGCGGCAGCGCTCGAAGGCCTCGTGGAGCAGGTCACGTTCGGCGGCCGAAGCAGGGGCCTGCGAGACCTCGGTGACGAAGTCACCAGCGATGTCCAGGTCGGAACGTTCACGGATGCGTTCGGACCAGGTCCTGGTGTCCGCCGCGCCCTCGTCCTCGGGGTCGAAACCCAGGACGAGGGCGTACGGGAAGCGGCGGCGCAGCCGTTCCATCGCGGCGGAGGGGCGCTGCGCGTCGGTGAGCGTGATCTGGAGCCAGCGGTCCTCGTAGGCCTCGTACGACGGGTCGTCGAGCAAGGTGGCGATCGGGCCCCTCAGGCGTGCGACGCGGCGCGGCACGGGGGCCTCGACGCATTCGGCTGAGAGTTCGCCGCCGGGCCGCAGGTCGACCAGCCAGGAGCCCTTGAGCTGGCGTTCCTCAGAGAACGAGTAGGCCAGCGGCGAGCCGGAGTAGCGCACGCGGTCGGTCATCGCCTGGCGTCCGTGCAGGTGGCCGAGCGCCGCATAGTCGACTCCCTCGAAGACCGACGCGGGCACATTGGCGGCGCCGCCGACGGAGATGTCGCGCTCGCTGTCGCTGGCCTCCCCTCCGGTGACGAACGCGTGGGCCAGGACGATCGAGGTGGCGTCCCGGCGCGCGATGTCCGCGCGGACACGCCGCATGGCCTCGGTGAGCGCGGCGGCGTGACTGCGTTCGTCCAGGTCCCAGGGATGGCGGACGAGCTCGGGCTCCAGATAGGGGATGCCGTAGATCGCGGCGTCGTCGACGAGGATCGGCTCCCCGACGGACGCGGGGTCGGTGCGTACGTGCACACCTGCCTTGTCCATGAGGGACGAACCGAAGCCGAGGCGCTGCACCGAGTCGTGGTTGCCCGCGATCAGGACCACCCGGGTCAGCGCGGCAAGCCGTTCGAGCGCCTCGTTGCAGAGCCGCACGGCGTCCACCGCGGGCAGCGCGCGGTCGTAGACGTCGCCCGAGATCAGCACGCAGTCCACGTTCTCCGACCGGACCGTGTCGACGAGATGGTCCACGAAGGCCGCCTGGGCGCCCAGGAGGTCCTCGCGGTGGAACGATCTGCCGAGATGCCAGTCGGAGGTGTGGAGAAGTCGCATGACGGGGTCACCATAGGCACCACGCACGCCACATCCGGCGCAGAAACGCCGAGGAGCCCCAAACAATCTTCGAACGGAGAAGCGAATACAGAACGTAGTATCACGATTACTATTCGTGAGCGATGTCTCATTCCCTTAGAGTTACGCCGTGAGTGAGCGTCCTTATGTGCTACTGAGCTGTGCGATGTCGGTGGACGGCTACATCGACGACGCCAGCCCGGAACGGCTGCGGCTGTCCAGCCCAGCCGATTTCGACCGCGTCGACGGCGTCCGCGCGACCTGTGACGCGATCCTGGTGGGCGCCGGCACGGTCCGGCGGGACGACCCCAAGCTGCTCCTCAAATCGCCGACCCGCCGGGAGCAGCGGGTCGCCAAGGGGCTGCCGGCCGACCTGACGAAGGTCACGGTGACCGAGAGAGGCGACCTCGATCCCGAGGCGCTCTTCTTCACCACGGGCGAGTCGCCCAAGCTCGTCTACTGCGCGTCCTCGGCCGCCCACCCGC
Source organism: Actinomadura sp. 6N118 (assembly GCF_044326415.1). Classification (NCBI taxonomy): domain Bacteria; kingdom Bacillati; phylum Actinomycetota; class Actinomycetes; order Streptosporangiales; family Thermomonosporaceae; genus Actinomadura; species Actinomadura sp. 6N118. Next base: position 465,597 of record NZ_JBIRAZ010000001.1, on the reverse strand, counting down.
TCGCCGCCCGGCTGACCGGGCGCGCCGAGGTGATCGATGCGGGCGATCCGCTGGACTTCCCGGTGATGCTCGGCGATCTGGCCGCGCGCGGGGTGCGGCGGCTGATGGTGGAGGGCGGCGGGGGCATGCACACGCGGTTCCTGACCGCGGGGCTGGTCGACGAGATCCAGCTGGTGATGGCGCCGTTCTTCATCGGCGACCCGTCCGCGCCGCGCTTCGTGGGCTCGGGGGTGTTCCCGCAGAGCCCGGACCGCCCGATGCGGCTGGCCGAGTGCACCCGGATCGGCAACCTGGTCCTGTTGCGCTATGTGATGGGCACGCCTGCCCATGGATGATGTCGGCTGGCTGCGGATCGCGTGCGAGCTGGCCGGTCTGTGCCCGCCGTCCCGCACCGCGTTCTCGGTCGGCGCGGTCATCGTCGGCGCGGACGGGCGGGAGATCACCCGCGGGTATTCGCGGGAACACGACCCGCACGACCACGCTGAGGAGTCCGCGCTGGCCAAGACGGCCGCCGACCTGAGCGGGACGACCATCTACAGCTCCCTGGAGCCGTGTGCCGAACGTAAGTCACGTCCCCTGACCTGCTCGGAGCTGATCCTGCGGGCGGGGATAGCGCGAGTGGTCTTCGCCTGGCGGGAGCCCTCGGTCTTCGTCGAGGGGAAAGGTGTGGAGCAGCTACGCGCGGCAGGCGTCGAGGTCGTGGAGCTGCCGGCGCTCGCAGACCTGGCCCGGGCACCGAACGCCCACCTGCTCAGCTGAGCTGCGGCTCCGCGTGCGGGACGCCCTTGAGCTCGTGGAAGCCCGGGGTCCCGGCGACCAGCAGCGTCCCGTCCCAGAGCCGCCCGGCGTCCTCGCCCTTCGGGATGCGGGAGCTGACCGGCCCGAAGAAGGCCACGTCGCCGACGGCGATCACGGGCGTGCCGATGTGGGGGCCGAGACGGCCGATCCCGTCGGCGGTGGAGACGCGGACGGCGTCGTCATACTCCTCCGACGTGGCGGCCGCAGCCAGTTCCACGGGCAGCCCGGCAGCGGCGAGCGAGCCCTCGAAGCCGCCCCACTCGCCGTCGCGGTGGGTGCGGGTGCCGAAGGCGGTGTAGAACGTGGCGAGCGCCTCCTGGCCGTGCCGTTCCGCGACGGCCGCGAAGACCCGGACGGGATACCAGAGATAGCCCTCGGGGTCGTCTTCCGGATCGTCGTCGCGCCCCTCGTTGAGTACCGCGAGGCTCAGCACGTGCCATCGGATCTCGAACGACCGCACCGCCGCCGCCTCCAGCAGCCAGCGGGACGTGACCCAGGTGTACGGGCAGGAGGGATCGAACCATATGTCCGCGATCATCGCTCCAGACTAGACCGGAGAAGAAATGAGACTCCCGTCTCACGGGGCTCTTGCCAATCCCCCAGGGCACCATGCGATGCTGTGACCAAGCAAGCATTCGGTCGATAGCGGGAGGCTCCAGCAGCATGCGTGAACACGATCGGCTGTTCATCGGCGGTCAGTGGACCGCACCGGCCGGCACCGGCACCATCGACGTGATCTCCCCGCACACCGAAGAGTTCATCGGGCGGGTGCCCGAGGGCACCGAGGCGGACATGGACGCCGCCGTCGCCGCGGCGCGGCAGGCGTTCGACCAGGGCCCGTGGCCCCGGATGACCCCCGCCGAGCGCGCCGAGATCCTCGGGCGGCTGTCGGCGATCTACGCCGAGCGGCAGCAGGCGATGGCCGATCTGGTCACCGCGGAGATGGGGTCGCCGATCCTCTTCTCGATCTTCGGTCAGGCCGCGATGCCGCAGATGGTCCTGCAGTACTACGTGGACCTGGCCGCCTCGTTCACCTGGGAGGAAGAACGCGCCGGCATGCTCGGCCCGGTCACCGTGACCCGCGAGCCGGTCGGGGTGGTGGCGGCGATCTACCCGTGGAACGTCCCGCAGTTCACGCTGATGCTCAAGCTGGCGCCGGCACTGATCGCGGGCTGCACGGTCGTGGCCAAGCCCTCCCCCGAGACCCCCCTGGACGCCTACCTGCTGGCGGAGTGGATCAAGGAGGCGGGCGTCCCGGACGGCGTCATCAACATCGTCCCGGCGGGCCGCGAGGTCGGTGCGTACCTGGTCTCGCACCCGGGCGTCGACAAGGTCGCCTTCACCGGATCCACCGAGGCCGGGCGCAAGATCGGCGCGGCCTGCGGCGAACTCCTGCGGCCGGTCACGCTGGAGCTGGGCGGCAAGTCGGCGGCGATCATCCTTGAGGACGCCGATCTGGCCGCGACCATCGAGGGCTTCAAGATGGCCGCGCTGATGAACAACGGCGAGGCCTGCGCCGCGCAGACCCGCATCCTGGCGCCGCGCAGCCGGTACGACGAGGTCGCCGACGCGCTGGTCACGATGGTCGGCTCGCTCAACGTGGGCGACCCGGCCGACTACGGCACCGAGATCGGCCCGCTGGTCGCCAAGCGGCAGCAGGAACGGGTCGAGGGTTATATCCGTGTCGGGCAGGACGAGGGGGCCAAGGTCATCGCCGGCGGGCTCAACCGGCCGCACGACCGTGGCTGGTACGTGGCGCCCACCGTGTTCGGCGACGTCACCAACGACATGCGCATCGCCCAGGAGGAGATCTTCGGCCCGGTGCTCGCGCTCATCGCCTACGAGGACGAGGACGACGCGGTCCGGATCGCCAATGACAGCAGCTACGGGCTGGGCGGCTCCGTCTGGTCGGCCGACGTCGACCACGGCGTCGAGGTGGCCCGGCGGATCCGCACCGGCAGCTGCGGCGTGAACCTCTACGTCCTCGACCCCAACACCCCGTTCGGCGGCTACAAGGACAGCGGCCTCGGCCGGGAGCTGGGACCCGAAGGCCTCTCCCCCTACCTGGAGTACAAGGCCATCCCCCGACCCGCCTGAACCGGACAGGACACCCGAGCAGGCCATCCGTACATCCGTCACCCGTACATACGGACAGGACAGGACCTCATCGGCTCCCGCAGTCGATGAGGTCCTTCCGTTGGGATGACTAGGTTGGGATGGCCGGTTGGGATGGCTACGTGGCCTCGGCGGGGGACGTGTCGGCCGGCTGCCCGAACAGCGCCTCTTGGGCGCCGCGCAACGCCCCGAGCTCCCGGTCGAGCCGGCCGAACGCCTCCTTGGCCGCGACGTCGCCGAGGCGGTCGTTCATCCGGTCGGCCAGCACGTTCAGCGCGTTCTCCACGGCGGACAGCCGGTCGTTGATCTCGCTGACGAGCTCGGCTCCGCGCGCCAGCCCCGCGGCGGCGCCCGGGAAGAGGCCGCTCAGGATCGCCGACTGCTCGCGGGCGCGGCGCCGCTGCTCGTGCAGCTCGATGAAGATCTCGACCTTGGACCGGAGCACCCACGGGTCGAACGGCTTGACCAGGTAGTCCACCGCGCCGACCGCGTAGCCGCGGAACGCCAGGTCCGGCTCGCTGCGCGCGGCGGTCAGGAAGATGATCGGGACGTCCTTCGTCCGGTCCTTGCGCTTGATGTGGTACGCGGTCTCGAAGCCGTCCATGTCGGGCATCACGACGTCCAGCAGGATCACCGCGAAGTCCTCGATCATGAGGGCGCGCAGCGCGTCCTCCCCCGAGCGCGCCGGCACCACCACCGCGTCCACCGTCTTGAGGATCGCCGCGAGGGCGACCAGGTTCTCCTCCTGATCGTCCACCAGCAGGATCTTCGGCAGGCCGGACTTGTCCATCACCGCTGTTCCCCCTTGTCGTCCGCGGGCCCGTCTGCCTCGTCCAGCCATTTGCGCATCACGCCGAAGAGGTGCTCGATCTCGACCGGCTTGGTGACGTAGTCGGACATCCCGGCGACCAGGCTCTTCTCCTGGTCGCCCTTCATGGCCTTGGCGGTGAGCGCGACGATCGGGAGCGCCGCGAACTGCGGCATCGCACGGATCGCCCGGGTCGTGGCGTACCCATCCATCTCGGGCATCATCACGTCCATGAAGACCAGCGAGATGTCGTCGTTGTTCTCCAGGCTCTCCATGCCCTTCTTGCCGTCGGCGGCGTAGAGGACCTTGAGGCCCGACCTCTCCAGCACGGTGCTCAGCGCGAAGACGTTGCGGATGTCGTCGTCGATGATGAGCACCTTGCGCCCCGCGAAGACCGCGTCCCGCGCGACGACCAGGCCGGGCTCGGCGAAGTCGTCGCCGGCGTGCACCCGGGCGGCCGGCTCCAGGGCCACCAGCCCGCCGTCGCCCACCGCGTCGAGCGCGCCGGCCTGGCTCTCGTCCGCAGGCCCCTCTCGCCTCGGGTAGGGGCTGCGCTCGGGCAGGTAGAGCACGAAGGTGCTGCCGACGCCGGGCCTGCTGTCGGCCCTGATCTCGCCTCCCAGCAGCCCGGCGATCTCGCGGCAGATCGACAGCCCGAGGCCCGTGCCGCCGTACTTGCGGCTGGTGGTGCCGTCCGCCTGCTGGAACGCGTCGAAGATGACCTCCAGCTTGCCCGGCGGGATGCCGACGCCCGTGTCGGTGACGGTGAACGCGACGACCCGTTCGGCGTTGCTCAGCGCTTCGGTGGCGAAGAAGACGTCCCGGGCCAGCTTGATCTCCAACCGGACGCCGCCCTCGTTGGTGAACTTGATGGCGTTCGACAGCAGGTTGCGCACGATCTGCTGGAGCCGCTGTTCGTCGGTCGCCAGCACCCGGGGCAGGCCGTCGTCGATGACGACCTCGAACTCCAGTCCCTGCTCGACGGCGATGTGCCGGAACGTCACGTTGACGTAGTCGACCAGCTTGGTGAGCGGGATCTCCTCGGGATGGATCTCCATCTTGCCGGCCTCGATCTTCGACAGGTCGAGGATGTCGTCGATGAGCTGGAGCAGGTCACGTCCGGCGCCGTAGATCGTGCGGGCGAACTGCACCTGCTCGGCGGTCAGGTTGCCGTCGGGGTTGGCCCACATCAGCTTGGCCAGCAACAACAGGCTGTTGAGCGGCGTGCGCAGCTCGTGCGACATGTTGGCCAGGAAGTTGGACTTGTAGCGCGAGGAGAGCGCCAGCTGCTCGGCCCGTTCCTCCAAGGCCCGGCGGGCCTGCTCGATCTCGGTGTTCTGGACCTCGATCTCGCGGTTCTGCTGGGCGAGGAGCGCCGCCTTCTCCTCCAGCTCGGCGTTGGACCGGCGCAGCTCGGCCTGCTGGCGCTGCAGTTCGCCCGACCGTTCCTGGAGCTCGCGGGTGAGGCGCTGCGACTCGCCCAGCAGCGCCTCGGTCCGGGCGTTGGCGATGATGGTGTTGATCGCCACGCCGATGGTGTGCACGAACTGGTCGAAGAACGCCAGGTGCACATCGCTGAACTTGCTGAACGCGGCCAGCTCGATGACGCCGAGCACCTCGTCCTCGAACACGATCGGCAGCACGACCACGCACGCCGGGGACGACTCGCCCAGCCCCGAAGAGATCTTGATGTAGTCGGGCGGCGTATCGACGATGATGAGGCGCTTCTTCTCCACGGCGGCCTGGCCGACCAGGCCCTGGCCGAAGTCCAGCTCCTCGTTCAGCCGGTTGTGCCCTCCGTAGCCGTAGCCGGAGATGAGGCGGAGCGTCGGCTCGCCACCGGCCTCCCGCTGCGCCAGGAAGAACGCCCCGTAGTGCGCGCCGACCAGCGGGGTGAGCTCGCTCAGGATGAGGCTGGCGACCTCGACCAGGTCGCGGTGGCCCTGCATCAGGCCGGCGATGCGAGCCAGATTGGACTCCAGCCAGTCCTTCGCCCGCGTGGTCTCGCGGAGGTTGGCCACCATCAGGTTGACGTTGTCCTTGAGCTCGGCGACCTCGCCGCGCGCCTCGACCGTGATGGCGCGGGTCATGTCGCCGCGGGCGACGGCGCTGGCCACCTCGGCGATCGCGCGGACCTGGGTGGTGAGGTTGCTGGCCAGCAGGTTGACGTTGTCGGTGAGGTCCTTCCAGGTGCCGGTGGCGCCGGGCACCTGGGCCTGGCCGCCGAGCTCGCCGCGGCTGCCGACCTCGCGGGCGACGCGGGTGACCTCGGAGGCGAACGCCGACAGCTGGTCGACCATCGTGTTGATGGTCGTCTTGAGCTCCAGGATCTCGCCCTGGGCGTCGACGTCGATCTTCTTGGTGAGGTCGCCGTTGGCGACGGCGGTGGTGACCTGGGCGATGTTGCGGACCTGGTAGGTCAGGTTGTTGGCCATCGCGTTGACGTTGTCGGTGAGGTCCTTCCACACGCCGGAGGCGCCGCGTACCTGCGCCTGGCCGCCCAGTTCGCCCTCGGTGCCGACCTCGCGCGCGACCCGGGTGACCTCGTCGGCGAACGCCGAGAGCGTGTCGACCATCGTGTTGAGGGTGGTCTTGAGCTGGAAGATCTCGCCGCGGGCGTCCACGGTGATCTTCTTGGTCAGATCGCCGCCGGCCACGGAGGTCGCCACCTGCGCGATGTTGCGGACCTGGTTGGTGAGGTTGTTGGCCATCGAGTTCACGTTGTCGGTCAGGTCCTTCCAGACCCCCGACACACCCCGCACCTGCGCCTGACCACCGAGACGCCCCTCCGTGCCCACCTCGCGCGCGACACGGGTCACCTCGCCCGCGAACGCCGACAGCTGGTCGACCATCGTGTTGAGGGTGTCCTTCAGCTCCAGGATCTCACCCTGCGCGTCAACCGTGATCTTCTTCGACAGATCCCCGTCCGCGACCGCCTTGGTGATCTGCGCGATGTTCCGCACCTGCGACGTCAGGTTGTTGGCCATCGAATTCACATTGTCGGTCAGGTCCTTCCAGACCCCCGACACACCCCGCACCTGCGCCTGACCGCCGAGACGCCCCTCCGTGCCCACCTCACGGGCGACCCGGGTCACCTCCAAGGAGAACGCGGACAAGGTGTCGACCATCGTGTTGATGGTCGACTTCAGCTCCAGGATCTCGCCCTGCGCGTCCACGTCGATCTTCTTGGTCAGGTCGCCGTCGGCGACGGCCTTGGTGATCTGCGCGATGTTCCGCACCTGCGACGTCAGGTTGTTGGCCATCGCGTTGACGTTGTCGGTCAGGTCCTTCCAGACCCCCGACACGCCGGTGACCTCGGCCCGCCCGCCCAGGTTGCCCTCGGACCCGACCTCACGGGCGACGCGCGTCACCTCGCCCGCGAACGCCGACAGCTGGTCGACCATGGTGTTGAGGGTGTCCTTCAGCTCCAGCAGCTCACCCTTGACGTCGACGGTGATCTTCTGGCTCAGGTCCCCCTTGGCCACCGCCGTCGCCACCTGGGCGATGTTGCGCACCTGGTAGGTCAGGTTGCTGGCCATGACGTTGACCGACTCGGTGAGGTCCTTCCAGGTGCCGCTGACGCCGCGTACCTGCGCCTGGCCGCCCAGCCGCCCCTCGGTGCCGACCTCGCGCGCGACGCGGGTCACCTCGTCGGCGAACGCGGAGAGCTGGTCGACCATCGTGTTGACGGTCAGCTTGAGCTCCAGCATCTCGCCGGTCGCCTCGACTGTGACCTTGCGGGTGAGGTCGCCCTTGGCGACCGCGGTGGTGACCACAGCTATGTCGCGGACCTGGCCGGTGAGGCGGCCCGCCATGTCGTTGACCGCCTCGGTCACCTGCGCCCAGCTGCCGGTGAGGCCGCGCACCTTGGACTGGCCGCCCAGCCGGCCCTCGGTGCCGAGCTCGCGGGCGACCCGGGTCACCTCGGAGGTGAACAGCGTCAGCTGGTCGATCATCCGGTTGGTCGCCTTGCCTGCGCGCCGCAGGTCACCGTGCAGGCCGCGGTTGCCGACCTCCAGGTCGGCCCGCTGCGACAGGTCGCCCGCCGCGACCGCCTCCAGCACGCGCGCGGTGTTGCTCAGCGGCGTGGTGATGAGGTCGAGCAACGTGTTGGCGGACTCGATGCTGCTGGTCCAGCGGCCCGAACCGGGACCGGCGGCGAGCCGTTCGTCCAGTCGCCCCTCCCGGGTGACGTGCCGGCAGACCCGGGTGAGCTCATCGGAGAGATGCCGGTTGCGGTCCAGGATCTGTTCGAGGACCTCGCCTATCTCGGCGAGGGTGCCGTCCTGCGGTGCCTTGTAACGCGCCCGGAAGTCCCCGTCACGCAACGCCCGCATCGCCTCCAGCAGGGACCGGAGTGCGGCCTCGCTCTCCGGCAGCCGCTGGGCCGCGCCTGTGTCCGCCGATTCAGTGTCCGCTGATTCGGTGTCTGCCGGTATGGCGCCTTCGGCGCCTTCGGTGCCTCCCGCCGGGACGGGCTGCTGACCCTGCGACTCGCCTTGCGACTGGCCTTGCGACCTGCTCGAGGTTGCACTCATTGGACGAACCTTGCCAACTCGGCGTATCTGAGCCCGTTCATTCTGTCACTATGGCTCTAGCTTCACCCCGCGAATCAGCATGTTTCCCGCAGGGGGGTCATCGTGTCGGTTCCGCGGAGGTCCAGCGCCCAGTACGTGCCGGAGAGCACGACCGTTCCGGCTGCCCGGGCGCATGTCCGGGAGACGCTCTACGCCTGGGACCTCCCTTTCGACCGTGTCGAGGACGCGGTCCTGATCGCCAGCGAGCTGGTGACGAACGCCGTCGTGCACGCGGGCACCGACCTCGAGCTCACGTGCCATCTCGACGCGCCCGGCGGCACCGTCCGGATCGAGGTGCGGGACCTGCTGCCGATGCGCCGCGTGGACGCGCCGGACCAGGTCGCGGGCCGCCTGGACGGGCATCGCGGCCTGGTGCTCACGCATTCGCTCGCGGAGGCGTGGGGCGTCACCTACACCAAGGCCAGCAAGACCGTCTGGTTCGAGCTGGCCGGAACGGCCCGGATGCACGACGAGCCGTCCGACGAACCGTCCGGCCAACCGCCCGACCGACAACCGCCCTGTCCTGCGTCCCCGCTCCTGCGCATCCAGCCCGTCCAGCCGGTGCCGTCGCCGCGCACGCCCGGGCCCTTCATGACCACGTCGGCGGTTCCGACGTCGGCTATCCCCCCAGGGACGCTCTCGCCGGGTGGTGTGGAGATCTCCCCCGGGATCGGGGAGCCCGGCCTACCGGCTCCCATCCTGCCCGCCGAGCAGCTCTTCGACCACGTCGTGCAGTGGGCGCGCGCGTCCACCGGCGCCGACGCCGCGTACGTGCTGGTGGGCGCCGATGACGAGTCCCTCAAGGTGCGGGCGTCGGCGTTCGACGATCCCGCCGGCGCGGCCGGTCACGACCCCGCCGGCACGGCCGGTCACGACCCCGGCGGCGCGGCCGGTCACGCCGCGGACGGACCGGCGGAGCCCTCTGGGCTGCGACCGGCACTGCGACCGGCACTGCGACCGGCGGAAGCCACCCGGCTGGCCATCGTCGCGCACGACGACGCGGCGGTGATGCCACCGCCGACGGGCAGCACGTTCCAGTCGCTGGCCACCGCGCCGCTCAGGGTCAGCGGCAAACGGCTCGGCCTGGTCGTGGTGACCGCAGAGGAGGCCGACCGGTTCGGCCCGGCCGATATCAGCCGGCTCGAGTACGCGGCGGAGTCGCTCGCGCCGGTGTTGTCACGGGAGCAGCAGACGACCGGGCACAACGGCTACCGCGGCTGGCTCGGTTTCCTCGCCGAAGCGAACGACCTGCTCGCCGGGACGCTGGACGAGAAGCTGGTGCTCGCCCTGGCTGCGCAGCTGTTCGTGCCGCGGATCGCCTCCTGGTGCGCGGTCTATCTCGACGACCAGGGCGGCAAGGGCGTGCTCGAGCATGTCTGGCACGCCGACGAGCAGCTCATCGGGCCTCTGCGTGAGTTGCTGGCGGGCTGTCCGGCACCCACCTCCCACCAAGTACGGGAAGCGCGGCAGTGGAACATGTTCGCGTCGCTGGAGCCTGCCGCTCGCCGCATCAGCGGCTCCCACGTGCTCGAACTGCCGCTGGCGTGCCGGGAGCACCGGTTCGGCTGCATCGTGCTGGGCGGCCCCGGCGACGACGACTTCCGGCCAGAGCAGGTGAGGCTCGCCGAAGACCTCGGCGGCCGCTTCGCACTCGCCCTGCTGAACGCGCGCCGCTACGGCGAGCAGGTGGCCGTCAGCCAGACCCTGCAGCGCAGCCTGCTGCCCGCGCAGCTGCCGCAGATCCCCGGCATCGACTACAGCATCGTCTACCTGCCCGCCGGGCAGGACGCCAAGGCGGGCGGCGACTTCTACGACTTGTTCCCGGCGGGCCGCGACCGCTGGCGCTTCATGCTCGGCGACGTCTGCGGCACCGGTGCTGCCGCCGCCGCGGTGACCGGGCTGGTCCGGCACACGCTGCGCGCGCTCAGCCGCGAGGGCCGCGGCACGGCCCGCGCGCTCGACAGCCTGAACGAGGCGATGCTGGACGACGAGGCGTCCCGCTTGCTGACCATCGTGCACGGCGAGCTCGAACGCCTGTCGACGGGCAACCTGCGGGTCTCGGTCACCTCGGCGGGCCATCCGCTCCCGCTGCGGCTGCGGCCCGACGGCGAGGTCACGGCGATCGGGATGTCCCAGCTGCTGGTGGGCGCGGTCACCGAGCCGGCGTACCGGCTCGACACGATGGAGCTGGCCCCGGGCGACGTGATGTTGTGCGTGACCGACGGCATCACCGAACGGCGGCGTGGTGACGCGCAACTGGACGACGACAACGGGCTGGCACGCTTGTTGTCGGACTGCACCGGACTGACCGCGCGGGCCGTGACGCTGCGCATCCAGGCCGCCGTACGCGAGTTCACCAGCAGCCCCCTCGACGACGACATGGCGATCTTCGCCATGCGCGTGGAGTGAGGACGGCGCGGCAATGCCGCGCGTTCACGGGGCCGCGGCAGTGACGCACGTTCACGGGGCGAGGGACACCGCGACGCCGCCGGAGAAGGCCGAGTCGTGGAGTTCGAGGGAGGCGAGCCTCGTGCCCTTGGGGACGTCGAAGGCGAGCAGGCCCTTGACCGAGTTGCCAGGGTTGATGTCGGTCAGGAAGGCCCGGGTCTTCTCGTTGAGGACGATGGCGGCCTCGGTTGAGGGAGTGTGCTCCTTGCCGCCGGTGTCGACCACCTTCTGCTCGGAGTCGATGAACATCTGAGCCTCGTCGCCGATGTTCTTGACGGTGACCGCGACGAGGACGAACTCGCCCTGCGGCCTCTCGGCGAGGATCCCCGACCCGACCTTGCGGACGCCGGGCTTGACCTTGGTGACCGTGAAGGCGAACTTGCCGTCCCTGGCCTCCTGGCCGAGCTTGGCGACCTGCTTGCCGGCCTTTCCGGCTTTCCCGGCCTTGCCGGTCTTGCCCTTCGTGCTGGTCTTGCTCTTGGAGCCCTTCGCGGGCTTGCCCGACGATCCCGACGCGCCTCCGCAGGCGGTGCCGGTGAGCGCGAGCGAGGCAAGGGCCAGGCCGGCGATGAGGCGACGAACGGACATGAGACCTCCAGGGTCTGTGCTGGCAAGGGGCCGCGCTGGAAGGGCGGGCGTTTCGACGGCACCGATTAGAGCATGAGTGAATTGAGTTCACAAGAAGAACGTGTGAATCTATTTGTGTCGATGTGACTTGAGTTCACGGCCATGTCCTGTGTGTCGGCATGCATCGTGTTAGCGTTCTGTTGCCGAGCAGAGGAGGACCGGACGTGCCCGAGGACGCCACGGTGACCGCGGCCGACATCGCACGGCTGGCCGGAGTAGGCCGGGCCGCGGTGAGCAACTGGCGGCGGCGGCATCCGGACTTCCCGCGTCCGGTGGGCGGGACGGTGGCCAGTCCCACGTTCTCCCTCGCCGAGATCACGGCCTGGCTTCGTACGCAGGGCAAGCTGAACGAGGTCCCGCTCGAAGAAGACGTCTGGCAGCGGCTGCGCGGGATGGCGGCCGACGAGGCCCACCTCGGCGTTGTCGTCGGCGAGGCCGGTGACCAGCTGCGGGGAACGCGGCCCATGACCGTCGAAGGGCTCCGGGAGCTGGCCGAGGCCTGGGGCGCGCAAGAGGCGTTCGAGTTCCTCGTGGGCCGGCATCTGGAGGTGCACGCGCGGCGCGGCGAGACGACGCCCCCCGAGATCGCGGCGCTGATGGCAGGCCTCCTCGACCCGGGCACCGGCGCGGTGCTCGACCCCGCCTGCGGAACGGGCGCCCTGCTCCGCGAGGCACAGTCGGCGCAGTCAGGGCAGTCGGCGCAGTCGGCGCGGTCTGTGCGGTGGCTGCTCGGCCAGGAGCAGGATCCAGGTCTCGCTCACATCGCCCGCACCCGGCTGGAGTTCGCCGGAGACCAGGGTGTCGAGATCCGGATGGGCGACTCGCTGCGGGACGACGCGTTCAGCGGAAACACAGCCGACGCGGTCCTGTGCGACCCGCCCTTCCACCACCGCCATTGGGGCCATGAGGAGCTCACCGCCGACCCGCGCTGGGAGTACGGCCTGCCTCCGCGGATGGAGCCGGAGCTGGCGTGGGTGCAGCACGCCCTCGCCCATCTCCATCCGGGCGGCCTGGCCGTGGTCCTGATGCCGCCCGCCGCCGCCGGCCGCCGTTCGGGCCGCCGGATCCGCGCCCAGCTCCTGCGGCGCGGCGCGCTGCGCGCCGTCGTCGCGCTCTCCGACTCGTACCATCTCTGGCTGCTGCGGCACCCCGGCACGACGGCGTCCCCGAACGGCGTGCTGATGGTCGAGGGCGCGGACGCTGAAGGCGTCACGCGGCTCTGGAGCGACTTCCAGACCAAACCCGACCTGGACGAGCCCGGTCTCGGCCGGGTCGTCCCCGTCATCGACCTGCTGGACGACGAGGTCGACCTCACGCCGGGCCGGCACCTGGCCACGGCAGGCGGGCCCCAGACCGCCGAACGCTACCTGCAGACCCGCGACCGGCTGGCGGCGCTCGTCAACGGGCTCGGCAAGCTCATCCCCGGCGTCGAACCGCAGCCGGAGCCGCGCGAGCTGCCGGTGACGTCGCTCGCCGAGCTCGCCCGGATCGGGGCGCTGTCCCTGCTCCAGGGGCCGACCGGCCGGGAGCCCGATGCGGCCGGGTCCGGCCGTCCGCTCCTCACCACCGAGGACGTCATCGAAGGCCGGCGGCCGTCCGGCCGGGTCGTGGAGGCCGGCCGTGTAGCCGAGGCCGGCCAGGCCGGCACCGGCGAGCCCTGGATCATCACGCGGAGCGGGGACGTGGTGGTGACGGCGGCCGCCCGCCACTTCGCCGCCCGGGTCGTGGAGCAGGACGGCGCGCTGCTCGGCCCGCACCTCTGGCTGGTACGAGTGGATGCGTCGGTGCTCGACCCGCACTACCTCGCGGGCATCTTGCGCAGCACCGCCAACGTGCGGTCCGCCTCGGGGGCCACGACCGGCAGCCGGGTCGACCCGCGGCGGGCCCAGGTGCCGCGGCCGCCGCTGGACGAGCAGCGCCGGCTCGGCGTGGTGTTCCGCCGCGTCCAGGAGCTGGAGTACGCGCTGCGCGGCAGCGTCGCCCTCGGAAGCGAGATGGCCCAGCTGCTGGCCGACGGCGTGGCGCAAGGCCACCTTCTGCCAGAAGATCATTGAAGATCGCTGAAGCCAGAAGCTCGCTGAAGATCGCCAAGCCGTCCCCGCGGGCCCGCCGATAGGCCACAATGTGTGCCACTTCGGGGGCGGTGGCTGCAAAGGGGACACGATGGCACCGGGGCTACTCGCGGGTCGCTACGACCTGAGCACGCCGCTGGGACGTGGTGGCATGGGCCAGGTCTGGGAGGGCTCCGACCGGCAACTCGGCAACCGCAAGGTCGCGGTCAAGCTGCTCACCAACGAACTCATCACGGCCCGGACGGACCCCGAGGAACTGGTCCAGCGCTTCGCCCGCGAGGCCGCGTTCACCGCGCGCCTGCAGCATCCCGGAGTGCCGGCGGTGTACGACGCGGGGGCCTATGGCGGAGGCCTCTACCTGGTGATGGAGCTCATCGAGGGGCACACGATCGGCGATCTGATCGCCGAGGAGGGCCCGCTGCCGGTCCCCTGGGTCGCGGCGATCACGGCCCAGGTGTGCGCGGTGCTGACGGTCGCCCACGGCCGCGGGCTCGTGCACCGCGACCTCAAGCCGCAGAACCTCATGCTGACCGGTGACGGCTCGGCGAAGGTCCTCGACTTCGGCGTGGCGACCGTGCTCGACGCGGCCGGGGTGCCGAGGATCACCAAGACCGGCGACACCGTCGGCACGCCCGCCTACATGGCGCCCGAGCAACTGCGCGGCGAACGGGTCACGCCGCACAGCGACCTGTACGCCATCGGTTGCGTGATGTACGAGATGCTCGCGGGCCGGCCGGTCTTCGAGGCGACATCCCCGCATGCCCTCAGCTACAAGCACCTTCAGGAGTCCCCAGCCCCCATCGGCCGGACCGACGTTCCGCCGCAGCTGGAGTGGCTGGTCCAGCGGTTGCTCGCCAAGGAGCCGCGCGACCGTCCCGGTGATGCCCGCGAGGTGTACGAGGGACTCCTCGGTCATGTCGGGCCCGCAGCGCCGATCGGCGGCATCGTGCTCTCGCCCGCCACGCTCAGCGGCCACCACCTCTATGCCCAGGCCCTCGTTCGTCTCGCCGTACCAGCTCCGTCAGAAGGGCCGGGAGCCGCTGCGACCGCACCGCCGTATCGGGCACGAACGACGACCATGGACCCGGGCACCGGACGACACGGCATCGCGGCGGCCCCTGCTCATATTCCGGGGTCGCAAAAACACTCGATCGGCTGGATCCTGCTGCACAGCCTCTGGGTCCTGCCGACGTTCTCGCTCGGCTTCACGTCGTGGGTCTCGTTCTTTTACATCGGGATCCGGCACCGGCATCGGCTGTGGATCCTCTTCGGCGCCCTCTACCTCGTCCTGCTGACATTCACGATCACGATGTCGGAGGTCACGTCCGAACGGTCCTTGTGGTTCACCGTTCCTCTCCTCGTGCTCACCTTCGGCGCGCCGCTGCACGCTTGCCTCACCATTCCCGCGCGCCTGAAGAAACGTGCCCAGATGGGCGTTGCCCTGGCCGCCGCCCCAGCACCGGTCCACGCCCCGATCGCCGCTCCGCCGAGGCCTGCCGCCCCTGCCCCACCGTGGTGAGCGAACAGGTGACCAAACAGGTGAGCGCGCAGGTGAACACGCCCTTCTTCGGCCGTCGATTCCACGTTGAGGGCCCGGGGGCCGTACCGTAGTGCGCCGTGTCATCCTCCCCCGAGAACGTGATCAACGACCCCGCCGTGCCCAGCCTGGACGACGCGCTGGTCGGCGAGGCGGTGCTGGGGGTCTACCGGCAGATGTTCGCCGCCCTGGCCCGCGACAGCGGCGCGGTGGTGGACGATCCCGATCTGGTCGACGTGGCCGAGACACTGCTGACCGCGTTCGCTGACGCGGGTGAGGACGGGCTGAGCCGCGAACAGATGCGGTACGTATGCCGGCGTTACCCGGCCGAGGTCTTCGAAAACCGGCTGCGGGTGCTGAAGGGGCTCGGCGCGATCCGCGAGGTCTTCCCCAAGCCCAACCAGCTCCGCTACCGCGCCTCGTTCACCAGCGTGGTGGGCCTGATGTTCGTCCGGCGGATGATGCTGGACGGCGGCCAGAGCGAGATGCACCGGCTGCTGGCCCTGGAACAGCTGAACGTGGCCGACCCGCGGATGACTCCCGCCCAGGCCCGGGACGGGGCCGAGGGTCTGGCGCGGGCGTTCCGGCTGTGGAGCGTCGAGCTGCTGACCCTGACGAATGGAACGATCGAGGAGCTGCGCGAGCAGGCGCCCAAGTTGTGGGGCACCGAGGAGATCCTGCTGCGAGCGGAACGGCTGCACGGCGCCATTCTGCGGCGCTGGCCGCAGCTCGACCGGACGTGCACGGAGTTGCGCGCGGCCATCTACGCCTACGGTGACGCGTCCCGCCGGGCGGCGGCGCGGCTGACCGACTCTGCGGGGACGACCCGCAATCTCACCCTGCTGCCTCCGGAGACATGGCGGACGTTCGCCCGCACGGCGTCACGGGAGGACCTGGCGGCCGTCCTGGAAGAGTTCGTCTTCGACGCGGCGGCGCCCTGGCACGAGCCGTCGGCCGTGGTGACGGCGGTGGAGGACGGGCCGCGCACCACGCCGCCCCGGCCCGCGCCGCCCCGGCCGTCCGGGCCCGACCCCGGCCTGTCGGACGACACCGGCTCCGACGACGCCACCGCTGAACGACTGCGCACCGTCGCTGAGCACGTCCTCAGGGGCGGAGACCGGGTCGCGGTCGAGGAGGTGCTGGGCGACGACTGGGTGACGGCGCGCCGGATGCTGGCCGACCTGTCGGCGGCCCACCTGCACCCGGAGCTTCCCTACCGCCTGGTGTGGTCGGACGGCATGACCGTCCGGGAGGGCGGGTCGCCGACCTGGCTCTCCCCCGGCACGTTCGAAAGGACCAGCACGTTCGAAAGGACCGCCTCGTGAGCGTTGAGCCGGAGGTGCTCGCGCGGGCGCGGTCCCGCGTGCTGGGCACTCCTTCGATCCCGGCGTCCGAGCCGGTCCCGGCCGGGCTGACCGCCGCGACCGAGGCCGGCGGGGGCCGGGTGTGGCTGCTGCCCTCCTGGCCGGACGGAGCCACGCCGGCGCTGCTGGAGGAGTACCAGACCGCGCCGATGCCGCTGGACCGGCCGGGGCAGGCGCGACGCGTCCTGGCTGCGGCGTTGCGCTGCTGCTGGCCCCGGCTGGACGACGCGCCGTGGCCTGGTGAGCGGGCGCCGGTCGCCGCCGTGCTGGAGGTGTACGTGGGCATGTCGCGCGGCGACAGCGAGCTCGCCCGCCGGTGGGCGACGGGTGAGCTGCGCCGCCTGGCCGACACGGGTTGGCTGCTGCTCGACCAGGATGCCGGAACGGTACGGCCGGGGCCCCGGGTCGCGATGTGGCCGGAGGAATCCCTGTCCTCGCTGCGCGACCTGCTGCGGCGTCTCCCGCAGCCGCCGGAGGCGCCGGGTGAGTGAGCTGTTCGAACCACTGCTGCGGTCGTACGACGAGAAGCGGCGGTCGGAGCTGGTCGCCGCCTACATGGCGGTCGAGCACGCCGCCGAACCGGTACCCGAGGTGCGCTTCACGGCCCTGCGCGAGCCGGCGCTGCGGCGCACGGTCGAGGGCATGCTCGGGCTGACCGGCCGCACGCTCGTGCGTTCCAGCCAGAACGAGTGGATCTCGGGATACCGCGACGACGTCACCGCCGAGCTGGCGGGCGACCCCGCGTGCGTGCCCTCGGTCGGGGACCGTGCCGTGCTGGTGCTCGTCCTGATCCACTCGGTGGCGATCCCGCGGGCGGCCGGGCTGCTGGGCGACGACTCGTGGATGTCGACGTACCCGACGCCGCTGGAGGAGCTGCGCCGCCGGTCGCAGCTGCCGATCGGGGAGCTGGAGAGCGCGCTGCGGCGGCTCCGTACGGCGGGGCTGGTGTCCCAGGTGAAGGCGGGGACGGAAGAGGCAGGCGGATTCGTTCCGGGCCCGCAGTTCCACCGGCTCACCGACGCGGCGCGCCGCCGACTGCAGGAGGAGCTCATTCTCGCGGCCGGGCCGGATTCGCCGCTCGCGGCGGCCATCAGGGCACGCCGCCGCAACCAAGCCGGGGGGAACCCATGACCGCTGTCCTCGAACCGCTCTTGCCGGGTGCCGAGTCGGCCCGCGGGGGCGTGGGCACCGAGGGCGTCGTCGGCGCCCGTACGCTGATCGCCGTCCAGGCCGTGAACATCTCGCGGCTGTCCACGCACCCGGTGCCGACCGTGCCCGGGACGCTCATCGTCGTCGCCGGGCAGGGGCCCAAGGACTCCAACGGCGCGGGCAAGTCGTCGTTCATCGCAGCGATCACGGCGCTGCTGGGCGACGAGCAGTGGCGGTTCGCGTCGGGCGCGCGGGCCGTCGCCGAGCTGCTGTTCAACGCCGAGCTGGCGGCGCAGGGCGACGCTCAATGGGCGAGCGCCGACCACGGTTACATCGTCGGCGTCTTCGATTTTCCTGAAGACGCCGAGGTTGACGAGGCCGAACTCGAACACGCCGAGGGCGAAGAGGCCGACGGGATCGTCGGGGGCACGGCGGTGACGGTGTGGCTGCGGGTCAACGCGGACGCGCCGCATCTGGAGATCCGGTGGCGCCAGGGTGTGCACCTCGCCGCGGCGCCCTCGGAGGCCGAACGCGTCGCGGCGGCCGACCGGATGTGGGCCTCGCTGCCCCGCAGCGCGGGGCGCCGCGACCTGGTGGCCAAGGACCTGGGCAGGACCCTGTACGGCGGCCAGGTGCGCTGCGTGTCGTTCCTCTCCACGTCCGTACGGTCCAAGGTCGCGACCAACCTGCTCTCCCAGCCCCTCAACGAGATCAGCCCGGAGCGCATCTTCAGCGCGATCGCCGCGCTCACCGGGCTGGACCGGGAGCTGGAGGCCGAGCGCACGTCACGTTCGGAGGAGCACCGCGAGCGGGCCAAGGTGGTGGAGGCGGGCGAGCGGCTGGCCGAGTGGGAGAACGAGGCGGGCTCGCTGCTGAAGACGTTCGACCGGCGTGACCGCGCCCGTGCCGAGGTGGCCGCCGCGCAGCGCTACTGGCGGACCCGGCAGGCGCGGCTCCTGGTGGACGCCGCCGAGGCCGACGCCGCGTACGCCGCCGAGCAGGAACGGCTGCACGAGGAGAACGAGGAGATCGTCGCGGCGATCGGCGCCGCCGCGAAGGAGGTCGAGCAGCTCACCGGCGGCGCGCTGGACGCGCAGCTCGCCGAGGCCGGCGCCGCCCTCGCCGACCTCAAGGGGCAGGCCGAGAAGATCGGCGCGGACAAGGCCGTGGCCCGCAACCGCATGGACGAGCTGCGCCGCCAGGTCTCGGCGCTGGAGGAGCAACAGCGCGAAGCCGACGGCCGCGACGCCGAGACCGCGCAGCGCGAGCTGGCCGAGGCCGAGGCGCGCCGCGACGAGGCGCAGCAGGAATTCGGCATGGCCAAGGGCGTGGTGGCGCGCGCCGAGCGCGAACTCGCCGAGGCCGAGGCGGGTGAGAGCAGCGCCCCCGCGCAGATCCGTGCCCTCGCCGCAGCCGGGATCGCGGCCGTCGGCCTCCTGGACGCGGTCGAGCTCGCCGAGGACATCCGGGAACGCTGGGAAGCGGCGCTCTGGCCCTATCGCGAGGCCGTCGTCGTCGGATCCTCAGACATCGACGCCGCAACCACCGCTCTGCGCGATCTCCCCGGTTCAATGATCGTCCCGGCGGACGGCGATCTGGACCCCGACGGCGCCGATCTGGAAGGCCACCCCGACGGCGTGAACTCCGCCCTCCCCTTGCGCGGATTCTTCACCGCCCTCGATTCGGCCGACGGGACCGGCGTCATCATCATCGGCGGCTTCCCCGAGCCGGTCACCGGCCGCGTCGCCCGCGTCCAGGCGGCCCGGGCAGCAGTGCAGACAGCCAGTGAAACCCTGGAAAAGGCCCGGCAGCGCACCTCCGACGCCGCCGCCGACATCGCACTCGCCGGCCGCCGTCTCACCGGCGCCCGCGCCGCCGTCGAGCTGGAGCTCGTACGCGAGAAGATGACCGGCCTCCGCGAGCAGCTCGAAGACCTCGCGGGCAGCGAGGCCAAGCTCGGGCCGCGCCTCGGCTCAGCCGAACAGGCGCTCCGGCGCCTCCAGGCCAAGGCCGACACCCGCGCCCTCGAAGTGGACCGCCTGCGCGGCCGCCGCGAGGCGCACGAGCGCGACCGCGACCGGATCCGCACCGCACAGTCAGATCTCGCAGGCAAGCGGGCCGCCCTGGGCCTCGACGACCTCGAAAAGGAGTGGGGCGGGTCCCGTGACGGTGCCGCCGAGTGGCTGGCGGCCCTCGACGCCGACGAACGGACCTGGACGCCCGACGAGTGGTGGCACAGCGCCGAGAAGCACCTGTCCGAAGGGACACGCCGGGTCTTCCCCGACGGCCCGGCCGACGAGGACATGCCGGAGGAGATGCGTTTCCTCCTCAACGCAAGAGCCGAGGGCGAAGGCCGCCGGACCGAACGAGAGCAGGCAACGTTCCCCCGCCTGGTCAGGGTCCTGGAGAACTACCTCCGCCAGCAGGAGGACTACGAACGGCACCAGCGCCACCAGATCGAAGTCCAGCTCTCCGCCCGCCGGGCCGACCTCGACAAGGCCCAGAAGGGCGCCCATGAGGCCGCCGGTGCCGCCGAGGCCCACCGCACCGCCCTCACCGCCGCGATCCGGGCACGCCTCCAACGCGTTTCAGAAGAATTCGAGAAGCTCGACCTGGCATACGGCGGATATGGCGCGACCCTGGAATTCCCGACCCCCGAACAACCCGGCGACCCCGAGCAGGAGTGGCGCTGGCGCGTGACCCCCAAGTGGCGACGCTCGGACGGCCAGCGGTACGTCCCGTACAACCGTCGTGCCAACACCGCCCTCATGGACGAGAAGGCGGTCAAGCTCGTCTGCGCCGCCGCGCTCGCCAGCTCCGGCGGCGGCCGCCTGGTCCTCGTCCTCGACGAGCTCGGCCGCAACCTCGGCAAGGAGCACCGCAAGGAGGCCGTCGCCCTCTTCCGCAAGATCGGTGAGACGCACGGCATCACGGTCATCGGCGCACTCCAGGACGACATGGAGCCGTACGCCATCGATGCCTGCGGGCAGTACGTGAAGCTGCGCCGCTCGTCCGACACCATGCCCTACAACGAGCCCCCCGTGGTCGTCGGCTACGACGACCACGAACCCCGCGTCCGCCTCCTAGCCGCCCAGATCTCCGCCACCCGGCCCGTGCCGGATATCGAGGTGACCGCGACTTCGTGATCCGGAAGGATGCGCTCCATGCGCGTCGCGGAACTGCTGAACGAGATCGAACCCCTCGCCCATGGCGAACGCTGCCGTCGCCTGGCGGCGCTCGCCCGCCAGGGAGTTGAGCCCCAGGTACTCGACGAGCTCGGCCGCGGTGACCACTATGAACGGTCGCTGGCGATCTTCATCGCGTCGGCCGCGCGTGACACGGCGGGTCTGGATCATCTGGCGGCGGCCATGCGGGACCCCGCCGTCGATCTGGCGGGGGTCGCGATCGGCTGGTCGGCACGGCTCGGAGTCGGTCCGGAGGCGTTCGCCGCGCTGCTCGACGACGCGCCCGCCGCCCTCCGTTCGGCCGCCTACCAGGGGATCCGGCGATGGCGGCGCGCGGACCTGGCCGAGGCGCTGATCGAACGTGTGGCGGCGCGGTGGGGCGAGGACGAGGCGGCCTCCCTGCTGCCGGTCTGCGGAGAGCGGGTTGCCCGCGAACGCATCGGCGCGCTCGCCCACGCGGTGCCCAACTGGCGGTCGTTCGGCCGCTCCCACCCCGGCGTGATGCTCGACCACGCGGAGGAGGCCCTCGCCGGTCTCCCCGAGGGAATGCGGCGCCACTGGTGGTGGGGTCCGGCGGACGGTGTCGCGGCGGCCGTTGAGCATGAGCCCGGCCGAGTCATCGGCCTTCTTGAAAGTCACTGGGTGGAAGGAGCGCTGCCTGCGGCGCTGGTCCCGCCGCTGGGGCAGCTCCTGGACGCCGACCGCGACCGGATGATGCGGCTGCTGCTGTCGGAGCCGCACCGGGATCAGCTCGTCAATCTGCTGCGCACGCCGTCCATCCGGCGGCGGATGACCAAGCTGGGAGAGAACGACCTGGCCGCCGTGGCGCACGCGGTCCGGGCAGACGAGCGCGTCCTGCGGCTGCTGGTCGAGGAGTTCCCGCCGAGCCGCCGGGAGCAGGTCTTCGAGCTGGTCATGACCGGCGTGGACCGCGGCGCGATGGAGCTGAACACCGAACTGCTCGACGTGCTGCCCGCTGCGGCGCGCGTCCGGGAGGCCCGGCGCATGCTGGAGCTGCGGCGGGTGGCTCATACACCGGCCAGGTACTGGGAGATCGCTTCCTATCTGCCGTACGACGAGGCGTTCCCCATCCTCAAGGCGCTCACCGAGCGGCAGGACGCCGACGAACGCGCGACCGGCTACCGGCTGCTCATCGGCTGCGCCGGGCGGGCCCGCGACCCCGACGTGCTGGCGCGGCTGTTCGACTCGCTCGGGCGGCTGCGGAACGAGCAGGACCCGGTCCGGTCAGCGGCGCTGCACGCGCTCGCCGCCATCCCGCCCGGCCAGATCCGGAGGGAGCATGGCGCCACGTTCGCCCGGCTCACCGAGGAGGCCCTCAACGCGCGCGACTGCTCGTACGCCACACGCGACGCGATCGCGCGGCTCGCCCGGCTCATCTGCCGGCAGGGTGCGATGCGCGGCGACGAGAGCCTTGTGGCCGAGGGGCTGGAGCTGTTCGGGAAGCTCACCGACCACCTGGGTGACGCGGCGTTCGGACAGCTGGACACGGTGCTGCCGCACGGCGCCGAACACGGTCTTGTACGCGTGCTTGCGGCGCAGCTCTCCGAGGCGCAGCGGCGGGGCGACCACGGGTTGGCGCTCAGGCTCACCAGGTCTCTGCGCCGCCGAGCGCACGACGTCCCGCTGCTCCAGGACGCGCTGGAGAAGGCCACGGACGCACGGGAGACGGCCGTGGCCAAGGAAGCGATCAGGCTGTGGCTCGCCCCGCCGCGGGCTCGTGGGGACCGCGTCGCCCGCCTTCTGGCGCGGGAGCCGTCCGCGGTGGCTCTTGCCAGCGTGTTCGCTGTGATGGCCACCGCCCGTACCGATCTGCTGGACGTTCCTCTGTCGGGGAACGTGCCGCCGGGCCGCTTCTCGACGCCGAACGTCGTTCACGTGCCCTCGGCAGAGTCCTCGTGGCCGCGCCGCTGGACTGCCGGGCAGCGCGTCCGCTACCTGGAGTTGCAGCATCTCCTGGCACAGGACGAGGGCACGCCCGACGCGCGCCGTGCGGAGGCCGTCCGCAACATCGGCGCGGTGCCCGGCGTGGGGGCTGACGAGCTCCTCCCCTATCTCACCCATCCGGACGCACTGCTGCGGCGGGTCGCGCTGACCGCCGCTCCCTGGATCTCGACGCCCCAGGACATGCTGCCCGTTCTGCTGGAGCACGCGTCCGGCGATGACGCGCATGTCGCGGTGTACGCGGCGGCCCGGGCGGCACGTTACGTACCGCCGAGCGCCCTCGCGGCCCAGCTCGGACCGGTGCTCACCACCGGGAAGATCACCGCTCGCAAGGAGTCCTTGCGCATCCTCCTGCACAACCGGGTGCCCGAGGCGATGGCCCTGATCGAGGCCGCCTGGGACGACCCCGGCCAGCATCGCGATGTGCGGGCCGCGATCGCCTCGGCCATGCGCGCGCGCCTGGGCGACCCGGTCGCGATGCGGATCCTGACCGAGGCCGCGAACGGTCCGCGCGACCTGGCCCGCCAGGTCCTCGGCACGTCTCCGTTCCTGATCGAGGATCGGCACCGGCCCGCCTACGGGCGGCTTGTGGTCCACGTCGCCCGCTCCACCGACCCCGAGGCGCGTGCTGCGGCACTGCCCGCGCTCCCCGCCTGGGCGCCGTGGGCGCCCGACGCGCCCGCCGTCGCCGCCGCGCTCCTCACCGACCTGGCCGTGACCGGCTGGCGGGCCGCGCTCGACGCACTGATCGGCTGCGCAACGAGCGGCACGGGCGCCGCCGAGCTCTCGGCGGCGGCCGACGCTCTCGCTGGCGCCTCCGCCGAGCCCGACGCGGCCGCCGACCGCGACCGGCCCGCCTTCCAGCGGCTCGGCGCCCTCGTCGACGCCGTGCGCGCGAAGGCCGTGCGCTCCCGCGACGCCGCCGAACCCGCCGTCCGTGCCCTCGACGGGCGGCTGCCGGAACCGCAGGCGAGCGAGCTCCTCGCGGCGGCCGTACGGTGGGACGCCCCCGGCGTCGCCGCTGAGATCGACGCGCTCGCCGACCGGCCCATGGGCGGCGTCCTGGCGGTCGACGCCGTCGCGCACGCGCTGGCCTCCGGCGACGTGGAGCCCTGGTCGTACGGCTACTTGCTGCCCGAGCCCGCGCAGGTCCAGCCGCACGCGGAACGGCTCGCCGCGCGCGGCGACCTGTCCGGTGGCCTGTTCGCCTGCGCCCTGGCCGGTCGTCACGCACCGCGAGCGGGCTGGCCGGAGGAATGGCGCGCCCTGCTCCGCCTTCTTCGCACTCACGCCCATCCGGATGTCAGCTACACCGCACGCCACATCATCACGTCGGACGAGTGACACTCCAGGGACGAACGACAACTTTTCGGGTGCATGATGCGTCACATGGGCGTGACTGAGTGGAGTGTTTCGGAATTCGAAGAAGTCAAGGAGCTTGGCCGGGGCGGGCAGGGTCGCGTTGTGCTGGCGCGGCATGCCGTCAAGGGCACTCCTGTGGCCATCAAATATCTGCCGGCCGACGCGGACGCCGGGGCGCAGGAGCGTTTCCGCTACGAGGCACGGATGCTCGGCCAGGTGCGCAACCCGCACGTCGCCAAGCTCTACCGGCTGGTCGAGGCGGACGAGGGCGTCGCGATCATCATGGAGGCCGTCGAGGGCGTTCCGTTCAAGACGATCCTCGAACGTTATGGAACGCTGGAGCCAGAAGCAGCGCTGACCGTCCTCAAAGGTTCGCTGCTGGGCCTCGCCGCCGCCCACGCGGTGGGTGTGGTCCACCGCGACTACAAGCCCGCGAACGTCGTCGTCCGGGCCGACGGCCTGAGCAAGCTCATCGACTTCGGCATCGCCACGTTCACCGGAAGCTCTTCCGCCTCCGGCACGCCCGTCTACATGGCGCCCGAGCAGTGGCGGGGCGGGCCCGCGAGCCCGGCCACCGATGTCTACGCGGCCGCCTGCGTCTTCTTCGAATGCGTCACCGGCCGCCGTCCGTACGAGGGCGGCAACCAGGCCGCGCTCATGAACGCGCACCTCAACACCCCCGTCCCGCTCGAAGAGGTCGACCAGCCGCTGCGGCATCTCGTGGCGCGCGGCATGGCCAAGGAGGCGGCGCAACGCCCGCCGAGCGCCGCCGCGTTCGTCGCCGAGCTGGAGGAGACCGCGCGCAAGGCCTACGGGTCCGACTGGGAGTCGCGCGGGGTGCAGATCCTGGGCGGCGCCGCCCTGGCGTTCGCCGCGCTGTTCCCGCTCGCCGCCGCGGGCCTCGCCCCGGCGGGCGTCGCCGCGGGCGCGGGCGCCTCGGCCGCGGGATCGTCCGGTGTGGTGGGAGCGCTGGGGACGAAGGCCACCGTGGCGATCGCGAGCACCGCCGTGGTCGGCGCCACGGCGGGCGTCTTCGGCGTCTATGAGTACGCGCAGTCCGACGATACGCAGCCGCGCAGACCGGCCGCGGCGGCGAGCTCGCTCGCTCCGGGCAAGAACGTCGCGTTCGGCAAGCTTTCCCTGCGGCTCCCCCTGACCTGGAAGTCGCACCCGCTACCGGTGTACGAACGCAACTCCCGGACGCCCTTGACGTACAACTACCGGGTGAATGTGCCCGGTCAATGCCGCGTGCCGAAGCTGGTTCAGGAAAACGACAAGCGCGAGGGGAAGACGCGCGAGCAGGACCCCTACTACAACAACCACTGCCCGAGCTTCGCGGTGATCGTCATGCCGTTTCGCAACGACGGCGAGCTGGGCTGGAACACGTTCAAGATCACGAGTACCTTCGCCCCCGACACCGAGGCGACGCACGCCTGCCCGCCCCGCGCCGACCTGTTCGGCGTCGGAGGTCAAAAGCTCGTGAAACGAGGCTTGGCCCCCATCGGCGGGCGCCAGGCCGAGTACCGCGAGTGGCAGATCACCTGCGCGAAGATCATTCCCAAGTACGAGAAGACGAACGTCAGCTTCGTGCACCGCCTCTGGTACCTCCCGCAGTCGAACGTCCTCATCGTGGACGAATGGAACACCCCCGGCCTCGGCGCGATCCTCCAGAAGGCCACCTGGACGGCCTGACAGCGATCTGACAGAGCAGTCTGACACGGCGGCCTGACGTGACGGGTCAGAGATCATCGTCCGCGAACCTGGAGGGCGGGATCCGCGTCAGACAGGCGGCGGATCACTGACGGGCAGGGAGCACGGCGTTGACGGAGTGGCGGGTCTCTGGGTTCGAGGAAGTGCGGGAGCTGGGCCGGGGCGCCCAGGGCAGGGTGGTGCTCGCCCGGCATGCCGAGCGGGGCACGCCGGTAGCGATCAAGTACCTGCCCGCCGACGCCGACCCGGAGGCTCAGCGAAGGCTCCGGCAGGAGGCGCGCATGCTCGGGCAGGTCGACAACCCCCATGTCGCCCGCCTCTACCGGCTGGTCGAGACGGACGAGGGCGTCGCGATCATCATGGAGGCGGTCGAGGGCGTCCCGTTCAAGACGATCCTGGAGCGGTACGGGACGCTGGAGCCGGAGGCGGCGCTGACCGTCCTCAAGGGTTCGCTGCTGGGCCTTGCCGCCGCTCACACGGCGGGCGTCGTCCACCGCGACTACAAACCGGCGAACGTGGTCGTACCGGCCGACGGGCGGAGCAAGCTCATCGACTTCGGGATCGCCACGCCCGAGGGCGCGTCGTCGTCCGCCGGCACGCCGCTCTACATGGCGCCCGAGCAGTGGCGGGGTGGACCGGCGTCCCCGGCGACCGACGTCTACGCCGCCACCTGCGTCTTCTTCGAATGCGTCACCGGCCGCCGTCCGTACGAGGGCGGCAACCAGGCCGCGCTCATGAACGGGCACGTCAACACGCCCATCCCGCTGGAGGCCATCCCCACCGCACTGCGGCCGCTCGTCGCGAAGGGCATGGCCAAGGAACCGGGTGAACGCCCCGCGAGCGCGGCCGTCTTCGTCGGGGAGCTCGAAGAGGTCGCCCGCTCCACGTACGGCCCGGACTGGGAGTCACGCGGCGTCCGCGCCCTCGCCGGCACGGCCATCGCGCTCGCCGCGCTCTTCCCGCTCGCCGCAGCCGGGTTCGCACCGGGCGCGTCCGTGGCGGCGGCCGGGGCCGGCGCCTCCACCGCGGGCTCCAGCGGGGTGCTCACCGCGCTCAGCACCAAGACCGCCGTCGCCATCGCCGGAACGGCCGTCGTCGGCGCCACCGCCGGTGGCGTCGGCGTCTACCAGGCCGCCAAACCCGAGCCGGAGCCCAAGGCGCCGGCCGCCAACTCGTCCCCCGCGCCGCCGCCCGGCATCCCGATCACCCTTGGCAGGCTGCAGCTGTCGGTCCCCCAGGGATGGAAGGTCCAGCGCCTCGGCGGGCCGGGCGGCAACTACCGGGTCGACGTGCCGGGCCGCTGCCCGGCCAACGCCTGGTACCCGGACATGAGGAGGACCTACTACAACTCCGGTTGCCCGAGCTTCGCGCTGCTGGACGAGAACAAGATGCTCTGGACGCAGGAGGCACAGGAGGCCAGGTACCGGCGGGGCAAGGGCTTCCACCCTGCGAACGATCCGGGCGGCGTGTGCCCGCCCAAACCCGCCACCTACCGGATGCGAACTCCCGACCGGCTCATGAAGAAGGGCCTGGCGCAGGTCGGCAACCGCAAGGCCGAGTATTACGAGTGGCGTTTCTACTGCATCGCCCAGGACGTCAATGGCACCCGCAAGGACCCGTTCATCCAGAAGACGTGGTTCTTCCCGCAGTCCAAGATCCTCATCGTGGACGACTGGAACACCCCCGGCCTGGAGAAGATCCTCGCCGCTGCCACCTGGCTCTAGTCGGTGAGGCCGAGCTTCTTGGCCTCCTCGGTCAGTTCCTTGCCCGCGGTGATGCCTTGCAGCTCGTGGGCGAGCTCTTCGAGTTCGGAGCCGCCCGCCATGAGGGCGGTGAGCTCGTCCAGGGTGATGTCGTCCTTGCTGTGGTAGCCGATGCTGCGTCCGCGTTTGAGGATCAGGAAGCGGTCGCCGACCGGGTAGGCGTGGTGCGGGTTGTGGGTGATGAAGATGACGCCGAGCCCGCGTTCGCGTGCCTGGACGATGTAGCGGAGGACGACGCCCGCCTGCTTGACGCCGAGGGCGGCTGTCGGTTCGTCCAGCACGAGCACCTTCGCGCCGAAGTAGACGGCGCGGGCGATCGCGACGCACTGGCGTTCGCCGCCCGAGAGGGTGCCGATGGGCTGGTCGACGTCACGCAGGTCGATGCCCATGGCGAGGAGCTCGCTCTTGGTCGTCTTGCGCATGAACTCGATGTCCATGAGCCCGAACGTCTTGCGCTTCTCCGAGCCGAGGAAGAAGTTGCGCCAGACGGGCATCAGCGGCACGACCGCCAGGTCCTGGTAGACGGTGGCGATGCCGTGGTCGAGGGCCTCGCGGGGCGAGGCGAAGGAGACCGCCTCCCCCTCGACGTGGTACGCGCCGGCGTCATGGCGGTGCAGACCCGCCACGATCTTGATGAGGGTGGACTTGCCGGCGCCGTTGTCGCCGAGCACGCAGGTGACTTCGCCGGGCGAGACCTCCAGGGACACCTCGCGCAGGGCGATGATGTTGCCGTAGTTCTTGCCGACCCCGTCGAGCCTGACCAGGGGCTGTGCCGTTTCGGTGGCCCCGGTCGTGTCGGTGTTCCCGGTCGTCATCTCGACTGCTCCACTCGTCGGCGCACGATGAGGTTGACGACGGTGGCGATGAGCAACATCGCGCCGAGGAAGAACTTGAACCAGTCGGGGTTCCACTCGGCGTACACGATGCCCTTGTTGACCATGCCGAAGATGAACGCGCCGATGGCGGCGCCGATCGCCGATCCGTAGCCGCCGGTCAGCAGGCAGCCGCCGATCACCGCGCAGATGATGAAGAAGAACTCGTTGCCGACGCCCTCGCCGGACTGCACCGAGGCGAACGCGAACAGCAGGTGCATCCCGGAGAACCAGGCGCAGAACGCGACCCCCATGAAGAGGCCGATCTTGGTCCGGGTGACCGGGACGCCGACCGCCCGGGCACTGGCGGCGGCACCGCCGGACGCGAAGATCCAGTTGCCCGTGCGGGTGCGCAGCAGGATCCACGTCGCCACCGCGACCAGCAGCAGCCACCAGAAGACCGTGATGTTGACGTTGACACCGCCGATCACCACGTCGGACGCGAACACGTTCCGCGCCGTGGCGAACCCGTCCATGTCGCGGACCGAGTC
Source organism: Actinomadura sp. 6N118 (assembly GCF_044326415.1). Classification (NCBI taxonomy): domain Bacteria; kingdom Bacillati; phylum Actinomycetota; class Actinomycetes; order Streptosporangiales; family Thermomonosporaceae; genus Actinomadura; species Actinomadura sp. 6N118. The sequence goes on along the minus strand of NZ_JBIRAZ010000001.1, from coordinate 436,757 downwards.
GCTGGCGACGTTGCCGGTGACGGCCTTGGTCACGCCGAGATTGGCGCCGGCCAGCATGAAGAACGTCGCGAGCGTGATGATGAAGCTGGGCAGCCCGGTCTTGACATAGAGCAGCCCGTTGAGGAATCCCAGCGCGAGCGTGAGAACGAGCGAGATCACCACGCCGACCCACACGTTCAGCGTGAGCTGGTAGCTGAACAGCGCGGCGATCAGCGCCGACGTCGTCACCATCACCCCGGCGGACAGGTCGAACTCGCCGCCGATCATCAGCAGCGAGACGCCGACCGCCATGATGCCGAACGTGGAACCCGCGTACAGCACCGTCGAGAACGAGCTGGCCTGCAGGAACGCGTCGGCGACGACGGAGAAGAACACGAACACCGCCACCGCGCCGATCAGCGCGCCGAGCTCCGGGCGGCCCAGCAGCCGCCGCACGGGCGACCGCCGGGTGACCCGTTCGTCGGCCGCGATCGGCGGCGGCTGGACGACTGCCTGACCCATCAGCGCGTGCCCTGGTTGGCGAACTGCTCGATCGAGGCCGCGGTGTCCTTGGTGACGATGGCCGGCCCGGTCAGCACCGGCCGCCCGCCGCCGAGGACGTTGCCGTTGTTCTTGAGCAGCCAGATCTCGTCCACCGCTTCGTATCCCTGCAGATAGGGCTGCTGGTCGACGGCGAACTGGATCGTGCCCGCCTTGAGGGAGGCGACCAGGTCCTTGTTCATGTCGAACGTGGCCACCTTGGCCTGGCTGCCCGCCTCCTTGGCTGAGTCGACGGCGGTGGCGGCGATCGCGGCGTTCAGGGTCAGGATGCCGTCGACGGACTTGTCGGCCTGCAGCTTGGCGGTGATGGACGACTTGACCTGCGGCATGTTGGTGCCCTGCACGAAGAGGTTCTGCATCGAGCCGCCGAAGGTCTTCTTAGCGCCGGCGCAGCGGTCCTCCAGGCCGACGTTGCCCTGCTCGTGGATGACGCACAGCGCCTTCTTCGCATTGGACTTGGCGAGCTCGCGGCCGGCGGCCTCGCCCGCCACGGTCTCGTCCTGTCCGAAGTGCGCGACCGCGCCGTACTGCGCGGACACGTCGGCGCCCGAGTTGATCGAGACGACCGGGATCTTGGCCGCGGTGGCGCGCGCGACCACGTCCTTCAACGCGTCCGGCTTGGCGAAGGTGACGATGATGCCGTCCACCTTCTTGTCGATGGCGGCCTGGACGAGCTGCGCCTGCTTGCCGCCGTCCGGGTCGGCCGAGTAGAGGAACTCCACGTTGTCCTTGGCGGCGGCCGCCTTGGCGCCCTTCTGGACGATGTCCCAGAACGTGTCGCCCGGCCCGGAGTGCGTGACCATGGCGACCTTGAGCCTCGGCCCAGCACCGCCCACGCCCGGCGTCTTCTCTGCCTCTTTGCCGCCCGACTCACTGCACGCGGTGAGCGCCAAGGACAGCACGCCCGCCACCGCCAGGGCCGTCAGGCCGGACCTCCGTATGCGCTTCATTGGGCGTTCTCCGTTCTCCCCGAATGGGGTGGGCTAGGAAAGCGAAGAAAGGTCACAGGTAGGAGCGTCGGGCTTGCCGCTCCTTCTCGTATCGGGCGCGGGCCTCCTGGGTCGTCTCCAGCGCCGACACCTCGGCGACGGGGACGTCCCACCAGGCCTCACTGCCGGGAGCGGATACGAGCGGATCGGTCTCAACGTGGACGACGGTCGTGCGCGCGGACTCCTTGGCCCGCTGCAGCGCGGCGCGGAACTCGGCGATCGTACCCGCGCGCTCGACGTCGGCGCCGAGGCTGGCGGCGTTGGCGGCGAGGTCGACCGGGAGCAGGCCGCCCTCGCGGTCGCGGTAAGCCGTGCCGAAACGCTGGGCGCCGACCGTCTCCGACAGGCCGCCGATGGAGGCGTAGCCGTGGTTGTTCACGAGGACGACGATCAGCTTGACCCCCTCGGCGACGGCGGTCACCAGTTCCTGCGCCATCATCAGGTACGAGCCGTCGCCGACCATCACGAACACGTCCCGGTCGGGCGCCGCGAGCTTGACGCCCAGCCCGCCCGCGATCTCGTAGCCCATGCAGGAGAAGCCGTACTCCACGTGGTAGCCCTTGGGGTCACGGGCCCGCCACAGCTTGTGCAGGTCGCCCGGCATCGCCCCGGCGGCGCACACCACCACGTCGCGGGGCCCGCTGACCTCGTTGACGACGCCGAGGATCTCCGATTGGGCGGGGAGCGGCGTGTGGCCGAGGGCGTACGCCTGGTCGACGGTCGTGTTCCAGCGCGCGACCAGGATCCGGGCCTCCTCCTGGTAGGACTCCGGGACGGCCCAGTCACCGACCGCTCCGCGCAAGGCGGCGAGGCCGGCCCGTGCGTCGGCAACGAGGGACTCCCCCGCGTGTTTGGCGGCGTCGAAGGCGGCGACGTTGAGGTTGACGAACCGCACGCCCGGCCGCGCGAAGAGGCTGCGTGAGGCGGTGGTGAAGTCGCTGTAGCGGGTCCCGATGCCGAGCACGACGTCGGCCTCGCGCGCGAGCGCGTTGGCGGCGGTCGAACCGGTGGCGCCGATCGCGCCCACAGCACAGGGGTGGTCCCAGGCGAGCGAGCCCTTGCCCGCCTGCGTCTCGGCGACGGGCACGCCGGTCTGCTCGGCGAACGCACGCAGTTCGCCGGCGGCACCTGAATAGATGACACCGCCGCCCGCGACGATCAAGGGCCGTTCCGCCGCCGTGAGGAACGCCGCCGCCCGCGCGAGTGCGGCGGGCTCGGGCACCGGGCGGCCGACGTGCCAGACGCGGTCCTCGAACAGCTCGTCCGGCCAGTCGTACGCCTCGGCCTGGACGTCCTGCGGCAGCGCGAGCGTGACCGCGCCGGTCTCGGCCGGGTCGGTCAGCACGCGCATCGCGGCCAGCAGCGCGGACGGGAGCTGTTCCGGCCGGTTGATCCGGTCCCAGTACTTCGACACCGGCTTGAGGCAGTCGTTGACCGACACGTCGTACGAACGGGCGTCCTCCAGCTCCTGGAGCACGGGGTTGGCGCTGCGCGTGGCGAAGATGTCGCCGGGGAGCAGCAGCACGGGGAGGCGGTTGATCGTGGCCAGCGCGGCGCCCGTGACCATGTTGGTCGCGCCCGGACCGATCGACGTCGTACAGGCGTACGTGCGCAGCCGGTCCTGCGTGCGCGCGTACCCGACGGCCGTGTGGACCATCGCCTGCTCGTTGCGGGCCATGTGATAGGGGAAGCCCTCCTCCAGCAGTGCCTGCCCGATCCCCGCCACATTCCCGTGTCCGAAGATTCCGAAGCATCCCGAGATCAAACGGTGACGTTCGCCGTCCCGTTCGGACCACTGGTGCGCCAGGAAGCGGACGGTCGCCTGCGCGACGGTGAGCCTGGTCATCGTTCCTCCACCGACGTCAACGGGAGCCTGGGATCGATGTACTGCGTGGTCCACGTCTCGCGGATCCAGGTGTGGGCCGGGTCGTCGCAGATCCGCCAGGCGCGTTCGTCCGAGGGCCCGGCCATCACGTTCAGGTAGTAGAGATCATGTCCCGGCACCGCCATCGACGGGCCGTGCCAGCCGTGCGGGATCAGCACGGCGTCCCCGGTGCGGACCTCTTCGAGGACGTCGGTCGAGCCGTAGACCCGCTGGTAGGCCATGCCGGACGGACCCTCGACCTCGAAGTAGTAGATCTCTTCGAGGACGGACTCCGTCGGCGTCTCCTCGTCGTGCTTGTGCGGCGGGAACGACGACCAGCAACCACCCGGCGTCAGGACCTCGCAGGCGATGAGCTTGTCCGCGTACGGGAACCCCTCGGGTGTGCCGAAGTTGTTGACCTGGCGGCTGGCCGGTCCCGCTCCGCGCAGCTCGACGGGCACCCGTCCCGCCGGGCCGTAGCGCGGTACGAGCCGTTCGCGGCACCGTGCCCCCGCCAGCGCGAACCGTCCCCGCCCAGTGATGGTGACCTGCGCGTCGCGCGGCACGTAGGCGAAGTCGGAGACCCGCGTGAAGACGGTGCGGCGGCCGCGCAGCTCCAGGACCTCCCCGTCGCAGGTGACGCGGCACGAGCCGGAGAGCGGCAGCACGATCATCTCGAACTCGCCGGTGCCGAACGTGTGCGCGCCGCCGACCGGCAGTTCGAGCACCCGCAGCGCGGTGTGCTCCCAGCCGGCCGTCTCGGGCGTGATGATCAGGCGGTACGGCCCGTCGGCGGTCATCCCAGAGGGCAGGTGATGCTTCATCTCGAAGTCTCCCAGAGGAGTTCGTCCACTTCGGTCTCGGTCGGCATGGCGTCGGAGCAGGCCAGCCGTGAGGCCACGATCGCACCGGCGGCGCCCGCGAACGTGATGACACGCTCAAGGTCCCATCCGGCGAGCAGCCCGTGGCACAGGGCGCCGCCGAACGCGTCCCCGGCTCCCAGCCCGTTCACGACCTTCACCTGCGCGGGCGGGACCTCCACCACCTGATCCGCTGTCGCGGCGAGGACGCCCTCGGGGCCGCGCTTCACGACGGCGAGTTCGATGCCGCGGTCGAGGAGGGCGCGGGCGGCGGCGTGCGGCTCCCGCTCGCCCACCGCGACCTCGCACTCCTCCAGGTTTCCGACGGCCACGGTCGCGTGTTCCAGCGCGGACTGCGCCCACCGCCGGGCGTTCTCGGGCGCGGACCAGAGCATCGGCCGGTAGTCGAGGTCGAGCACGGTCCGCCCGGCGCTCCCGGTGTGCTCTGCGAGCGCGGCCAGGGTGGATTCGCGGCTCGGTTCCTGGGACAGCCCGGTCACCGTGGCCCAGACGAGGCGCGCGGAACGGATGGCGTCCAGGTCCAGCTCGTCCGGCCGGATCTCCAGGTCGGGGGCCTTCGGATACCGGTAGAAGTAGAGCGGGAAGTCGTCCGGAGGGAAGATCTCGCAGAACGCCAGTGGTGTCGGCAGCCCCGGAACCGCCGTGACGAAGCGGTCGTCGACTCCGTACTCCTTGAGCGCGCGGTGCACGAACCGGCCGAACGGATCGTCGCCGGTCCGGGTGATCACCGCGGTGCGGCGGCCGAGCCGGGCCGCGGCCACCGCCACGTTGGTGGGGCTCCCGCCGAGATACTTGCCGAACGTCTCCACGTCCTCCAGCGGGACGCCCACCTGGTGCGGGTAGATGTCCACGCTCACCCGGCCCATGGTGATCAGGTCGTACCGGCTCGTCACGACGCCCCCTCCGCCAAACCGGCCTCTGCCGGGCCCGCGTCTGTCAGGTCCGGCTCAGTCAGGTCCACCTCAGTCAGGTTGGACTCAGTCAGGTCGGACTCGGCCAGGTATTCCAGGCTCGCCCGGACGTCGTCGTAGGGCCCGCCGCCCGGTGCGGGCTCGGCGGTGAGCACGGCGTCCTGCTCCATGACGTACCAGCCTTCGTACCCGGCGTTTTCCAGACTGCGGACGATCCCGGCGATGTCAATGTCCCCGCGGCCGAGCGGCCGGTACATCCCGGCGCCGACCGCTTCGGTGTAGCCGGTCTGCCCCGCGCGCACCTGCTCGGCGAGCTGAGTGTCCACGTCCTTGAGGTGAACGTGGGCGATCCGGTGGGCGGCGGTGCGGGCCAGCCAGGACGGGTCCGTGCCTCCGATGAGGAGGTGGCCGGTGTCGAGGCAGAGGGGGATCCCGCATTCGCCGAGGACCATCTCGACCTCGTCGCGGCGTTCCACCATCGTGCCGACATGCGGATGCAGGACGGCACACCGCCCGCGGTCGGCGGCCATGGCGAAGATCGCATCGAGGTTGGCCAGCAGGGTGGTCCAGCCCTTGGTGTCCAGGGCCGGCCGCCGGTCGTAACCGTCGAGCCCGGTGACCGCCGCCAACACCAGCGTCGTGCCCTCGCCGAGGTCGTCGAGGGCACGCCTGGCCTCCGGCATGGGGTCGTACGCGGGATCGTGCAGGACGACGGGCACGAACCCGCCGATCAGCTCCAGCCCGTACGACTCGAGCAGCTCGTCGCGTTCATCCCGCCCGATCGGAAGGAACCCGGCTGGGCCGAGCTCGGTCGCGGTGATGCCGAGGTCGCGCATCTCGGCCAGCACCCGGTCCGGCGCCAGCTGGTGGCCCCAGCCCGGCACCTCGCACACACCCCACGAGATCGGCGCCCCGGCGATCCTCATCGCCGTACCTCCTCGATCTCGACGACCCTGCCCTCGTGCTTGGAGAGCTCGCAGGCCTCGGCCAGATAGCACGCTTCGAGCGCCTCCTCAGGCGGGCACGGGTTGCTCCGCCGCCCGGCGACCAGGTCGGTGAACGCGCGCAGCTCGGCGTCGTACGCGGCGGCGAAGCGTTCGAGGAAGCCGCTGTAGGCCTCGGCGGCGTGCCCGGCCGGCCGGGCCCGTTCAGGTATGGGGCTGATGGGCGTCTGGTCGTCCAGACCGGCGACGACGCTGTCCTTGGAGCCGAAGACCTCCAGCCGCACGTCGTACCCGGCGGCGTTGTAGCGGGTGGCCGACGCCGTGCAGAGGGTGCCGTCGTCCAGCGTGACGAGTGCGGTCCCGGTGTCGACGTCGCCGCTCTCCCGGAAGATCTCGTCGCCCTTGTTGGCGCCCATGGCCATGACCCGGACCACCTCGCGGCCGGTGACGAAGCGGATGGAGTCGAGATCGTGGATCACGCAGTCCCGGAAGAGCCCGCCGGACGTCGGGATGTAGCCCGCGGGCGGCGGCGCCGGGTCGAAGCTGCACGACCGCACGGTGTGCAGCCAGCCGAGCCGTCCGGAGGCGACCGCGTCCCGTGCCACGAGGTAGCCCGCGTCGAAGCGGCGCTGGAAGCCGACCTGCACGGGCACTCCCGCGGCACGTGCGGCGGCAACGGTTTGGAACGTTCCATCAACAGTCGACGCCAGTGGCTTCTCGCAGAAGACCGGCATGCCGGCGGCCACGCTCCGGCCGACCAGCCCGGCGTGCGCGTCGGTCGCGGCGGTGATCACCAGGCCGTCGGCGCCCGTGGTGAACAGTTTCTCGACGGTGTCGACGGCCCGTACGCCGCGCACCCTGGCGGCCAGATCGCGGGCGCGCCGCGGATCGGCGTCGGCGGCCAGCACGGCCTCGACCTCGGGCAGCCCGGCCAGCGCGGCTGCGTGGCGGGCCCCGATGCGTCCCGCGCCTGCCAATGCGATTCTCATAAGTCCCCTCCCGTTCGCGGTTGGGTGGGACCCGAGTGTGCTGGAGCGTTCCAGAACCGTCAACGGCCAGGACCAGATTTGACGGCAAAAGATGAAGACCGAAACCGGAAAGAGGCGTCGCGATTGAATCCCTACCCGACCAAACGCTAGTTTGATCGCATGCGGGTCTTCCTCACCGGCGCGTCCGGCTTCGTCGGGTCGTACACCGTGGCCGCCCTGCTCGCGGCCGGGCACCGCCCGCGAGCGCTCGTCCGCGACCCGGGCAAGGCCGCCAAGGTCCTCAACGCCGTCGGCGTCCCCGCCGAGAACGTCGAACTCGTGCCCGGCGACATGCTCGACGAGGCCGCCGTCGCCGAGGGCCTGGACGGCTGCGACGCCGCGGTCCACGCCGCCGCCGCGATCGGGGTCACCGGCACCGAGGCGAACATCGTGAAGGTCAACGTCGACGGCACCCGCAACGTCATCGGCGGCGCCGTGGCCCGCGGGCTCGACCCGGTGGTGCACATCTCGACCGTCGCCGTCTTCGTCCCGCCGTCCGGCCCCGTCATCACCGCCGACGGCCCGCTCGCCGCACCGCGCACCGACTACGGCAAATCCAAACTGGAGGCCGAGCGATACGTCCGCGGCCTCCAGGACGAGGGCGCACCCGTCACGATCCTCTACCCCGGCGGCGTCTGCGGTCCCCATCAGCCGACGCTGGACGCGCTGATGGAAGGGCTCGCGGGGGCCCTCGGCAAGGCCTGGCCGATGCCGCGCGGAGGCGTCTCGATCATCGATGTCCGCGATCTGGCGGAGGCCGTCGCGCGCACGGTGACCGCCGAACGGAGCGGCGAACGCTGGCTGCTCGGTGGCCACTATCTGACATGGCCGGAATGCGCCGATCTCTGCGACGACCTCACCGGGGTCAAGTGCCGCCGCCTCACCGTGCCCGGCTCCGTCATGCTCGGCCTGGGTTCGGCGCTCGACCTGGCCAAGCGCGTCAAGACGTTCGACTATCCACTGACCCGGGACGCCGCCGAGTTCATGGTCAAGCTCGTGCCGACCGACGACCGGCCCGCCCTCGACGCCCTGGACCTGGACCTGCGGCCGGTCCGCGACACCGTCGAGGACGGGCTCCGCTGGCTGGCCGCGGCCGGCCACCTCGATCCGCGCAAGGCCGGACGCCTCGCCCCGGCCCCGAACATCGCCAGCAAGGAGCAGCAGATGCCCACCCTCATCCAGCGCACGATGGGCCCCATCATGCAGCGCGTCTCCGGCTCCCCCGTGTTCGCCAAGATCGCCCCGAAGATCGTGCCACCGCTGGACCGCGCCCTGCACAAGGCCAGCGGGGGCCGTTTCCTGCTCGGCCAGGCGCTCGTGCCCAGCCTCGTCCTCACCACCACGGGCGCGGTCAGCGGCAAGCCTCGGCAGGCGCCGCTCGCCTGCATGCCGGAGCCGGACGGCACCTGGGTCATCGTCGGGTCCAACTTCGGCCGCGAGAAGCACCCGGCCTGGACCGGCAACCTCCTCAAGAACCCCGACGCCGAGGTGAGCTTCCGCGGCCGGACGGTCGCGGTCACCGCGCACCTGCTCGACGACGACGAGCGCACCGAAGTGTGGCCGAAGCTCATGAAGGTCTGGCCGGTGTACGACCGCTACGTCGAACGCGTGGAACGCCAGCTGCGCATCTTCCGCCTGACGCCGAAGGACTAGCCCGGCGGGAGGCTGCCGAAGGACTAGCCCTGCAGGAGGCTGCTGACGCTGAGGTCACCTGCGAGCCTGGCCATGGTGTCGGAGATGCGGGCCTCGGCGTTCAGCCGCCGCCACAACGCGAGGGCCTGCAGCCGGGCGTCGACGGCGGCGTGCCGGTCACCGGAGGCTTCGGCGAGGGTCGCCAGGATGTCGAGCGCGGCGGCCTCATCCCATCGGTGGCCGTGCGCACGGGCACGACGCAGGGTCTCGCGGGCCAGCTCGCCGGCTTCGCCGAGCCGGCCTGCCGTGACCAGCAGCGTGCCGATCTCGCCGACGACCGACGTGCTCTCGAAGTCGTCCCCCAGCCGCATGATGATCGCTATTCCCCGCTCCAGGGAGGCGAGCGCGTCGTCGATCCGGCCGAGCTTGAGGTGCGCCAGCCACGCGGTCTTGAGCGTCCACAGCTCGGCCACGGGAGCGCCGCAGGCCTCGAACGCCGCCGTGGCCTCCTCCAGGAGTGACAGGTAGTCGCCGCGTTCCCCCGTTTCGCGGCTGCGCAGGCAGAGCGTGAAGGCGAAGCGGCCGACGCCGAGGGCGTCCCCGGCTCGCCGGGCCTCCTCCAGCGGCGGGCAATGCTCGTCCAAGGGCGCCGTCGGCAGCGGCTCATGCTCGTACGGCGGAAGCGACCGGTATGCGGCCAGCGCGCGTTCGGCGTACTGGAGGCCTGCGCCGAGCTCGAACCGGCTCGACTCGCAGTCCACGAGGAGGCCGAGCATGCAGGCCTCCCCGAGGCGATCCCCGGTCCGTTCGGCCACCCGCAGCCCGGCGTGCAGGGCCGCGCTCCACTCGTCGAACCGGCCCCGCAGGTCGAAGTAGGTGGTCGCGCTCTGCGCCAAGGGCCACACCGCGCCGAGGTCCTGCTTCTCCGCCGATCTCAGTTGGCCGGAAAGCTGGACACGTTCCTCGTCGAACCAGCTGAACGGTGCGGCTCGTACGGCCTCGTGCATGTGGGCGGGCGCGCGCCAGAGCGGCGCCGGGGCAGGGTCGAGGCCGTACCAGTGCGGGAGTTCGGCGTCGGCCGTCGCCGCCAGGTCCTGCCAGCCACCCAGCAGGCGGCGGAGCGCGGTGACCCGATCGGCGGGGTCCGCGAGCTCGGCGGCCATGAGGTGGATCAGGTCGTGTACGCGGTACCGCGGCCCGGTCACGCCGCGGCCGGCGGGCTCGACCAGGTGAACGTCCACGAGGTCGTCCAGGAGGCGTTCGGCCTCCGCGGCGTCGCCCGCGAGCAGGGCGGCGGGGACCCATGAGGGGAACTCCGGGGCCTCCAGCGCCCCGAGACACCGGAAGAGGCGCTGCTGATCGGGGTTCAGCGCGGAGTAGGACTCCTGGAAGCTGGCCCGCACGCCGACGTCGCCCTGCTTTAACCAGTCGAGCCGGTCACGCTGGGAGGCCAGGCGCCGTGCCATGTCCTGGACCGTCAGGTCGGGCCGCGTACGAAGGCGCGCGGCGGCGATCCGGACGGCGAGCGGCAGCCCACCGCACAACCGGACGATCTCGGCCGCCGCGTCCGGCTCGGCCGCGGCGCGCTCCGGGCCCGCGATGGCTCCGAACAGGCGCAGGCCCGCGTCGGCGGGCAGCGCGTCGAGCTGGACGGCCCGCAGCGCGCCCTCGCCCGACAACCGCCGGCGGCTGGTGATCAGAACCGCGCAGCGCGGCTCGGCGGGCATCAGCGGACGCAGCTGCTCCTCGTCCGTCACGTCGTCCAGGACGAGGAGCACGCGGCGGGTGGCCAGCAGCTCGCGGAACAGGGAGCCGCGTTCGTCGACCTCCTGCGGCACGCCCGCGGGCGGCACGCCGAGCGCGTGCAGGAAGGTCGCCAGCACATCGGCGGCGTCGGCGGTGCCGAGCCGCGCGTAGAGCTGGCCGTCCGCGTAGACCTCGCGGTTCCGGTGAGCCAGGCGCAGGGCGAGCGCGGTCTTGCCGATGCCGCCGGGCCCGGTGATCGCGATACGCGGCGGAGCCGCCCGGGGCACGCCCGAGGACAGGACGGCGTCCAGCTCCGCCAGCAGCCCTTCCCGGCCCACATGGTCGACGACATCGGCGGGGAGCTGGCGCGGCACGACGTACGGGAGGCCCCGCACGGCGTCGGCGTTCTCCGCACCGTGCACACCCGTGAGGATGGCCCGGTGGAGCTGCTGGAGCCGGGTGGACGGCTCGATCCCCAGCTCGGCCACCATGCGTTCGCGGGCGTCCCGGAACACCGCCAGGGCGTCGGCCGGCCGTCCCGCGCGGGAGAGGACGGTCATGAGCTGGCCGCTGAAGCGCTCCCGGAGCGGATGCTCCCGGACGAGCCCTTGCAGCTCGGCGGCAAGCCCGTCGTGATGGCCCCGGGCCATGTCGGCGTCGATCCGGTCCTCCAGCGCGGCCAGCCGGAGATCCTCCCAGTCCGCTGCGGCCTGCCGAACGTACGGCGAGACCACGTCGGCGCACACCGGGCCGCGCCACCGGGCCATCGCCGCGTGCAAAAGCTCGGCGGCGAGCAGGTGCTCCCCCGCCGCCATGTGCCGCCTGGCCTGGTCGACTTCGCGCCGGAAGACCAGGAGGTCCAGCTGATCGTCTGACAACCGCAGCCGGTATCCGGGCGGGACCGTGTCGATCGGCGCGGACGTGCGTTCGCCGCCCGCGCCCAGGTTGCGGCGCAGCCGGGAGACCATGCCCTGGAGCTGGACCCGCCACGAGTTGGGCGGTTCGTCCTCCCACAGCGCCCTCGCCAGCCGGTCCACCGACACGACCCGGCCGGCCTCCAGGAGAAGCAGGCCGAGCACGGCGCGCGGCTGGGGGCCACCCACGTCCAGCGGCACGCCGTCGCGTTCGGCGACCACGGGGCCGAGGACGCGGAAGTACAGCCCACCGGGCATCGGCGTCTACCTCACGGCATGCGAAAAGAGGGCGGGGAGTCGCCCACTGTAGCCGCTCCGCTCCCGTTATGCCGGATTTCCGCCAACCGCTATGCGCCTGTGGTCATCACCTCTGTGGTCCTGCCGCTTGCCTGCCCGTTTCCTGCCGCTTTCCTGCCCCCGCCTCGGCCGCCGTACGAGGCGGGGGCCGTGGCTACGGCCGACGCTGAAACGTGTCGGTCCCCGCAACGGATTGGGCGTCTCCGCGACTCGGACACGCACCGGATCTTCTCCGATGGCGCACGCCCCGCAACATGGCCCCGCCCTCGCGAAGACGCCCCGTCCTCCCGTGCGCACAGAGCATCTCGCGAGCCGCTAACAATCCGCTAAGCACGACAATCCGCTGAACACGACAGAACGCCTGTGCCAGGCCGCAGGGGCCTGGCACAGGCGTTCCCTTCTGGAATCAGACGGTGACGGGGGTGTCGGTGGTGGCGGGCTCCAGGGCCAGGTCCAGCACCTCACGGACGTCGCTGACGGCGAAGACCGTCATGTTCTCCAGCACCTCCGCGGGCACCTCCTCCAGGTCCGGCTCGTTCCGCTTGGGCACGATCGCGGTCGTGATGCCGAGGCGGCTGGCCGCGAGCAGCTTCTGCTTGAGCCCGCCGATCGGGAGCACCCGCCCGGTCAGGGAGACCTCGCCGGTCATCGCGACGTCCGACCGGACCGGCCGCCCCGACAGGAGCGACGCCAGCGCGGTGGTCATCGTGATGCCCGCGCTCGGCCCGTCCTTCGGGATCGCGCCGGCGGGCACGTGGACGTGCACGCCGCGTTCCTTCAGGTCGCCGACGGGCAGTTCGAGCTCGGCGCCGCGCGAACGCAGGTAGCTGAGCGCGATCCGGGCCGACTCCTTCATGACGTCGCCGAGCTGGCCGGTGAGCGTCACCCCGGTGTCGCCGGTCTCCTTGTCGGCCAGCGACGCCTCGATGTAGAGCACGTCACCGCCCGCACCGGTCACCGCCAGGCCCGTCGCCACACCGGGCACGCTGGTCCGCCGCTCGGACTTGCTGAGCTCGACCTCCGGCGTGAACCTGGGCCGTCCCAGATAGTCCTTCAAGTCCTCGGCGCCGACCGCGATCGGCAGCTCGGCCTTCTCCAGCGCCACGTTCGCGGCGACCTTGCGCAGCACCCGCGCGATCGACCGGTCCAGCGACCGGACGCCCGCCTCCCGGGTGTACTCCCCGGCCAGCAGCCGCAGCGCGCCGTCGTCGAACGCGACCTCGGCGGCCTCCAGACCGGCCTTCTCCAGCTGGCGCGGCAGCAGGTGGTCGCGGGCGATCGTGACCTTCTCGTCCTCGGTGTAGCCGTCCAGTTGGACGAGCTCCATGCGGTCCAGGAGCGGCCCGGGGATCGCCTCGATGACGTTCGCCGTCGCCAGGAAGAGCACGTCGCTCAGGTCGAGCTCGACCTCCAGGTAGTGGTCCCGGAAGGTGTGGTTCTGCTCCGGGTCCAGGACCTCCAGGAGCGCCGCCGTCGGGTCGCCCCGGTAGTCGGCGCCGACCTTGTCGACCTCGTCCAAGAGCACAACAGGATTCATCGAGCCCGCCTCGCGGATGGCCCGCACAATCCGGCCCGGCAGAGCGCCGACATACGTACGCCGGTGCCCGCGGATCTCCGCCTCATCTCTCACGCCGCCCAAGGCGACACGCACGAACTTGCGCCCCATGGCCCGCGCCACAGACTCGCCCAGTGAGGTCTTGCCGACTCCAGGAGGACCGGCCAGAGCCAGCACAGCCCCAGACCTGCGCCCGCCAACGACACCGAGACCCCGATCCGCACGCCGCTTCCTTACGGCGAGGTACTCAATAATGCGCTCCTTGACATCACCAAGCCCCGCGTGGTCGGCGTCCAGGATCTCCCTCGCGCCCGCGATGTCGTACGAGTCCTCGGTCCGCTCGTTCCACGGAATGTCCAGGACCGTGTCGAGCCACGTCCGGATCCAGCCGCCCTCGGGTGACGCATCCGACGAACGTTCGAGCTTGTCGACCTCCTTGAGCGCGGCCTCACGCACCTTCTCGGGAAGGTCGGCGGCCTCGATCCGTGCCCGGTAGTCGTCCTCCTCGTCCGCCGGGTCCCCGTTCAGCTCGGCGAGCTCCTTACGGACGGCCTCCAGCTGCTGCCGCAGCAGGAACTCCCGCTGGGTCTTCTCCATCCCCTCCTGGACGTCCTTGCGGATGGTCTCCGCCACATCCAGCTCGGCAAGATGGTCCCGCGCCCAGCCGATCACCAGATCGAGCCGCTCCACGACATCCGCGGTCTCCAGCACCTCGATCTTCTGCTCGATCGACAGGTAGGGCGCATACCCCGCGTTGTCGGCCAGCGCCGAGGGGTCATCGATCTGCTGGATCACATCGACGACCTGCCAGGCGCCCCGCTTCTGCAGGATCGCGCTCACCAGGCCCTTGTACTCCTTGGCCAGCTCATCCGCGCGCCCACTCGTGGCCGGCACCTCGATCTCGGTGCCCTCAACCCACAGCGCCGCACCCGGCCCCGTGGTCCCGGTGCCGATCTGCACCCGGGAGACACCCCGGACCACAGCCCCAGGCTCTCCCCCGGGCAGCCGCCCCTCCTGCTCGATCACGCCCAGCGTTCCCACCGCGGCGTACTGCCCGTTGAGCCGAGGCACCAGCAGCACCCGCGGCTTGACGGCGGACCGGATGCCCGGCCCCTTCGACTGGGCCACCGCACGTGCCGCCTCGATGGCCGCCCGCACCTCCGAGCTCTCGGAAAGGTCCAGGGGAACGACCATGCCCGGCAGAACGGCCCCGTCGTCCAGGGGCAGCACCGGCAGCGTCAGGGTCTCGCTCATGCTCAGCTCCAAAGTCTCGTAGGAACCCCACCCGAAGGTTGAGTCATACACACTCAAGAAAACGGAGCAGCAATTTGTTTCCTCAGCAACGTTCGCTCTAAGCGATCACCACCCCGATGTCCCGTCCGCGCACCGGCGGCAGGACTTCACCGGCTTGCCTGGGCCTGCCCGGAGATCTGAACGGCATCCGTTGATCACGCTCAGGCCCGCTCAGCGCCTCAGGCCACGGTGAGTTCGAAGTCGACGTGTGTACCAAATGCCTGTGCGACTGGTTTGTCGGTGATGTCGAGTGGGCCCGCTGCTTGGTGACGCGTAGCATCCCTGGACATGCTTGGAGTGCACTTCGCCATCACCGCCGACCATGAGCGACTCCTACTCGCGACGGACGCGGGGATCGGAGAAATCCTCGAAGACATCGAAGAGAGCTGGGACGACGACGTTCTCTCGGTATCCACTGACAAGGCGTGGGACGAGATGCACCGCTGCCTCAGCGACGGAACTCTCGACCCAGATGGCGGCGAGTATCCATTGTCGTACGCCGTCCTCGGCGGCCGGCATCTGCACGAGGAGTACTACGTCGTCTACCTCAACGCAGCCGAGGTTTGCGACGTGGCCGAGGGGCTTAGCCGGGTGGATGAGGCATGGCTGCGCCAGCGGTTCGACGCCATAGAAGATGCCGACCACGGCGGTGACTTCGGGTACGTCTGGGAAAACTTTGTCGACGTGCGGGCGTTCTACGAGCGAGCGGCCAAAGCAGGACGTGCGGTCATCTTCACGGCGACCTGAGACCGGGTCTGATCAGCTCTTCCGCCCGGGAGGTCGCGCTCTCAGCGTGGAGTCGCTGGGGCTCGTGCCAGGTGGGGCAGTACGTGACCATGGACTGCCGAAGCCGCCGAGACCTGACCGTCTCCTGCGGAGGGACTACAGCAGGTGCAAGATGCCCTGCTCGGCAGCGAATTCTTCTGGTGACCGCTGAGGCGGTCTTGCCAGCAGAGCTTCGGCCGCTGCGTTCCGGCGCGCGCTCCCGAGCCCGACGCCGATGCGCTCCAGGCGCGGGTGCTTCGCCAACTGCTCGAATGCCTCGACAGGCAAACGAGACTCGCTAACGAGTACTTCACGAAGCTGCGGGGCACCGGCAAGACCCTGCAGCGCGGTCGCCTCGCGCAGAGCCTTGAGCTCCGTCAACTCAACCCGCCGCAACGCGATACAGCCACGCATCTCGGGCAGTCTGGTCACTTTCCCGAGCGAGTCGAGCCACAGCCACACCAACGATTCAAAACCGGTGAGCACGTTCAGGTCCGCTACTCCCCGCACCCGACGCAACGCCAGATAGCGGACGCCGGAGAGGCGCCCCAGCCAATCCACGTCCGCCAACGAACCCAACGTCAGCGCCACCGAATCCAGCCGAGTCAGGTCGACATCAGCGAGCACCTGATCCACCGGAAGCCGCCACAGGGCAAGCCCTCGAAGATCGGCCACCGCCGTCAGGATCTGCTTTGCGACCCGCTGCTCAGCTCACTGGCGCCTGCAACCTTCTCGTGGAACGGACACGCTCGCCGGCGCTGGGCGGAGCCGGCGACGGACGTGGGAGGTTTGGCTGGACTGACGGGTAATTCGGGAGGGCCCTGTGCGGGTAGCTCTGATCGTGATCTACACGGCGAGGTTGGAAGAGTGCCGGGCCTTCTACACGGACCTCGGCCTGCCACTGGCGCTGGAAAGGCACGGTCAGGGGCCGGAGCATTATGCCGCGGAGCTCGATGACGGCACGGTGGTCGAGCTCTACCCCGCCGGTCCGCGAGGCGAGACCGGTCGTCTACGGCTCGGTTTCACCACTGTCGCTGCTGCAGGGCTGGAACCCGGACGTCACCTTCTAGAAGATCCGGACGGGCGCACGGTCGAGCTGGTCGTCATGGGTTGACCTGCGAGTTCGAGCGGACTGAGGAGCGCGGATGACGGACCGGCAACCCATGGACCATGAGGCTTACCAGGCTCAGGCAAGGAGCGGGCCGTGCTTCGTGTGCTCCTTCCTTTCCGGCCACCCCGACTATGCACACGAGACCATCTACGAGGACGACGACCACGTGGCCTTCCTCGACAGGTGGCCCACCGTGCCCGGCAAGGTCTTGGTCGCTCCCAGGCTGCACATTGAGCACGTTGTCGGCGACCTGGACGAGGCCGCCTACACCCGCCTGATGCTCGTCGTCCGCAGGGTGGCATTGGCCGTCGAAACGGTCTTCCGACCCGAGCGCACCTATCTGCTTTCCCTGGGCAGCCAGCAGGGCAACGCGCACCTGCACTGGCACATCGCGGGGCTCCCCCCAGGCGTCCCGTACCGGCAACAACAATTCCACGCGCTCATGACCGACAGCGGCGTACTCCGCATGGATCAGGCCAGCACCTCCGAAATGGCAGCCCAGCTACGCCAAGCAGTCCACGCGCAAGGCCGGCCGCTCCCGTAACCGATTCCCTGACACTCTCCGCGGGACCATCAGGGGGGTCTGACCTGCTGTCATGGCGCGTCAGGTTGGCGATCACCGGGTAAGCGGGGTTGACAGCCTGTCCTTATAGGGTCTTATTGTACTAGTTAGCTAGATGTTTGGGGTGAAGCATGATCGAGTTCCATCTGGATGAGCGGTCGGGGTTGTCGCCTTATCTGCAGCTGGTGCGGCAGGTCCGGCAGGCATTGCGGCTGGGGTTGCTGCGGGAGGGGGATCAGCTGCCCACGGTCAAGGAGGTCGTGGCGCGGCTGGCGATCAACCCGAACACGGTGCTGAAGGCCTATCGGGAGCTGGAGCACGAGGGGCTGGTGGGGGCGCGGCCGGGGGTCGGCACGTTCGTGACCGCGACGCTGGCCGACGCGTCGCTGGCGGCGCACGGGCCGTTGCGGCAGGACCTGCGGCGGTGGCTGGCCAAGGCGCGGCTGGCCGGGCTGGACGAGGAGAGCATCGAGGCCCTGTTCATGACGACCTTTCGGGCCGCCGCTGAGGAGGACATAGCGTGACTGTCTTGCGAGCCCAGGCGCTGGGCAAGAAGTACGGGAGCCGCTGGGCGCTCAAGGACTGCGACCTGGACATCCCGGCCGGGCACGTGGTGGGGCTGGTCGGTCCCAACGGGGCGGGGAAGACCACGCTGCTCAATCTGGCTGTGGGGCAGTTGCGCCCTACGGCCGGTGACATCACGGTGCTCGGGGACAAGCCTGGGGCCGGGCCCGCGCAGTTGGCCAAGGTCGGGTACGTCGCTCAGGACACTCCGACTTATGCAGGGCTAAGCATCGCCGACCATCTACGGCTGGGCGCACGACTCAATCCCGGCTGGGACGATGGTTTGGCCAGGGAACGTCTTGAGCAGCTCGGCCTGGAGCTCAATCAAAAGGCGGGGAAGTTGTCGGGCGGGCAGCGTGCCCAGCTGGCTTTGACCCTGGGCATCGCCAAGCGGCCAGAGCTGCTGGTTTTGGACGAGCCGGTGGCTGCGTTGGACCCGCTGGCGCGGCGGGAGTTCCTGCAGGGGCTGATGGAGGCCGCGGCTGAGCAGGAGCTCAGTGTGCTGCTTTCCTCGCATCTGGTGTCCGACCTGGAACGGGTCTGCGACTACCTGATCGTGCTCGTCGGTTCCCGGGTGCGGGTGGCGGGCGAGGTCGATGAGCTGCTGGCCACCCACCATCGGCTTACCGGGCCGCGTCGTGACCGGCTGCCTGCTGATCAGCACGTGGTGTCAGCGAGCCATACCGAACGCCAGAGCAACTTCATCGTCCGGACCACGGGGCCGATCCACGACCCGGCCTGGACGGTCACGAAGCTCAGCTTGGAAGACCTTGTGCTGGCCTACATGGACGAGCGCACCCAGACCCACCTGCGCGCTTTGGAGGTCCAGCGATGATCTGGCTGACTTGGCGGCAGTTCCGCGCCGCCGCCGCGATGATGGCCGCCGCCCTCGCCGCGCTCGCCGCCGTGCTAGCCCTGACCGGCCCTGGCATAGCGAACGACTATGCCTCCGGGATCGCCACCTGTACGGGCCAGAACGGCGGCTGCTCGAACTACGTCCAGGCGTTCTTCCACGACCACCAGGCACCCTTCCTCGCCGTCACCGCGATCATGCTGGTCCTGCCGGCTCTCGTCGGGCTGTTCTGGGGAGCGCCGCTGATCACCCGGGAGCTGGAGACCGGAACGCACCGGCTGGTGTGGAACCAGAGCATCACGCGCACCCGCTGGCTGACCGTCAAGCTCGGGCTCGTCGGCCTGGCCTCCATGGGCGCCGCCGGTCTGGGCAGCCTGGCGGTGACCTGGTGGTCCGGCCCCATAGATAAGGCGGCCGCGGGCAACTCCCCCGGCTTCCCGCGGATGGGCCCGCTGTTGTTCGACGCCCGCGGCATCGTCCCCATCGGGTACGCGGCGTTCGCCTTCGCTCTCGGGGTCACCCTCGGGATCCTGGTCCGCCGCACCCTGCCTGCCATGGCCATCACCCTGACCGTGTTCGTCGCCGTCCAGGTCGCCATGCCGCTGCTGGCCAGGCCCCACTTCGTCGCGCCGGTCAAGGCGACCATCGAGCTGCCCCAGGCGGAGATCGACACGCTCGGGATCGAGGGCCGTGGCGGGCCTCTTTACCTGAGCCTGGAATCTCAGGTGGCCACCGATCCGGGCGCCTGGGTCCTGTCGAGCCGACTCATCAACGCCTCAGGGAAGACGGTCGGCGAAACCGTTCCCGTGTCCACGGAGTCAGGCCCCTGCGCACCGAGGCCGCTCGGGGAGCGAGGCGAACGGCCCGAGCGGGCAACGTCGCCGTGCCTCAACGAGCTGAAGCGGCTCGGCTACCGGCAGGAGCTGACCTACCATCCCGCCAGCCGCTTCTGGACCTTCCAGTGGTACGAGACCGCCATCTACACCGTTCTCTCCCTCGGGCTGGCAGGGCTCTGCTTCTGGCTGGTCCGCCGGCGCCTGTCCTAGGGACTACATGCCGCGGGCGGGATAGCGCGGTTAGGGTCGGCGTTATGGATCTTGGACTACTGGCACCGCACACGATCGTCATCGTCGTGGCGGTCGCGCTCTTCGGCGTGGCCGGGCTCATCACAGCGATCAAGCAGGAGCAGGGCCAGCGGCGGGCGCAGCGGCGGGTGGCCGCCGAGGTCGGCCGACTGGAGCTCACCGAGATCCGCGGGCTCCTCCGGCGGGGCCTGGCGACACCCCACCCGCAGTACTGGCAGGTGCTGGAGGAAGGGCTCGTGATGTTCCGGCCGCGCGACCGGCAGGAGGAGCTCCAGCGCCAGCAGCTTCTCCAGGAGGTACGGCTCAGGCTCATGGGCGGCTGACCGATCACGGCCCGGGGGTGTCCGATCACGGCCGGGGCCTGTGCGAATCGCGCTTTATAGGTGATCATGATCCTTCGTACGACGAGGTGCGCGGTACTGGAGGTTTCGTGAAAATTGGCATTCGATTCGCCGCCGTGACCGGTGTGGCGATGGCCGCGGGCCTGGTGTCCGTCCCTGCCGCCCATGCGACGGGCGGCGGCGTGCGGCACGACATCGTGGTGAAGGAGAACAAGAGAGGGTTCAAGGCGCTCGGGCCGGGCTTCGTCCTGAAGCTGAACAAGGACGGCATCGTCACCCGGGTCAACGAGGATAAGTTCGGCGATCCGAGCACCGGCAACCCGATCGTCCGGCAGCTGATCGACTTCGCCGGGCGCACCCTGCGGCCGTTCGTGTGCGAGAACGGGACGTACACGATCAAGGCCGGGACGTTCAAGCGGGCCTGGCGGTTCTCGCTGCTGGAGCGGCGGCCTGCGATCTACCCCGAGCAGTTCCAGACGGCCTTCCCCGGTTTCGTCACCCCGTTCCTCGGCGAGATCGACGCGACCGTGACGGACGCCGCCGGGGAGACGCTGCGGGTCTTCATCTCGGACCTGGGGTACGAGGCGCGGACGAAGAACGGCGGGTTCCGCGGGACGTACCCGATCCACGGCCTGATCGTCGACGGCAAGGGCAAGGTGCGCGACCGCATCTCGCTCATGGGACGCTTCAAGTCGGGGGCGGACGGGGCGAACGCCCGGTACTGGATCGAAGACCGGGGCACCTGCCACCAGACCGCCAACCTCAACTGGGGCCCCAACACCGACCGCGTGGTGGTGACCGGGCCTCTCCTGGTCCTCCCGTTCAACTCCCCCGTGGTGACTCCCAGGCGATGACGTTCTGGCGTTGAGGCTGGTGCCGCCCCGGCGGCACCAGCCTCTTTTGTTGCGCGCACTTCCTCACCCTCCGTCGCCTGCCTTGAACGATCTCGGCCGCCAAATCTTCGTTGACCTGGGTTTACGGCCCCATGACGCTGGGGTACTTACCGCAACGAGATCGTGACGCAGAGTGAAGGCGAACCCCTGGACCGGTAAAGATCCAGCTCCTGAGCTCCGCCGTTCAAGGGAGGGTCACATGCGGTGTTCGACGTCCGGCGCTGCCGTCACCGATCTCGTCGACGGCTTCCTACCTGGCTTGGTCCGGACGGCCGAGGGCGTTCCCGGCATACCGCACACGGCGGCGCTCGGCGACACACCTCGGGTCCTCGGCCGTCCCGGACCGGCCCCCGCGCTTCGCCCGGCACCGCGCGCGGCGTCCGGCGCGAAACCGACCGGCCTGCCGCCACGCGAGCGCGGAGTGGCGGCAGGCCGCCGGTCCACGGACACCACAGGCACCACAGACAGCACGGCCGTCCGACCAGACCATCCCCGGACGCCGGCGCCGTACGCCCCCGCGGCACCGCCGTCCTTCACCGCCGGGCCGGCGGCATCGTCGAGCAATGCCGCCGGCCCGGCCATCCAGCGACCGTGCGCCTCGCCCGCCGCCCTCGCGGGAGACGCGGACGCGCCGCTCATCGGCCGACAGCAGACCGGTCCGCTTCGGGAGGGGGGTGAGAACGCGACCTAACCGGAACGAACGGGCGGACCGGATCCTGTCCCGACCCCGTCCCGGGCCGCCCTGAAGGAAGTTTCGCACCGCTGCGACGCACGGCCCGTGGAGGCACACCGCCGCCACGGGCCGTGACGCACCCGCCCTCAGGACGTCTGGAACTTCTTGCGCCAGTACTGTCCGTGGATGACGTCGCCGAACCGTTCGACCGGCTCCTCCTCCAGTTCGAGCTCGAATCCGGTGGCACGGTAGATCCGGTGCGCGGGCCGCTGGAGCGCGGTCGTCCAGAGCATGATCTCCGCGTAGCCGGCCTTCTCCGCGAAGCTCAGGCATTCGCGGACCAGGGCGGCGCCGATGCCCAGCCCGCGGGCGTGCGGCTCGACATGGAGCAGCCGCAGCTGGGCGACCGTCTCGTCCTGCTTCATACAGAAGACGCTGCCCACCGGTTCACCGTCCACCTCGGCGATCCAGGCGTTCTCGCACGTGGGGTCGTGCCCCTCCCCGTACCCGGCGACGATCTTCGCGACGAGCCCCTCGTACGTGCGGTCCCAGCCGACCTCCTCGGCGTACAGCGCGCCGTTCCGCTGAACGACCCAGCCGAGCTCGCCGGGCCGCAGCGGGCGCAAGATGTACGTCTCGCGGGACCGCGCCTCCTCGTTCAGCACGCTCCGGATGGTCTTCATGGCCGCCACCAGCCGGCGCCGGTCCTCGCCGGGCAGCCGTTCCAGCATCGCCTGGATCTCGCCGACGGAACGGTCGTCCAGCATCGCGAACACCTCCCGGCCGTGCGGCGTGAGCCGGACCACCTGGCGGCGCGCGTCCGCCGCGGACCGCTCCCGGGCGACGATGCCGTCGCTCTCGAACCGGGCCAGCATCCGGCTCAGGTAACCGGGGTCAAGATCGAGGCTGCGACGCAGTTCCAGGACCTCGGTGGCGTCACGCTGCGCCAGCTCGAAGATCACCCTTGCCTCGGTGAGGGAGTACGGCGTCTTCAACAGGCCCTCGCCGAGCACCCCGATCACGCCGGTGTAGAAGCGGTTGAACGACCGGACCGTGGCGATCTCGTCCGCGATGACGTCCACGACTCACCTCCGCGCTTATGTTTGACTCAGTCAAACATAAGCGCGCGAGGCGGCCCCGGTCCAGCGAACCGAGGCGATCAGGCCCAGCGAACCGAGGCGTTCAGGTCTGGACGGCGGCCAGCTCCCGCGCCTCGCGGACGATCTTCCGCTCGATGAAGAAGGCGAGGAAGGGGATCAGGCCCGCGGAGACCATGATGGCCATCTGCTTCAGCGGCCAGCCGGTCTTGCGCCACAGGTCATAGGCGATCGCCAGATAGACGATGTAGAGCGCGCCGTGGATCGGCGAGATGATCGCCGACGGGGTCCCGTTGCCACCGATGTAGCGGATGGGCATTCCCACGAAGACCACGAGGAGCAGCATCACGCCGACGACGATGGCCAGGAGGCGGTACCGGGTGATGGCCGCTTCCACAGATCACACCTTTCTCAGGGGAGGTGACGCGAGGACGGTCAGTCGCGCCGGTGACTCTCGGAGTTGAGGCGCGCCAGGTAGCGGTTGTAGGCCGCCAGGGCGGGGTCCTCATCCTCCTGCTGCCGGATGATCTCGCGCTTGACCGCGGCCTCCGCGGGCTCCTCGATCACCTTGGGCGCCGAGCGGCTCTCGTCGCCGCTCAGCTCGTCGCGGATCATCTTGATCCACATCGCGATCACGAAGATGGCGAAGATCGGCCACTCGAAGGTGTAGGCCCAGCTGCGGTCGTTGCCCGCCTGGGCGCGGTCGTACTGCCACCATCCGAAACCGAGGAACGAGGCGCACAGCACGATCGCCAGCGCATGCAGTCCGAGCCAGCCGGGGGTGAGGAACCTTCGCACGTCATCGAGACTACCGCCGGTCTCCGCCAGCCCACACACAACCCCGTATAACCGCGTCTGTCATGACCGCGTCCGCCGCTTCGCGGCCGGTGGCAACGGCGGACCGACGTAGATGGCCCGTGGGCGGAGCGGGCTGGTGCGTTCGTACTCCTCAAGGGCGTGCGCGATCCAGCCCGCGGTGCGCGCGACAGCGAAGATCGCCTCACCCGAGCCCGGGGGCATCGCTGCGACCGAGGTGAGGGTGGCGAGGGCGAGATCGACATTCGGCTCGGGCAGCCGCCGCCGCGCCGCCTCGGTCAGCACGGTGTCCGCAACGGCCAGCCACGGGTGATCCGGCGCCACTTCCCTGATCAGGTCGAACAAGACGGAGGCGCGCCGGTCACCGGACTTGTAGATCGAATGGCCGAAGCCGGGGATGCGCTGACCGGCGCGCAGCCGCTCGCCGATCACGCGGCCCGACCGGCCGGGCTCGCCGATCTCGGCGAACATGCGTTCCGCGCCGAACGAGGCGCCGCCGTGCAGCGGGCCGCCGACCGTGCCGAGCCCGACGGCGACCACGGCGTACGGGTCGGCCCGGACGGACGCGGCGACGCGGGCGGCCAGCGTCGAGGCGGCCAGCTCATGATCGGCCAGCAGCACCATCGCCGCCCCGGCCACCCGCAGCAGCCCCGGCTCCGGCGGGCGCGCGCTCAGCCGGCCCCACAGCCGTCCGGCGATCGTGCTGTCCGCGTCCTCACCCGCGGCGGGCAGGGCGTCGACGAGACCGGCGATGAGGGCGCGGGCCGTGGCGATGACGCCCGGCCGGTCGAGCTGGAACCGGAGCGGGTCGACGGCGGCCAGCGCCGTGGTGATCACCTGGAGCCGGTCCAGCGGCAGCACATCACCGGGCAGCCCGGACTGCGCGGCGACGGCGGCCGCGAGACCCTCCTCAGGCGCGCGCCAGGTCCCGCCCACGGCGTCCACGTCGGGCTCACCCTCGCCTGGCCCGTCCTCGCCCGGCTCCTGCTCGCCCGCCTCGCCCTCGCCCGGCTTCTGCTCGCCCGGCTCCTGGTCGCCTGTCCAGAGCCAGCTCGCGACTTCCTCGAAGCTGCTTGTGGCGGCGAGCTCGGTGGCGTCCCGCCCCCGGTAGTACTGCCGGTCCGCGCCGAGCGCGGTGATGGCCGACTCGATCGCCAGCTCGGTGGGGCTCGGCGGGCGCCGGGGCCTGCCGCGCCGGGCGAGCTCCTCGATCTCGTCGGCGTCGAAGAGGCTGCGCCGCCCGTCGGCGTCGGGCCTCCGCTGCAGCACACCACGACTCACGTACGCGTACAACGTGGCGGGCTTCACACCGAGCCGTTCCGCCGCCACCTCGGTGTCGATCCACTCCCCCACCGGGCATCCCCTCGCCTCGGACCATCGGCAGCATTGATTTTGATCAATATTGATACATGTTGATGAAGGTGTCAATCTGAGCGCATGCCTCAGATTCATTTCCTTGACGTCACCAACCGTGACGGTGTTCAGACCGCCCGGACCGGGCTGTCGAAGTTCGGGAAGACGATGGTGAACTTCTATCTGGGCCGGCTCGGCGTGGCCCAGTCGGAGATCGGCTTCCCGTTCCTGTTCCACGAGGTGCCCTACGTCCGCGCGCAGGTCGCGCTGGCCAAGGCCGGTGCCTTCGTCGACCTCCGGCTGTCGGGCTGGTGCCGTGGCGTCGCGCAGGACGTGGAGAAGGCGCTGCCGCTCGGGCTCGCGCACTACAACCTGTCGATCTCGACCTCGGACTACATGATCGCCAACAAGTTCCGGGGCAGGCTGGACCGGGACGCGATCATCCGGGAGATGACCGCCGCCGTCCGTACCGCCAAGTCCGGGGGAGCGCGGACGGTCGGGGTCAACGCCGAGGACGGCTCGCGCACCGACGACGGGTTCCTCACCGAGTTCGCCCTCGCGGCCAAGGAGGCGGGCGCCGACCGGGTCCGCTACTGCGACACCATCGGCGGCGACACCCCCGACCGGATCCGGGAACGCTTCGCCAAGCTCGCCGCCGCCGTGGGGATGCCGGTCGAGACGCACTGCCACAACGATCTCGGGCTGGCGGTGGCCAACTCGGTCTCCGGCGCGCTCGGCGACCTGGAGGCGGGACAGGATGCCTGGATCAACACCTGCGTCAACGGCGTCGGCGAACGGGCGGGGAACGCCGACCTGCTGTCCACAATCCTGGCGTTCCGCCACGGATTCGGCTTGGCGGAACGCGGCGCGCGGATCGGCGATCCGATCGACCTGTCGTGGGCCCGGCGGTTCGCGCTGTGGGCGAGTTACGCGCTCGGCCAGCCCCTCCCCTACAACCAGGTCGGCGTGGGCCGCAACGCCTTCGCGCACGAGTCGGGCATCCACGCCGACGGCGCGCTCAAGGACCACGGCAACTACGAGCTATACGAGAAGGCGACGCTCGGGCCGTTCCCCGACGACTGGCACGCACGGTCCGGGCGGGTGATCCTCACCGGGGAGTACGGTGGCAAGGCCGGGTTCCGGCATGTCATGGAGGGCCTCGGGATCGAGCCGGTGGACGAGGAGCTCTCGTTCAAGCTCGTCCAGCTGTGCAACGCGATGACCGGTCGCCCGCTCGCCGACGACGAGCTGCGGCTGATCGGTGCTTACCCGCGCGAGCTGGCGCTGCTCTTCCCTGGCGTCCTCGACTGATCTCCAAATCGCCCATAAATGTCGGTCGGCGGGTCTACCTTCCGGGGGCATGGCTACCGCACAGGCATACGCCTATACGCGCCCCTCCGCGCTCGCCGGAGACGCCCTGGGCCTGTCGACCTCCGGCGGCACGACCGCCACGGGCCCCGATGCGCACCCCCACTTTTTCAGCGGCTTGCTCACCCAGGCCGCCCCGGCCGCCGCCGCCCTGATCGGCCTCGCCGACGTCGCGCGGGCCCGCTACTTCCAGCCGCAGCTCACGGCGATGCGCGACCCGGTGGTGACGTGCAACGGCGACCGCCTCCGGATGGAGTCGTTCTCGGCGTGCTGCGGCGTCTACGCGCGGCTCGACGTGCTCGAAGGCGCGCTCGACGGGGACGTGGTCGCGCTCGGCACCACCAACGTGGACGTGAACGGGCCGCTGCGCGAGGCGCTCGCCCGCGTCGGCGGCTCCGATCCGCTGCATCTGGCGGTCGGCGGCGACGGGCTGGCGGTCACCACGCTCGACGGCGCGGTGGTCGAGAAGAAGGTCCCGCTGCCAGAGCGCTGGCTGCGCGGCTTCGCCGAGGTGCAGGTCATCGCCGCCGGGTTCGACCTGCGGGCGGAGTTGACGGGCCCGGAGGCGGTCCGGTTCCTGCGGGCGTTGCCACGCGGTGCCCGGGACGTTCTGTGGGCGACTCCCGCCGGGCGGGGGTTGCGGCTGACGTCCCGCCCGTCGCCGGGTTCGGTCTGCCTGCCTGGGCCTGAGCGGTTGCAGACCATGCTTCCGCTGCTGCGTTTCGCCCGTGCGCTGCGCACGTACGGGCCGGCTGTCGCGGGCGGGAGCGGACCGGTGGCGAGCGCGTGGGAGCTGGAGCTGCCCGGCATGCGGTACGTGCTGACGCTCTCTCCCGAGGTGCGGCGCGGATTCTCCGGTGAGGGCGCTGTCCTGGACGCGCTCATCACCGACGAGGCTGCGGGGGACGCCGACCTGATCGGCGCGCTGCTGGCGTTCGAGCCGCGCGTTGAACCCGACCTGCTGGCCGAACGCGCGGGCTTCGACCGGTCACGGGTCAAGGCGGCGCTGACGCAGCTGGGCACGTCGGGCCGTGTCGGCTACGACGCCGCCGAGGCCGCGCACTTCCACCGCGAGCTGCCGTACGACCCTGATCGTGTGGCCGCCATGAATCCGCGCCTGCGTTCGGCGCACGCCCTGGTGGACGAGGGCGCCGTCGACTTCACCGCGGACGACCTCGCCGTCGTCACGGTCGACGGCAGACCGCGTCAGGTGCGCTTCGACGGCGACCGCGTCTCGTGTACCTGCCCGTGGTGGGCCGACCACCGCGGTGGGCGTGGCCCGTGCAAGCACGTCCTCGCGGCCCGCATCGTCCGCGCCAAGACCCTGGAGACGTCCGGGGAGAGGGCGCGGTGAACGGAGACAGCGCGGTGAACGCCCGGGAGACCCTGCACGCGTGGGTCGAGATCGACGATCCGGCCGAGGTGATCCGCCGGGCCCGTGCCCTCGCGCCGGAGGAGCGCCGGGCCATCGCCGTCGAGCTCCCCCGCTATCTGCGAGACCGTCGCGACGCCGCGGAGTTCCGATGGCTGGACAACGCCGTCATCACGTCGCTGCTGGTCGCCGGTGCGGCGACGATCAGCGGCGCGGCGGGCGTCGCCGCCTGGGTGTGCCGCACCGAGATGCGGACGGCGGGCGGCGTCATCAACGGCGACTGGGGCTTCTGGTTGCTCGTCCGCGAGGCCGTGGCGGACCGGCCGGAGGCGTGGCGGTCCGACCTCGCCCGCCGCGTCGCGGCCCGGATGCGGGTGAACGGCGAGCGCTGGCGCGAGTTTCCGCTCTGGCTGCTGGCGGCCGAGCTGATCCGTGACCTGGGCGAGGAGCCGCCGACCGACGACGCGTTCGTGGTCATGTGGGCCCAGAAGAGCCCCGCGCGCGTCCAGCTGGAACACGACCCGTTCCTGGACACCCTGCTGCCCCGGCTGTTCGAGGTGGACGGCCTCGGGTCAGGGCTCTCGTTCCACGGAGCGCTCGTCACCCTCGCGCGGGACGGACGGATCAAGCGCGAGACGTTGCTGGACGGGTGCGTCGCCCGTTTCCTGCGCGGCGGGCAGGTCGCCGACCTGCGCTGGTTCGTCCAGCTGTACGAGTCGCTCGAACCGGCGGTGGACGAGGCGGCCGCCCGGCTCCGCGACCTCATTCGCCTGCTTCCCGCGGCTCCCGCTCCGGTCGCCGAGCTGGCGCTGCGGGAGATCCGCCGGGTGGACGAGGCGCAGCCGCTCACTGGCGACATCTTCGCGGAGGTCGCGGACGCGGTGCTCTTCCGCCAGGAGAAGAAGCTCGTCCGCGCCGCGCTCACCTGGCTCGACCGGACGGCGCGCAAGCGGGATCGCGTGGACGCGACACTGCGGGCCATCACCGTCCTGCTCGACGCCGAAGATCTCGACCTGCGGGAACGCGCGGAGAAGATCGCCGCCAAGCACGCCGCGAAGGCGAGCGCCGATACGCGAGCCGCCTTGTCCGTGGAGTCGGCGAAAGCGCCCATGGCTCTGCCCGGTCCTCCTCCTTTCACGCCGCGCGAGCATCCCGCCCCGATCGCGTCACCCGCTGAGCTGGCGGAAGAGGTCAGCGCGACGATGCGTGTCACGCCCGACGAGGCGCTCTACGCTCTCGACCGCCTGCTCGCCGGGCTCGTGGAGTGCTCGTACCGTGACGCCGAAGGCACCCGGACGGCGCTGGCGCGTGTTCTGCCAGATGCGGCAAACGAGGCCTCCGCACCGGACGCCACCCAGGTGGCGACATGGTTGACCCGGATCACTGCGAGGTTCACGGCTTCGGAGGCTCCTCGAGGACTGCGCGTCCTGCTCGGGAGGCTCCAGCGGAAGCCCGCCTGGTACACGCAGGGCTTCAGGCCTCTTCCGGAACGGTTCATCGCCTGGCGGATGCACGAGATTCCGGCGGCCGCGGGCCGTTCACCCGTGTTGCTGGCCACGCCGACGGCCGCGAGCGGTCACGTCGACGCCGACGTGCTCGTGTCCCGGATGCGGCGGCTGGAAGAGGCCAGGCTGGCGCCCCTGCCGTCCGACCTGTGCCAAGCCATGCTCCGGGTTCATCGTGACATCGGAGCCGACACCTTGGCGGCGGCCGCACGGCTGTCCAGCGACGCGGGCCGGACCTTGGCGTCATGGTTCGCCGCGGGCGGCCTCCCTGACCCCGAGGTCACCTGTGCGAACGTGACGCTGCCCGGCCCGTACCCTCCGTTCGAAGCCTCACCGCGCATGCTGGCCACCGTCACCGCGAAGGCCGATGTGCCCGGCGACATCGCCGCTCTCTGCCGGCTGCCGTGGACCGGCACGTGGCAGAGCCTGCCCAAGGGGTACTACCGCGGCGGCCTCAGTCTGTGGCCCACGCTGCTCCCCTCTCACCGTGAGGTGACTGCGGCGCACATGGTGCCGTACCTGCCGGAGTGGTCGCAGTACTGGCAGGATCCGGGCACGGTGCTCCTGGCCATGGCCGAAGCGGACGGCCCCGCCGGTGCCGCCACGGCGACCGTCCTGGCCTATGGGCTGAGCGCCCAGACCAAGGCCGAACGGGCGGGCTCCGTCGATGCCGTCCTGGCGTTCAGCGGCCGGGGGCAGCTTCCCGCGCGCGAGCTGGGCGACGCCATCCCCACGCTGTACCGGCAGGGCCGGCTCAAGATCAACCGTGTCGCGGAGGCCCTCGACGAGACCGCGCGGGCCGGTCCGCACGCCGACGTGTGGACCGTCCTCGCCACCGCCCTGCCGCGGCTCCTCCCCGTTCGCGGTGAACGGGCGGCCGCCGGGCTTCCCGACCTGCTCGCCCTCGCGACCCGTACCGCCGAGGCCGCCGGGGCCCGCGACGGCCTGGCCGGGCTCTCCGACGTGGCGGGGCGCGGCGGCACGAGCCGCCTGGTCCGGGAGGCGGCCCGGCTGCACCGCACCCTGGCGCAGGAATCCTGAAAAAAGAACACTGACAAAGGAACGCCGATGTACACGTGGGACAACGTCCGCGACCAGATCACCGCCGGAAACTTCGAGGTCGTGGCCGCGATGCTCACCATGCTCGGCGAGACCGAGCGGCGCGCGATCGCCGCGGAACTGCCCGGCTACATCAGAGACGGGACCGGCATCACAGTTCACTGGACCGAACGTACCCGGCAGATCCAGGGACTGCTGGTCGCGGGCGCGGCCTGCATCCCCGGCGCCGCCGCGGCGGCGAACTGGCTGTGCCGCGCCGACCTGGACCGGTTGGACATCAACGACCAGGCGACGGCGCACGCCCTGCTGATCGCTCAGGTCGTCGCCGACCGCCCGGCACCCTGGCGCGCGGAGGTGGCCCGGCGGATCTCCCACCGCCTGCGCGTTGCCGACCAGGTGATGTGGGGTTCGCAGGCCCACTGGCGGCTCGCGGACGTGCTCGCCCGCGGAGCGGGTGAGGGTCTCCCCGAGGATGACGCGTACACCGTGGGGTGGGTGCGATGGACCCGGCCGTATCCCGAGCTGAACGAGGAGCCGTACCTCGATGTGCTCGTTCCCCGGCTGTTCGAGGTCGAGGCCGTCGGCCGGGTGCTCGGCGGCTTTCCCGGCGACAACCCGTGGATCGACATGCTCCTGCGGCTGGCCAGCGCGGGCCGTGTCAAGCGGGAGCTTCTGCTCGACGGCTGTATCCGCCGCTTCCTGCGCGGCGGGCGGATCCAGGACCTGCGCTGGTACGCCGCGCTCTACCGGACGCTGGAGCCGTCGCTCACGGAGGTGTCCGAACGTACTCGTGATCTCTCCCGGCTGCTGCCCGCCGCGCCGAGCCAGATCGCCGCGCTCGCGCTGGAGGAGCTGCGCCGCGTCGACGACGCCGGTGAACTCGACGATGCGACGTTCGCCGACGTGGCCGAGGCGCTTCTGTTCCGTCCGGAGCCGAAACTGGTCCGCGCCACGTTCTCGTGGATCGACCGGACCGCCCGCAAGCGTGACCGCGTGGACGCCACACTCGCCGCGCTCACCGTCGCGTTCGGCCAGGAAAGCCTCGATCTCCGGGATCGCGCGGCGAACATCGCCGCCAAGCACGCGGCCAAGGCGAGCGAGGCCGCGCGCGACGCCGTCCGGCAGGCGGCGGCCGGGCTGCCCAAGGAGGCCCGCGACCGTGTCGCCGAAGCGTTCGGCACGGTGACCGTCACGGCCGTGACCGCGCCGGCCGCCCGCCTGGCACCGCCACCGCCACCCCGTGAACTTCCGCCCCCGATCGCCTCCGTCGCCGAGCTGACCGAGGAGATGGCGGCGCACCTGCGCGGCAGCCTGACATGGGCGGACGGCGAACGGGTGCTCGCCGGTCTGGTCGAGTTCGCTCACCGCGAGCCCGACGAGACCCGGGCCGCCATGCGACGGCTCGTTCCGGACGTCGCGCCGTGGCTGCTCTTCGACCACGACCATTTCAGCGACCACCCCACCACCTGGCTGGGCGCCGCCCTCCGTGCGCTGGTCCCGCCGACCGATCCCCGCCCGTACCCGGCGTCGCCCCCGGACGCCGACCCGCGGCTCTCAGGGAGCGGACCGGCACCCACCGCGGCCTTGCGCGCCCGGATGCGCGAGATAGTCGGCGCGGTGGGCCGCCTCCCGGTGCTCCTGTCGACGCCGACCCGCTCCACCGGCCACATCGCCCCGGAGGTCCTTGTCGACCGGCTCGAACGGCTGGAGGCGGCGGACCTGCGGCCTGGCCCGTTCGACCTGGATCAGGCTCTGCTCCGGCTCCCCCGTGACCTCCCGGATGACATCGTGCTCCGCGCCCAGCGCCTCACCTCACCGGAGGGCCGCTGGACGGCCGCGTGGCTCGCGGACCGCGGGATGCCCGATCCGGCCGTGATCTGCAAAGCGGTCTCCCTCCCGCGCACCGTGTACTCCTGGCGGGGCAGCGAACAGCAGGACGTCGTGCGCGTCCTGCCGGCAATCCTCGCCGGGGACAGTGACGGTGTCATGCCGGACCCGGACGGCGTCGCCGGGCGGCTGCTCGACCTGCCCCCTGGCGGGGAGTGGACACGGCTGCCCTCGGCGACGTACGCGCCCTCCTGCTTCTCGTGGTGGCCCTCTCTCCTCCCCTCCCATCGCGAGATCCTCGCCGCACACCTGCTCGTCCCTCTCGCGGACCGGACCGAGGCCCGCGACGGTCAGGGGGCCATCCTTCTCGCCCTGGCCGAGGCCGACGGTCCCATCGGCCCCGCGATGGCCACCGCGCTCGCCCTCGGCCTCACCTCCAAGAGAACAGAGGAGCGCTCCGCCTCGGTCGACGCCTTTCTCACGTTCTACGCACGAGGGCACCTTCCGCCGGTCGGCGAGGCGATCGGCGCGCTGGACGGGCAGATCAAACTCAACCGGGTGACCGGCGCACTGTCCGACGCGGCTCGCGCCGGCGCGTATCCCGACGTCCTCGACGTGATCACCGCCGCGCTCCCGGCCCTGCTCCCCCGGCCCGGCGAACGCCCTCCGGCCGGTCTGGCCGATCTCATCGCCCTCGCCACCGAGGCGGCGGAGACCGGCACCCGGTCCATGATCCCCGCCGAGCTCGCCGAGCTCGCCGGGCGGACCGGATCGAGCAGGCTGGCACGCGAGGCCGGGCGCCTTCACCGGGCCTTGACTTAATACCCCCTTCCCGTATCATGAGCGCACAATTCAGGTACAATTGCGCGTTCAGTCATGACAGGACGGGGTGGGACATGACGGCTCTCAGCGAGACGCCGGCCGAACCCGCCCTCGGGCGGCATCCCGCCCAGCGGCGCGTCCTCGCCGTGCTCACGGCGAGCCAGGTGCTGGGCGGCATCGGCGTCGCCACCGGGGTCGCCATCAGCGCCCTGGCCGCCGCCACGCTCTCCGGCTCCGAGACGATCGGTGGCCTGGCCCAGACGAGCGCGGTCACGGGTGCCGCCGTCATGGCGATACCCATGGCCCGCGCCGCCGCCCGGCACGGCCGCCGGGCCGCTCTCACCCTGGCGTACGGCTCGGGCACCCTGGGCGCCGTGATCGCCATGGTCGCCGCCACCCTGGACTCCTGGCCACTGCTCCTCGCGGGCCTGTTCCTCTTCGGCGGCGGTGCCGCCGGCGGCCTCGCCGCCCGCTATGCCGCCACCGACCTGGCCCGCCCCACCCATGCCGCCCGGGACCTGTCCGTCGTCGTCTGGGCCACCACGATCGGCTCGATCGCCGGACCCAACCTCGCCCAACCCGCCGACGACCTGGGGCGCACGCTGGGCTTGTCCGAGTGGGCAGGTCCTTACGCCCTCGCAGCCGCCGCCTACGGGCTGGCGATGCTCGGCGTCTTCGCCCTCCTCCGTCCCGACCCGCTCCAGAACGCGGGACCGAAGACGACCACCCGCCGCTCCAACGGCTGGCAGGCCCTCCGCGCCACCCCGCGTGCGCGGCTCGCCGTCGCCGCGATCGTCGTCAGCCACATGGTCATGGTGTCCGTGATGACCATGACACCGGTCCACCTCAACCACGGCCACGCGAGCCTCACGGTCGTGGGCATCGTCATCAGCCTGCACATCGCCGGGATGTACGCGCTCTCGCCCGTCGCAGGATGGCTGGCAGACCGCCACGGCCGGATCCCGGCTCTCCTGGTCGGCATGGCCCTTCTGGCGTCCGCCGCCGCCCTGGCCACCGTCTCCGCCCCGCACCACGTCACCCGGCTGACGATCGCCCTGGTCCTGCTGGGGCTCGGCTGGTCGTTCGGCCTCGTCGCCGGTTCCGCCCTGCTGACCGAGTCCGTCCCCCCGGCGCAGCGTCCGGCCGTCCAGGGCATCTCCGACCTGATGATGAACGGCGGCGGCGCCCTGGGCGGCCTGGCCGCAGGGGCCATCGTGACCGTTTTCTCCTACGGCACCCTCTCCGCGATCGCCGTGCTCCTGGTACTCCCCATGACCGCGGCGCTGGTCCTTACCTGGCTTCGCCGCCCGCCAGGGGCCTGAGGCATGCAACGATCATGGGCGTTCCGGTGTTGTTCAACGCGGTTCTAGCGAGGAATCCCGGCCCTTCAGCTTCAGGGCCGGGAAGGATCGCTTGTGGTGTGATGTGGCGCGCTGGCGCTGCCGGGGTCGGTGGTGGAGCGGCGGTGGATGTGTCGATCACCACAGATGTGTGACGTTGAGTGATTTTGTCGGTGCCGTTGGTTACTTTGTGGGTGTGAAGATCGTGGTGCAGGTGAAGCTGCTGCCGTCGCCTGAGCAGGCGGCGGCCCTGGCGGCGACCCTGCACGCGTGCAATCAGGCGGCGAACCGGGTGTCGGCCCGGGCGTATGAGAGCCGGGTGTTCTCCCGTGCGAAGTTGCAGAAGGACGTGTACGCGGAGTTGAAGGCGGTGGGGTTGTCCGCACAGCCGACACTTCACGTGATCCGTAAGGTCGCCGACGCCTACACCACGCTGCACGCGCAGATCGACGCCGGGCTGCTGGGCGGTGAGCGGTCCAAGCGGCGCCGTAAAGCCGAGTCCAAGCCGATCGCGTTCCGCCCGGACGCGGCCCAGGCGTTCGACGACCGGTGTCTCAGCTGGCAGTACGACGCCCGGACGGTGTCGATCTGGACGACGGCGGGCCGGATGCGGGGCATCGCGTTCACCGGCTCGACCGCGCAGCTGAAGACCCTGGCCGAGCATCGCCAGGGCGAATCGGACCTGATCCACCGGGACGGCCTGTGGTTCCTGTTGGCGACCTGCGAGGTCCCCGAAAAGCCGCTCAACGCCGACCCGGCCGACTGGCTCGGCGTGGACCGGGGGATCGAGAACCTGGCCACCACCAGCGACGGGAACAACTACCAGGGCCAGGCGCTGAAGCGGTACCGGCGGGCGCAGGCGCGCCGCCGCGCCGAACTGCAGGCCAAGAAGGCCGCCGGGTCCCGCTCGGCGGCGCGCAGGCTGGCCAAACGCAAGGCGCGCGAGGCCCGGCACGCGACCAACCAGAACCACATCATCAGCAAGCAGATCGTGGCCGATGCCCAACGCACCGGACGCGGCATCGCCATCGAGCACCTCGATGGGATTCGCGACCGGGTCCGGCTCAGGCGGCACCAGCGGGCCACACTGTCCAATTGGCCGTTCCACCAACTGGGCACCTTCCTGGCGTATAAGGCCCTGCGGGCCGGGGTGCCGTTCCAGCAGGTGGATCCGGCCTACACCTCGCAAAGCTGCCCGAACCCCTGGTGCGGGCACGTCTCCCGCAACAACCGCCCCACCCGGGGCACCTTTTTGTGCGTCGCGTGCGGGCTCGCTGGCCTGGCCGACGACATCGCCGCCGTGAACCTCCGCAACCGGGCGCGCACGGCGTGGGCATTTGTCACCATGCCCGACCCCGACCCCCACCCCCAGCCCACCCGGGCCAGGCACGGGACAAAGGGTGATGCGCCCCCGGCACGGCAGCCAGCCGCGAAGGGGAGCGCGACAAGGTGTGAACACCGGGCCTCCAAGTTCGGCCGTTCACGGCCGAGAAGGTGACAGGAGACGTGGAGGTTATGGAGGAGGAGGTCCGGAACATGGACACCATGACGGAGACGCTGACACTCGGGGCGATCGAGACCTCGCTGGGCCGGCTGCTGGTCGGCGCCACCGAGAACGGCGTCGCCTACCTGTCGTTCAAGGACACCCCCGGCACGCGGGCCCGCGCGGTCAAGAGGGCCGGGTTGCCGGTCGTGGACGACCCGGACCGTACCGCCGAGGCGTTGGCGGGACTCGCCGACTACTTCGCCGGCAAGAGCCTGACGTTCGAGGTGCCGATCGACTGGCGGCTGACGTCGGACGTGCAGCGCAAGGTCCTGACCACGCTGTACGAGCAGGTGCCGTACGGGAAGGTCGTCACGTACGGCGAGCTTGACAGGCTCAGCGGCCTCAACGTGGGCGCCCAGGCGATCGGCCAGGTCATGGGCAGCAACCCGATCCCCGTGATCGTGCCGTGCCACCGGGTGGTGGCCGCGAACGGACTGGGTGGCTACAGCGGCGGCTCCGGCATCGAGGTCAAGCGGTGGTTGCTGACGCTGGAGGGCTCGGTGCCCGCCACCCTCGACTGGGATCCGGACCAGGGCCCCACCGCTCCGTAGGGGAGAATGGCGGGGTGCCGAAAATCAGCGAAGCCACCGTCGCCGAGCACCGCGCCCGCCAGCTCCGGACCCTTCTCGACGCGGCCCGCGCTCTCGTCGCCGAGGAGGGCATCGAGGCACTGTCGCTCGCCGCGCTCGCGCGGCGAGTCGGGCTGTCACGGCCGAGCCTGTACGAGTACTTCCGTTCCAAGGACGACCTGGTCGCGGCCGTCGTCGAAGAGGAACTGCCGCGCTGGGCCTCGCTGGTCGATGAGGCGCTGGCGGGCCCGCCGGACCTGGCGGGCAAGGTCGAGGCCTACATCCGCGTCCAGCTCGGGGTCATGACCGACGGCCGCCACGCGGCCGCCGTCGCGCTCGTGGAGCACGCGCTGGCTGAGCCCGCGCAACCGGGGACGGCGGGGCGGAGTCAGGGAAGTGAGGCTCGGCGGATCCGTGAGGGGCACGCGCAGCTGCTGCGGCCGCTCGTGACGGCACTCGACGAGGCCGGGGTCTCCGGGCCGGAGCTGCGCGCCCATCTGATCCAGGGCATCGTCGACGCGGCGGCCAAGCTCTTCGCCGAACGGCCGGGCAACGCCGAGGAGGTCATCTCCACGGCGGTCGTCCAGGCCCTGCACGGCCTCGGGACCGGCCGGCCCTTGGAGGATCAGCCCTTGGCGGAGACCTCGTAGCCGACACCGGTGAGGTCTTCGGAGACCTCCCACAGCCGACGGCCCACCTCGGGCTTGGACGCGGCCGGCGCCGTGAAGACCTTTGTGGGAGCACCCCGGAGCTGCGCGAGCCGCGGGCCGTAGCAGGCACCCGGCTGGACACCGGGCGCGGTCGCCGCGTACAGCGAAGGCAGCGCCCCGGCCGCCGCCGACTGGGCCAGCACCACGTTGCCGGCCGCGGCGACCCGCTCCTCCAGCTTGTTGCCCGTCATCTTCGGGCCCGCCCCCTGCAGGTTGGTGGCGGCGAAGCCGGGATGCGCCGCCACGCTCAGCACGTCGGGGAAGCGCCGCGCCAGCTCCTTGGCGAAGACGAGGTTGGCGAACTTGGACTGGGCGTACGCACCCCACTTGCGATAGCGCTTCTCCCCTTGCAGGTCGTCGAAACGCAGCCGCCCGGCGTGGGCGAAACCGCTGGTGACGGTCACCACGCGCGGGGCGGACGCGGCGAGAAGCGCCGGGAGCAGCAGCCCGGTGAGCGCGAAGTGCCCGAGGTGGTTGGTGCCGAACTGCATCTCGAAGCCGTCGGCCGTCGTCCGGTGCGGGAGGGCCATCACCCCCGCGTTGTTGACCAGGATGTCGAGCGGGGCGGCGGCCTGCGTGCCCGCGAACGTGCGTACCGAGGCGAGGTCGGCGAGGTCGAGCGGAGCCAGGGCGACCTCGCCCGCCGGGACCGCCGACATGATCCGGTCGTGGGCGCGCTGTCCGCGCTCCATGCTGCGGCAGGCCAGCACGACGGACGCGCCGTGCCGGGCGAGCTCCAGCGCGGTGTGGTAGCCGAGGCCGCTGTTGGCTCCGGTGACGATCGCCCGCCGGCCGGTGAGATCCGGGATGTCCGCCGCAGTCCAGCCGCTCATGAGGGCCACCTCCACGTCATATCTCGACTTCCCAAATTAGGGCGGCCGTCGAATAGCGACAACCGCTCACCCGGGATGTGGCGAACCCCACAGACTCCGAACCCCACAGACTCACCGCCGCCACGACACCCGCGAGAGCCCGCCGGCCCCCCGGGGGAGGCCGCTGGCCCCCGGGATGACGCGTTCTTCTAGGCGGGGAGATTCTTCTCGATGGCGCCGACGACCTCGGCCGACTCGGGCTCGGTCTGGGGGGCGAAGCGCGCCGCCACGGTGCCGTCGGGCGCGATGAGGAACTTCTCGAAGTTCCAGCGGATGTCGCCGGTGTGCCCCTCGGCGTCGGCGACGTCGACGAGGCCGACGTACAACGGGTGGCGTCCCGGCCCGTTGACCTCGACTTTCTCGGTCATGGGGAACGTCACGCCGTACGTCGCGGAGCAGAACTGCGCGATCTCCTCGTGCGAGCCCGGCTCCTGGCCCATGAACTGGTTGCAGGGCACGCCGAGGACCGAGAACCCACGTGCCGCGAACCGTTCCTGCAACTGCTCCAACCCTGCGTACTGCGGGGTGAGGCCGCACTTGGACGCGACGTTGACAACCAGCACGGCCTTGCCCTCGTACTGTCCGAGGTCCGCAGAGCCACCCTGCAGACCACCGATCTCTACTTCATAGACAGACATGGGGCAGATCCTAGACCCGCCCCTGGCCGCCGTTACGTCCCGAGCGCGCCCACGAAGGCGGCGACCTGGTTGCCCGCCTTGGCAAGCTGGTCGATGCCGTTGTTCACCACAGCGGCGGCTTCCGTGGGGTTGCTCAGCAGGTAGAAGATGACGAAGGCGATGGCCACATAGCGGAGGTTCTTCTTATTCATCCGTACGCCGTCCCTGTTGTAGCGCAGCGACACACTGACCCGATTCAATTGTGCCCAGCTGCTTCGGCCCGCAAAGCGCGATTTTACTGTGCCTGGGGGCAAGTGCCGGATAGCGCACACGAAAGAGCCCCGTACCGGCCGAAGGGCACGGGGCCTCGCAGAGCTGTCGAATCCTGGGGCAGGCTCCCTAAGACGGTCGTGCGGACGCCCTCGCTCCGCTGCGGTGGCCGCGCTCCGGCTAGGGGATTGCGCTCACGAACTGGGACAACGACTCCGCAGCGTTGCCGAGACCCCCCAAGGCACTGTTCACCAGGCTGGCGGCCCCCTCAGGCCTGGTGATGACATACCAGGCGACGAATGCGATCGCCCCAAATTTCAGGAACTTCTTGTTCACGCTGCCTGCCTCTCCGCTGTCATGTGCCTACGTGGAGTGATTCCCAGCGGCAGGCGAGGGGCGGCCAAGGATTCACAAAGGAACAGTCAGAGGGGTTGAGGTTTTGCGGCACCTTCAGCCGCGTTCGGGCGTGCGTTCAGACCCTGCTTTCAGGCGCGTTCGGACACCTTCAACACACCTTCACTTGGAACTTTCAGGGGAACTTTTACGAAGCACCTGACGAAGGAGGCGTACCGTGCCGAGTCAGATACTCGAGATACACCGGGCGTAGGGCCTCCGCGAGTTCGCCTTCGCCGGCATGGGTGAACTCTTCGAGCAACGACAACCCGTGCAACATGTCGAAACTGGCGCGCTGGTGGTCGCCCGTCGCCGCCGCGGCCGCGGGGATGGAGCGCAGCAGGTCCCACAGGAAGCCGACGTCGCGGCGTTGCTTGGCGAGGTCCATCGCCCTGTCGTGCAGCTCCTTCGACGACAGGCTCTCAAGCTCCGCTGACTCGGGCGTCTCATCGGGCATGCCCCCGACTCTAGTCACAGGGGCATGCCTTGAGCATCCGCATGCC
The DNA here is from genome assembly GCF_044326415.1 of Actinomadura sp. 6N118. Lineage (NCBI taxonomy): Bacteria > Bacillati > Actinomycetota > Actinomycetes > Streptosporangiales > Thermomonosporaceae > Actinomadura > Actinomadura sp. 6N118. The sequence goes on along the minus strand of NZ_JBIRAZ010000001.1, from coordinate 397,277 downwards.
GCGCACTGGCCCGGCTACTTGGTAATGACAGGGCTACTTGGTAATGACTTCCTTGGGCACCGGCTGGTCCTCCTTGAGCGCGGAGAACAGCCGCTTGGACTGCGTGGGGTGCCAGGTGAGGTACGAGCCCGCCGCGCGGGACGAGCCTGAGGGGCCAAGCGGGACCGATGTGGTGAGGCCGTCGCCGCCGGAGACGCCGCGCATGGCCCACATCATCCGGGTGAGGTCGATCAGGTGATCGTTGTCGTCCACGATGAAGTTGCTCGTCGCGTTCATGGCGAGCGGGATGCTCCGGAACGGGTTGAGGAACACGCTGGGGCCGGTCGCCTTCTTCATCAGCGCGCCGAAGAACTGCCGCTGGCGTTCGACGCGGTCCAGGTCGGCGCGCGCGCTGGCCCGGGTGCGCACGAACCCGAGGGCCTCGCCGCCGCTGAGCGACTGGCAGCCGGGCTGGAGGTCGATGCCGGCCTTCGGGTCCTTCATGCGGCTCTTGACGCAGATGTCGACGCCGCCGATGGCGTCCACGACGCCGACGAACCCGCCGAAGCCGATCTCGGCGTAGTGGTCGATGCGGATGTCGGTCGCCTGCTCGACGGTCCGGACGAGGAGCTTGGGGCCGCCGAACGCGAAGGCCGCGTTGAGCTTGTTGGATCCCTTGCCGGGAATCGGCAGGTACGAGTCGCGCGGGAGGCTGACGAGCGTCGTACCGCCGTCGCCGTAGTGCAGCAACATCATCGAGTCGGTGCGGCGGCCCGCGGCGCTGCCGGTCGCGAAGTCCTTCTTCTGCTGCTTCGACAGGCCCTCACGGCTGTCGGAGCCGACGATCAGCCAGTTGGTGCCCGGAGTGTCGGCGGGACGGCCCGCGTAGTCGGTCAGGACGCTCTCGCGGTTGAGCCGGGAGTCGAGCCAGAAGTAACCGCCGACGACCACGACCAGCATGATCACGACCAGGGCCGCGAGGATCTTCGGCCAGCGGCGCTTCCGGACGCGCCGCCCCGGCGGGACGCCCCCTCCGTAGTCGTCCATCCCGCGCAGCTGGTCGCCCGCGTAGGGGTCGGCCGGGTGCGTGTCCCTGCCGTACGGGTCGTCGTACGGGTAATCCGCCCCGGCGGGTGCGGGCTGCCTGCTGCGCGCCACGCGGTTTCCCTCCTGTCGTGTCCAGCCGTCCGGCCAGGCGTCGGTCATGCCGTAGACCCTAGTCATCCCGGCATACCGCCCGCGTCCATCTGGCGCATGATTGTCCACAGCTACAAATCACCACGCTATGTGACACAAGAGTGAAACCTTGTCAGCGCCCCGATGCACACTGCCAATGGGTGATACGTACATGCGAGGGGTCGTGGATGGCTGCCAGGCGAAGATTTTTCCTTCGGGTCCCCCTTCTCAAGAAGGAGGAGTCAGATCACCATGACGTGCCGGAGGACGATCGGCCGAAGCCGGTCCTCCCGGAGCTGACCGAGCACCGCTGGACGCGTCATACCGAGAAACTCGTCGAGACCAGCATGCGGACGATGGCGCGCCGGCTGCCGTCGGTGATCGCCCAGTCCGCCCGGCTGGCCTGGCGCGCGAGCAAGGCCGACACCTCGGTGACGATCGGGCTCAACCTCCTCGCCGGGGTCTTCACCGCCTTCGGGCTGCTGGCGACGACCGGCGTGCTCACCGCCCTGTTCAGCGCGGGCCCCACGCCCGACCGAGTCCGCGCGGCGCTGCCCTCGCTGGTGCTGGTCGCGGTCGCCGCCGCGCTGCGGGCCGGGCTGCAGGCGGCGGCGGGCTGGGCACAGTCCCGGCTGGAGCCGCAGGTCGAACGACTGGTCGAGCTACGGCTGTACGAGCTCACCACGGCGGTCGAGCTGGCCGCGCTGGACGACTCGGAGTTCCTCGACGATCTCCAGCGGGCGCGGAGCCGGGGCATGATGTCGGCGCCGCGGGTGGTGACGACCGCGGTCGACGTCCTCACCGGGGCGGTCGGCGTGATCGCGGCGGCCGGGACGCTGGGCGTCCTGCATCCGCTGCTGCTGCCACTGCTCCTGCTGACCGCGCTGCCGGAGGGCTGGGCGTCGATCCGCGCGGCCCGGATGCGGTACATGACGGAGCTGGCGCTGGTGGGCGTCGCGCGCCGCAAGTGGATCCTGTCCGACCTCATGGCCGACCGGCGCCACGCGGCCGAGATCCGCTCGTTCACCATGCGCGGTTTCCTGCTGGACGAGTACGACCGGGTGGCCGCGTACCAGCGCGGGGTGGAGCTGGACCTGGCGCGGCGCCAGACCATCGCCCGGGTCTTCGGCGACATGATGCAGGGGGTCGCGACCGCGGGCGTCTATGTCGCGCTCGGCCTCATGTTGTGGAGCGGCGCGGTGCCGCTGGCGGTCGCGGGCACCGCCGTGCTGGCCATCCGCACCGGGCAGACCTCGCTCGCCAGCCTGGTCTACGCCGTCAACCAGTGCTACGAGGAGGGTCTCTACTTCGGCGACTACCTCAGCTTCTGCGTGCAGGCGGAGGAACGTGTCGCCGCACGCGCCCTGCCCTCTGCCCAGCCCTCTTCCAGGACTGAGACTGAGACGGCGAAGATTGAGGCTGGGACGCGGACACCGGCCGCCGCCCTGCCGGACGATTTCGGCAAGATCGTCGTCGAGGACGTGACGTTCACCTATCCGGGCGCCGAGTCCCCCTCGCTGAGAGGGATCTCGCTGGAACTGCACCGCGGCGAGGTGATCGCACTGGTGGGCGAGAACGGCTCGGGCAAGACGACCCTCGCGAAGATCGTGGCGGGCCTGTACGACCCGGACGGCGGCGACGTGCGCTGGGACGACGTGTCGCTGCGCGAGGTGGATCCGCGGACGTTGTGGGAGCGCATCGCGGTCATCGCCCAGGAGTACACGCACTGGCCGATGACCGCACGGCAGAACATCACGATGGGACGCGTGGGAGCCGACCCGGCCGGCACGGAGACCGCGGTGCTGGCGGCGGCGCGGGCCTCCGGCGCCGACGAGGTCGTCGACGGGCTGGCCCACGGCTATGACACGCTGCTCGACCGCAGGTTCCGGGACGGCGCGGAGCTGTCGGGCGGGCAGTGGCAGCGCCTGGCGGTCGCGCGCGGCTTCTACCGGGACGCCCCGCTGCTGATCTGCGACGAGCCGACCGCCGCGCTGGACGCGCGCGCCGAGCATCATCTCTTCGAACGGATCCGCACGCATGCCGACGGCCGTACCGTCCTGCTCATCACCCACCGGCTGGCCAGCGTGCGGCACGCCGACCGGATCTTCGTGTTCGACCAGGGGAAGGTGATCGAGGAAGGGGACCACGAGCATCTGATGGCGCTCGACGGCCTCTACGCCGAGCTCTACTCGTTGCAGGCGCGCGCCTATCACGCCGCCTGAAACGCCCCGTCCGACAACAGCGTGTGACCCGTTACAGGTACGGCCCGTGGCCCCCGCCTCGTTCGGGCGGCTCCGGGCTGGCGGGAAGGTCCTCCGGCCGCAGCAGCCGTACTTCGGCCGGCGTGACCGTGCCCGGGCTCTCGTCGGCCGCTGCCGCGATGCGCTGCCCCTGGCGCGAGATCGCGTCTTCCAGGATGTTGCGGATCAGGCGCGCGTTGCCGAACGAGGAGTCGCGCGGAGCGGCCGAGAGCAACCGCCGGACACCGGCCAGCACCCCGTCCGCGAGCGTGAAGCCCTGCTCGGCGGACATGTACTCGAAGATGGTGATCAGCTCGTCCTCGCCGTAGTCCGGGAAGCGCAGCACCTTGGGGAACCGCGAGGCCAGACCGGGGTTGGACTTCAGGAACAGCTCCATCTCGCCCTCGTACCCCGCGACGATCACCACCAGGTCGGACCGGTGCTCCTCCATGAGCTTGATCAGCTCGGCGACTGCCTCGTGCCCGAAGTCGCGCTGGTCGGCGCCCGCAGGGGCCAGCGAGTACGCCTCGTCCACGAAGAGCACCCCGCCGAGCGCGCTGTCCACCGCCGCCCGGACGCGCGGCGCGGTCTGCCCGACGTACTCACCGACGAGGCCGGCCCGGGTGACCTCGACCAGGTGCCCGGACGACAGCAGGCCGAGCTGGGCGTAGACGGCGGCGATGAGCCGGGCCATCGTCGTCTTGGCGGTGCCCGGGTTGCCGGTGAAGACCATGTGCCGCGTGGGCGCCAGCGGCGGCTGCCCCGCCTCGCGGCGCAGCCCGTCGGTGCGGGCCTCGGCGACCAGCTTGGCGACCTCCGCCTTGACCGGGGCCAGCCCGATCAGCCGGTCGATCTCGGCGAGCGGGTCGCCGACCAGCCGCCCGCGGTCGGGGGCGAGGCTGTCGGGCACGTCGACCAGCAGGATCTCGTCGAGCGACTCGGTCTCGTCGACGACACCGTCGGCGAGCACCCGGCGGCCCTGCATCGCCACCGCCCATTCGAGCAGGTTGACCACGAGCCCGGCGTTGGCGAAGCCGCGTTCGCGCGGCGCCGCCCGCACCAGCCCGCGGACCTTCTCCAGCACGCCGTCGGCCAGCGCGAGACCTTCTTCGGCCGCCAGCCGCGCGAAGACCTGGACGAGCTCGTCGTCGGTCAGATCCGGGAACCTGATGGCCTTCGGGAAGTGCGCGGCCAGGTCCTGATGGGCCTTGAGCAGCCCGTTCAGCTCGGCTTCGGGCCCGGAGAGCACGACGATGAGGTCCTCGGGATGCGCCTCCACCGCGGTGAGGAGGACCTCGACCGCCTCCCTGCCGCGCGTGGAGTCGACGGGGTTGAACGTGTGGGCGTCACGGACGAAGAGCACGCCGCCCAGGGCACGTTCCACGACCCGGCGCACCTTGAGCGTGCTCTCCCCCGGGTAGTCGCCCACGAGGTCCGCCCGGTCGACCTCGACGAGGTGCCCGGTCGTGAGCACGCCGAGGTCGGTGTAGATCCGGGCGAGGCAGCGCGCGACCGTGGCCTTGCCCGTCCCCGGATTGCCCATGAAGACCAGGTGGCGTGGCCGGGCGGCCGTCGGCATGCCCGCCTCGCGGCGCAGGTGTGCCGCCTTGGCCTCGGCGACCAGCGCCTCGACCTCGCTCTTGACCGGCTCGATGCCCGCGCAAGCGGCGAGCTCGGCGAACGGGTCGGCCGTGACGGCGCCACCGGCGATGAGGCGCTGCGGAAGATCGGCCTCGGTGACCTCCACCACCGGGCCGCCGCCGTCCGCCGCGGCCTGACCGGCGGAAGGGGCCTGTCCAGAAGCGGGAGTCTTTGCAGCAGCAGGTGCCTGTGCAGCAGCGGAGGCTTGCGCAGCGGCGGGTGCCTGTGCAGCAGCGGCGGGGGCGGTTTCGGTTTCCGCGAACGCGGCGTCGGCGCGGGCCAGCGCGGCGGCACAGGCCTGGTCGGCGAGGTGCTCGACGAGCCTGGCGCCGCGCAGGTTGAGCAGCGGCGCGGTGCGGGTGAGCAGCGTCCCGGCGGACGCGGCCACCGGCGGTGCGGCCGTGCCGCCACGGCGCTCGACGGCGCGGCGGAACAGCTCGGTGAAGTCGTCCTCGGTGAACTCCCGGGTCCGGGTGACCTCGAAGGCCCCGACCAGCGCCGGGTTGACGTCGAACAGCCGCCGGTCGCCGCCCGGGCGGCACAGCGCGATGACGTCCAGGCCGGGTGACCGGGCCATCAGGCGCCGGAGCTCCTCGACCGCGGCCGGACCGCAGCGGTCGTAACCGGCCAGCTTCTCCAGGTCGTCCACCACGAGCAGGAGGCGGCCCTCCAGGCAGTCGCGGACGCGGGCCTGCAACCAGAGCACCGCGTCGCTTCCGCTCAGCGCGGAGAACACCTGGTCGGAGATCCACAACGAGTCGCGGATCGCGCCGCGTTCGGTCAGCACACGCTCGGCCACCTCGGCGGCGGTGCCCTTGCCCGTGCCCTCCGGCCCGCTGACAAGCAGCCGCACCGGCCGCTCCCCCGCCAGCCGTGCGGCGATGGCCTCGTGCAGCGTAGCGACCAGCTCGGGCTGGCCCACGATGGGGCTCGTGGCGGCCCGTTCGCCCGCCGGCTCCGTCTCCCCTGGCCCTGCTCCGGTCCCTGCCGCGCTCGCCTCGCTCGCCTCGGCGTCCGGGGTGGCGGTGGCCGTGGCGGCCGCCAGGCGCCGGGTGAGCGGGTTGGCGACACGGCGGACCTTGAAGAGCCGCCTCAGGTCGAGGTTGAACGCGCGGAACGGCAGGCGGCAGCGCGGCGTCGTGGCCGCCTCGGGCAGGCCCTGCACCGCGCCCGTGATGCGCATCGCCATGTCCAGCCAGGCACGGCAGGCGTCCGCCTCGCCGGCGACGAGCCCGCGCGCCAGCCAGGTGCGCAGTTCGAGCTGCCACGCCTCGACGGCGAAGTCGGCGCGGAGCGCGCGCAACCGGTCATCGACCGACGCGTAACGAGCCGTGCCGACTGCGGGGGCCAGCTCGGCCGGGGCGACGGTGACGTCCGCCGCCAGCAACAGCCTGGCCAGGGCGGTGTCGAACGAGTCGCTCTCGCTCACGGCGCCCGCGAGGCGCTCGTGCGCGGCGGCGAGGCCCGCGCACGCCCAGGTGAGATAGCCGACCGGCCCGGTGCACTCGGGAAGCACCGCCAGCGCCTCGGCGGACAGGCTCGACGTCCACAGCTCCTCAAGGCGTTCGAGCGGAGTGGTCAGGTCCTGTTCCCGCAGCTCGGGGTCGTTCGCCCGCCCGTCATAGAGCTCGACGAGGGCCCTCCGCCGTTCCTCGACGGGTTCGAGTCCCTCGAAGACGTCCAGCCCGGCGCGGGCGAGCTGGAACATCACCGTACGGCGCTCGCGGTCGTCCCCGGCGGGCTCGGGGAGCCACAGCCCGGGCGGGCGCCACCGCCCGCCCTGCGAGAACCAGGCCAGCGGCTCTCGGACGGCCGGCTCCGGCGTGGCCAGGAAACTCGACAGCAGCTCGTAGTCGACGTCGCCGCGCGATCCGCCGCGGAGTGCGGAGGCTCCCAGCAGGAACGTCAGCAACGACCACTGCTCGGCGCCCGCCGCGGACGTGCCCGGTCCGTAGAAGTCGCTGAGCTGCCGGGAGAGCACCACCGCGCGCGGGTCCCGGTTGTACTCCACGGCGCGCTGCCGGAGCTCCTCGTAGAGGCCGTCCGGCACCCGCCACGGTCCGTGGGCGTACACGTCCAGGACGGGCTCGTCGGTGAGGAGCAGCTCGAGGTGTTCCGGCAAACGAGGCGCGTTCACAACGAGCACCCTACGGCGCGGGGCGATCACAAACATCCCCTCCGGGCTCCGCACGTGCGGTCTGAGGACAACGCCAAGGTCGTCGGCTTGGCACTTGGGCGCCGGTCCGCGATAGTTGACCGATGAAGAGCGTTTGCCGGGACACCGGCGAACGCCCGCCGACCGGGAGGAGGAATCCCCCGTGCAGCAACTGCAAGTGACCGCCGAGCCGCATGACGGGCTGACCGTCGTGCGGCTGCAAGGCGAGCTGGATATCGCCAACGCCGAAGACCTGCGCCAGGCGTTGCACTCCGCGCGCCGCGAACACGGCGATCTCGTGATCCTCGATCTGGAGGGCCTGGAGTTCATGGACTCGCACGGTCTCTCCGTCATCATCAGCTGCTACAAGGCGGCGACCACGGCCGGCGGCAGTGTGAGCCTCGCCGCACCCCGGCCGATCGTGCGCCGGACGCTCGAGGTCACCGGTCTCACCGGCCGGCTGGCCATCTTCGACAGTGCCGAAGAGGCCATCTCCGTCCGCCGCGCCGAACGCGCGATGGGCGACGAACCGGCCACCGAACCCGCCTGACCGACCACAGGCGCCACCGATCCGACCTGGCACCCCCGGAGCCCCAAGGCCCGGGGGTGCCTGGTTCTGTCAGACCACTCGTGGAGTCACGCCTCGCGTCACGCCTTCTGCAGAGGCGAGGGCGTCGGCCGCTTAGGGCCACGTCCGTCCCCGGTGGAACGGCCGGTAGCCCGGCGTCCTATCCAGGGCAGCAGGTAGGCCCTGGCCCAGTGGATATCTTCGCGGCGCATCGTCAGCCAGTCCGCCGCCGTTTCCTCCGCCGGCCAAGGCTCGCGCCAGTCACCCGAAACGGGCAGGTCAAGCGCCTCGGCGACCCGGAGGGCCATCCGGCGGTGCCCTTCGGGCGACAGGTGAAGGCGGTCCTCGTACCAGGCCCGGGGGTCGTTGAAGACGCTCATCATCGGCCAGAGGTCGACGACCGCGCAGCCGCGCCGGTCGGCGATCGCACGCAGGTGCATGTTGTAGATCGCGGCCTTGCCCCGGATTCGCCCGCCCGAGCGGAGCCCCCGCGGGTCGAAACCGGTGAAGACCAGGACGCGCGCGCCGGTCGCCCGGAGCCGCCGGACCGCGCTGTCGAACTCGACCGCCAGCGCGTCCGGATCGGCTCCCGGACGGATCATGTCGTTGCCGCCGGCACAGAACGTCACGAGGTCGGGTCGCAGGTCGATGGCCTGCGGCACCTGGTCTTCGACGATCTGGTGCAGCAGCTTGCCGCGGATCGCCAGGTTGGCATAGCGCAAGCCGGGATCGTACTCGGCGAGCTGCTCCGCGAGGCGGTCGGCCCAGCCCCGGAACCGGTCGGGCCCGGCGGCGGGGTCCGGGTCGTTCAACCCCTCGGTGAAGCTGTCCCCCAGCGCGACGAAGGTCCCGATCTGCTGCTGATCTCCCATCGCAACCCCAAGAACGGAATCAGGTTCGGTCACGGGGATTAATCATGCAGCGTACATAGATTCCTACGCCACCGTAATAAATCAGGAACAAATCAGGCGTGGCCCTGGGATCCTCGGTGCCAGGCCAGCATTCGGCGCTCGATCAGGACGAAGGCCGTGTTCAGCAGCACGCCCAGCGCGCCGAGCAGCACGATGCTCGCCCACATCTGGGGGACGTCGAACTCGCGCTGGGCTGTCAGGAGCTGGTAACCGATGCCGTCGGTACTGCCGACGAGCTCGGAGAGCACCATGAGGATCAGCGAGAGCGAGAGGCTGAGCCGGAGTCCCGCGAAGATCTTGGGCGCGGCCGCGGGCAGGATGACGTACCGCAGCCGCATCCAGCGCGACATGCCGAACACCCGGGCGGTGTCGAGCTTGACACGGTCGACGCTGCGCGCCCCGTCGATGGAGTTCAGCAGCACCGGCCAGATCACCCCGAAGATGATCGTGGCGAGCTGCATCTGCGTACCGATCTTGAAGACCGCGATGAAGAACGGAACCAGCGCGGGCGGCGGCATGGCACGGCCGAACTGCAGCAGCGGGTCGAGGAAGTCGAAGACCAGGCGCGAGCGGCCGAGCGCCATGCCGAGTACCACGCCGAGCACGCCGGCGACCGCCCAGGCGGTGAACATCCGGCCGAGGCTGGCGGACCAGTGCTCAGTCGCCACCTCGTTCAGGAACAGGTGGTCGGCCGGGCCGGTGAACCACGACGTCTTCATCCGTTCCCAGATCACCAGGGGTTCGGGGAAGAACGGCTCCTGCTTCGCAGCGGTCACCTTCTGCCACACGATGACGGCGACGACGGGCAGCCACACCACGGCGAGGACCCCGGCGACCCGGGATCCCAGTCTCCGCACACTCACAGAGCGCATGTTCACAGGGCCGCCTCCGTCCGGACCACGTGCCAGCGGAACATCGACCGTTCCAGCTGGACCAGCACCTGATTGACCACGAGCCCGATGGCGCCCGCCCAGAGCGCCGCGGCCAGCACCTCGTCGAGCATGTCGGTTCCGCTGGACGCCTGCAGGATGAACACGCCGATCCCGTGCGTTCCGCCGGCCAGAAGCTCGGCGCTCACCGCCAGGATGAGCCCGACCGAGGCCGCCATCCGTACGCCCGTGGCGATGAACGGCATGGAGTGGGGCAGCGCGACCCGCCAGAGCACCGAGATCCGCCCGAACCCGTAGCTGCGAAGGGTCTCCTTGGCGAGCGAGTCGACCTCGCGCATCCCGTACATCGTGTTGATCAGTACCGGCCAGAGCGCGGCATAGAAGATCACGATGGCCTTCATGCGGAAGTCGGACTGGGCGATGACGATGACGAGCGGGACCAGGGCCACCGACGGGATGGGCCGGAGGAACTCCAGGATGCCGCGGGACGCCTGATCGGCCAGCCGCAGGGAGCCCAGCAGCACGCCGAGCGGCACCCCGACGGCGACGGTGAGGAGCATGCCGCAGGCCCACACGTAGAGCGTGGCGCCCACGTCCTGCAGGAAGCCGGTGTCCCCCGCCAGCAGTACGGCCGCTTTCACGACCGCCGACATCGGCGGCAGCACGCTGGACTTGATGAATCCGAGCCGCGCGGCGGCCTCGGCGAGCACGAGGAAGACGAGCACGCCGAGACCGCCACGGATCAAACGTTGTCTCATCGAGTCAGAGCATCGTCTTGACGTCGAACTGCTGGTCGATGAAGCCGTACTTGAGCATCAAGTCGGCCACCCGCTGCAACCGCGTCTCGCTCGTCGAGGTGACGAACGGCCCGATCACGATCGACGACGCCGTGTTCTTGTCGATCTTGGCGAAGCTGGGCAGGATGTTGATCACCGCGTTGCGGTCCTGCGCCGCCAGCGCCTGCGCCCTGGCGATGGCGCGCTTGAACGCGGCCACGGTCTTGGGGTTCTTCTTGACGAAGGCGTCGGTGGCCACGTAGCCGTCCAGCGGCAGGTCCTTGGTGGCACCGGTCAGCGAGTCCAGCACCGTGCGGGCACCGAGCTTCTTCTGCGCGTCGGTGAGGAAGGGCTCTGCGACCCAGATCGCGTCGACCGACTTCTTCTCGAGAAGCCCCACCATCGTCGGGAACGGCGCCTCGACGAACTGGACCTTGTCCTTCTTGACGTCCACGCCGGCGGTGGCCAGCGCCGAGGTGACGGTCAGCTCGCCCAGGTTCCGCACGGTGTTGAGCGCGATCTTCTTGCCCTTGAGATCGGCGGGCGTGTGGATCGGCGAGTCCTTGGCGACCAGGACCGGCAGCTCCTTCTCCACACCGAGGTCGATCTCGCCAAGGATACGCAGTTTTTGGCCCTTGGCGGTGGTGGCGATCGCGCTCACGTGGTTGCTGACCATCATGTCGATCTGACCGCCCATCAGCTTGGGCAGTGCCGCCGCGCCACCGGCGAAGACCTCGGTCTTGACGGTCAGCCCTTCCTCCTTGAACCAGCCCTTCTGCTGCGCGAGGTACACCGGGGCCGCATAGGCAATGGGGAGGGTGCCGATGTTGAGCGTGCTCTTTTCGAGCTCGCCGTCACCGGCGGGGTCATCGGAATCGCTGCATCCGGCAAAGAGGCCGGCGGCGAGGACGCCGACCAGGCCGGCGCCCAGGGCACGCCGGAGTCGACCGAACTTCATTGTTGCTCCTTACGAAACGAGCCACCGGCCGCTCCAGCCAACTCGCGGGGATGACGGATGGTGAGCGGGCGGCCGAATCGCTACACGGGGGTTACCAGCGATGGCCGTCGGCCAGCGCGAAGAGACTAGCGCACAATGATCATCATTCGTACGAATGTCAGCCCGATGACTGATAATGCATCGCTGCACACCTTCTCTCGCCTTTGAGTGTTTTCTGGCCCGTTCTTCCGGTCAGTTCTTCCTGACCATCGGAAGGACCTCGGACGCGAAGCGCTCCGCCGTCTCGGTGAGCAACGCCGGGTCGGCGTCGCGGGAATGGCCGGCGATGATGAGCCGGTCCAGCCCGACGTCGAAGAGCTCCCGCAGCCGTTCCGCACAGTGCTCGCTCGGGCCGACCACGGCGAAGCGGTCGACGAACCCGTCGTCGATCGCCGCGGCGTGCCCGGTCTCGCGCATCGCGTGGCTCCGGATCGAGTAGTCCCGTGCCAGCGTGGCCAGTGCCGACCGGTCGGCCGCCGCGGTGACCTGGGAACCCGCGTCCGACATGCCGCCGAACCGCACGAGCGTGCTGAAGCTGCCCCGTACCACCTCGCGGGCGACGCTCCGGTCGGGATGCGCCACCGCGTTGACGTACGCGCCGAAGGACAGGCCGGCGGGGTCGAGGCCGGCCTCCTCCCGGGCCCGGCGCGCGGTGTCGATCGCCCAGCGCACCCGGCCGGGGTCCGCGCCGACGGTGACCGCGATCCGGTCGGCCGTGCGGGCGGCGGCCGCGAGCACCTTGGGACCGGTCGCGGCCACCTCGACCGGGACCTTGGGCAGGTCCATACCCGGCAGCCACTCCAGCCGGCTGGGGAACCCCGACCGGTCGACCGCCTCGCCGCGCAGGTAGGTCTGCACGTCGCTCAGGTAGTCCTCGAACTCGGCGACCGGCGTCGGCCTCCTGCCGAGATAGGCGACCGCCGAATCGCCGCGGCCGATGCCCAGCACCGCCCGGCCACCGGAGTACTGCTGCACGGTCGCGATGCCGGACGCGGTCACCGCCGGGTCGCGGGTCACGCTGTTGGTCACGCCAGGCCCCAGCAGGATGCGCTCGGTGGCCGCCGCGGCGGCGGTCAGCGTCGCGTACACGTCGCCGGTGAGGTTCTGGCTGTCGGCGATGAGGATCCCGTCCCAGCCCTGGATCTCGGCTGCCACGGCGGCCTCGGGCCCGCGGCCGGCGGCCGGGAAGGTCAGCGTCCAGATCTCGCGGTCGGGGGGAAGACCGGCCGCGCAGGTCATGGTCCGCCTGGCCCTGCGGCTGCCATGTGCACCGACATGGCGTGCTGGACGAGGGTGATGAGCACCTGCTTGGTCGAGTCCCGGCTGCGCGCGTCGCACTGGACGATCGGCACGTGCGCGCTGATCGAGAGGGCATCGCGGATGTCCTCGACGCCGTACTGGAACTCGCCGTGGAAGCCGTTGACGCCGACCACGAACGGAAGTCCCAGTTCCTCGAAGTAGTCGACCGCGGCGAAGCAGTCGGCCAGGCGCCGGGTGTCGACCAGCACGACGGCGCCGATGGCGCCCTTGACCAGGTCGTCCCACATGAACCAGAACCGGTGCTGCCCGGGCGTGCCGAACAGGTAGAGGATCAGCTCGCTGTCCAGCGACACACGGCCGAAGTCCATGGCGACCGTGGTGGTGGTCTTGTCCGGCACCGCGGACAGGTCGTCCACGTCCGCGCTGGCGGCCGTCATCACCGCCTCGGTGGTCAGCGGCATGATCTCCGAGACCGAGCCGACGAACGTCGTCTTGCCGACGCCGAAACCGCCACCGACGACGATCTTGACCGAGACCAGGTCGCCCTCCGGGCCACCCATGCCACCCGGACCACCCATGCCGGGGCCGCCCGCGCCGGGACCGCCGGGGCCACCAGGCCCGCCGGGCCCGCCTGGGCCACCGCGACCGGCCGGGCCGCCTGGCCCACCCGGTCCTGCGGGCGGCCCCGCGACAGATCCCCGATCAGAGCTTGCGAAGTCCACTGAGCACCCTTTCCAGCAGGCGGAGGTCCGGCTGCGTCCCGGTGGGGCGCGACTGGTGCAGCCGCAGAAGTCCTTCAAGGGCCATGTCGGCGACGAGCACGCGGGCCACGCCGAGGGGCAGCCTCAGCAGCGCGGACACCTCGGCCACCGAGCGCGCCGACCGGCAAAGATCCATGATCGCCCGGTATTCGGGGGTCAGCATGGAGACGTCACGCGGCGGGTAGGGAGCCGCGGTGACCAGCGCCTCGATCGCCAGGTCGTACCGCGGCTTGACACGCCCGCCGGTCACCGCGTACGGCCGCACCAGGGAACTTGAGTCCTGGTCCGGCGGCTGCTGCTGCCGGTGCGACGTGTCGTCCCATCTCGGGACACCGCCGGGACCGGCACCGTAGTGTCCGCCTCGATCCATCACGCCGACCCTCCGCCAAAGTTAATCAAGGTCAGTAACGGGCCGGGCCGGCGCCCAACTCGGACACCGGAGGAGCCGAGTGGGGCGGTTGCTCGCCGCTGCGCAGCGCCGGGGTCAGTACCCGGCCGACGCGCTCCACCAGCAGCGTCATCTCGTACGCCACCAGGCCGAGGTCGCAGTCCGGCGCGGCCAGCACGGCGAACACCGAGCCGTTGGTAATGGACATGACGAACAGCAGTCCACGGTCCATCTCGACGACGGTCTGGCTCACGCCGCCGGCGTCGAAGATCTTGGCCGCGCCCTGCGTCAGGCTCATCAGCCCGGAGGCGATGGCCGAGAGCTGGTCCGCCCGCTCCGGCGGGAAGCCTGCCGAGTAGGCCATCGGCAGACCGTCCGAGGAGACCACGACGGCGTGCGCGACCTTCGGGACCCGGTCCGCGAAGTTCGTCACCAACCAGTTGAGATCCTGCCCGCTCACCGGGTGCCTCCTGTCTCTCCGCCGCCCTGCTGCGACGGATTTTCACCTGTGCTATCGCCCTGCCCGCCGTCCTGCATGTGCGTGCGCCCACGGTGGACGCCGCGTTGCAGACTGGCGAAGCGGTTTCGGACGACGTCAGCCGACTGGCTCTGCCGTGGCGCCGGTGGCTGTTCCACCGGCCCGGTGCCAGTCGTTCGGGTCCCGGGTGACGCTACCGCGCCGGGGACCCGGTTCTTGCCGGGCACCCGCTTGGGCAGCCCGACGGAGGTCAGCTTGCCGGCCACCGGCTCCCGGACCGCCTCGGCGGCCTGGAAGCCCGCGTCGGCGGGCGACTCCCAGCCCTTCACCGGATCCTTGCCTCCCCCAACCTCGGTACTGCGCTGGAACCACTCCGACTGCATCGCGTCGAAGATCGGTGACCGCTCCGGGCTGCTCGGCGGCGGCTCGGACCGCACGACGGGCTCGGGAGCGGGCGGCTCGAGGACCGGCTCCTCGAGCGTGAACGGCGCGGGCTGCCGAGGCCCGCCCTGACCGCCGCCCTGCGGCTCGCCCCACGACGCGCCGCGACCGGCACCCGATTCGGATCCGGGCTGGCGGCCCCGCTCTGCGCCGCGACCATAGTCGCCGGCGCCGGCGCTGCCAAAGGCCTCCACCGCGGGTTGCGGGCCGGTCTCCCACGAGATCTGCCGGCGCTGGTTGGGCTCAGGCGCGTTCTGCTGCTCGGGAATGCGCGGCTGCGCCTCGGGCACGGCCGGCAGCGGCCCCGTCTGATGCCTGCCGTCCGTCACGGCGGGCAGCGGGCCTGTCTGGCCCGGCGGGTCGGCGCGGCCGGGCAGCTGCGCGCCCGGCTGCCGGACGGGCAGCGGCCCGGTCGACGTGTGCGACGGGCGCGACGACTCCATGGGCGACACGATCTGCTGCGGGCCCGTCCCCTGGATCCTCGGCAGCGGGCCGGTGTTGGACACCCGCGGCTGCCCTCCGGTGTTGCGGCGCCGCGGCTGCGGTCCCGGGTCCTGGTAGGACGGCTGCGATCCCGTGTCTTGGTAGGACGGCTGCGATCCCGTGTCTTGGTAGGACGGCTGCGATCCCGTGTCCTGGTAGGACGGCTGCGATCCGCTGTCTTGGTAGGAGGGCTGCGATCCTGTGTCCTGGTAGGAGTGCCTCGGCCCCGAGTCCTGGTAGGACTGGCGCTGTCCCGAGTCCTGGTAGGACGGGCGCGAGCCCGGGTCCTGGTAGGACTGGCGCGAGCCGGGATCCTGGAGCGACGGGCGCGGTCCGGTGTCCTGGAGCGACGGTCTGGCGCCGGTGTCCTGGAACAAGGGCTGCGCCCCGGTGTCACGGAACGTGGGCGGCTGGCCGCCGCGTTCGTCCGCACCGGGCTGCTGGAAGGCACCGGACGCGCCGGGCGCAGGCGCGGAGAGCGCCATCGGGGAGCCCGCGCCGGCCGACAACACCGGCGCCGGGACGTCGAACTCGCGGTTGCCGCTGAAGTTGCGCGATCCCACGCCCCCGGACTCGCTGGGGCTCACGCCCGCGTCCGGCAGCACCACGAACGCGGTGAGGCCGCCGCCCTGCGCGGCCCGCAGCTCGACCCGGATGCCGTGCCGGACCGCGAGGCGGCCGACCACGAACAGGCCCATGCGGCGGGCAGCCGAGAAGTCGATGACCGGCGGGTTGGCCAGCCGCCAGTTGGCCTGCTCGAGCTCCTCGACCGACATGCCCACGCCGTTGTCGGTGATCTGCAGCATCGCGCCGCCGCCGCTCAGCAGCTGGCCCGACACAGTGACCTTGGTGCTCTCGGCGGAGAACACCGTGGCGTTCTCGACCAGCTCGGCCAGCAGGTGCACCAGGTCGTTGACCATGGGACCGGCGACCGTCATCTCGCCCTGGACGCGCAGCGCGACCCGCTCGTACTGCTCGACCTCCGACAGCGAGGCGCGCACCACGTCGATGAGGGGGACCGGCCGGTTCCACTTGCGGGCCTGGTCCTGGCCGCCGAGGACCAGGAGGTTCTCGCAGTTGCGGCGCATGCGGGTGGCCAGGTGGTCCAGCCGGAAGAGGTTGGCCAGCTGCTCCTCGTCGCGCTCGCTCTGCTCCAGCTCCTCGATCAGCCGCAGCTGGCGTTCGATGAGCGACTGGCTGCGCCGCGACAGGTTGACGAACATCGCGTTGATGTTGCCTCGCAGCACCGCCTCGTCGGCCGCGAGCCGGACCGCCTCGCGGTGGACCTCGTCGAACGCTCGGGCGACCTGGCCGATCTCGTCGGTGGAGATGATGTCGATCGGGTCGACCTCGATGCCGCCTGCGGCCGCCTCCGGATCCCGCAGCCGGTCCACCAGGCCCGGCAGCCGGGTGCCCGCCACCTCCAGCGCGCCGTTGCGCAGCCGGCGCAACGGCCGCACCAGCGACCGGGCGACGATGATGGTCGCGATGAGGACGATCGCGATGACCAGGAACAGGATGACGCCGTCACGGATCGCGGCGGTGAGGGCATCCCCGCGCAGGCTGCTGGTGCGCTCGGTCAGCGACTCGCCCAGCACCTTCTCGACGTCGCGCATCTTCTCGGTCTTCGCCGTCATGTCGCGGCCCCATTGCCGCGCGGAGGTGACGCTGAGCGTCGGCCGGACCCGAAGCCGGCTGGAGCCGCGAGCCAGATTGACGGTCTGCAGGCGCGTGCTCTCGGTCTGGTCGATCTCCGCGCCGGTCACGGTGTCCTCGTACAACCGGCGCTGCTCACCGGTCGCCGTCGAACGGTACGTGGCGACCCTGCTCTCCCATTCCGCGCTCGTGGACTCCAGCGCCCTCAGTTCGGCCTGCTCGAACTGGCCGACCCACAGGCCGATGGCGACCAGCGCGCGTTCCTGGGACGCGGCGTCCTTGGCGCGCGCGATCGCCGACAGGGCCAGCGAGTTCTGCGCGAGGTCGGGCTTGGGCGCGCCCTGGGCGAGCTGGAGGTGGAAGTCGTTGACGTCGGCGATGACCCCGGAGTACTTGTCCACGACCGCGCCCGCGGGCAGCTCGTCGGCGAGCTTGCGGAGGGCGGGCAGCACCTCGATGCGGGTGAGGACGGTGCGCACGGTCAGTTCGAGGCCGGGCGAGCCCTCGGTGCTCACCCCTCGGGCCGTGGCGCGCACCCTTCCAGCGGCCTCGTCGACCGACGCCTCCTTCGCGCGGAGGGTGTCAAGGGTGACCCCGCTGTACGTGCGGCTCGCGGTCCGGTCCACCCGGAGGTCCCGTTCACCCTGGAGTTCGTGGGAGAAGGCGGCCATCTGCTCGCCGAGCTCGGCGAGGCGTTCCAGCCGCTGATAGTCCGAGACGTCGCCTAGGTCGACCGACACCCGGTATCCCGCCAGCAGGGCCGCCACGAAGGTCGGGATCGCGATGAGCGCGAACAGCCGGACCGGCACCCGCCAGTTGTGGAGGCGGAGCTTGCCCAGCCCGCGATGGGAATCGGCGGCGGCGGGCACGGCCAAGGGAAGCTCGCGCCCGGACGCGGGGGGAGCTTCCCGACTCTCATCGCCCGATTGCATACGCACTTGGCGTTGACACCCTCTCACTCACAGTGCCGTTTTCCGGCGGTCGAGGGCTGCGCGATTGGTGTGCACGACATGCCCGCTGTTCCTTCACTGCGCCCGACATTGGAGCACATTAGAAGACACGCCGCAAAGGTGTCAGCGATCTTCGCAGATCCGTACAGAACGGCAATACTTTCGTACCCTTATGTCCGATTTGCACCTTTTGTCCGGTCGCAACTTCGTCCCAAAGTCCAGGTGATGCCACGCCCGGTAATGCGACCGCGACCGGGTGCATTCCTCGTTGCGAAAATGTTGCCGAGACGGCACCGAACGAGCATTGGACGACAATCCGAGCGCGGTTCGGTACGAATCCGCGCATGGTCCGGCGTGAATCCGAGTGTGGTTCGGCGCCGTTTCGATGGTCGACACAGATGCCCGAGAGACAACACAGTGCACACCTGGACGGCCACATACCGAGACCACAACACTACGGTGCGCATCTTCAGGCACGTCAGCAGTGGTGATCGTTCCGGGCACCGCCCGCTCTCCCGTATCATGATCGTTCGCATGGAAGGTCCGGTTACGGGCCCTCCGAGCAGAACGTTCCCGTCCTGCGGTAATGTCCGGCCTGCTATGGCCTCTGACTCCCAGCCGCCGCCTCGCTCGGTGGCACGGCCAGCCCGGTCTCCGCGACCCGCATTTATGTTTCGTGCGGGTTAAGGAGCGCCATGCACCGGCCATCGTCTGTGGTGCCGTGCACGGCATATACGCGAAATGAAGCCCACATAAAAGAAGCGGCGGAACTGTGACCCCGGTGCAGTCGCCGCCTCGCCCGTCCCGGCAAGGTGAAGACCATGCTTGAGATCGCCAATCTGACGCACAGCTACGGTGAGCACGACGTGCTGCGCGACCTGACCCTCACCGTCGCCGAGGGCGAGCTGGTGAGCATCGTCGGCCCCTCCGGCTGCGGCAAATCCACCCTGCTGCGCTGCGCCGCCGGGCTGATGCGGCCCACCAGCGGCCGGATCACCCTGAGCGGCCAGGTCATCGACGGCGTGCCCGACAACCTCGCCGTGGTGTTCCAGGACTACAGCCGGTCGCTGTTCCCCTGGCTGAGCGTGCGCGACAACGTGGCCTTGCCGCTGCGCCGCCGCGGCAAGAAGCGCGCCGACCGGCGGGCGGCGGCGATGGAGGCCCTGGCCTCGGTGGGGCTGGCCGACGCCGGGCGCAAGTACCCGTGGCAGCTGTCGGGCGGCATGCAGCAGCGCGTCTCCATCGCGCGGGCGCTCGCCTACCGCCCCACCCTGCTGCTCATGGACGAGCCGTTCGGCTCGGTCGACGCCCAGACCCGCGAGGACCTGGAGGACCTGGTCCTGCAGGTGCACCGCGACGAGGGCATGACGATCCTGCTGGTCACCCATGACATCGACGAGAGCGTGTACGTCGGCGACCGTGTCGTGGTGCTCGGCCGCAATCCCGGACATGTCCGCGCCGAGATCCCGGTCGGCCTGCCGACTCCCCGCGAGCAGATCACCACCCGTGCCGCTCCGGAGTTCGTCCAGCTGCGCGCCGAGGTCGGCCGGCTCGTGCGCGGTGCCTCGCAGCAGCCAGGCGCCGCCGCGCGGACCGCGGCCGAATCCACGCCTGAAGCGAAGGCGACGGCCGGGACGACGGCTCCGGACGGCATCGTCAGGGCCGCGACCAAGTCCGACTGAGACATCAAGGACGTCAGAGGCGTCCTCGTCCGTCCCGCCACTCGCGCAGTACGCGGCACGCGGCACAGCCCCGTTGCCGAGCCCTGGATCGTGCACTCATTTGGCGTCGGCGTAGCGGTCGACGACCGCTGTCTCCATGGGGAAGACGACGGGTGTCCGGCCGAAGAGGAGACGGCGTGCCTCGTCGGCCGCCGCGTGGACCGCCTCGGACACCTCGCCGGCGAGCTCCTTGGGCGTATGGACGATGACCTCGTCGTGCTGGAAGAACACCAGTCGCGGCGGGCCGAGCGCGGTGAGGCGGCGGCGGAGCGAGCCGATCAGCGCCAGGGCCCAGTCGGCTGCGGTCGCCTGGACGACGAAGTTGCGGGTGAAGCGGCCGCGGCTGCGCAGCGCCTGGCCCGCGCTGGCGTCGTCGCCGGTCGTCGTCAGCTCCCGCCAGCCCGCGGACGGCGGCGGGCAGGTGCGGCCCAGCAACGATCGCACGAGGCGTCCCTGCTCGCCCGCGCGGGCGGCGGACTCGACGTAGTCGAACGCGGCGGGGAACCGGTTCCTGAGGATCGCGAGCAACTGCACCGCCTCGCCCGTGCCGCCGCCGTACATCGCCGACAGCAACGCGATCTTCGCCTTGTCGCGGGCGTTCAGCTCATCCGAGGGGGGACGACTCCCCACGCCCCCCACAACCGAGCGGGGCCGGCCGCCGAACGCATCGGACAGCGCGGCGTAGAGATCACCCTGCGCGGCGGCCGCGGCGAAGGCGCGGTCACCGGCGAGCGCCGCGAGCACGCGCGGCTCGAGTTGAGCGGCGTCCGCGACCACCAGTGACCAGCCGGGGTCGGCGACGACCGCCTTGCGCAGGACGCGCGGGATCTGCAGGGCACCGCCGCCGTTGGTGGCCCAGCGGCCGGACACCACGCCGCCGACCACGTACTCCGGGCGGAACCGGCCGCCGGAGACCCAGGTGTCGAGCCACGCCCAGCCGTGCGCGGTGTGCAGCCGGGACAGCTCCTTGTATTCGAGCAGGAACGGCACCGCGGGATGGTCGAGCTGCTTGAGGACGTGGGCCCGCGTCGAGGTGATGGTCAGCCCCGCGCTCGCGAAGGCCTTGACGATCTGGCCGGGCGAGTCGGGGTTGACGTGCGCGCGGCCGCCGAACGCGGCATTGATCTGGTCGGCGAGGGCCTGGAGCTTGCGCGGGCGCAGGCCGCCGGACGGACGGGGCCCGAGCAGGCCGGTGAGCAGCGCGTCGTGCTCGTCCGGCGACCAGGGCAGCCCGTCGTGGCTCATCTCCACCGCGATGAGCGAACCCGCGGACTCGGCAGCGGAAAGCAACGCGAAGCCGTCCAGCCCGGCGATCCGCCGCTGCTGGTCGGCGTGCACCGCGACGACCTGCTCCAAATCGTCGCCCTCGGCGGGGGTGGCGTCGTCGAAGAGCGAGGCCTGCGGTGACAGCTCTTCCGGCGGCACCGGATCCGCCGGGACGGGCTCGCCACGCAGCCGGGCCCACGCCGCCCGGACGGAGCGCGGCTCACCGTAACGGCCGGCATGCCCGAGCAGCAGGCTCTCGACGAGCTCCAGGTCATGGCAGCGCGCGACGCGTACACCGGCGCGCACCAGCCGCGGGTAGAGCCGCGCGGTGGAGGGCCACACCCAGCGCGGCGCGGCGGCGGACTCCCGTTGTGCGATGGCCGCGACCAGGTCGGCGACCAGCTCGCCGGGACCGGCGGGCGCGCCGTCCTCGGCGAGGGGCCGCAACTCTCCCCCGCCGTCCGGCCCGGCGGCCACCGCGATCCTCACCTGCTCATTCTGCCGCCGGCCAGTGACAAAACAGGCAGGGACACGACAGGCGGGCGGAACGCGAAAACCCCTCCGTGCCCGCGGGCGGGCACGGAGGGGTCCGGCGCGGAACTCAGGCGACCAGGGAGACCTGCTGGCCGGGAGGGGTGTCACCGTAGCGGTCGATGACCTTGTTCAGCTGGAGCTGGTAGTAGAGCACGCCGAAGCCGAGGATCCCGAGGAGGAACCCCATGCCGCCGCTGCAGGTGGCGGGCAGGCCTGCGGCCTTCTGTGCCTGCGCGATGCGGCCGCCGAGCTTGCACCACACGACCAGTGGCCAGATGTAGAGGGTGACGGCGCCGAACAGCACCGCGAGCAAGGCGTTGACAGAGGAGTCGCCGACGCGGCGGTCGTACTCGAAGAGCTCCTTGTGCACCTTGAAGAACCAGACGAGCCCGTAGATGCCGAAGGTGATGATCGGCAATCCGAGCCAGGCTGCGGCCGGGTTGCGCCGCTTCATGTTGAGACCGGCGGCGTGCGCGACGGGGGCGCCGGGCGCGCCGCCCTGTGCCTTGTGGACTGGGGCAGGCGCGTATCCGCCTTGCTGCTGCTGCGGCTGCTGCTGATATGGCTGCTGCTGACCCTGAGGGGGGTAGCTCATAACGTGTACTCCTGGCGGACGAGTCACGGATCGGTGACCGTCCGCTGTATTCGGTCATCCGGGGGTGAGATCAGACTGTACGACAGCACAGACGATCAAGAGGGGAATATCGAGAAGATTGTCTGGATATCCTGCGGCATTTTCGCATTTGGCCCGACCGGATCCGGTCAGGGCAGCGGAATCGTCACCTCGTCCTCGCACGGCGGGTCGATCTCGTGCTCCAGGCAGCCGCTCGCCGCGAAGCAGCGGAGCCGGATCTCGTCCCCGGTGACATCGATGCGCAGGAAGCTCTTGAAGAACGGCGGCCGGTCCCAGTCGGCCAGCTCCGACCTGAATCGCTGCGGCAGTTTGCGTACCGGCAAACGGGTCAGCTTGGTACGGCGCCACGCGCCATGCGGCACACCCAGCAGCGCGGCGACGAAGCGCGCGCGCCGCGACGCCGGGACGCCGTCGTACCCGCGGCCCGGTTCGATGCCGAGCCGGTGCTTGACCGCCGCCGTGGCCTCCTCGGGGGTGAGTGAGAACAGCCGGGGCAACCGCAGCCACTTGCCGTACATCTGGCTGTAGCGCGACAGCGAGTCGCCGCGCAGCGGGTAACAGCGGAACTTCGACTCGTCGACGACCTGCGTCTTGGGGATGACGTGGGTGGCGTGCATGAACGCGCCGCCGCCACCGGCCACCACGTACTGGATCGTGCGGCCGTCCGGCGTCTCGATCGGGTAGCGCTGGTAGTTGTGGATGTCGCCGCCGATCGCCGCGACGTAGTGGTGCGCGGGATCCTGCACGATCTCGTCGACCGTGCCGCCGCCCTCGACCCGGCCGGGCTTGTGCCGGTCGTCCACGTACAGCGGCTTGCCGGTGATGAGCAGCTTGGGCTTGGGTCCGGCCGACATCTCCCGCAGCCATTCCCCCTGGTCACGGTCGATGCCGCCGGTGATCCCGGTGTCGATGCCGATGATGCGCAGTGCCGGGGTGTCGATCGCCCAGTACGGGCCGGGCTGCACCGTGCGCTGGCCCGGCGCGCCGCGGTACTTCGCCCGGGCCGCCGCGAGGGTCTCCTCGTCGACCGGGCCCGACTTGCGCCACAGCAACCGGGGCAGCAGCCGAAGCGCGCCCCTCCAGGGCTCCGGATGGCACGCGATGTCGAGGTCGCAGAAGACACGCAGGAAGCCCCGCAACCCGTCGTACCAGTCGTGGTTGCCCGGCACGGCGTAGATCGGCCCGGGATAGTCCTTGTACGGACGGAAGTACTTGGTCTCGTAATGCTCGGCCTCCCCGGACGGATAGACGACGTCGCTGGCGATCACCATGAAGTCCGTGTCCTTGCCCGCCTTGAGCGCGGGCGGCACCACCGCGTACTGGGAACGATCGCCCTCGCCTGTGTCGCCCAGAAGGAGGAACGAGAACTCCGGGCTCGACCTGTGCACGGTGAACGCGGCGGGCGTCCCCCGTTCGGCCAGCGCGGTGACGCAACGGCGGCGGATGCCGTCGGACGGGTCGCCGAACCACTTCGCGATCACGTCGTTGCGCGAGCGCCACAACACGGCCGGCCGCCGCCAGGAGAAGCCGGGCGCCCGGCCGTCCGGCATCAGCTCGCTGAACGTGCCTGGCCGGTGGCAGGCCCAGCCGGCGCCCGCCTCCGATGTACGCGAGTTGTCGGGCCGGGGCCCGGGCGGCGGCACCGAGTCCTCGGCGTGCACAGAAAACCTCCGGTGGGTGAGGGATTAACCACACCCTGTCCCGGAGGTGATCTGTGCGTCAAGCGCTCTCAGAAAGCCCGGCAGCCCTTAAGGCGCGCCCTAGTGGGCGCCGGTTCCGGTGAGCGCGCGGACTTCGAGCTCGGCGTAGCGCCCCTCGTCCTCGGGCCGGCGGCCAGCGGTGATCGTGCCCAGCGCTGCGGCGAGGAAGCCGACCGGGATGGAGATCAGTCCCGGGTTCTCGAGCGGGACCGGTGCCTTGGTCGTGCACGAGAACAGCGCGTCGGGGTTGCCGACCGCCTTGGAGTCGGCCGCGACGCCGCAGTCGGCGGCCTTGTCGGCGGCGAGCTTGACGCCCGGCTTGGTCTCCGAGGCGCCGCCCCACGCGACCGGCGACAGCAGCACCAGGACGACGGCCGAGATCAGGCCGCCGTAGATGCCCCAGACCGCACCGCGGGTGTTGAACCTCTTCCAGAAGAGGGAGAAGAGCAACGTCGGCAGGTTGGCCGAGGCGGCGACCGCGAAGGCGAGCGCCACCAGGAACGCCACGTTCAGGCCACGGGCGAAGATGGAGAGCACGATCGCGATGGCGCCGATGACCAGCGCCGCGATCCGGGCCATCCGCACCTCGTCCCGCTCGGTCGCCTTGCCGCGCTTGAACACGTTCGCGAACAGGTCGTGCGCGAACGAGGACGACGACGCCAGCGTCAGCCCGGCGACCACGGCGAGGATCGTCGCGAACGCCACCGCCGCGATGATCGCCAGGAAGATCGCGCCACCGGTCGAGCCGGCCCCGCCGCCGAGTTCCTCGGCCAGCTGCGGTGCCGCGGTGTTGCCGCCGGGATTGGCCTTCTTGATCGCGTCACTGCCCACCAGCGCCGCGGCGCCGAAGCCGATGACCAGCGTCATCAGGTAGAACGCGCCGATGATGCCGATGGCCCAGTTGACCGACTTACGGGCGGCCTGGGCGGTCGGCACCGTGTAGAACCGGATCAGGATGTGCGGCAGGCCGGCGGTGCCCAGCACCAGGGCCAGGCCGAGCGACAGCAGGTCGAGCTTGGACCACACGTCGGTCGCGCCGTACTTGAGGCCGGGCTGGAGGAACGCATCGCCCTTGCCGCTCTTGTCCGCCGCCGCGTCGAGCAGCGTGGAGAGGTTGAAGCTGTACTTGGAGAGCACCCAGATCGTCATCACCAGCGCGCCGCTCATCAGCATGACGGCCTTGACGATCTGCACCCATGTGGTGCCCTTCATGCCGCCGACCGTGACATAGAAGATCATCAGAGCGCCGACGACCACGATCGTCCAGACCTTGGCGGCCTCGCCCTCGGTGCCGAGCAGCAGCGAGACCAGGGCGCCCGCGCCGACCATCTGCGCGAGCAGGTAGAAGATGCTCACCACGATGGTGGAGATCCCGGCGGCGGCTCGGACCGGCCGCTGCCGCATCCGGAAGGCCAGCACGTCGGCCATGGTGAACCGGCCGGAGTTGCGCAGCATCTCCGCGACGAGCAGCAGCGCCACCAGCCACGCGACCAGGAAGCCGATCGAGTAGAGGAAGCCGTCGTAGCCCGATAGTGCGAACAGGCCCGCGATGCCGAGGAACGAGGCGGCCGACATGTAGTCGCCGCCGATGGCCAAGCCGTTCTGGAACGCGGAGAAGGACCGGCCGCCCGCGTAGTAGTCGGCGGCGGTCTTGTTCTGCCGGCTCGCCCAGACCGTGATGTAGAGCGTGATGGCCACGAACAACGCGAAGAGGATCAGCGAGAACGTGCGGTGCTCGTTGTCGGCTCCCTGCGCCAGCACTGGCGCGGCGAGAAACTCCCTCACTTGCCCTCCTCCTCGTCCGGCAGTTCACCCTTCGGCTCGCCCTTCGACGGCTCAGCCTTCGACGGCTTGTCCGTGGAGGGCTCGTCCTTCGAAGGCTCGGCCGCTGTCTCCTCAGCCGCAGTCTCCTCGGCGACCGCGGTCTCCTCGGCGGCCGGCGCCTTCTCGGCCGGGGCTGCCGGGGTCTCGGGGGCTTCCGGAGCCTCGGGCGCGCCGGTCTCCAGGAGCGCAGCGCCCGGCGCCGCGTCCCGCACCGCCTCGGCCATCGGCTCCAGCTTGCGGCTGGCGTACCGCTCGTAGGCCCAGGCGATGAGGAAGGTCGAGACGAACTGGAGCAGGCCGAAGACCAGAGCGACGTTGATCTGGCCGACGACCTTGGTGTTCATGAAGTCGCGCGTGTAGGCCGACATCACCACATAGAGCAGGTACCAGATCAGGAACGCCGCCGTCATCGGGAACACGAAGCGGCGGAAGGCTTGCCGGAGTCGCTTGAACTCCGGGCTCTCACTCAACTGAAGGTAGACCCCGTTCTCGATCGGGCCGTTGCCGGCGCCCGTCGAGCCAGGGCCTGACGTATCCGCTGTCACGCACACCTCCGGGGAAAGTTCTCCTCGCCAATCTCACCAGGGAGCATGATCGCGATGCGGCCCCGGCGTGGCCGGTGCAGGCCATTTGACCAAGAACTTGGTTGGCCCCTGAAGGCCGGATACCCGGTCGATGCACGCTCGATGCAGGACTGAGACCTGTGTCACATAAACCGTGCGTGACCGCGTTCTGACACGAACGGGACGCGCGTCACTCCACCACGAACGTGCGCGTGTCGCCGGTGGGGACGATCTCGCGGCCGAGCGGCAGCAGCGCGACCGGCACCAGCTTGAAGTTGGCGATGCCGAACGGGATGCCGATGATCGTGATGCACAGGAGCACGCCGGTCACCAGGTGGCTGAGCGCCAGCCACCACCCGGCCACGATCACCCAGATGACATTGCCCAGGCAGGAGCCCGCCCCGGCGTCGGAACGCCGCACGACGGTGTTGCCGAACGGCCAGAGGGAGAACAGCGCGATCCGGAACGACGCGATGCCGAACGGGATGGTGATGATCAGGATGAAGCAGATGATGCCTGCGACCGCGTATCCGACGGCCAGCCAGAACCCCGACAACACAAGCCAGATGACGTTAAGGAGAGTGCGCACGGGTCACACCCTAGGAGCATGAGCATCCGGTCACGAGATCTCAAGCGCACACATCATGACTACGCCGTCTGCGGGCATCATGGGTCCCCCCAGAACGGCGACATGCGCCTCCCATGATGCCTCCGCAGACGGCTGAGGGTCCCGTAAACCGGGACAAGAAGAACGCTATCCAGCCGTCCGTAATGCCTGTGTAAACCGACCAAAACGTGCGGGCCAAATCTGCTACGCGGCCGGGCCCGGGTCAGGGGCAGGCGCCAGGACCCGGAGGGCACCCGGCATGACCCGGGCGGTGACCGGCAGCTCACCGGGCAGCTCGCCGTCCGCCCCGTACGGCAGGATCCGGCCCGGCGTGGTCAGCTCAATCCGCACTTCGCGACCGCGCACGACCTCGACCTGGGCACGGCGGACGTGCGATCCGTCCTCCAGCTCGCGCATCACCTTGAAGAACAACGACTTCGGGGCATGCTTGATCATCACGACGTCCAGCAGGCCGTCGTCCACCCGGGCGTCCGGGGCGATGTGCCTGCCGAATCCGTAGTAGCCGGAGTTGGCGGCGACGACCGAATACCCGCGCCGCTCGTACACCTGGCCGTCCACCGTGATCCGGTAGTCGGCGGGCCGCCAGGTCAGGATCGCGCGGAGCGCCCCGGCGTAGTACGCCGCCGAGCCGCGCAACAGCCGGGTCTTGTTCGCGTTCTCATTGGCCACGGCGTCGACGCCCGCGTAGACGCTGCCCAGCACGGGAACGCCATTGGCCTCGATGGTGTCCACGGCGCGCGGCTCGCCCTCCAGGAGCAGGGCGGCCAGCTCTACCGGATCTCCGGGGACCCCCAGTTGCCGGGCGAAGTCGTTGCCGCGTCCGGCCGGGACGATGCCGAAGACCGCGTCCGTGCCGGCGAGCGCGCCGCCGACGCAGCCGACCATGCCGTCGCCGCCCACGCCCAGCACGACGTGCCCGGCCCCGGCCGCGCCGCGGGCCAGCGCGGTGGCGTGTTCCAAGCCGCGGCTGTACTCCACCGCCACCTCGGCACCGGCCTCCCGCAGCAGCCGTGCCAGTGGCCTCAGCGTCGCCGCCGAAGCGGACCCGCCCGCCGTTGGGTTGACCACGGCGGTGAAGGTACGGGGTTTCATGGGCGCTCTGCTCCTGGCCGGCGGGACTCCTGACCGGCCGGCGGGACGAGAACGCCCGGGTTGAGGATGCCGGCCGGATCGAGCCGGTCCTTGATCACGCGGAGCACGTCCGTGGCGAGCGGGCCGATCTCCCGGGCGTACCAGTCGCGGTGGTCGGTACCGACCCCGTGGTGGTGGCTGATCGTGCCTCCGGCGGAGATGATCGCGTTGTTGGCGGCGTGCTTGGCCTTCGCCCAGTGCCCCAGCGCGTCATCCTCACCTTGAGCCGACACGACGGTGAAGTAGAGCGAGGCGCCGGTCGGGTAGACGTGCGAGATGTGGCACATCACGAGCGGCGGCGTGCCCGCCCCCGATGGGGGGTGGTGGGGCGTAGCCACGGGGGCGGAACAGAGCGTGGTGGTGAGGGCGCCTTTGACCGCCTCGTACAGAGCGGGAATGCCGGACCAGAACGTCGCGGTCTCCAGAGTCTCGACGAACGCTCCTGCGTCCAACAGCGAATCCCGCAGGTAGGGGGCATTGAAGCGGCCTTGCTCCCACTTCTCCCCCGGCCCGGGCCCAAGGAGCTCGCCGCCCGCCCCTGTCAGGACGGCGCTCACCTTGGCCCGGCGTTCGGCGATCTCATCCGGGGTCCCCTCGAAGCCCACGACGGCGAGGCAACCGGCGGCGTCCGGCAGGCCCCGGCCGACGGCGTCCGGATCGGCGAGCCCGATCATGGTCTCGGTCTCGTCGGAGAGCCGTAGCACGACCGGCATCGGCCCGTCCTGAGCGAGCCGCCGGAGCGCGGCGGTGCCCGTCTCGAACGAGGCGAACCGCCAGCCCTCGTACGCGGCGGACGCGGGAACCGGGTGGATCCGCACCGTGACCGAGGTGATCACGCCGAAGGCCCCCTCGGAGCCGAGCACGAGCTGGCGCAGGTCGGGTCCGGCCGCCGACTTGGGAGCCCGGCCCAGGTCGAGCATGCCCTGGGGCGTGGCGACGGTCAGTCCCACGACCATCTCGTCGAAACGTCCGTAGCCCGCCGAGGCCTGCCCGCTGGAACGGGCTGCGGCGAATCCCCCGATCGAGGCCCATTCGTACGACTGCGGGAAATGCCCGAGCGTGTAGCCGCGCTCACGGAGCAGCGCCTCCGCCTGTGGCGCGCGCAGTCCCGGTTGCAGGACGGCCGTACGCGACACCTCGTCCACCGATACGAGCGCGTCCATGCGGCGCATGTCGAGGGCCACGAACGCGCGGACGCCTTCCGGCGCGAGCCCGCCGACCACCGAGGTGCCACCGCCGAACGGGACCACTGCGATCCGGCGCTCCGTGCAGGTCTTCAGCACGTCCAGCACCTCGTCGTGGGTGCCCGGCAGCACGACCGCGTCGGGCGCGTCCGCCGTATCGCCACTCCGGATCCGCAACAGGTCGGGCGTGGACTTGCCGCGCGTGTGCCGCACGCGCGACTCGTCGTCGGTCTGGACGTTCGCGGCGCCGACCGCCTCGCTCAGGGCTGCCAGCGCGGGGCCGTCGAGCCGGGAGTCCCGGACCTTGAGCTCGCCGAGCGCCACCGGCGCGTCTGTGCTCGCGTCGCCGGCGGTCTTCACTCCGAGCAGGTCGCGCAGCAGTCCCACCACCGATTCCGGCAGCGGCGCGGCCCTGGCCGGGTCTCCCCATCCGCTCCACACCATGTCCATGCCTTACACTGTGACACATGACGTCGAATCGTCACAACAAGATGGCGGACGACGCGGTGCTGGACGCCGCGCGCGACTGCGTGCTCGCCGTCGGGGTACGCCGCACGACGCTGACCGACATCGCCCGCCGCGCCGGGGTCTCGCGGATGACCCTCTACCGGCGGTGGCCCGATGTGCGCACGATCGTGGCCGACCTCATGACCCGGGAGTGGGTCGGGATCGCCGCCGCGGTCCGCCCGCCGGACGACGGCAGCCCGGTGCGCGACCGCCTGGTGGGCAGCCTGGTCGAGGGCGTGCGGACGTTCCGCGCCCACCCGCTGCTGCGCAAGATCGTCGAGGTCGACCCCGAGCTGCTGCTGCCGTACGTGCTCGACCGCCGCGGCGCCAGCCAGCGGGCCTTCCTGGAGCACTTCGAGACCGCGCTGGCGGCCGGGCACAAGGACGGCACGATCCGCGCCGGTCACACGGCCCGGCAGGCGCGGTCGCTCCTGCTCATCGTCCAGTCGTTCGCCCTGTCGGGCCGCACCATGACCGAGGCCGGCGATCCCGAACTCGCGGCCGAGGCGTTCGACTCCGAGCTCCGCCACATCCTGGAGAGGACCCTCGCGCCATGACGATCTCCGCCGATTCGTCCCCCAGTGCCGGTTCCTCCTTGAACGCGGCACGCCGCGCCCGGGAGCTGGCCGCCGCCCGTGACGAGGTGGTGGACGTCCTGGTCGTGGGTCTCGGCGCCACCGGCGCGGGCGTGGCGCTGGACGCCGCGTCCCGGGGCCTGTCCGTCGTGGCGATCGACGCCCACGACCTGGCGTTCGGCACGTCCCGGTGGAGTTCGAAGCTCATCCACGGCGGCCTGCGCTATCTGGCGTCCGGGCAGATCGACGTCGCCCACGAGAGCGCGGTCGAACGAGGCGCCCTGATGGCGCACACCGCCCCGCATCTGGTCCGCGCCCTCCCGTTCGTGCTGCCCCTGACCCCGATGGTGTCCCGTTCCCAGGCGGCGGTCGCCCGCGCCGGGCTCCAGGCGGGCGATCTCCTGCGGCTGGCGGCCCGCACCTCCCGGCGGACCCTCCCCGGCCCCCGGCGCCTCTCCACGGTCGAGACGCTCCGCCTCGCGCCCGCGCTCAACCCGCACGGCCTGCGCGGCGGGCTGCTCTCCTGGGACGGCCAGCTGGCCGACGATGCCCGCCTGGTCACGGCCCTCGCCCGGACCGCCGCCGCGCACGGCGCGAAGATCCTCACCCGCTGCCGCGCACTGACCCTGACCGGCGACGGAGCGCAGGTCTGCGACGAGCTCACCCGCCGTACGTTCGGCATCCGCGCCCGCAGCGTCGTCAACGCCGCCGGTGTCTGGGCGGGCGGCCTCGTGGACGGGGTGCGCCTGCGCCCGTCCCGGGGGACGCATCTGGTCGTCCGGGCCGAGAGCCTCCGCGGCCTCACCGCCGGGATGCACATCCCTGTCCCCGGCGCGAGCAACCAGTTCATCCTGGTGATCCCCCAGGGTGACGGCCGGGTCTACATCGGCCTCACCGACGAGCCCGCCGACGGGCCGATCCCGGATGTGCCCACACCCACCGAGGCCGAGATCGGCTTCCTGCTGGACACCCTCGACTCCGCGCTCGACGTGTCCGTCCGCCGCGACGAGGTGATCGGCTCGTTCGCCGGGCTGCGCCCGCTGCTGGACGACCACCCGCCGACGAACGGCAGGCCGCTATTGAACGACAGGCATGGCGGCACGGCCGACATCTCCCGGCGGCACGCCGTGCTGACTTCCCCCGACGGGGTCGTCACGATCGTCGGCGGCAAGCTCACCACGTACCGCCGCATGGCCCAGGACGCGGTCGACGCCGTGCTCGCGGCCAAGCCCGGGATCGATGCCGGCCCCTCCCGGACCGCCCGGCTGCCCCTCGTCGGCGCGGCGCCACCCGGCGAGCTGGCCGCCCTGGACGCACCGCGCCGCCTCGTCCAGCGTTATGGCATGGAGGCGCCGCTGCTGGCGGCACCGGCCCGCGATGACGCCACTCTCCTGGAACCCGTGATCCCCGGACTGCCCGTCCTCAACGCCGAACTCGCCTGGGCCGTACGCCACGAAGGCGCGCTCGACGCGAGCGACCTCCTCGACCGGCGTACCCGGATCGGCCTGGTCCCCGCCGATCGCGAGGCCGCCCTGCCCGTCGCCGAGTCCTTCGTCACAGCCCCGGCCGGAGTCGGGTGATCATTGGCGGATCCCGGGTATGCGGATTCTGGTTATGGGGTGTGTCACTTGCCCTCGATGGGGAGAGTGGGATTAGGTTAGCCTGGCCTAATTCTGCTGCGTCAACGGGGGACACTTTGCCGCGCCTGATCAGTTGCGACCATTGCCCGGGGAGTCACACCGGGGAACGGCCGTGCCTGGGGAGTGCCACCACCAAGGCGCGCAGCTGGCTGCTGATCGAGCATCCCGGCCCCTGGCCCGAGCGCGTCGAGCAGCTCGACGGCCCCCTGGGCGACGTCGTGCGGGCCGCGCAGGCGGCCGGCGTGCGGCCCCAGCTGATCCGGCGGGCGGGACGGCGGCGGGCCACGCCGCCCTTCCAGGTGTACGTGGGGTTCTCCGCAGGTGCCGACGTGTGGCTCGAAGGCCGCGAACTGGCCGATCCCGCGGAGCTCGACGAGCTCGATCTCGCGGCCGTCGCCGAGGGCCGGCGGCCCGGGTTCGGCGAGATCACGGCCGAGCCCGTGCTGCTGGTCTGCACTCACGGGCGGCGCAATGCCTGCTGCGCCCGGACGGGCGCCCCGCTCGCACGGGAGCTAATGGGGCGTTTCGGGTCTCTTGTATGGGAAACGACCCATGTGGGCGGTGACCGCTACGCGGCGAACCTCGTATGTCTTCCACATGGGATCTACTACGGCGACCTCGGTGCGACCGAGGCCGTACGAGCCGTGGACGCCTATCTGGAGGGCGAGGTCGTCTTGGACCGGCTGCGCGGCCGGGCGGGGCTTCCGGAGGCCGCACAGGCCGCGGAGCACTTCGTCCGTGCCCAGGTCGGAGCGCTGGGAGTGTCCGCTGTCAACGTCGTGTCGCTCGGGGGAACAAATCCCTACGAAGCGGTTGTTCAAGTCCAGGGGAACCGTTACCGGGTGACCGTGGAGAGCACGGTGGCGGCCCATCCCTGTGGGTCGGACTGCCAAGAGAACATCGAGACCTACATTGTTAGGGAACTCACCCTTCTCAACGAGGCGGCCCTCGTGTAATCTCTCGGAGGCCCCATTGTTGGGTCTCCCTGCCGCATGGCCCCCAGTTCCCGGAGAACCGGGCGGGGGAACAGAGCGGCAACTCCAGACGTTGGACCTTTCGGCGCTTCTGCAGCGATCGAGCGTCCATGTCCGAAATTGCTCAGTAAACAACCAAGGTGGGTGTTCCATGGCTCAGGTACGTCGGCAGGCAAACCTCCCTCGTCCCAGCTGGGGCTGGCAGGACGCCGCGGCGTGCCGGGGGGAAGACCTTGTGCTCTTCTTCGGTCCCGACGGCGAGCGTCAGCCCGAGCGTGAGATTCGCGAGCGCAAGGCCAAGCAGATCTGTATGGGCTGCCCCGTGCGTGCGGAATGCCTGGACTACGCGGTGTCCAGGCCAGAGAAGTACGGCACGTGGGGCGGACTGAACGAGGATGAGCGGGCCTCCGAGCGCCGCCGCCGGATGCGTCGCGCCAACGCCGCCTAAGGCACGCCGCAAAGGTCCCCTCGCGGTTTCCCATCGCGCACCCCGGCACGCCACCGGAAAAACGTCACGGCCCCGCACATGCGGGGCCGTTTTCGTGTCCGGTCTCGTTCGCGTCACGAAGTAACCGGTTACATGTGCGTCACAGCTGTGTCACGGGAGGACCTGACATTGACTGTGCGACGGTCCCTGGCATTCGCGTCGCGGCGACACGCTATTACCTGATCTGGTGCCGTTCCGGCGGCTATTCCGGCAAATTCGAGCAGAACCATTCCGCGCTGAGCCGCGCCACCTCGCGGAGCGCCCCCGGTTCTTCGAACAGGTGTCCCGCTCCCGGCACCACGACAAGGCGGTGCCCGGTCCCGCGATCCATCCGTTCCAGTGCCTGTTCGTTCAGCGCCAGCACGTCGGTGTCGCGCCCGCCGACGATCAGCAGGGTCGGCGCCCGCACCTCGCCCAGCGCGTGAGCCGCCAGGTCGGGACGGCCGCCGCGGGAGACCACGGCGCCCACGTCGCCGGGGTTGTGCGCCGCCGCCACCAGCGCCGCCGCGGCCCCCGTGCTGGCCCCGAAGAGCCCCACGGGACGACCGGTGAGCGCTCCGGCCTCCTCCGACCGCACCCATGCCACCACCCGGCTGAGCCGCCCGGCCAGCAGCGGCACGTTGAACCGCAGCTGCGCCGTGCGCAGATCTTCGATCTCCTCTTCGGGCGTGAGCAAATCGAAGAGGAGCGTGGCGAGGCCCTGCTTGGTGAGCGCGGCGGCCACCTCACGGTTACGCGGGCTGCGCCGCCCGCTGCCGCTGCCGTGCGCGAAGACGACCACGCCGCGGACCGCGCTGCCGGGCGCCGCGGGCTCGGAGATATCCGCCTCCAGCCGGACGTCGCCGGCGGGCACCTGCAGCGTGCTCATCACTTGGGGTTCTCCCCGCTTGCAGCCCGGTCCAGCCAGGAGAGGACGTCGGCGTCGGTGAGCTGGTCGAAACGCCGGTACCACTGCCCGACCGCACGGAACGCCCAGGGGGTGGCCAGCACCACCACATCGTCCGCCTCGGGCTCCAGCACCCGGACCGTCTCGGCGGCTCCCACCGGCACCGCCAGGACCAGCCTGGACGGGCCCTTGGCCCGGACGGCCCGGAGCGCGGCGCGCGCGGTGCCGCCGGTGGCCAGGCCGTCGTCGACGATGACGACGGGACGGCCCGCCACGGGCGGGAGCGGGCGGTCGCCCCGGTAGGCGTGGACCCGCCGCGCCAGCTCGGCGCGTTCGGCCGCCACGGTGGCGGCGAGATCCGACTCGACGAGCCCGAGCCGTTCCATCAGGTCGTGGTCGAAGACGGGCTCGCCCCCCTCGGCGATCGCACCCACACCCAGCTCGGGCTGGCGCGGATAGCCGATCTTGCGCGTCACCAGGACGTCGAAGGGCGCCGGCCGGTCCGGCGCGGACAACCGCCGGGCCACCTCGTACCCGACGGGCACGCCGCCCCGCGGGAGCGCGAGCACCACGGGCTCGTCAAGGCCGAACGGCACCAGCCAGGCCGCGAGCACCCGGCCGGCCTCGGCACGGTCGGCGAACGGCAGCCTGATGGTCTCCGATTCGGGTGCCGTGTCGCGTGCAGGCCTGTTCCAAGGCATCGGCGCCACCCCCTTCTGGGGTCGCGAAAGAGCGCCTAATCCTGCCTTACCCACTTTGGGGCACTTCGCTGCCGCCCGCTCTGGTTCGCACTGGAAAGGACAGCACGGGCAGTTCCGGGGGTGCAGGGGGCGGAGCCCCTTGCCGGGGTCGTAGGGGCGGAGCCCCTGCCCGGGGTGGTGGCCGCAGCGAAGCAAGGCCGCCGGCCCGGCGCGGGGGGTGTGGGGGGTCGCCCCCTCACAGTGTTAGGCGAGCCAGCGGAGCGGGTTCTCGTGCGTGATCGTGTGCAGCGTCGCGTCGTCGGCTCCGGCGGCCCGCAGCACGGGCAGGAAGGTCTCGAAGAGGTAGCCGTAACCGTCGCCGCCGTACCGCTGGACCTGCGTCATCCGGGCGACGCCGGTGCTGAGCAGCACACGCTCACCATGGCCCGCCTCCAGCAGATCCATGATCCCCCGCACCCGGCCGCCCAGCGCCGCGGCGTCCTCACCCGCGAGCCCGAGGGAACCGAACGAGACGTACGCGCCCAGCTCGGCGATCTTCCGGTGTGCGGCGGGGTCGTCGACAAGGTCCTG
This sequence comes from Actinomadura sp. 6N118, assembly GCF_044326415.1. NCBI lineage: Bacteria > Bacillati > Actinomycetota > Actinomycetes > Streptosporangiales > Thermomonosporaceae > Actinomadura > Actinomadura sp. 6N118. Next base: position 362,002 of record NZ_JBIRAZ010000001.1, on the reverse strand, counting down.
CTGGCCCACCGCGACCCGGGCCGGGTCAAGCCCGGCGCCGGTGAGGATCTCCAGCTGGGCGACCCCGGCGCGGCCGTAGGTCGCCACCGGCAAGCCCGAGTAGCGGGCGGCACGGGCGGCGGCCCGCAGGCAGCGCTCCTCGGTCTCGGTGGGCACCTCTCCCCAGGCGCCGATCTCCCCGATCACGCCGGGCAGCGAGTTGGTGCCGTCCATCCCGAAGCCGACCTCGGCCAGGATGCGCTCGGAGAGCTTCTCGACGTCGGCCTCGGCGACGAAGGCGGGGTGGAACGGCTCGGTGAAGAAGCCGGTGCCCGCCACCACGGCCACCCGTGAGCCCGCGCTGATCCGGGACAGGGCGGCCGCGTTGCGGCCCATCCCGCCGCAGGTGAGGTCGACGACCAGACCCAGTTCCTGCTCGCCGCGCAGCGCCGACAGCTCGCCGGTGACCGCCTTCTCCTCGTCCAGAAAGCGGCGGGGGTCGGAGTCCACCTGAGCCGGGCGCGCGGGCCACCGCAGGTCGAGCTGGAGGTGCTCGTGCGGCAACACCGCTCCGGTGATCGCAGACGCGGGGATCGTGCCGGTCACGGTGCGGAGCCGCCGTTCCGGTGCGGCTGTGTCGTCAGGGGGGATCATGTCAGGCGAGGTTACGACATGTTTGACCTTTTCAGGGCCGGTTGCTACACAGTTTTTACCCGAGGCCGTTATTCGGCGGCACGTTCCTCGTTCGACCTGGCGGCCTTGGCCTCGGCGGCCTCCGCCACTGACGCCGCCGACTCCGCCGACGCCACCGCTGACTCCGCTGACTCCGCCGCCGCGGCGCGCATGGCCCGCGCCCGCGCGGTGTCCGCGCTGGGCCACCGCCGGTCGATCTCGGCGTTCAGCGCGGCTCCGATGAGCACGGCCAGCGCCGCCACGTACAACCAGGCCAGGATGGCGATCGACGCGGCCAGCGAGCCGTACACCGACACCCCGGCCAGCGAGCCCGCCAGGTAGAGCCGGAGCGTGACGCTGCCGATGATCCAGATGATCAGCGCCACCACCGCGCCGGGCACCTCGCGCCACCAGGCCGTCCGCACCGGGACGCTCATGTGGTAGAGCATCGCCAGGAAGAGGATCGACAACGTCACCACGACCGGCCAGTAGAGGATCTGGACGAACCAGGCGCTCTCCGGCAGCGCGTCCCGGACCAGGGTGGGCCCCGCCACCAGCAGCGGGATGAGGATCAGCATGACCAGCAGCCCGACCAGATAGAGCACGAACGCGCGCACCCGGGTGCGGATCACCCCGCGGATGCCCGACAGCCCGTACGCGATGGTGATCGTGTCGACGTAGACGTTGGTGGCCCGCGACCCCGCCCAGAGCGAGATCAGGAAGCTGACCGACACGATGTCCGGGCTGCCTCCCCGGATCACATCGTCGATCAGCGGCACCACGACCGAGTCGACGGCCGGCCCCGTCAGCACGGTCTGCGCCTGCGTGATCAGCCAGGCGCGGACCTCCGCCACGGTGCCCGAGCCCATCATGCCGCGGAAGTGGCCCATCGTGCCGATGAGCCCGATGACCAGAGGCGGCAGGGACAGCAGGGCGAAGAAGGCCGCCTCGGCGGCCAGCCCCGTCACCCGGTAGCGGAACGCCGCGATCGCCGTGTCGCGGACGAGGCCCCATGCCACGGCGCCCACGCGCCGGTGCAGTGCCGGGCCCGGCCCGGCGTCGGAGTCGTCGGCCGGGCTCCCCGAGGCGCCGGCGGCGTCCGAAACGGTGGTCACACCGACCCACCGTAAAGCGTTGCCCGCCCGGAACATTCCCGATCGCCCATTTCAGTGATCCGTTCCGCGCGTCGCACGGCCGGTTTCCCGCCTCATACCCACTCTGACGCCCGTGAGCCGCCACAGGCCCAAGATCACTCCGCGCACCCGCCCAGGTCAGACGGTGAGGTGACATGGAACACGCGGCTTCGATGCCGGTCGATGCGCGTCAATGCCCGTTTTCGACCCTGGCGCATGCATTCGCGTCGATCGGTGAGAATAGGAGGAGTCAAGCGAAGCTTGTCCGTCGACAGGGTGGCTGGGTGGGGGGTGTAGCGGGAGGTGATCTGCCAGCCGTGCCGGGAACGCCACCACGATGACTGTCGTGGAGGTTCGTGGTGCGATTGTCAGCATCAGCCCGCTCCTGCGCCATCGGACCCCGGGGCACCGGACACGACAGAGGGCCGGGACGGCCGCGCCACGCCGGGCGAGGGCCGGCCTGTGGAACCCCGGGTGAACTGGAAGCGTCAGGGATGATGACGGATCTCACTCGTCCGCATGCCGGACGCAACTGGACAGCCCGCGAGACGGCGGGTCAGAATGCACGTATGACTGCTGCGGACCCCCTGCTGGTAATGCGCCGGCACGTGGACTTTCTGCGCGTCCGCAGCGCGATCTGTCTGTGACGCCCCGACCACGCCCCGTTGATCATTACGGAAGCGTGGCGCATCGGCGTCACCTTTAACCGTTCCCGCTCACCGTCGAGCCGGCCGCCCGAGGCTGTCCCGTTGCGCTGCGCGTCCCTCCGTACGACATGGAATGGACGCTCGCCGTGCCACCAGCGACCAAGCGCAAGAGAGGCGAGGGCCAATGGGCCCTCGGCTACCGCGAACCTCTCAACAAGAACGAAGAGAACAAGAAGAACGACGACGGGCTCAACGTCCGCCGCCGGATCGTCGACGTCTACTCCAAGGCGGGGTTCGACTCGATCGACCCGGCCGACCTCCGCGGCCGGTTCCGCTGGTTCGGGCTCTACACCCAGCGCAAGCCCGGCATCGACGGCGGCAAGACCGGCAGCCTGCCCGACGAGGAGCTCGACGACCGCTACTTCATGTTGCGGGTGCGCATCGACGGCGGCCAGCTGAGCGCCGAGCAGCTGCGGGTGATCGCTGACATCTCCACGAAGTACGCGCGCGGCACCGCCGACATCACCGACCGGCAGAACGTGCAGTACCACTGGATCGCGATCGAGGACGTCCCGGCGATCTGGGACGCGCTGGAGTCGGTCGGGCTGTCCACCATGGAGGCCTGCGGCGACACCCCGCGCGTGATCATCGGCTGCCCGCTGGCCGGGATCGCGGCCGACGAGGTCCTCGACGCGACGCCGCAGATCCATGAGGTGCACGAGCGCTACATCGGGTCTGCGGAGTTCTCCAACCTGCCGCGCAAGTTCAAGTCGGCGATGTCGGGCTGCACGGCGCACTGCACCGTCCACGAGATCAACGACGTGGCGTTCGTGGGCGTGGTGAACGAGGAGGGCGAGGTCGGCTACCAGGCGTTCGTCGGCGGCGGGCTGTCCACCAACCCGATGTTCGCCAAGAGCCTGGGCGTCTTCGTCAAGCCCGAGCAGGCGCACGAGGTGTGGAAGGGCATCATCTCGATCTTCCGGGACTACGGGTACCGGCGGCTGCGGCACCGTGCCCGGATCAAGTTCCTGATGAACGACTGGGGTCCGGAGAAGTTCCGCGAGGTGCTGGAGAAGGAGTACCTCGGCTACGCGCTGCCGGACGGCCCCGAGCCGGCCGCTCCGCTCCCCCGCCGTGACCATGTCGGGATCCACCCGCAGAAGGACGGCGACTTCTACGTGGGCTTCGCGCCGCGCGTGGGCCGCGTCAACGGCGAGCTGCTGCGCGTCATCGGCGACCTCGCCCAGCGCTACGGCTCCGGCCGGGTGCGCACGACGGCCGAGCAGAAGATGGTCATCCTGGACGTGCCCGAGGCGAACACCGAGGAACTCGCCGCCGAGCTCGCCAAGCACGACCTGCAGGTGCACCCGTCCACGTTCCGGCGCCAGACCATGGCCTGCACCGGCATCGAGTACTGCAAGCTCGCGATCGTCGAGACCAAGCAGCGCGCGATGGATCTGATCGACGAGCTGGAGAAGCGGCTGCCGGGCTTCGAGCAGCCGCTGACCATCAACGTCAACGGCTGCCCGAACGCGTGCGCCCGCATCCAGGTCGCCGACATCGGGCTCAAGGGCCAGCTGGTCGTCGACGAGAACGGCGACCAGGTGGAGGGCTTCCAGATCCACCTCGGCGGTCAGGTGGGCGCCTCGTTCGGCAAGAAGGTCCGCGGGCTGAAGACCACCTCGGCCGGGCTGACCGACTACGTCGAGCGGGTCGTCCGCAACTTCGACGCGCAGCGCACCGAGGGCGAGACCTTCGCCGCCTGGGTCCAGCGCGCCGACGACGCCGATCTCAAATAACGGACGGCCGGAATGAGTGAACGTGCCGCGCCGTTCTACTGCCCGTACTGCGGAGATGAGCACTTGGAGCCCTATGCGGAGGACGGTACCTGGTTCTGCCGGGACTGCGTCCGCGCCTTCAAGTTGAAGTTCCTCGGTGTTGGAGCCCCTCAGACGCAGAAGGAGACCCCCCAGTGACTCTGCTGGAGACCGACAGACCGACACTCGACCTGGAAGACATCGTCGAGTCCGCCGCCACCGCGTTGGAGGGTGCCCCCACCCTCGAGGTGATCCGGTGGGCCGCGGCGACCTTCGGAGACCGCATCTGTCTGACCTCCTCCATGTCCGACGCCGCGCTGATCCACCTGGTGTCGAAGGTGAAGCCCGGGATCGACGTGCTGTTCGTCGACACCGGCTACCACTTCGCCGAGACCATCGGCACCCGCGACGCGGTCGAGGCCGTCTATCCCGTCAACGTCATCAACGTGACGCCCTCCCGCACGGTCGCCGAGCAGGAGGCCGCGCTCGGCCCCCGGCTCAACGGCCGCAACCCGGACCTGTGCTGCCACCTGCGCAAGGTGGAGCCGCTGGGCAAGGCGCTGGAGGGCTACATGGCCTGGTTCAGCGGGATCCGCCGCGAGGAGACCGCCAGCCGCCGCGACCGCCGCGTGGTCGAGTGGGACCGCAAGCGCGGGATGGTCAAGGTCAACCCGATCCTCGGCTGGACCCAGCAGCAGATGGACGACTACATCGAGGACAACGGGGTGCTGGTCAACCCCTTGCACTACGACGGCTACCCGTCGATCGGCTGCGAGCCCTGCACCCAGCCCGTCGCGCCCGGGGAGGACCCCCGCAGCGGCCGCTGGGCCGGAATGGGCAAGAGCGAATGCGGTATTCACCTGTGACCCTCTATTCAGCTGTGGCGCTGTCTTCACCCGTGATTCAGTACTCACCCACGGCCCCGCCGATGGTCGCGGTCGCGCACGGAAGCAAGGACCCGCGTGCCGCCGCGACCGTGGCGGAGCTCCTTGCCGCCGTCCGGGCCCGCCGTCCCGGGGTCCCGGTGCTGACGTCCTTCCTGGACCACGCACCGCCGAACCCGGTGCGCGTCCTGGACGGCCTCGCGCAGCGCGGCGCGGACCAGGCGATCGTCCTGCCGCTGCTGCTGACCGCCGCGTACCACAGCAAGTCCGACATTCCCGGGGTACTGAACGAGGTCCGCACGCTGCGTCCCCGGCTGTCGTTGCGCACCGCCGGCACGCTCGGGCCGCACCCGCTGCTGATGGCGGCGCTGGAACGGCGGCTCACAGAGGCGGGGGTGGAGATCGGCGATCCCGACACGGCCGTCGTGCTGGTGTCGGCGGGATCGAGCGACCCGGCGGCCAACGCGACGATCTGGGGAATGGCGCGCGAGTGGCGGAACCGGGGCTGGCGCGGCGTGGTCCCCGCGTTCGCCTCAGCGGCGCGGCCCACCCCCGCCGACGCGGTGTCCGCGCTGCTCGACGCGGGCGCGCCGCGCGTCGTGGTGGCGTCCTACTTCCTCGCGCCCGGCTACTTCGCCGACAAGGTACGGCGCGAGTCACTGGCCGCCGGGGCCGCGGCCGTCTCCCCGGTTCTTGGCGCGGCGCCCGAGCTGGCCGAGCTCGTCCTGCACCGCTACGACGAGGTCCGCGCCGAGGTGCGGACGGCCGCCGCGGTCTGACGCCGCGCATGGGAACGCCGCGCGTGAGAGAGCCGCGTGCGGAAGAGCCGCGCGTGAGAGAGCCGCGTGCGGAAGAGCCGCGCGTGAGAGAGCGGCGTGTGGAAGAGCCGCGCGTGAGAGAGCGGCGTGTGGAAGAGCCGCGTCAGCAGTCGCCCTCGCAGTTGCCGCTGTAGACGGCGACGGTCCACGGACTCGCGCCCGGCTTGTGGGTGGCGAGATACTCCGACAGGGTGACCTGCCCGTCGTTGGACTCCGTGTCGATCCGGCTGCCTGTGACGCCTCCCGACTCGTCGTCCTCGGTCATGTACTCGATCACGTTCTCCTTGACCGTCCCCTTGGGCAGCACGACCACGTCGAGAACGTGCCGCTCGCCCGTCGTGAGGGAGCCGGTTTCCAGCTCGGACGAGCTCACGGCCTGGGGCGGCTCCATGTCGCTGGCGCAGTCGCCGAACGAGCCGTAGCCGCCGTTCCCGTCCGTCTGCTCGATCACCTCGTAGCCGGGCCGGCACTGGATGATGTACGCGGTGTCGGGTCCGACCGGGGTGAACTCCACGCGCATCATCTTGCCCGTGGCCGTGAAGCGCTTCATCGCGATGCGCTCCATGCCCTGGTAGACGGACGGCGGCGCCTGGGCCTTCTTCGACTGCGGCAGGTGTGTTCCGGGCGTGTCCAGCGCCTGCGCCGGCTCCTGCTCGGAACCCGGCAGGACGTAGACACCGGTGACCGTCAGGGCGGCCGCCGTCACGCTGAGCGCGGCCCCCGTCGTCACCCGGCGCTTGCGCCGCCGGCGGATCCTCTTCTCCACCTGGGCGATCCGGTCGGTGTTGCGCGGCGGCCCGTCGCTCTCGACATCGAGCACCTGGCGGAGGTCGTTGATGGAACGTGTCATGACAGTCCCTCCACGGGGATCCGCGAGACGGGCGCGACGATCTCGGGATCGACGCGCAACTTGGCCAGCGCCTTGCTGGTCTGGCTCTTCACGGTGCCGATCGAGCAGTTCATGATGTCGGCGACCGCCGCCTCCGAGAGGTCCTCGAAGAAGCGCAGGACCACGACGGAACGCTGCCGCGGCGGCAACCGCCCCAGCGCCGCCCAGATGGCGGCGCGTTCGTCGGCGGCGCCCATCGGATCCGTGGGGTCGGCCGCGTCCGGCGGCTCCGCTGAGGGGATCTCGCCCCGCCAGCGGCGCTTCCACCAGGACGCGTGCGTGTTGACCAGGACACGGTAGACGTACGGATCGGGATCGCCTCCGATCCGCCCCCAGGCACTCCACACCTTCGACAACGCCGTCTGCAACAGGTCCTCCGCGAGCGCCCAGTCACGGCAGAGCAGGTACGCAGTTCTCAGCAACCTCGGTGACCGCTCCGCGACGTACGCGGTGAAGTCCTCCCGATCTCGCATGGACCTCGCCTTCCCAGACTCCCCTGTCCCTTCTACCGGCTGGAGATCCAGAACGGTTGCCCGCTTTCCATGTCCGATCGCGTGACCGGGCTTCGGCGGCGCAGAGGGATGCCAGGAGACTAGCGGTCGCGGCGCGGCCTGAGGGGCGGTCCGGCGGGCTGATCGATGGCCGGATCGACGGGCGGTCCGGTGGGCGGTCCCACGGGCGGACGGCGATCACGGTGGTCACGGTGGTCACCGCGCGGGGCATGATCGAGGAGCAGCCGGATCAGGTCGGTCAGCGCGTGCGAGGAGAGCGCGGGATCGACGGCGCGGCGGAGTCCCAGGCCGACGCCCAGGCTGAGCAGAGCGTCGGCGAGCTCCCCGGCCGGCAGGGGCAGGGAGAGATCGCGGCGGCGGGCCTCCTTCTCCAGCAGGAACTGCAGGGCGCCGACCCAGCTTCGGCCGCCTGCGGCCACCTTGTCGCGGAGTCCCGGATCGCGGCGCGTGGCGTGGATGGCGAACTCGGCCTCCAGCAGGGTCCAGCCGGGATCGCCGATCGTGCGTTCGGCCCAGGACTCGAAGACGGCGAGGCGGTCCTCGTCGGAGCCGTCGCCGAGGAAGGCGTCCATGATGGCCTGGACCTGCTCGGCGCGGACGGCATCGATGACCGTCTGGCAGAGCTCATCCTTGGTGCCGAAATTGGAGTAGACGGCGCCTTTGGAGAAGCCCGCCGCCTCCGCGACCTTCTCGAGCGAGGTGGCGTGATAACCATCACGCAGGAAGAGCTGCCGTGCTGTGGCGATCAGAAGCTCGCGCGTGCGCGCCTGGCTCTCCACCCTGGTCAGTCGCGCCATCGGCCGCTCCAGAAGACGTCAGAATCCGGATACCAAGAGTATCTGATGTGTCCACCAGGAGAGCCGACGCGTATTGACACCCCGTCCAAAGCCCAAATACCTTCGGTATCTCGATCGGCCCGGAGGAGGGCACGCATGAGACACCCCGCCGTGGCGCCGCCGGTGAAGCCGGATCACGAGGTGACCGTCGTCGGTGCCGGGTTCTCCGGCCTGTGCGTCGGCATCCGGCTGCGGCAGAAGGGCGTCCGCGACTTCGTGATCGTGGACGCGGCGCCGAGCGTCGGCGGTGTGTGGCGGCACAACACTTATCCCGGCGTGGCCGTGGACATCCCGTCCGCCACGTACTGCTACTCGTTCGAACCGAACCCGTCCTGGTCGCGTTCGTTCGCACCCGGCGCGGAGGTACGCGCGTACGCCGAGCACTGCGCCGACAAGTACAAGCTGCGGCAGCACCTCCGTCTCGGTACCAAGGTCGAACGGGCCGTCTTCGACGAGAACGCCGACCTGTGGCACGTGCACACCGACCAGGGCGTGTTCACCACCAGGTTCCTGGTCGCCGCCGTGGGGCCGCTGGACCAGCCCAAGAACCCGGACATCCCCGGCATCGCCGCGTTCACCGGGAAGATCATCCACACCGCCCGCTGGGACCACGACCACGACCTGCGCGGTGAGCGCGTCGCCGTCATCGGCACCGGCGCGTCCGGGCTCCAGGTGATCCCGGAGATCGCGGCGGTGGCCGAGCGGCTCGACGTCTACCAGCGCACGCCGATCTGGGTGTTGCCCAAGGTCGATTTCGCCATCCCGCGCGCCGTGCGGGCGTTGTTCCGCACGGCGCCGCCGGTGCAGCGGTTCGTCCGGCTCCTCACCACGATCGCCTCAGAGATCGTCATGGTGCTGGGCATCGTGCACTACAGCAAGGTGCCGTTCCTCGTCCGGGCGACCGAGGCCGTCTGCCGCGCCCACCTGCGCCGCCAGGTGCCGGACCGGCGGCTGCGGCGCCGGCTGACGCCGGACTACGGGTTCGGGTGCAAGCGGCCGTCGTTCTCCAACCGCTACTTCCCGTCGTTCCTGCGCGGCAACGTCGAGCTGGTCACCGGCGGGATCGAGCGGATCACCGAGAAGGGGATCGTCGCGGACGGCACCGAACGAGAGATCGACACTCTTGTGCTGGCGACAGGGTTCAAGATCTTGGAACTGGGGGCGATGCCCGCGTTCCCGGTGGTCGGCCTGCGCGGTGTCGAGCTGGGCGCGTACTGGGACGAGAACCGGTACCAGACCTACGAGGGCGTCGCCGCGCCGCAGGCGCCCAACTTCTGGCTGATGAACGGGCCGTACACGGTCACCGGGGCGTCGTGGTTCTCCATCATCGAGGCCGGCGGCACGCACATCGTCCGCTGCATCGCTGAGGCACGGCGGCGGCGCGCGGTGCGGATGGTCGTCAGGCGCCGCCCGCACGACGCGTTCACCGCCGACATGCGCCGCCGGATGAAGGGCACGATCCTGGCCCAGCCGAGCTGCGCGCGCTCCAACTCCTACTACTTCGACCGGCATGGGGACTCCCCATACGTCCGGCCGCAGTCTGGATTGTACGTTTGGCGCCGGAGCCGGAGCTTCGACCTGAACGACTACGAATTCTCCTTGGCCGACAACCGAAAGGAATGACCTCATGGCCCTTGTTCGTGCCGCCGGGATCGCCCTGGCCGCCACCGGTGCCGCTCACTTCGCCGCCCCGAAGGCGTTCGAGCCCGTCTCCAAGCTGGCGTTCCCGAACGACACCGACGCGTGGATCAAACGCAACGGCGCCACCGAACTCGCCCTCGGTCTCGCCCTGACCACACAGAAGACCCGCAAGGCCGGGCTCGTGGGCACCGCCGTCTACACCGCCTGGCTCGGCGCGGGCACCGCGTACAACCGGAAGTCCTCGCTCTGAGCTGCTATTTGGGCGGGCCTTTGCGATCTTCCCACCAGTTCGTGAGGGCCCGCCGCACGGGCGCGTGGTGCTCGTCGTCCACGATCCTCACATCGCCCATGATCGCCTGTGCCCGGACACGGACCACCGGCACCCGCGGCCCCGGCGCCGCCTCGCGCACCTGCACCTTGCGGTCGCCCATGAACGCGTAGCCGCTCAGATCGACCGTCACCCCGTCCGGCACGATGACCTTCACGTCGCCCATCACCGCGGTGGCGACGACGGTGACCTCACCCGTCGGGACCTGAGCGCCACGCAGGTCGAGCACCACGTCGCCCATCACGGCGAGCGCGGTGAGCTCGGCGTCGATGCGCCCGGAGATCCGTTCCTTGCAGTCGCCCATGATCGCGCTGAACCGGCGCTGGACCTGCAGCGGCGCGGGCGCCGCGCCCGGCGCCCCCATGCCCGGCAGGTCCGCGGTGATCGTCTCCAGGTCGCCCCTCGTCACGGCCGCATAGGCCGCCCCCGTCCGCGTGGTCAGCTCCTCGAACGTCAGCCGGCCCTCCACCGAGGCCACCCGCAACCGCTCGACCACCGCCTCCCGTTCGGCGTCGGAGGCACGGACGGACTCGGGCGCGGCGCGCGGACGCTCCATCGCCGGATCCGGCTCCTGTGACGTGAGCCGGGACGACGGCTTCCCCGGCTGCGGACTGGGCTGACTCATGACTCCGAAGGTATGCCCCCGGTGTGGCCGGGCAATCCGACCCGCGGACGAGATCACCCCGGGTCTTCAGGAGGATGCTCCGTATACAGGTCGCACTACACTTTTCCTTCAGATGATGAGATTCTGTAAGGTATGGCCATGACGCATGAGGTGTTCAACCAGGTCCCCCCGCTCGTCGACTACGACACCGCGGACGAGCCGGCCCTCCTGGACGCCCTCCAGCGCGAAGGCGCGGGCTGGGCGGCCACCGAGATCCACGAGCTCGGCCGACTCTCCGGCACCCACGAGGCGCAGGAATGGGGCCGCCTGGCCAACGAGCACAAACCCCTCCTGCGGACACACGACCGTTACGGGCACCGCATCGACGAGGTCGAGTTCCACCCGGCCTGGCACGAGCTCATGAACGTGGCCGTCACGCACGGCCTGCACGGCGCCCCCTGGGCCTCCCCCCGCCCCGGCGCCCATGTCGCCCGCACCGCCAAGTTCTACGTCTGGCGGGTCGACGCGGGTCACGGCTGCCCCATCTCCATGACGTACGCCGCTGTCCCGGCACTCCGCCAGAACCCCGACCTGGCCGCCCAGTACGAGCCCCTCCTCACTGAAAGCACGTACGACTACGGCCTTCGCCCGCCCCTCACCAAGACCGCCCTCCTCGCGGGCATGTCGATGACCGAGAAGCAGGGCGGCAGCGACGTCCGCGCCAACACCACCCGGGCGACGCCCACGTCCGACGGCACCTACCGTCTCGTCGGGCACAAGTGGTTCACGAGCGCCCCGATGTGCGACGTCTTCCTGACTCTCGCCCAGACCGACAGCGGCGTGACCTGTTTCCTGGTCCCCCGCGTCCTCCCCGACGGCTCGCTCAACCCCCTCCGGCTGATGCGCCTGAAGGACAAGCTCGGCAACCACTCCAACGCCTCGTCCGAGATCGAGTACGAGAACGCCGTCGCCTACCGCGTGGGCGACGAGGGCCGCGGCGTCCGCACCATCATCGAGATGGTCAACATGACCCGCCTGGACTGCGTGATCGGCGCCGCCTCCGGCATGCGCCACGGCCTCGTCACCGCGACGCACCACGCCACCCACCGCCAGGCGTTCGGCAAGTACCTCGTCGACCAGCCGCTGATGCGCAATGTCCTCGCCGACCTCGCCATCGAGTCCGAGGCCGCCACCACCGTCATGATGCGCCTGGCGGGCGCCACCGACCGTTCGGTACGCGGCGACGAGTCCGAGACCGCTTTCAAGCGCCTGGCCCTCGCGGTATCGAAGTACTTGGTCTGCAAGCGCGCGCCCGCCCACGCCGCCGAAGCCCTCGAATGCCTCGGCGGCAACGGCTACGTGGAAGAGTCCGGCATGCCCCGCCTCTTCCGCGAATCCCCCCTGAACGGAATCTGGGAAGGCTCAGGGAACGTCGCCGCGCTGGACGTCCTGCGCGCCATGCTCAAAGAACCCCACGTCATCGAGGTCTTCTTCGACGAACTCACCTCAGCCGCCGGCGCCGACCTCCGCCTGGACACCGCCATCCAGCAAGCCAAGGACTCCCTCACCGACCTGGAAACGATCGAGGTCCGCGCCCGCCGCGTAGTCGAGCACATGGCCCTCACCCTCCAAGCATCCCTCCTGGTCAAGCACGGCCACCCCGCAGTCGCGGACGCCTTCTGCGCCACCCGCCTGGCCGGCGACTGGGGCCACGCCTACGGCACCCTCCCACCCGGCCTGGACCTCTCCCCCATCATCGAACGCGCCACCCCCAAAACCGCCTGAACCATGAACGCAAAGAGACGACTTTTGGCCGTTCCAGAGGCTCGTTGACACCCTTTGCAGCCACTCCCCCATAGATCATCGGCTAACGTACCGGCTAGTAGCCGTAGTGAACGCGGACCCGTGTGGCGTGCGATGGAGCCTGCGGAAGATCTAGCGGGAAATCCCTCGTACCCGTACGTGGGGTTCGGCAGCATTCCCATGCGCGACGCAGACGACGTGGCCAGGGCGGTCGTCGAGGCGGTCCGGGCGCAGGGCCGCCGTGTGCTCCTCTCACGCGGCTGGGCTGACCTGGCCGTGGCCGACGACCAGGACGACTGTTTCGCCGTCGGCGAGGTCAACCACCATGCCCTGTTCCCGCGTGTCGCCGCCGTCGTCCACCACGGCGGCGCGGGCACCACGACCACGGCCGCCCGGGCCGGTGCGCCCCAGGTGGTCGTACCGCAGCTGGCGGACCAGCCGTACTGGGCCGGCCGCGTGGCCGACCTCGGCATCGGCGCGGCACACGACGGCCCGAACCCGACCTTCGAGTCCCTGTCGGCCGCGCTCGGCGTCGCACTGGCTCCCGAGACCCGAGCCCGGGCAGCCGCTGTGGCCGGCATGATCCGCACCGACGGCGCGACGGTGGCCGCGAAGCTGCTGCTCGACAAGGTCGGCTGAGAAGGTGCCCGACCAAGAGGTCTGCTCCGCGCCCGGCGTAGGGAGGTAGGCGCCAGCGGCCGCCGACCTCTCCTCAGGAGAGTGATCCAGGCCCCAAGCGCTGTAAGCGTCGCGTTGGCGACGGGGAAGAGCCGCCAGGCTTGATCGCCTCCGAATTTTCCCAGAATGGCGTTCCTCTACTGGGCGGGCTGCCCGGTCGCCAGGGTCGACGACATCAACGTGGCGATGCCCACCACGTACAGCACGTCGACGAACCGCATAGTGGCCCATGGCGGGGCGGCTAGCCGACCATCGGACGCCTCAGCGGAAGCCCGGAGTGGGCTGTGAGGCGGCCGGTCAGGCGTCGTCGTCCGGGCTCACTAACGAAGCCGTATGGCGGGGGCTGCGCGAGGCCGTCAGCATGCGCACCACGCCCAGCGCGGTGTGCGTCAGCGCATCGCGCGCCGCCAGCCACGCCATCCGTGTCTCCTGCTGGCCGGTGGTCTGGCCCGCGCCGGATGCGGCACCGGGTGACGGGTCGGCTGGTGCGCTGCGGTGGGGTTCGCACATCACCACTGCCCATTCGGCGTTGACCGCCAACCAGACCGCAAGCTCGGCCACCAGCCGGTGCCGTTCGGCCGCAGCCGGGTCGCCCTTAGCCGCGGCCGCGGCGCCCAGCACCACCCGGTTGGCCAGCTCGCGGGCTTGATGCGCCGTCTGTTCCCACGCGGTCAGCCGCGTCGCCAGATCGGGCAACGGCCGCGCCAGATCATCCAGCACAACCCGCGCCAGCTCCAGCAGGGCATCGACCTCGCGATGCAGGGTCATGCGGCAAGCCTGCCACGCCCGGCACCCGGCCTCATCACAAGAAGCGCTCGGCCCCGCGTCCCCCAAGGTGATTGGCTGGGCCATGGGCTGCTCTGCTTGGGCGCAGCGGCAGATGTCCTACCGGCGGCAGGCCGGTCAGCGCGGCGGGTCAGCTCGGCCAGCGAGCGGGGCCGTTCCGCCACCGCGGGCCTGACCGGCTGACTTGGTGTCGCTCTTGGCGTCGCGGCTCACTGTCCGCGCTCCCTGCCCGCCGCCGACGAGGACGTCGGCTAGAGCATCCACTGACAGTTCGCGGACGCAGCGGAGCCGTTCTCTAGTGCTGGGGCACCAGTGGTGCTTGGGCCCCTGGGGCCTGGACATGCCGGGTCGACAGTCTCAAGGATCAACGTTGTGGTGGCCGGGGAGGCCACCGCGCGCTCACGTATGCCCTTAGAGGAGAGACCGTGAAGTACACGAAGCTGATTCCCGCGATCGCGGCCCCCGCCCTTGCACTCGGCTTGGCCGCTCCTTCCGCTCAGGCGGCCGCCGCGCAGGAAGAGGCGAGGATTCTGGCTGACGTCGTCGCGGCCACGCGCGGCAGCGGTCCGTACGGCGAGGCTCACTACGGCAACAGCGGCGGTGACTACCTGAAGGTCGACGACTTCACCGCACGCGGTGGCTGGCGGATCAGAGGCAGCATCGAGAAGTTGTACCGCGGCGAATGGGTCATGGTCTTCCAGTGCACGGCGGCCGACGGGGACTTCTCGACCTGCCGGCGCGACATTGTCGGAGGCACTCTGATCAGGGCCCACGTGTGGGCGTACAAGGGAAGCGCCACCAAGAACCACGGCTACAGCCCGCAGACCCGCGTCTGAGGTTCTCAAGAGTTGGAACCGAGCCGGCAACGGTCTCGGGCGGCCGGCCACCAGAGCAGGACGGCGATCAGGCCCTGCGCCTCGGTCCACAGGCGTAGGGCCTCGTCGCGGGTGGGCGACCACGCTGTGAACAGGACGGCGGAGATGGCCGCCCAGACCACGAACACGCCCATGCCCCACACCAGCCCGAGAATCGCACCAAGGTAGCGTCTGATAAATGATCATGTGGTGGGCTTGGATCCGCTTGGATGATCGTTGTGGTGCGACGTGGTGAGTTGACCGATCGGGCCTGGGCGCACCTGGGGTTCGACTCCGAGGTGATGACGGCGTGCGCGAGGGTGGGCGACCGTGACCGCAAGGACGTCACGTACGCCGATATCGGGGTGTGGGACCGGCCGCCGAGCGTCCGGAGACCGGGCCAACGTTGCGTGATGCGGCACTAGCGACCGAAGTCGAAGAAGACGTCGCCTTGACCGCCGTTGTTCGGTTGCGCCGAGGCGCCTGCTGGTGGTTGTGGGGCGATACCGGGCTCCGGCTTGTCACGTACGCGGAACGTGCCTTCGGCGGCCGGATAGGACGCCTGCCTGAACACTTCGGCCAGGCGGTCGTCGGGCCATGTCGTGGCGCTGTCCCAGGTGGCTCCGCCGAAGAGGGACGCAGCCCGGAACACCTGATCGGTGGTTGAGGCACGCTCCATGCCGATCCAGAATCTGGCCCCCGCGAAATTCGCGCCGGACACATCCGCGCCGGTGAAGTCCGCACCCAGGAGACAGCTGCCGGTGAAGATGGTGCGTAGCAGTTTCGCCTCGGTGAACTGCGAACAGCCAACCTCGGGCGCACCGCCGAGGTTCAATCCGGCGAGGTTGGCGTCGGTCAGGTCCGCCCTGCTGAAGTCGGGGACGATGCCGAGGTCGGCGCCGCGCAGATCGGCTCCGACGAGCTTGGCGTCGGTGAAATTCGGGTACACGCCGTCGCCCGCCAGGTTCGCCCTGGACAGATCCGCGTGGCGCAGATCGGTTCCGCTGAGGTCAGCGCGGGTGAGATCGGTGTGAGGGGGAAACCGGACGCCGCGCAGGAACGCCTCCACCCGTGCCGCGCGCCGATCTCGCCGCGCCGATCAGCCGGTACAGGCCCATGATCGCGGCTTCGGCGGCGGGCCGGTCGGCGGGAGCGGTTGCCCGGTCGTGCCCCGGCCACTCGCTCCGCAGGCGGGCGGCCAGCTCCGCCAGGTCCGGAGCACGTATGTCCGCGCTGACGAAGATCTCGATGTTGAACGGGTAAGGCGGCGCCATCTCCGCTACCTATCACGAGCGAGTGGGCCCGTTCATTGTTGCGACCTGAGCGACAGCCCTTCAACTTCCCAAACGGCCACCGCCGAGAGGCTACGAACGCTCACCACGCGACATGCAAACCTATGTCCCCAAAAAACCAAAGCAGCAGAGCCCACACGAGCGGGAGGCCCGCCCCAGCCATCGGGGCGGGTCTTCCGCTGCCATGGCTCTTCCGATCAGAGTGGTCCTCGTGTGAGGCAGCCGTCAGCTCTGGCGGAGACCGGCAACCATGGTCACGAGCGAGGGGGCCAAGCCGGTGACCGCTGCCAGGTCCTTGCGGTCGATCGCGCCGCGAAGGTTCCGCAACGCGGTGTCGAGCTCCGCGGCAGCGGCCTGGCCGATGGTGTGCTGCACGCGGTCACGGGTCAGTTCGAGCGTGGTGACGTCTCCCGCAGCGGACCCGGTGTCACGGTCGGCGACGTCGATGACCAGTTGGCGGGTCCAGAGGCCGAGCCGGGCGAGGTCGACCTTGGCGACCGGCTCGTGCCGCGTGTGGAGATCCAGGTCGTTCTGTGCGACGCGGAGCGCGGCGCCGCGCGCGTCGGCGGACGAACGCGAGCCCACCGCCGCTTCGAGCGAGGTGACATCCCTGTTCATCTGCTTCTCGAGCAGGGCGGGCAGGCCGTCCGCGCGGTAGGCGTTCCAGGCCTTGCGCAGCGATCCGACTGCAGCCGATGCCCTCGACCAGTCGCCCTTGCCGACGGCTTCATGCGCCCTGCGCACCGACGTGGACAGGGCGGTCAACCGTGCCGGAACCGGTCCCGGTTTGGCGTCGGTGGGCAGGGCGAGCGTGGCCTGTTCCAGATCACCCTTCGGGGTGCCCGTGGAGTACTCGCCGTAGCCGGGAGCGAAGATCTTGTCCTCCCGTTTTCCGTCCATGTGCAGCTCGGTGCCGGTCATCGTGCCGGTGATCGGCCCGCTCGGCCCCGCGACCCGCCCGCCGACCTCCTTCACCGTGACCTCTTCGAAGACGAAGCCGGGGATGTTCTCAGACCGGTAGACCACGCCGACCCTGGGCGCTGCCGGCATGATCATCGCGGCCGACCCGTGCGTTCCGGTGTGCCAGGTGCCCTCGTGTGAGACGGGGAGGCCGTCCTTGAAGTCGGTGACGTCCTCCCCGAAGTACCAGACGGCCCCGTCGTCGGCCTGCGCGAACGCGTCGGTGGCCACCTCGGTCACGCGGCCGTCGGAGAACGCGAGGTACTGCACGACGATCGTCTCGATCTTCTGGCCGTTCCAGGTGTAGGTCTTGGTACCGGGAAGCCGGGTGAATTCGGTCCGGAACGGCTTGCCGTCCACCTGGCCGCCGTACAGGACCTGGTCGAGGCCGCTTGTGGGATGCAGCCGGTTGGTGATCGACGTGGGTTTCGAGAAGGTGGGCTTGACCAGGTCGACCCGCTTGTCGTCGGGTGCCAGCGGCAGGCATTTGCCGCCGTCCTGCTCCTTGATGCAGGTGGGTGCCTTCGGGCTCGTCGCCGGCGCGGCGGCCCTCGTAGAGCTCGTGCCGCCGGTGCAGGCACCGGCCATCAACGCCCCCGCCAGGCCGATGCCCGTCAGCACCGCCGCTCTCGTCCGCCGCAGCTCGGTCATGGTGGTCACCGGCCGGTGCCGTCGCGGTCACCGGGGTTCTCGCGGTCGGTCTTGCTGCCGGTGAAGCCGAAGTTGCGGTCGAGTTGCACGTCGACCTGAGATCCGTCGGCGAGCGTGACCTCGACCTCGTAGTAGCTCTCCTCGTCGCCCACCTCGGTGCCCGTGACCCGGCCGCCACCAGTGTGCGCGAGGGCGGCCTGGGTGGCCTTGGCGTAGGCGGGACCGGTGATGGGCTGTTCAGTGTCGCCGGACGTCGCCGCGGTGGTCGCGATGCTGGTGCCGACGAGGACGGCAGCGAGCCCGGTCGCGGTGACCCATCTGGTTCTGCGGCTCATTGGGTGCCTCCCTGGGCGCGTGGTTGTTGCGTCCCAGAGTGCGGTGGGCCCGCTGACCAGAGCCTGAACGCGACGCCGCGTCAGTCGGACACCGGCAGAGTCACGGTGATCCGCGCCCCGCCGAGCCCCGAGCTGGAAGCGGCGACCGTTCCCCCATGCGCGCGGACGAGCTCCGCAACGATGGCGAGCCCGAGCCCGCTCCCGCCCCCCTCCGGCAGCCCGGCGCGTGCCTTGTCCAGGCGTACGAAGCGTTCGAAGACTCGCTCGCGTTCGTCCACTGGGATGCCGGGCCCGTCGTCGTCCACAGTGAGCAGGGCCGCGCCGTTCCGTTCGGCCAGAGAAAACGCCACGCACCGCGACGCGTGGCGGGCGGCGTTGTCGCCGAGGTTGTGCAGAACGCGCCGCAGCGCGTCCGCATCGCCCGAGGTGCGTCCCGCCGAGACCCGGGTGGTGTCGATCCGGAGACCTGCCGTGCCGGAGCGGAGCCGCCGCGCTTCGTCGAAGACCAGGTCGTCGAGGTCGACGGGGGCGCGTCGCAGCAGGAGCGTCTGTTCATCGGCGCGGGCCAGCACGAGCAGGTCGTCGATGAGACGCTGCACGCGCGCGTTCTCGATCAGTACCGTGGTGGCCAGGTCGTCGAGAGTGGCGTGGCCGGGATGGGCGAGCGCCACCTCTGCGTGTTGCCGGATGGAGGCGACCGGGGAGCGCAGCTCGTGGGAGGCGTCCGACACGAATCGCCGCTGCGCGACCGCCGCCCGGTCGAGCCGGCCGAGCATGCGGTTCATCGTGGCGGCCAGCCGGGAGATCTCGTCGGATCCGGGCGGCTGCGGCACGCGCCGGTGCAGCTCCGCCGCCGAGATCTCGTCCACCTCCCGGCGAACGGCCTCGACGGGAGCCAGCGCGCGGCCCACCATCGTCCAGATCAACAGTGCGATCAGGCCCAGCAGCACCGGAAGGCCCACCGCCAGCGATCGGCTGACGATCGCGGTCGGTTCGAGCACATCCGCCAGCGCGCGGCCAACGATCACGGTGACACGCCCGTCCGGTGTGTCGGCGGCGACGGCGACGGCGATGAAGGGGTCCTCGTCCAAAGGCTTGCCGATGCCGCCGGACTCTCCGCCGCGGAACTTGGCCACGGCAGGCCGCCCAGCCACATTGGCGCTGGCGGAGATCACGACGCCGTCCTCGTCAAGGATCTGGATCAGCTCCTCCTCGCCGTCGGTGACGGTGAGGGCGGGTGACCGCTGTCCGGCCGTCAGTTGCGCGGCGATCTCGGTGGCCCGGACCCGGGTGGCCGTCCGCACCTCGCCGGTGAGGGTGGTGCTCAGCACGTTCACCAGGATCAGGCCGGCGGCGGCGAGGACCGTGCCGACGATCAGGACGGCGGCCAGCGTGAGCCGCACCCGCACCGTGCCGAACGCCGCCGCGACGCGGCGCGGGCCAGGCACGGACCGGTCAGCCGCCATCGGCGGCCAGCCGGTAACCCGCGCCCCGCAGGGTCTCGATCGCCGACCGCCCGAACGGCCGGTCGACCTTGTTGCGCAGCCGCCGGACGTAGACCTCGACGATGTTCGGGTCGCCCTCGAAGTCGAAGTCCCAAACGTGCGCCAGGATCTCCCGCTTGGACACGGTCCCGCCAGGCCGCCGCAACAGGAACTCCAGCAACGCGAACTCGCGCGCCGTCAGCCCGATCGGGTCGGTGCCACGCCACACCCGGTGGGACGCCGGGTCCAGCCGCAGGTCACCTGCGGTCAGCGTCGCCGGACGTTCCGGCGCGCCCCTGCGCATGAGCGCGCGCAGCCGGGCGACGAGCACCGCATGGGAGAACGGCTTGGTCAGGTAATCGTCGGCTCCGGCATCGAGGGCCCGGACCTCGTCCCGCTCTGCGTCCCGCGCGGTGAGCATCAGGATCGGTGACCACACCGACTCCGCCCGCAACGTGGCACAGATCCGGTGACCGTCGACGCCGGGAAGCATGATGTCGAGAACGATCGCGTCATAGGGGTTCTCGCGGGCGAGCCAGAGGCCGTCCGTCCGTCCAGGGCCAGATCGACGGCAAAACCGTCCGCCTCCAACCCCGTGCGCAACCCGGACGCCAGCCGCCGTTCGTCCTCGACCACCAGCACTCGCATACCGTGCCTCCGTGTCCACTGTCGCCGGGCACGAGGTGAATGACAATCCTGAACGCACCGACCTGACTCCAGCCTGAACGGCAGAGCGTAGAAAGCCTCGACCAAATGCGCGGAGCGGCAACGGGGCTCGGCGTCGGCGTCGGCGTCGGCGTTGCGTCGGCGTCGGCGTCGGCGTCGGCGGCGGCGTCGGCGTCGGCGTCGGCGTCGGCGTCGGCGTCGGCGTCGGCGGCAAGCCATAGGAAAGAGGAACAGGCCCGCTGAAGGATATGTAACGCGTGCTACATTCTCCGGCGTGACGAGTTCGGAGGATGCCGTGCGGTGGCTGGTCCTAGTGATCAGGCTGCCCGTGGAACCGTCTCGGCATCGCGTGGCGGTGTGGCGGGAGCTGCGCAAGATCGGAGCTCTGTCGCTAGGGCAGGGCGTCTGGGCGGTGCCGGAGGTCCCGGTCTTCGCCGACGGTGTGCGGCGTGCCCTGGAACTCACCGACAGCGCCGGCGGCCAGGGCGTGACGCTCCTGGCGTCTGGCCGCTCGCCTGACGATGCGGCCCGCTTCCAGGAGATGTTCACCGCCGCGCGCTCGGCAGATTGGGCGGAGTTCCTGGCCGACTGCGGCAAGTTTGAGGCTGAGATCGCCAAGGAGATCCGGATCGCCAAGTTCACCCTGGCCGAGTTGGAGGAAGAGGAGCAGAGTCTGGAGCGGCTGCGGCGCTGGCACCGCGACCTGACCGCGCGGGACGTCTTCGGCGCTCCCGAGGCCGCCGAGGCCGGAACGCGCCTCAAGCAGTGCACCGCCGCCTGCGAGGACTATGCCGAACGCGTCTTCGCCGCACTGCACGCCACCGGCCAGGACCCCTCATGACCGCCCCGACCATGGCCCCAGCCTCCCCGAAGCGGGCCATGTGGCCGCTGTATGCGGCGGGGTTCACCACTGCGTTCGGCGCGCACGGCATCGCCGCCAACCTCGGCGGCTTTTCTGAGGACGCCGTCACCTCGCTGCTGGTGCTGGGTGGTCTGCTTGCCCTGTACGACGGCGCCGAGGTGCTCTTGAAGCCGGTCTTCGGCTCGCTGGCCGACCGGGTCGGCGGCAAGCCGGTTCTGCTCGCAGGCCTGATCGCGTTCGCCGGCGCCTCCGCGCTGTATGCGGTCGCCGGCTCCCCCGGCTGGCTGTGGGCGGCTCGCCTGGGCCAGGGCGCCGCGGCCTCGGCGTTCTCCCCCGCGGCCTCGGCCATGGTCGCCCGCCTGAATCCGGCGGCCAAGCGCGGCCGTGCGTTCGGTAGCTACGGGTTCTACAAGTCCATCGGCTACACCCTCGGCCCGCTGCTCGGTGGTGTGCTGGTGTGGGCGGGTGGATTGCGGCTGCTGTTCACGGTGATGGCGGTGTGCGCGGCGGCCGTCGCGGTGTGGGCCGCGTTCGCCGTGCCCGCGGTACCGCCGCTGCCCCGCAAGCGGCAGACCGTGGCCGACCTCGCGCGCCGCCTGGCCGACCGGGCCTTCCTCGCCCCCACCGCCTCCCTCGCCGCTGCCACCGCCGCGCTTTCGGTCGGCGTGGGCTTCCTGCCCGTCTCCGGCGCTGCGGCCGGGCTGGGTACCGTGGCCACCGGCGCCGCTGTCTCGGTCCTGGCCGCCACCGCCGCCATCGTCCAGCCCAAGGCCGGCCGCGCCCTGGACGCCGGGCGCCTGACCATCCGCACCGGCCTGTTCGCCGGACTGCTCCTCACCGCCGCCGGACTCGCGGCCGCGATGCTGCCCGGCGTGGCCGGGGTCCTGTCGGCCGCCGCCCTCATCGGTATCGGCACCGGACTGATCACACCACTCGGCTTCGCCGCCCTGGCCGCCTCCACCCCGGAAGAACGCATGGGGCAGACCATGGGCTCGGCCGAACTCGGCCGCGAACTCGGCGACGCCGGTGGACCCCTGCTCGTCGCCGGTGTCGCCACCGTCTCGACCCTCACCTCCGGCTACGCCACCCTGGCCGTCCTACTGGCCGCAGGCCCGTTGCTCGCCCTGGCCCTCCGCCCCCGCACCGCGCAAGCGTCGAAGTAATCCCGAGTCCCTGCCGGGTGGCAGTCAAGTCACTATTGCCGACACAGGCCCGATCAGGGACCGCGTATGGATGACACTTCACGGTCAGACCGTGTCGTCACACAACCTCAACCAACCTGCCTGGGCAGTACAACTAGGGCGTGTCTCGCCCTAGCCGCCTGGGGTGGTCACCCTCATGCCTCCGCCAGGGCTGACCTGCACCGAGAACGCGCCGGGAACCGGTTTGCCGAAGCGAAGGACGGCGCGTTCGTCCTGAACGCGGACCACGGTCAGCGACATGCCGTTGATGTTGCTGGAGTCCGGCGTCTTCCTCGTCGGCTGGGTGAAGGTCGAGGCGCCCGAGGCCAGGTCGTACACCACCTCTTTCCGGCTCACGCTCTTCACCTTCACGTCACCGAAACCGGCCTTGGTCTTGCCGGTCGCGTTGAAACGGATGACGTCGCCGGCCTTGACCTCAACTTCGCATCTGGCGTCTGAGCAGGCCTTCAGATCCGTCCCGTTCGCCGCCTTCAGCGCTGCCGGGCTCGGATTCAGTGTGGTGGACGGCGGTGTGGTGGATGTGGTTGTGGTGGACGGCGGCGTGCTCGGCGCGGACGTGGAGGCACGCGGGGCTGTCGTGCCCGGCTCATTCTCACCACCGCAGGCCGCGAGCAGCAGGGTCGCCGCGGGAATGAGCACCGCCCGAAGGGTGCATGACCATGATCCATGATCCATGGTCTCCAGTCTCCACACGAGTGCCAGCCGTTACCAGTGTGGGCCGACACGTGGAGCGGGCCCTGACCAGGGTGCGGCGCGAACGGATCGGATTTGTGTTCTAGGCGTTCGACCTGCTGCCCGAGTTGAGTGTGGTGGACAACGTGACGCTGCCGCTGCGGCTGGCAGGCCGCAAGCCGGGCCGGGGCATGGTGGACGAGGCGCTGGAACGGGTGGGGCTGGGCGATCAGCGCGGCGACCGTCCCGCGGAGCTGTCGGGCGGGCAGCAGCGGGTGGCGATCGCAGGGGCACTGATCATCCGTCAGGCGGCGATCTTCGATGATGAGCCATCCGGCGCGCTGGACACCGGCAACGCGCGCGAAGTGCTGACGCTGCTGCGCGAGGTCGTCCGGGACGCGGGGCGGACGGTGGTGATGGTGACCCATGACCCGATGGCCGCCGCGTACGCCGACCGGGTGATCTTCCTGTCCGACGGGCGGATCGCCGACGCGCTGAACCGTCCCTCGCCCGAGAGGGTCGCCGAGTGGATGACCCCGCCTGCGGGGGCGAGCAGGTGCCGGCCGGGAACCCAACGGGTGCTTTGCGTGATCGTGGTCGTGGCGGCGCGGTATGTAGGTGGGCAGGCAGATCCCGCCTGAACGTTGCTCGGGCGGCACGGGTGATGCGCGGTCCCTCAGGAGCCGTTCTCGTTCTTGACGGTGTCGAAGGCGAGATCACGCCAATCGGCCGGGACTTTCTTGATGACTCCGATCTGCTTCATGAACGCGGCGATCTTCAGCAGGCCGTGCGGGGTGGTGGTGAACTCGATGCCCTTGTAGGTCAGGTACTTCTCGTACTGGGCGGCTGAGATCTTGCCCTTTTCGGCGTTCGCGAGGATCTTTGCGGCCTCGGCGGGTTGCTTGGTGATGAAGTCGTTGGCGCGGGCAATGGTCTTGTGAACTGCGGCCAGGACGTCCTGGTTCTTCTCGGCGTACTCCTCGGTGGCGGCCATCACGTTGAAGCCGTGCGTGCCGAAGAGGTCGTAGCTGTCCACCAGCTTGCGGGCTCCCTGTTCCAGGGCCTGGAACTGGAATGGGGGTGAGGTGTAGGCGGCGGCGATCTGACCGCCCAGCAGCGCCTCGAGGGCCTCGGGATGGGCCATGGTCGCGATGTTCTTGTCCAGCGCGTGCGGGTCGCCGAGCTGCTGCTGGGCGGCCTTCTGCAACATGACCGACTGGATGGAGCCGGGTTGGACGGCGGCGATCTGGTCGCCCTGCCTGAAGTCGCGCAGGGTCTTGAACTTGGGGTCCTTGGCCACCAGCCAGAGCGGCATGTCGTTCAGAGAGGACACGATCTTCCATGGGACACCGGCGTCCCAGCCGATGAGGAGCGGGCCGAGGCCGGTGGAGCCGATCTGGAGCTTGCCCGACAGCAGCGCGTCCCGGGTGGGCCCGCCACCGGAGATGATCTTCCAGGTGATCGTGCGCCCCTGGAGCTCCTGTTCGAGCCAGCCCTTGGCCCGGATGACGTTGAACGCGGCGTAGCTGATCCCATTGCCGATCGCGATGCCGACCTCCTTGCCTGATCCGCCCGCCCCGGGTGCGCACGCGGCCGACAGCGCCGCGGCGCCCGCTCCGATGGCGCCGAGCCGCAGGGCCTCGCGGCGGCTGTAGATGTTGGGAGTCATATCGTTGCGCCTTCCTTCATTCCCCAGCGGGTCACCGTGCGCCGTTCGACCCAGCCGAAGACCAGGTCGAAGACGATGCCGATGAGGGCGATCGTCACCAGTCCGGCGAACACGTCCGGGATTCGTGCGAAGTACCGGGAGTTGTTGATGAAGAAGCCGAGGCCGCCGTGCGCGCCCGCGACGCCGAACACCAGCTCGGCGGCGATGATCGTGCGCCAGCCGAACGCCCAGCCGGTCTTCAGCCCGGCGATGATGTGCGGCAGGGCGGCGGGTATCAGGACGTCGCGGGTGAGCCGCCAGCCGCTCAGGCCCAGGTTGCGGCCGACCATCGTGATGGTGGCGGGGACCGTGCGGAACCCCATGCTGACGTTGACGGTCATAGGCCACAGGACGGCGTTCGCGGTCACGAAGACCAGCGCTGAGTTCGTCAGCCCGAACCACAGGATCGCCAGCGGAAGGATCGCGACCGACGGCAGTGGGTTGATCATGGATGACAGCAGGGTCAGGATGTCGTCGCCGATCCTGGTGGTGGTCGCGAGCACGGTGAGGACCATGCTGAGCGCGATGCCGATGCCCATACCGGTCAGCAGCAGCCGCATGGTGGTGACGGTGGCCACGGCGATGTCGCCGTTCGCCCAGCCTCGGACGAACGCCTCGGCCACGTCCGCAGGACCGGCGAACACGAACCGGCTGACCCCCGACAGGGATGTGTACGCCTGCCAGATCGCGATCAGCACGGCGAAGATGATGGCGCGCCGTGACCAGGTCGGCAGGCGCGACCAGGGCCTGCCGCCGGTGTCCGCTTTCAAGGGACGCGCTTCGATTGACGTCGAGGTCGATGTGTCAGTCGACGAAGGCAGCATCGAGGTCTTCTCCCTCCTGTGCGAGGAGTGCGCGCAGGGTGCGCCGGGCGTCGGTGAAGCCGGGAGAGTCCAGCCGGTCGAGGTGACCGACGTCGACGATCCGCTCGACGTGTGACGGGCGGCCCGCCAGCACGACGACGCGGTCGCCGAGCAGGATCGCCTCATCGATGCTGTGGGTGACGAACATGAGGGTCACCCGGGTGCGCGCCGCGATGTCGGCCAGTTCGCGCTGCAACCGTCCCCGGGTTTGGGCGTCCAGGGCGCCGAACGGCTCGTCCATGAGCAGGATCAGCGGATCGATGGCCAGCGCACGGGCGATGGCGACCCGCTGTTTCATCCCGCCGGAGAGCTGATGCGGGTAGCTGTCGAGCACCGCGTCCAGCCCCATGAGCTCCAGGTGCTCGATGGCCTTGCGCCGGGCGCGGTCGCGCTCGACGCCGGTCACCCGCAAGGGATAGGCGACGTTGCCGAGAACGGTGCGCCAGGGGAACAACTGGTCGAACTCCTGGAACACCACGGCGCGGTCAGGGCCGGGCTCCGGCGCGTCCCGGCCGCCGACGACGATGCGGCCCGCCGACGGTCGCAGGTAGCCGGCGACGGCCTTGAGGATCGTCGACTTCCCACAGCCCGAAGGGCCAAGCAGCATGACCTTCTCTCCACGCCGGACCTCGAAGCTCGCCTCCCGCACTGCGGGCACGTACCGGCCCTGCCGCCGATAACCGAGCGCAACCCGGTCGACGAGCAGTAGGGCCGCGTCCTCGCGGGCACCTGCGGCCGTCATGTCCTCGTCCACCGCTACCCCCTCCCATAAATCATGGAAAACATACTAGAAAAATAGGAAATACAGTCGCCTGCTCCGTTCGGATCGCTGGTGAGACCTGTCACGCGGGCGCCGGAAGAACCGGGGTGTCCACGGGGACGGTCTGTGGGTATTTCAGGCCGGTGCCGGTGTTCAGCACGACGACCCGGTCGTCCTCGGCGATCCAGCCGGACTCGCGCAGCTTGCGGGCGGCTGTGAAGGCTGCCGCGCCCTCCGGGCACACGAAGGCGCCCTCCAAGGCCGCGACCGTGCGCAGATCGTCCAGCAGTTCGTCGTCGCCGACACTGATCGCGGTGCCCGAGGTCTCGGCCAGCGCCTCCAGGATGAGGAAGTCTCCCAGCGGCCTGGGCACGTTGATGCCGAAGGCGACCGTGTGCGATCCGGCCCAGAACTCGCTCTCCCGTTCGCCGCGTTCGAACGCGCGCACGATCGGCGCGCAGCCCGCCGCCTGGACCGCGACCAGCCGGGGCGGCACGCCGGTGATCCAGCCCAGCTCCGCGAGTTCGTTCATCGCCTTGTGGATGCCGATCAGGCCGACACCGCCGCCGGTCGGATAGATGATCACATCGGGCGTTCGCCAGCCGAGCTGCTCGACGATCTCCAGTCCCATGGTCTTCTTGCCCTCGACGCGGTACGGCTCCTTGAGCGTCGAGGCATCGAAAATCACCCGGTCCGAGGCCCCTCCGGCCTGCCCCCGCCCGTCCTCGCGTGCCACCAGCTCACCGACCATCCGCCCGGCATCGCTGATCAGACCGTCGACCAGGCGCAGGTCGGCGCCGGCGGCCACGCATTCGCGTCGAGTGATCTCCGGTGCGTCGGCCGGCATGACGATGGTGGTGGCCAGTCCGGCGCGGGCCCCGTACACCGACCAGGCGGCGCCGGCGTTGCCGTTGGTGGGCATCGCCAGCTGCTTGATCCCGAGTTCGGCCGCGCGTGAGACACCGACGGCGGCGCCCCTGGCCTTGAACGAGCCGGTGGGGATCAGCCCTTCGTCCTTCATCATCAGCCGCGGCAGGCCAATGCGCTCGCCGTACCGGGCCATCGGCAGCAACGGCGTCATCCCCTCCCCGAGGGTGACCACCGCATCGCGGTGGCCGACGGGCAGCAGCTCGTGGTAGCGCCACAGGTCGGGTGGGCGGTGTGCCAGGTCGGCGGGTCGCAGCGTGGCCCGGATCGCCGCCAGATCGTAACGGGCGAGCAGGGGTGACCCGCACGTCTCGCACAGATTGTGCGGCCGGTCGGCGGTATGGGCCGCCCCGCACCGTCCGCATTCCAGATGGGACAGGTGACTGAAGCTCATGGGCACTCCTTCTCCGGCGCGCGGATGGCACGTTCCAGCGTGTCGGCGGCGATGTCGAGGCATGTCTCGTCGATGTCGAACGCAGGACTGTGATGTGGCGCGGGACTGGACGCTCCGACGACGAGGAACGTCGCCTTGCCGCCCTGTTCCTGGACCGCCCGCATCAGGAATGTCGCGTCGTCGCTGGCTCCGAACCTGTGATCGGTGTGAACGCCCGTCACCGCGGGCACCGAACGGGCCGCCGCGGCGATCGCGTGCACCGCGGCCGGGTCGCAGGCCGCCGTCGTGGCGGCGCCGATCCGCTCGATCCGTACCTCGACCTCGTGAGCGGCGCCCGCTGCTGTCAGCACGGCCCGGGCGCGGCGTTCCAGCTCGTCGCAGACCTGCCCGCTGGTGGCCCGCAGTTCCAGCCGCAGTTCGGCATCGGCAGCGACGATGTTGGGAGCCGTTCCCGCGCGCAGCGTCCCGACGTTGACCCGCGTGTCGGCGGCGGCGAACCGGGGCAGGGCGTGCAGGCCCAGAGCCGCCTGGGCGGCGGCGAGCAGGGCGTTGCGCCCTTCCTCGGGAGCGTGCGCGGCGTGGGCCTGACGTCCCGCGTAGGAAACCAGCAGTTTGGAGTTGGCGAAGAACCCGGAGGTACCGGCGGCGACCTCGCCGACCGGCAGCCCGAGTCCCAGGTGCAACGCGTACAGGCGGTCGACTCCCACGACGGCGCCGGCGTCCAGCATCGCGCGGGCACCACGTCCGCCCTCCTCGGCGGGCTGGAAGAGCAACCGGATCCGCCCGGGGAAATCCCCCGCCGACAACCGCCGCGCCAGTTCAAGGCCGATCGCGATGTGCCCGTCATGGCCGCACGCGTGCATGGCCTCAGGATCGCGCGAAGTGAACCCCTCGCGTGCCGGCGCGTGCTCAGCCCGGGTCGACTCGGCCAAGGGCAACGCGTCGATGTCGACCCGTACGGCCGTCACCGGCCCGGGGGCATCACCGTCGAGCTCGGCGACCACCGCGGTGCGCCCATCGCGCACGACCCGCAGATCGCCGTCGTCCGCTCCCCACGCCCGCGCACGATCCGCCGCACGCGCCAGCTCCTGCGGGCCGGGCAACACCGGAACCACGGACAGGTCGATGGCGTCCGGGCCGGTGAACACCCGGTACCCCAGCCGGCGAAGCTCCGCCGCGATCGTGACCGACGTCCAGAACTCGGTGAACGCGGTCTCCGCATGCGCATGGAACAACCGCCGCAGGCCGACTACGTCCCGCCCCGCCACGCTTATCCCACCATTCATACTTGAAAAGTATAGGATCTTCGTGTGGCGTCAAAGCCAGCCGGCACCCGGCGGCGCCTTGAACTCAGGTTCAGGGAATCTGAGCGGCGCCCTGGTCAAGAAGGGGGACGGCGCCGAGGAGCGTTCTGGTGTAAGGGTGCCCCGGTGAGTCGAAGACCGTGTCCGTGCCCGCCAGTTCCACGATCTTGCCGGCTCGCATCACTGCGACACGGTCGCTGATCTGCCGGACGACGGCCAGGTCGTGGGAGACGAAGACCAGCGTCAGGTCGAATTCCTCCTGCAGGTCGCGCAGCAGTGCGAGGATCTGCGCCTGGGTGGAGACGTCCAGTGAGGTGACGGGCTCGTCGCAGACCAGCAGCCGGGGCCGCAACGCCAGCGCGCGGGCAATGCCGACGCGCTGCCGCTGACCGCCGGAGAACTCGTGCGGGTGATGGCCGTAACGTGCCGGGTCGAGCCCGACCCGTTCCATCAGTTCGCGCGCGGACCTCTCGGGGGCCGGCTCGCCCTGCACCCGCAGCGGATCGGCGATGCTGTCGCCGACCGTCCGGCGCGGGTTGAGCGAGGCGACCGGGTCCTGGAAGACCATCTGCAGGTCACGCCGGAACGTGCGGAGCCGCCGTTCGGAGAGCGCGGTCAGATAGGTGCCGGCGAACTCGATCCGGCCGGACGTGGGCTCGTCCAGCCGGACCAGCAACCGGGCCAGCGTGGTCTTGCCGCTGCCGCTTTCGCCCACGATCCCGAGGGTCTCGCCCTGCCGGAGGTCGAACGTGACACCGTCGACGGCCTTGATGGTCTCGCGGCGCAGCGGCGGCCCGAACGGGAATTCGCGCCGCAGGGCGGTGACCCGCATCAACGGCACTCTTTCGTCCCAGGACTCCGGAGTGTTCTGCGCTTGCCGCGGGGCGTCGATGCGCGGTACGGCTGCGAGCAGCGCGCGCGTGTAATTCTCGGTGGGCTCACCCAGCACAGCTTGGACTGGGCCGTGTTCGACCGGTCTCCCATCGCGCATGACCAGGATCTCGTCGGTGGTGCCGGAGACGACGCCGAGGTCGTGGCTGACCAGGAGCAGCGCCATGCCGGTGTCGGCCCGCAGATCGTTCAGCAGGTCGAGCAACTGCGCCTGGACGGTGACGTCGAGCGCGGTGGTCGGCTCGTCGGCTACGAGGATCGGCGGTTCGAGCGCGAGGGCCATCGCGATGAGGGCGCGCTGCCGCATGCCGCCGGAGTACTCGTGCGGGTGGGCGCGCGCACGGCGGGCCGCGTCCGGGATCCCGACCCGGTCGAGCACCTCGACGGCCTTGGCCGCGGCCACCCTCCGGGATGCACCGGTGTGCACCCGGTAGACCTCGGCGATCTGGTCGCCCACCCGCAGGTACGGGTCGAGCGACGACAGCGGGTCCTGGAACACCATGGCGATCCGGCCGCCACGCAGCCGCCGCAGTTCCTCCGGCGAGGCGGTGAGCACGTCGGTGCCGCCGGCCCTGATCTCGCCGGTCACCTCAGCGGTGGTGTGCAGGCGCAGCAGTGACAGAGCCAGTGTGCTCTTGCCGCTGCCCGACTCGCCGACGACGCCCAGCGCGCGCCCCTCTTCCAGGTCGAACGAGACGCCCTTGAGCGCCTCGCGGTCGCCGAACCGAACGCGCAGGTCCCGTACCGAGAGCACCGGGCTCATGTCAGCTTCACCCTCGGGTCGATCGCGGCGTGCAGCAAGTCGGCGGCGGTGTTGGCGAGCACGACGAGGCCCCCGGCGAGCACGGTGACACCGACGACAACGGGCAGGTCGACGTTGTTGACCGACTCGGCGATGAGCTTGCCGATGCCGGGCAGGCCGAACATCGTCTCGGTGAGCATCGCGGCCGTCATGATCTGTGCGACCTCGACCGCCGTCAGCGCGACGACGGGGGTGAGCGCGCCGCGCAGGGTGTGCCGCCGGATCACCTGCCGTTCCCGCAGCCCGTAGGCGCGGAACGTGCGGATGTGGTCCTCCATCAGCGTCTCCAGTGCGCCGACGCGGGTGATCCGCGCGAAGACGGCGGCCTGGATGAGCGCCAGTGCCACCCACGGCAGGAGCAGGTTCTGCGCCCACAACGCCGGGTTGTCGGTGAGCGGCACGTACGCGGGGAACGGCAGCACGCGCAGATAGGCGCAGAAGATCAACAGCAGCACCAGCCCGATGAGGAAGACGGGCGTGGAGTAGCCGAGCAGCGTGACGCCGGTGAGGATCCGCTCGGTCAACCGTCCACGGCGCAGCGCGGACAACAGGCCCGCGGAGACGCCCAGGACCAGCGCGAGCCCGGCGGCGCCGAACGCCAGCGAGGCCGACACCGGTAGCCGGTCCATCAACATCGACGTCACCGGCTCGTCGGTCTGGAACGAGTAGCCGAGACAGGGTGCCGGGCAGTGGCTCACATCGGTGCCCGCCGAGTAGTCACGGCCGACGACCACGCCCTCGACGAAGTGCCAGTACTGCACGTACACCGGCTCGTCGAGGCCGAGCTTGTGCTCGGTGAGCGCGAGCCGCTCGGCGTTGCACGCCTTGCCGCACGCGAGCACGGCGGGGTTGCCGGGCGTGAGGTAGAACATCGCGTACACGACCGCCGCGAGCACGAGCAGCACGACGACGGTGGCCCCCAGCCGGCGCAGCAGGTACCAGATCATGCTCGGTCGCTCCTACGCGGGTCGAGGGCCTTGCGGACGCCGTCACCGAGGACCGAGAAGGCCAGCAGGGTGACGAACAGCAATCCGCCCGGAACGATCACGTACATCGGGTCGGCCTGGAACCAGGTCGTCGAGGTGGAGAGCATCTGCCCCCACGACGGCGTCGGCGGCCTGACCCCGGCGCCGAGGAAGGACAGGGCCGCCTCGTTCACCATGTTGAGCGGCACCTTCAGCGCAGCCAGGACCATCAGCGGCGCGGTCAGCCCGGGCAGGATCTCGCGGAGTGCGATGCGCGCCGGACGGGCGCCGCTCAGCCGCGCCGCGTCCACGTACTCGCGCGTCCTCAGCGAGAGCGCCTGGGCGCGCGTGACGCGGGCGATGTTGCCCCAATTCACCGCCGTGATGACGAGGGCGAGCAGCAGCGGGCGCGGCATCGACTCGGGCACGATCGCCATCAGCGCCAGCGCCAGCAGCAGCGACGGGAACGCCAGCGACAGCTCCACGAGCCGGCTCAGCACCGCGTCCACCCGGCGGCCGCCGAGTCCGGCGCCGAGCCCCACGGCGAGGCCGATGAGCAGCTCCAGCACGGTCGCGCCGAGGGCGACGCCGAGCGAGACGCGGGCGCCGTGGACGACGCGGGCGAACACGTCGCGGCCGGTCCCGGGTTCGACGCCGAGCCAGTGATCGGCACTGATCCCGCCCAGGGCGCCTTCAGGCACGCCGCCGCGCGCCGAGTCGAGCAGCTCGCTGTGGAACGTGGTGGCGTCCTGACCCTCGAGCGCGGCCAGCAACGGCGCGGCGAGCGCCACGACGATCATGAAGATCACCACGCCGAGCGCGGCCATCGACGCACGGTCGGCGCGCAGCCGCCGCCACACCTGCCGCCCCCGGGCAGGCTCCGCGACGGTTGCGGAGTCCGGCCCGGGAGCGGCGGTCTCGGTCTCCAGGAGACTCACGAACCGAACTTCACTTCACCGAGACCGACGCGACGTCGTACCAGCCGCGCCACTCGTCGACGTAGGCGTTCTTCACGCCCTTGCCGAACAGCGCCACCGTCTTGGGGTGGTAGAGCGGCACCAGCAGCGCCTGCTTGCCGATCTCGGCGTCCAGCGCGCCCCACCGCGGCGCGGCCTGCGCCGCGTCAGTGATCTTGTTGATCTCGTCGATCTCCTTGTTCACCGCCGGGTCGTTCAGCTGGGCGAGGTTGTAGTTGCCGCCCTCCTTGAGGATCTGCCGGCCGTCGAAGATCGGGATGAGGAACGGTCCTCCCGCGGGCCAGTCGGCACCCCAGGACTGCAGGCTGAGCGGGGGCTGGGTGGCGGGCTTGCCGGTGACCGTGCGGTAGTCCTCCTCGCTGAGCGACTTGGGCTTGACGGTGATGCCCGCCTGCTTGAGGGCGTCCTGCACGGCCGCCGCGACCTTCGGGCCGTAACCATCGCCGTCGTAGTTGGGAAAGGCCAGCTCGACGGCCAGACCGCCGGCGTAGCCGGCCTGCTTGAGCAGTTCCCTGGCCTTGGCCGGATCGCCGGTCTCGCCTGCCGGGAAGTAGTCGTACCGCTGTTGCCCGAACGCCTTGCCCTCGGGCAGGAACGTGGTGGCCGGCGAGGCGAGCGACGAGCCGCCCACGGCGTTGATGACCGACTGCCGGTTGATCGCGTAGGCCACGGCCTGCCGCACCCGGACGTCGTCGAAGGGCTTCTTGGTCGTGTCGAACGCGAGGTACTTGGTCTCGCCGAAGACACCGCGCGAGACCCGCTTGGAGAGGCTCGGGTCGCTCCCCAGCCGGGCGAGTTGCTCCGGCCCGACGTTGGCGTCGGTGGTGATGGCCTTGGCGTCCGCACCCGACCCGCTGACCAGCCGCTGGTTGATGACCGTCGGCTCCAGGCCGCTGGTGACCTCGATGCGGTCCGGGCAGGCCAGCCGCTGGTCGTCGACGGCACGCGACCAGTGCGTGTTGCGGGTGAGGATCAGCTTCTTGCCCTGCTCGTACTTCTCGACCTTGTACGGCCCGCTGGAGACTGGGGCGTTCTGGTACTTGGTGCCGGTGTCCTTGGCCTTGGGCACCGGAGCGAACTGCGTCGCGGTGGCCAGGTAGGGGAAGTCACCGTGCGGCTGCCGCAGCTTGAAAATGATCGTCCTGTTGTCCGGCGTCTCGATGGATTCCAGGTCGCCGCCGTTGTAGGGGCCCTTGTAGTCGGCGCCGCCGATCAGCCAGTCGTGCAGGTACGGGGCACCGCCGGGCAGGTCGGGCGAGAACGAGCGCTGGATGCCGTACTTGACGTCCTTGGAGCCGATGGGCGTGCCGTCGTCGAACTTCAGCCCGTCCTTGAGCGTGTACTTCCAGGTCTTGGCGTCGTCACTGGGCGTGCCGAGGTCGGTGGCCAGGTCCGGGACCGGCGTGGTGCCGGCCTCGCCCGCTACCCGCTTGCGGGTGGTGAGCGTGCGGTAGACGAGCGACGGCAGCGCCCCGCCGCCGGAGGTGTAGAGGGTCGCCGGGTCGAACTTGGCCAGCCCGCTCTCGTTGAGCACGGTCAAGGTGCCGCCCTGGCAGTTCTTGGGATCGAACGCGGCCGACGACGAGCCGCCGGAATCCGAGCCGCCGCACGCCGCCACGGTGGTGACGAGTGTGAGCAGTGCGGCGCCAAGCAGGAGGGTGGGTCTCAACCTCATGGGGGGATGCCTCTTTCACCTGGGTTGCGCATGAACGTAACGCGCATGATCTCCAAACGCAACTTTTCCTATCGTTTTAGTAGACATCCTGCGAGACTGCCCATCGTGACGCGCTCGCGGCCGTCACGCAGCGGTATTACCTACTATTCCGATTGGTATGCTTCGCTATCGGCCGGTCAGCGGCCGCTCGGTCGCACGACCCCCTGATCCCATATCCCGGCCCGGGCCATCCGGGCGCGGGTCTTTGTGCACACGTCCATCCGAAGGAGACTTCATGCGCCCTTTGCGCCCCATGCGCGTCGTTGCCGGTATCGCCGTCCTCTCCGCTACCGCGATCTTGACGGCATGCGGGAACGGGTCGGCGGACAGCTCGTCTGGCGGCAATCCCTACAAGCTGCTCCAGGCGGGGAAGCTGAGGGCGGGCACCCTGACCGACGCACCGCCGAACGTGTATCTGAAGGACGGCAGGTTCACCGGGTTCGACAACGACCTGCTGACCGCGGTGGCCGCCAAGATCGGCCTCAAGGTGGAGTTCGTCGGCACCGACTTCTCAGCACTGCTGGCCCAGGTGGCCACGCGCAAGTTCGACGTCGGCAGCTCATCGATCACGATCACCGAGGCGCGGAAGAAGACGGTCGCCTTCACCAACGGATATGACTTCGGCCACTTCGGGCTCGATGTCCCGGCCGGTTCACCGATCAAGAGCTTTCAGGAGCTCAAAGGGAAGCGGGTCGTGGTCGTCCAGGGGACCGTTCAGGACGACTACGCCACCAAGCAAGGGCTGAATCCGGTGCGCGTGCCCGACTACAACGGCGCCCTCAACCGCCTGAAGACCCGGACGGCGGACGCCTGGATCTCCCCCGCGGAGATCGGCGAGAAGACTGCCAAGGACAGCGGCGGCAAGGTCGTCCTGGCAGCCACGGAACTCAGCCCCGCTCCGACCGCGTTCGCCGTCACCCACAACAACCCGGGGCTGCTGGCGGCGCTGAACAAGGGACTGGACGAGGTCATCAAGGACGGTACGTGGACCAAGCTGCAGCAGCAGTACTACCCGGGCCGCCAAGTGCCGGCGGCGTTCAAGCCCGGTAGCGGGAATGTCCCCTTCCCGCCGGTCAGCACCTCGGCATCGCCGACCGGATCCGCGTCCCCCGCCAAGTGAGCGGGTCTCTTCGGGCACCGGTGCCGCGAACCTTCCCGGAACGCTGACATGGACCAACTGACGACGCTGTGGGACACCTTTTTCAATTGGGATTCCATGCGGCAGGCATTGCCAGACATGCTCACCACGGGACTGCCCAACACGCTGATCCTCTCGGTCATCTCCGCGCTCATCGGAACCGTCCTCGGGATGCTCCTCGCCGTGGCAGGCATCGCGAGGACCCGGTGGCTGAGATGGCCCGCGCGCGCCTTCACCGACGTCTTCCGCGGTCTGCCGGCCGTGGTGACCATCCTGCTCATCGGGGTGGGTCTGGCCCAGCCGGCGATGAACATCTGGGGACCCAACCCGTACCCGCTGGGCATCCTCGCGCTGTCGCTCATCGCCACCGCCTACATAGGCGAGATATTCCGGTCGGGGATCCAGAGCGTCGAGGGCGGACAACTGGAGGCGGCTCGGGCACTGGGCTTCTCCTACGCCTCGGCCATGCTGCTGGTGATCATCCCACAGGGGGTACGGCGGGTGCTCCCGGCTTGGGTCAACCAGCTCATCGCACTCATCAAGGAGTCCAGCCTGGTCTATTTCCTCGGTCTGGCCGCCGCCCAGCGCGAACTGTTCAGAATCGGACAGGACGCGGCCGCCAACACCGGCAACCAGTCCGCGCTCCTGCTGGCGGGATTGTTCTACCTGTTGCTCACGGTGCCGTTGACCCACCTGGTGAATTTCGTCGATGGGCGGCTACGCCGGGGACGCCAGGACGGCGCGGATGACGGCGATGCGCTCCTGCTCACCGCTGAGACACCGGTGCCTGTGCCGGATGAGAGGCCAAGATGAGCGACGAAGAACGCACGAGGCAGGAAACCGCGGGCCCTGCGGCCTTCTCTCCGGCCAGCCTGACCGCGCGCGACATCCACCTCGCCTTCGGTGCGACGCCGGTGCTCCGCGGCGTGGATCTCGACGTCCCGGCAGGCCGGACCGCTTGCCTGATCGGCCCTTCCGGATCCGGCAAGTCGACGTTTCTGCGGACGGTCAACCGGCTGCTCGAACCCGACCGGGGCGACGTGCTCCTGGACGGGGTGAGCGTGCTGAAGGACGACCCCGATCGGCTCCGGCGACAGATCGGCATGGTGTTCCAGCAATTCAACCTGTTCCCGCACATGAGCGTCCTGCGCAACATCATGCTGCCGCTGCGCAGAATCAAGAAGCTGTCCGCCGTCCAGGCCGAGGAGGCGGCCCGCCGCCAGCTCGATCTGGTCGGGCTCGGTGACAAAGCCGGCTCGCGGCCAGGAAGCCTGTCGGGCGGTCAGCAGCAGCGCGCGGCCATCGCCCGCGCACTGGCGATGGAGCCCCGGGTCATGCTCTTCGACGAGGCGACCTCCGCGCTCGACCCCGAGCTCGTCAAGGGCGTTCTCGGCCTGATGTCCGAGCTGTCGCAGCAGGGCATGACCATGGTGGTCGTCACCCATGAGATGGGCTTCGCCCGCCAGGCGGCCGACACGGTGACCTTCCTGGACCGCGGTGTCGCCATCGAGTCGGGTCCACCCGAGAAAATCTTCGGTTCGCCGAGCAGCGAACGGCTACAGCAGTTCCTCTCCGACGTGCTCTGATCGGGAAGGGCATCCGAAGAGTCACCAGGAAGGCGCGGCGACTCCGGCGCGTCCTGCCGCCGCAGGCCGCCAGCCCAGGGCCGGGGCGATGAGCGTGCGAGCGTCGTGCAGGATCTGCCGGTAGTCGTGCTCGCTGAACTCGTAGGGCAGTTCGAGGCGCAGCTCGGTGACCTCGGCCACGGCGACGTCGGCGCGCAGCCGTTCCACGATCTCGTCGGACGGGCCGACGAGGTCGGGCGCGAAGCGGACGCGCCGTTCCCCATGGACGGTGAGCGTACGTTCGTGCCGGCTCGCCTCGTATTCGCGGTAGCGCCTGCGGGTCGCCGCGTCCGCGCCGTCGAACGGGACGATCACCCGGCCCGCCGCGATCCGTCCCGGCCGTCCGGGCGGCAGCAGGTCCCGATACAGGACGATCTGCTCGCGCTGCTGGTCGGCGTGCCCGTCGGGGCCCTCGCCTTGGACGATGTTGCCGGTCAGCAGGTTGAGCCCGTTCTCGGCGGCCCACCGGACGGAGCGCGGGCTGGTACCGCCCAGCCAGGAACGGCTCAGCAGGCCGGGGCTGTGCGGCTGGAGCCGGGGGCGCTGCACGGCGCCCGGTGAGTGGATGACGGTGTCGGGCCCGCCGAGGTACTCGCCGCGCAGGTTGCCCAGTACCCGGCCGATGCGCCCGTACGACAGCTCGTATCGGCGCCAGTCGCCGTCGTGCACGAGGTCGGCGAGCAGCTCCGCGTGCGGCATCCCGGTGCTGAACCCGGCCTGCAGCCGGCCCCGCGACAGCACGTCGACGGTCGTGAGGTCCTCGGCGAGGCGGAACGGGTTCTCGTAGCCGATCGGAATGACCCCGGTGCCGAGTTCGATCCGGCGGGTGCGCTGGGTCGCGGCGGCGAGGAACACGGCGGCCGACGAGACGCCGTGTTCCAGGTGCCGCTGCCGGATCCAGGCGCCGTCGTAGCCTTCGGCCTCGCCGTACTCGAACAGCCGGAGCGTCGCCTCCAACCCGGAGTACGGGTCGTCATCCGGATAGTTGCCCGGGGTGAGGAAGGACAGCGAGGAGATCGCGGGCATGGTCAGCCGCGCTCGTGGGGGATCTTCTCGCCCGCCTCCACGGCGACCGGGAGCCGGTTCTCCGGCGGCGGCAGGGGGCAGGTGGCGAGGTCGGTGTAGGCACACGGCAGGTTGCCGGCGCGGTTGAAGTCGAGCACCACCGCGCCGTCGGCGTCCGGCGTGATGTGCAGGGCCCGGTTCGCGGCGTAGGTGGTGACACCGGACGTCTCGTCAGTGAACAGGACGACCAGGCTGCCGGATTCGTGGCCGGGGAACGCGGTGAGACTCAACGCGCGCCCGTCCAGTTCGAACTCGACCCGGCCAGGGGCCTCGTAGACGTGCTCCAACCCGTCCACGGCGGCGCCGACCGTGGTCGGGCGCGGTTCGTCGAACGGGATGAAGTGGCCGGTCACGGCCCAGCGCGCGTCGGGCTCGTAGGCGGGCGTGCCGCGGAAGGAGGTGCGCAGCGGATTGTCCGGGTGGCGCGGGCGGACGATGTCGTGGCCGCCACGTTTGGCCACCTCGATCGCCGCGTCGCGCCAGAGGGCTGTCACTCCACCACGCTCCGGGAGGACGCCGAAGCGGTGCTCGCCGCGTACGGTCTCGCCGTCCACAACCAGTTCCTCGTCCTCGTCCAGGATGACGACGGGGCCGTCCGGGCCGGTGGTCCAGGTGCCGGGGGCATCCGGGAAGTGCTGAGGTTCCTCGTCCAGCCAGTGCAGGCCCGTGATGGCGAGGAAACCGTGCGGGTCGGCAAGGCGCGCCTCTTTGGCGGCGTGCCACTCGCGCCACCGCTCGGCGAACGCGGCGGCCTCGGCGGACGTTGTTTCCTGAACGGTCATGTCTCCTCCAATGCCCGTGCCCGCCGTCCCGGAATGGCGGCGAGCAATTCGTGGGTGTAGTCGTGGGAGGGTGCGCCGAAGATGTCGCCGGCCGGTCCCTCCTCCATTATCCGCCCGTCCTTCATGACCGCGACGGTGTGCGCGATCTGCCGGACGACGGCCAGGTCGTGCGAGATGAACAGATATGCGATGCCCGTGCCGGCCTGCAGTTCGGCGAGCAGCTCCAGCACCTGGGCCTGCACCGACACGTCGAGCGCGGAGACCGGTTCGTCGCACACCACCAGGTCGGGTTCGAGTGCGAGGGCGCGGGCGATCGCGACCCGCTGGCGCTGCCCCCCGGACAGTTCGGCGGGCCTGCGGTTCAGCATCGCGGACGGCAGCGCGACACGGTCGAGCAGGTCCTTCGCGCGGGCGGTACGGGACGCACGGTCGCCGACCCGGAAGGCGCGCAGCGGCTCGGTGATGACCTCGGCGATCGAGAACCGGGGGTCGAGCGAGGCGTAGGGGTTCTGGTACACGAGTTGGGCTCGGCGCCGTAGTGCCCGCAGCGCCGCACCCCGCGCAGTGGTGACGTCCTCGCCGCCGACGACGATCCGCCCGGACGTCAGCGGGACGAGCCGCAGCACCAGCCGGGCGGTGGTCGACTTACCCGATCCCGACTCGCCGACCAGCGCGAGCGTCCGCCCCGGGTGGATGGTGAGGCTCACGTCGTCCACCGCGCGCACGGAACGCGGGGAGTCCTTTCCGGCGGGCGGGAGCGGGAAGTCCTTGACGAGGTGTTCGGCCGACACCAGCGGGACGTCCTCAGGCACCGCCTCGGCGAGCGGCGCGACCTGCGGCGGGGTGACCGTGAGGCTCGGCACGACCTGCGGCGGGGCGATCGTCAGGCTCGGCGCGCTTTTCAGCAGCCTCCGCGTGTAGCCGTCTTGAGGATCCTCAAGGATCCGCCTGGTCGGGCCGGCCTCCACCACGCGCCCCTCGGACATCACGACAATGCGCTGCGCACGGTCGGAGGCCACCCCCAGATCGTGGGTGACCAGGAGGACGGCGCTGCCGAGTTCGCCGGTGAGGTGCTCCAGATGGTCGAGGATGCGGCGCTGGACGGTGACGTCGAGCGCGCTCGTCGGCTCGTCCGCCACGATCAGCTTCGGCCCGGCGGCGATGGCGATCGCGATGAGCGCGCGCTGCCGCATGCCGCCGGACAGCTCGTGCGGGTACTGGCGGGCGCGCACCCGCGGGTCAGGCAGCCCCGCCCGGTCCAGGATCTCCACCGCGGCCGACGGCGCGGTGCGGCGGGTGCCCAGCCCGTGCAGGCGCAGGACCTCCGCCACCTGCTCACCGATCCGCTTCACCGGGTTCAGCGACACGGTCGGGTCCTGCGGGACGAGACCTATCCGCGCGCCGCGCACGGCCCGCAAACCCCGCTCGGACACTCGCGCCAGATCCTGCCCGTCGAACAGGATCTGCCCGCCTTCGATCATGGCGTTGGGCGCGAGCAGCCGGACGATCGCATGCGCAGTGGTGCTCTTGCCCGAGCCCGACTCCCCGACGAGCGCCAGAATCTCGCCGGGCCGCACGTCCAGGCTCACGTCCCGGACCGCGGTGAGGTGGCCGCGCCGCACCCGGTAGCCGACGGTCAGCCCCTTGATCTGGAGCAGCGGAGCGTCGCCGGTCATGGCCGCCTCGTCACTGGTCATGGCCGCCTCGTCCACTCGCCGTCCAAGGCACGGGCGATCCGGTTCGTGGCGAGAACGGTCGCCGCGATGGTCAGGCCGGGCAGCGCGGTCATCCACCAGGCGTTCGCCAGATAGTTGCGGCCCTGAGAGATCAACGTGCCCCATTCGGGGGCCGGTGGAGGCGTCCCGTAGCCAAGGAAGCTCAGCGACGACACCGCGAGGATCGATGTCCCGAACTCCAGCGTCGCCAGCACCAGCACCGGTCCGATCGCGTTCGGCAGGACGTGCCGCCCGAGCACGCTGTACCAGCGCGCTCCGCACGAGCGGGCGGCCTCGACGAAGACCGCCTGCCGTACCCGCAACACCTCGGCGCGCATGACCCGGGCGAACGTCGCGACGCTCGCGACCCCGACCGCGACCGCGATCTTCACGGTGCCGTAGCCGAGGGCGGTGACGACGGCCAGGGACAGGAACAGCGCGGGGATCGACAGCAGGACGTCCACGAACCGCATCAGCACGTCCTCGGCCCAGCGCCCGGCGAACCCCGCGACCAGGCCGAGCAGCCCGCCCGCGAGGAACGCGACCGCCACCGCGATCAGCGTCGCCTTGAGCGACAACGCGGAGCCGTGCACCACCCGGGTGAACAGGTCACGGCCCAGCTCGTCGGTGCCGAACCAGTGCGCCGCGCCGGGCGGGCTGAAGGCCTGCGCCGGCACCCCGGTGAGCGGGTCGCGCGAGCTGATCGCACCCGGCCAGAACGCGGCGATCACCACCACGGCGACCATCAGGACCGACAGCACCAGACCGGGGCGGCGCACGAGGAACCGCACGGCGAACCACACGGCGCGTCCCGGTTCGAAGTGGTGCGGCACCCACTGCTCCGCGACCGGCTCGGCCGGTGGGATCCGGACGCCGAGGCCGGCGGCCTCGGCGACCAGCTCGTTGTCGAGAGTCTGGCTCATGTGAGGCTCCAGCGGCGGGTGCGAGCGGGGCCCACGACGGTGATGCGCGGGTCGAGCGCCGGATAGATCAGGTCCACGATCAGGTTCACCAGGACGTACACCGCCGCGCCGAACACCACGACGCCCTGCACGACCGGGATGTCCTGGCTCGCCACGGCGGACGCGGTGATCCGCCCGAGCCCGTTGCGCGAGAACACCGTCTCGACCACGACCGCTCCGGCCACCAGCTGTCCGACCATGACACCGGCGACGGTCAGCGCGGGCAGCGCAGCGTTGCGGAGCGCGTGCCGCAGATGGATCCGCACACGGCCCGCGCCCTTGGCGCGGGCCGTCTGCACGTACGGCTCATCCAGCGTGACGAGCAGGCTCTTGGCGAGCACCTGCGCCACCATCGCGCCGGTGAAGATCGCCAGGGTCAGGGCCGGCAGCACGAGGCCCCGCAGCCCGTCGTTGCCGAAGGCGGGGAAGACCTGAGCTTGGAAGGAGAAGACCTGCACCAGCATCAGCCCGACCCAGAACGTCGGGACGGACACGCCGAGCGGCGGCAGCGACAGCAGGAACTGCCGCAGCCACCGCCAGGAGGTGCAGGTCGCCACCACCGCCAGGGCGCCGCCGCAGACGACCGCAAGAACCAGTGCCGCCCCGGTGAGTTGCAGCGTCTGGGGCAGCGCCTCCCCGATCATCGACCTGACGGGACGGCCGGTGGCCACAGAGTCACCGAAGTCGCCGCGCAGCGCCCTGCCGAGGTAGTCGAGGTACTGCAGCAAGACGGGCTTGTCGAAGCCATACTCAGCCTTCATCTGCTCGACCTGTGCGGGGTCGAGGGCCGCCTGGTCCAGTCCCCCGCTGACCATCGCCGACACCGGATCGCCAGGCAGATAGTCCAGCACCAGGAACGAGACCGTGTAGGCGGCCCACAGCACGCCCGCCGCCTGCGCGAGCCGCCTCAGCACGTATCGGCGCATCCGGTGCCCGTCCTCAGCCGATCCATGTGTCGTGCAACTGGATGCGGCTCGACGCGTCGAACTTCAGGTCGTGCACTGTCTTCGCCGTGCCCAGCACGGTCTGCAGTTCCACGACCGGGACCGTGTAGGCGCGCTGGACGATCTGCCGCTGCGCCTGTGCGACCAGTTCGAACCGCTTGGCCCGGTCGACCTGTGCGGACTGGCCGTCCAGAATCCCGTCGAGGTCCGATGAGGGGACGTTGTAGACGTTCACCAGCTTGGTCGAGAACGAGCTGCGCAGGATGTCGGGATCGGCACGGGTGACGTTCCCCCACAACGCGTCGAAGTTCTTGCTCTGCTGCACGGTCGCGATCAGCGAGATCTGCAGCTGTTTGAGCTCGACCTGGATCCCGACGGCCCTGAGCTGCTGCTGAACGAGCTCCAGCGACGGCTGGTTGGTGGCCGCGTTCGCGAACCAGGTGATGGCGAAGGCCAGCTTCCGGCCGCCCTTCTGCCTGATGCCGTCGCCGCCCGGCGTCCAGCCCGCGGAATCGAGCAGCGCCTTGGCCTTCGCCTGATCATGGGCGAGGACCGGGCCAAGATCGGTGTGTCCGGGCGTGGTGTGGGCCAGAACGCTGGTCGCCGGTTTG
The DNA here is from genome assembly GCF_044326415.1 of Actinomadura sp. 6N118. Lineage (NCBI taxonomy): Bacteria > Bacillati > Actinomycetota > Actinomycetes > Streptosporangiales > Thermomonosporaceae > Actinomadura > Actinomadura sp. 6N118. The sequence goes on along the minus strand of NZ_JBIRAZ010000001.1, from coordinate 318,850 downwards.
GTGCCGGAGGGGAAGACCGTGGCGGCGACCTGCCCGCGGTCGATGGCCAGCGAGATCGCCTGCCGCACCTTCTCGTCAGTGAACGGGGCGCGCTTGTTGTTCAGGCTGACGCCGAACACGACCCCCGGATTGGCGCGTGCCAGCAACCGGACGCCGGAGGACTTGAGCGCCCCCTCGTCCGCCCGTCCAACGGCGCCGATGGCGTCGACCTGCCCGGACTGCAGTCCGCCCGTCCGCACACCCGACTCGGGCAGCACTTTGTAGACGAGCCGGTCGAGGTAAGCGGGCCCCTGCTTCTTGAAGAGCACCGAACCCCAGTTGTAGTCCTTGCGCTGGGCGAGCTCGACCGCCTGATTCGGGACGTACTTCGACAGTGTGAACGGGCCGGAGCCGGCGATGCCCTCGGTGCATCGCTGCTGCGGCGTCTTCTTCACGCTCGCCTCGGCCACGATGCCGAGCGAGTGCGTCGCGGTCGCCTGCAGGAATTGCGCGTTCGGCTGCTTGAACGAAACCTTGGCGGTGAGGTCGTTCACGACCGTCGTCCCCTCGTACCCACTCAGGTACCCGATGGCCAGCGATGCGAGCGGGCCCAAGCCTGGGATGGCGTCGAAGTTGGCCTTGACGACCTTCGCGGTCAGCGGGGTGCCATCGCTGAACGTCACGCCTGGACGCAGCATAAAAGTGAAGGTCTTGGCGTCGTCGCTGATCGTCCAGCTCTTCGCCAGCCAGGGCACGATCTTGCCGGTCTGCGGGTCCTGGTCGGTGAGCGAGTCGACGAGCTGCCGCACAGAGTAGATGGTGTCGTTGCTGCCGACCTGCTGGGGGTCGACACAGCCCGCGTCCGAGCCCACCGCGAAGGTGAGCGTCCCACCGGCCCTCGGAGCGCCGGTCCTGTCACCGGAGGCATCACCGCCGGAACCGCACGCCGCGAGCGTGCCCGTCGCGACCACCAGCGCGGCCGCAGATGCCCAAAAGCTCGACGTTCTCAATGAAGGCTCTCCTTGCCAGTGGGCCGCATAACTGCGCCGGTGGGCCGCGTGACTGCGAGGGGCCGGTGCCGTGCCACACCGGCCCCTCGCCCCCGAACCGGTCAGACAGCCGACACGGCCGGGGTGTTGTGGGAGGCGTCGTCGCCCTCGATGCGATACGCCAGCACTTTGTGCTCGAGCAGGGCGGCGCGGACCTCGCTGATCAGCTGCTCGGGCAGGTCGCGCACGTCGACACAGGCTCCGCGGGCGAACTGTCGGACGGGTGACTCTGAAGAAGGACTGGCCGCGTCAGCGCTGACAGGCGGCGCCAGCGACACGGACCAGGTCCACGTGCCGCCGGCGAGTGAGGAGCAGAAGCCGCATATCAGTAGCAAACCATGAGGTGGCAGCCTAGTCAACTATTCCTACTACTTAAATAGGAAATACCTGGCGGGTCAGGTGCGGGCCCATTCGGTGGCCAGTAGTTCGTAGGAGCGGACGCGGTCGGCGTGGTCGTGGGTGATCGTGGTGATCAGTAGCTCGTCGGCGCCGGTGACGCGCCGCAGGACCTCCAGGCCTGCCACGACGGTGCGCGGCGAGCCGACGAACTGGGTGTCCACCCGGTCGGCGACCAGGTCCCAGTCTTCCTCTTCCCAGCGGTGGGCGGCGGCGTCAGCGGGTGTGGGGAACGGGATGGCGGCGAGCCGAGACCTGATGCTGTGAACCCACAACGGATACGGGGAGGCCAGTTCGCGGGCCTGCTCGTCGCTGGGCGCGACCACTACGTCGGCCGAGACCACGACGTAGGGTTCGTCCAAGATTGCGGACGGCTTGAACGCCTCCCGGTAGGCCTCCGCCGCGTCGAGGACGTTGGAAGGGCTGACATGGTAGTTGGCAGCGAACGGCAGGCCACGTTCGCCGGCGACCTGCGCGCTCTGGCCTCCGCTGCTGCCCAGGATCCACAGTTGCAGGTCGGCGTTCTCGCCGGGCATCGCGTGGGCCTGGTGTCCTTCCGGAGAATGGTAGGAGCCGTCGAGAAGCGCAGCGATGTCGTCGACCTGGCCTGCGAAGTCTGGTGACTCGGCGCCGGGCTGCTGAAGCAGCGCTTCCAGGAGGGCGACCACCGGTGACCCGGCGAGCCTAGAGAAGTCGAACGGCTTGGGGATGAGCAGCCCATCGACGACAGTGGCCTGCGGCGATGGGGCGCCGCGCGAACCCTCGGCGAGGCGGGCTGTCTCGGCTCGCCGTTGCCCCGACCGGCCCAAACCGAGGTCGATCCGCCCGGGATACAGGGCGTCGAGGGTACCGAATTGCTCGACGATGGCCAGGGGCGTCCAGTGCCCGGTCTGCACCGCGCCAGAGCCGACCCGGATGCGCTCGGTCGCGGCGGCCACCGCGCCGATCAGGACCTGCGGGGCCGCACTCGCCACTCCCGGGGCGAGATGGTGTTCGGCAAGCCAGTAGCGGCGGTAGCCGAACTCCTCAACACGCTGGGCCAGATCCAGGGTGTTGTGCAGGGCCAGGGAAGCCGTGCCACCCGCGGGGATCGGCGCCAGGTCGAGGATGGACAGGGGTATCGCGGTCAAGGTCGCCCTCCGGTCGGAGCTGCTGGGAACGAATGGCATAGGAGTTTCTCCATGCAGATCGAGAAGGACAGCCACTCGTACGGCGAGAAGACGGGGATGCGGCTGTAGCCCTCGCGCTCGTAGAGTCCGACGGCGTCTGGCTGCCGATCCCCTGTCTGCAGGATGATGCGCGAGGCGCCAAGTGAGCGCGCGGCGTCCTCCGCCGTCCGTAGCAGCGCCGTGGCAATCCCCGAGCCGCGGCGCGGAGGCACGACGTACATCCGCTTCAGCTCCAGGTCGTCACCGAGCCGCCGCAACGCGACGTGCCCCACTGGGACTCTGTCGGCGCACGCAATACCGACGTACGCCACCTGTTCCACCTCGATGCCGAGCGTGCCGTGCAGTCTCCGCGTGTCGGCCGGCCCAACGACAAGTTCCGCAAGCCGGTCGGCGTACCGGTTGTCCATCTCTGCTTGCATGGCCTCCCGCAGCGCGACGCCGGCCGGGTCATCCCAGTCGGTCGCGCGGATCTCGATGCGCGTCCGGTCGCGGGGCGGGCTGGTCACGAGTTCACCGTGTAGCGGTTGGCCGGGCGGGCAAGGCCGAGGTGACCGCGCAGCGTGGCTGCCTGGTATCCGGTGCGGAAGGCCGCACGGCGTTGGAGTTCGGGCACCAGACCGCGGGCGATTCCGGTCAGATCGTGCGGGAGCACGCCGGGTCGCAGCCGGAAGCCATCCAGCCCGGCCCCGCGCCAGTCCAGCAGCAGCTCGGCCAGCTCAGCGGGCGTACCGGTGAAGATCGCGGCGTCGGAGGCGAGCGCGGCACCGTCCAGCTCGTCGAGCTGGGCCTTGCGCGCCGCGGCTGCGCCGGGGTCCTCGTCAAGGAAGGCGATCAGGTCGGCGAAGATCTTGAGCGGCTCGCCGGTACGGCCGACCGCGGCCTGGGCGTCCCGCACCTGCCCGATGATGGACGCAGCCTCCGCTCGGGAGTGCGGGGTCATGTAGACGACGTCCACGCTCCGGGCGGCGAAGTCGTAGGGCAGGACGTCGTGGGCCAGGGCGGTGACAAGCGGCTGGCCCTGCGGCGGGCGTGGCGTGATGGACGGCCCGCGGACGTTGAAGTGCGGGCCTTCGAAGTCGATGTAGTGCAGCTTGTCGCGGTCCAGGAACCGGCCGGTCGCGGCGTCGCGGATCTCGGCGTCGTCCTCCCAGCTGTCCCACAGCCGCCTGACCACCTCGACGAAGTCGACCGCCTCCTCGAAGAGCTCGGCGACCAGCGCCTGCCCTTCCGGCGTGCGGAGCTCCTGCAGGGTGAGCCGCGGCACCGGACGGCGGCCGAAGTGGGCGGCGTCGGCGGCCCGGGCGGAGATCTGAGGCCGCCAGCCCGCCCGTCCCCCGCTCGCGTAGTCGAGCGATGCGATACCGATGGAGACGTGGAACGGCTCGGTGTGGGTGACGCTCGTGGTGGGCACCAGGCCGACACGTGAGGTGAGCGGAGCCAGCCAGGCGGCCAGCAGGACCGCGTCGAGCCGGCCGCGTACCTGATCGGTCCGGTCGTCGAGGTCCTCGAACCGGGACGATTGCAGGCCGAGGGTGTCCTCGATCGTGACAAAGTCCAGCAAGCCCCGCTCTGCCTCGGCGACCAGGCCGGCCCAGTATCCGGTGCTGAAGAGCTCCGACGGACGGGCGGCGGAGTCACGCCAGGCGGCCGGATGCCAGCCGGCTCCGTCCAGCGCCACGGCCAAGTGCAGCAGGGTCACGACATGACCTCCTCAACGGTACGGGGGACGCCGAGGCCGAGGTGGTCACGCAGCGTCGACCCCGCGTAGTCGGTACGGAACACGCCCTTCTCCTGCAGCAGGGGCACCACCCGGTCAACCAGGTCGTCCAGGCCACCGGGGGTCAGGTGCGGAACGACGATGAAGCCATCGGCGGCGTCGGTCTGCACGAACTCGTCGATCCGGTCGGCGACGGAGCGCGGGGTACCGATGAACGTCTGCCGGCCGGTGGCCTCGATGACCAGTTCGCGGATGCTGAGACCGCGTTCGGCGGCCAGCGCCCGCCATGCGCGGACCGTGGCGCCGCGGTCGCCGCGGAACTGCGCGCGTCCTTGGGAGACGCCCTCGCCGAGGTCGGGTTCGATGCCCGGCAGCGGGCCGTCCGGGTCGTAGGCCGACAGGTCCCGCCCCCAGACACCTTCCAGGTAGGCGATCGCGGTCTGCGGACTGACCTGCGCGCGACGGATCTCGGCGGCCCGTTCGGCCGCGTCCTCCTCGGTGTCGCCGAGGACGTAGGTCACCGCTGGGAAGATCTTCAGCTCGTCCGGGCGGCGCCCATACCTGGCCAGCCTGCTCTTGACGTCCTTGTAGAACGCACGGCCGTCCTCGAGCGAGCCGTGGCGGCTGAAGATGACGTCGGCGTCCGCGGCGGCGAACTCGCGGCCCTCGTTCGAGTCCCCGGCCTGGATGATCAGCGGGTGCCCCTGCGGGCCTTGCGGCGTGGTGAAGCGGCCGGTGATGTCGAAATGGTGTCCGTGATGGGCGAACGCGCCCGCGCCGGACCGGACGAACTCCCCCGCGGCCGGGTCGGCGAAGACATCGCCGTCCGTCCAGGAGTCCCACAGCTCCCGGGCCGTCTGCAGGAACTCGGCAGCGCGGGTATAGCGGTCGGCCTCGTCCAGGAAGCCGCCGCGCCGGAAGTTCTCGCCGGTGAACGCGTCATAACTGGTCACCACATTCCACGCCGCGCGCCCGCCGCTGAGGTGGTCCAGCGTCGCCAGCCGCCGCGCCACCTCGTACGGCTCGTTGAAGGTGGAATTGACCGTCGCAGCCAGGCCCAGATGCGTGGTGACCGCAGCCAGCGCGGACAACACCGTCAGCGACTCCGGGCGTCCGGCCACGTCGAGATCGTGGATGCGGCCCTTCATTTCACGCAGCCGGAGCCCCTCAGCCAGGAAGAAGAAGTCGAACCTGCCTCGCTCGGCCGTCCGGGCCAGGTGGACGAACGACTCGAAGTCGATCTGGCTCCCCGAGGCGGGATCCGACCACACCGTGGTGTTGTTGACACCGGGAAAATGCGCCGCGAGATGGACCTGTTTGACGGGCATCAGGAGGACTCCTTCAACTGGACGAGGAGGCCGGGCCGATCGGCCTGCGAGCTAGGTTCATTCCGGCACGTCCGGCACAGGGGTCGACGAATGACACGACCGTACATCCACCGAGGTACTTACTCAACTATCTCGGTAGGAAAAGTAGACAGTCTCGCCGTCGGTGGCGGCCGCAACTCACCGGCGTACCGTAGGGGCCCCACTCCACCAGGCAGAGACCGCCGATCCTTGGATAAACCTTCCTCTCCCGCCCCTGCGCGGGCGCCCTTACGGTCGAGGCTGCGGGCGCTCACCGGCCCGCCGCGACCAAGGAGCGAGACCCCATGAAGATGACCGGCAACACGATCCTGATCACCGGCGGCACCTCGGGCATCGGGCTCGGCCTGGCCCTGCGCCTGCACGAGGCCGGCAACAAGGTGGTCGTCGCCGGCCGGCGAAAGGAGCTCCTCGACGAGATCACGGCTGAGCACCCGGGCATCGACGCGCTCGTTCTCGATGTCGCGGACCCCGGCTCGATCGCCCAGGCCCGCGAGATCGTGGCGGCGAGCCACCCGGGGCTGAACGTCCTGGTCAACAACGCCGGCATCATGCTGCGGGAGAACCTCCTCGACCCGGCCGGACTCCCGGTCGCCGAGGATCACGTCATGATCAACCTGCTCGGCACGATCCGGATGACGTACGCCTTCCTGCCGCTGCTGGTGGGCAAGGACGACGCGGTCGTCATGAACGTCACCTCCTCGCTGGCGTTCGTACCGTTCCCGATCACCCCGACCTACAACGCGACCAAGGCCGCGCTGCACTCCTTCTCCGAGAGCCTGCGCATCCAGCTCGCCGGTGCTGACGCCGGCGTCCAGGTGATCGAGGTGGTCCCGCCGGGCGTGCGCACGACACTGATGGGCCAGCAGGACGACGATCAGGCCATGCCGTTGGACGACTTCCTCACCGAGACCCTCGACCTGCTGCGCGAGAAGCCCGACGCGAAGGAGCTTGTCGTCGAGCGCGCCAGGTTCATCCGCGACGCGGAGGCCAACGGCTCCTACGACAACGTCCTCACCATGCTCAGCGGCATCTGACCGACCCGCGATGACCGACGCGAAAGACACCGTCGAAACAGCACGCGAGCGGGCCCTATGGGGTCACATCATGGACGAACATCGGTGGGAGAGGGCTGCTCATCCATGGATTGGCGGTCTCTGGATAGTCGGGCGGGATGCGGCGAGGATGGGGGCATGGACAAGAAGGAACTGGCGGAATTCCTGCGCCGCCGGCGTGAGACGTTGCGCCCCCGCGACGTCGGGCTGGTCGAGGGGCCGCGCAGGCGTACGCAGGGGCTGCGCCGCGAGGAGGTCGCGCAGCTCGCCGGCATGTCCACCGACTACTACGCCCGGCTGGAACAGCAGCGTGCTCCGCAGCCTTCAGTCCAGATCACCACGGCTCTCGCCCGGGCACTGCGGCTGACCCTGGACGAACGCGACCATCTCTTCGTCCTCATCGGCCACAACGCCCCGGCCCGCTTCCAGCGATCCGAACATGTCAGCCCGACGCTGATGCGGGTCCTGGACCGCCTGGACGACTCCCCGGCCCTGGTGAAGACCGACCTGGTCGACACCCTCGCGATGAACCCGTTGGCCGTCGCGCTGCTCGGCGACCAGACCCGCCACACCGGCCTGGCCAGCAGCGGCTTCTACCGCTGGTTCATGGACCCGGCCGAGCGTCTGGTGTTTCCCGAGGAGGCCCGCGAACGCCACGGCCGCGCCCAGGCAGCGCGCCTGCGAGCCGCGCTGACATCCGGCAGCGACACCCCCCGAGCCGCCCGGATCCTCGCCGAACTCCAGGAACACAGCCCCGAGTTCGTCCGCATGTGGGAACTCCAGGAAGTCGCCCAACGCTACGACGACTGCAAGACCGTCCTCCATCCCGAACTCGGCCGCATCGACGTCGACGCCCAGGTCCTGTTCACCGAGAACCGCGCCCAGACCCTGGTGGTGCTGACCACTCGCCCCGGCACGGAGAGCCACAGCAAGCTCGAACTGCTCTCCGTCATTGGGCACCAGCAACTCACCCGCTGACGTCCTGGACCGGTGGGCCCAGGCTCGGCCCCACGCCGTCAGCCCTCGGCGATCAGCCGAGCTCACACATGAGACCAGCACCGACGCCCTCCAGCCCCAATCGGCGATCTTGTGTCGTGCGGAACCGGCGTCGGCCATGGATGTGGCTGGCAGGGGGAATGGACGTGTCATGGAGCTGTTTCCCGCGATGCCACTCGACGAATGGCAGGACACCAAGGCCACCCTTCACCGGTTCGCCCAGGTCATCGGCAAGATCCGCCTGGCCGCCGGGGTGCGGCGCAACCACTGGTGGGGCGTGCCGTTCCAGCTCACCGGCCGGGGCACCACCACCCGGCCGATGGGCCAGGTGGACGGCAACCCGATCTTCACCATCGACTTCGACTTCGTCGGCCATCGGTTGATCGTCACCACGGTGGACGGTGGGGCCGCGTCGTTTCCCTTGTACGGCCAGTCGGTGGCGTCCTTCCACCGCGACGTCATGGGGGCGCTGGCTTCCCTGAACGTGCGGGTGGACATGGACATCCCGCGGCCGTTCGATCTGCCCGACTCTGGCCGGCCCTTCGCCCAGGACACCGAACATGCCGCATATGACCCCGTTCAGGCCACGCGGTACTGGCGGATCCTCAGTCAGGTGAACCTGGTGCTGGAGGAGTTCGCCGCGGGCTATTCGGGCAAGGTCAGCCCGGTGAACCATTTCTGGCACACCTTCGACATCGCCTGCACGCGGTTCTCTGACCGCGTGATCGACCATCCCCCCGAGGTCGACCCGGTGACGCGGGAGGCCTACTCCCGCGAGGTGATCAGCTCCGGATTCTGGTTCGGTGACGACGCCTTCGCCGAGCCGGCCTTCTACTCCTACACCGCGCCCGAGCCCGAAGGGCTGGACAGCGAAACCCTGGTGCCGCCGACCGCGCGGTGGATCGCACAGCGCGGCAGCCATCTGGCCATACTGCGCTACGACGACGCACGGGCCCAGACCGATCCACGCGCCGCCGTACTGGCCTTCTACGAGAGCGCCTACCAGGCCGGCGCCCGGCGCGCCGGCTGGGACATCGAGCGGCTCGCCTGCCCTGGTGGGATCACCGACCCGAAACTGCGCGGCAAGGCATGATGGCCACCAACGCTTCGTGCAGGTCACGGCCAGTGCGGGAGAACTCCTACTATCTCCGCATGCACCGGACAACCCCGCCTCGTCCGGCACTGTCGAAAGGCACCACACCCATGAATGCCACCATCACCGACGCGGCGGACCGGCACCGTTTCGAGGCGCACATCGACGGCTCCCTCGCGGGGTTCGCCGAGTACCTGCGGTCGGACAAGCTCGTGGTCTACCCCCACACCGTCGTCGAGCCCGCGTACGAGGGGCAGGGCATCGGCGGGGCGCTGGCCCGCGCGGCCCTGGACGACGCCCGCGACCGGGGGCTGCCGGTACTGGCCACCTGCCCGTTCATCGCGGCTTGGATACGCCGCCACCCGGAGTACAAGGACCTCGCGTACCAGAACCGTAGCCGCGTCAGCGACTGAACACGGGCCCCGGCCGCGCCCCGCGGCCCAGCAAGTTCATGAAGGTGACTATCGGCTTCGGGTTCCGCTGAGGTGCGGGACAGCAGGCGAGTCAGTGCGCTGGGGGCGGCGGTGAGGGTGGCCCAGGTGCCTTCTTCGACGATGCTTTCCAGCCCGTCGGGAAGAGTGGCGGCGATCCGACAGGCGGGCCGTGGCGGTGCGGACCTCTTCCCCGCGGGCGATCAGCAGCAGGTAGGACTCGGCGCCCGTGGCCCCGGCCATTGCAGTCCCAGGTGCCGGATGGCGGCGTGGCGGGAGCGCAACGGGATCGCGCAGGCGTGGCTGGAGGCGCTTCGGGCGCGGTCCGGGTCCTATGGGGCCGATCCCTCCCTTGCGAGGAACCGGCCCCCATCCGGTCCGGTGTCGCCGGCCCGCCTGGTATTCCGAGTTGTCCGAACTAGCCCGGGCTATGCGGACTGGGCGGGTTGGTAGTCGCCGCCGCGCTGCCGGGTGATGATGGCGAAGCGGTTGGTGGCGTTGATGAGGGCGATGAACGCCACCAGCGCAGCCAGTTGGTCTTCGTCGTAGTGGTCGGCGGTGTTTGCCCAGGCGTTGTCGGTGACCCCGCCGGCCGCGTCGGCGATGCGGGTGCCCTGCTCGGTCAGCTCCAGGGCGGCGCGCTCGGCATCGGTGAACACGTTGGCCTCCCGCCACGCGGCGACCAGATTGAGGCGGGTGGCGCTCTCCCCGGCCTGCGCGGCGTTCTTGCTGTGGACGTCGGTGGCGTAGCTGTCGCCGTTGATCTGGCTGGCGCGGATCATCACCAGGTTCTGGGTCGCCGCCGGCAGCGTCGACTCGTTGATGAGCACGGGGGCCGCCGCGCCGTAGTGCCCCAGGGCCTTGGCGACGACCGGGTTGCCGAACAGGTTCACACGGGTCTGCATGATGCGCTCCTTGCCATGGTTGGTGACGATTGATCTGGCAGACCGGCTGGTGATCAGGGGGACCGGCCGGCTGGTGGTGGCTAGTAGCCGAACTGGCCGGGTTTGTAGTCGCCGCCGGGCATCTGGTTGATGACGCCCAGCCGGTTGTTGGCGTTGATGAGGGCGATGAGCAGCATCAGGGTGGCGAGCTGGTCTTCGTCGTAGTGGTCGGTGGCGTTGCCCCAGGCGTCGTCGGTGACTCCGCCGGCCGCGTCGGCGATGCGGGTGCCTTGCTCGGTCAGCTCCAGGGCGGCGCGCTCGGCATCGGTGAACACGTTGGCCTCCCGCCACGCGGCGACCAGGTTGAGGCGGGTGGCGCTCTGTCCGGCGTGCGTGAGGTCCTTGCTGTGGACGTCGGTGCAGTAGCCGCAGCCGTTGATCTGGCTGGCGCGCAGGAGCACCAGGTCTCGGGTCGTGGCCGACAGGGTCGATTCCTTGATGAGCACCATGCTGGCCGAGGCGATGTGCTTCAGGGCCTTGGCTGCGACCGGGTTGCCGAACAGGTTCACACGGGTTTGCATGATGCGCTCCTTGCCGTTGTCGGTGGTGACACCGGGTTGACGAGCATGGCTCACAGGAGTGCATTTACTGCACGACTGTGCAATGACTGCATCAAGGTATACTCGCGTCGTGTGCGGCCGTCAAGATCGCCGCAGACCTCGAACCGACGGATCTCCAGGAGTGACAGGCGGCACGATGACCATTGACGACCCAGTCCGCCGCGGCGGACGCCAAGCACAGCGCCGCCGCACCCGCAAAGCGATCGTCGACGCGGCGGTCCGGCTGAGCGCCGGCGGGGCGACGCCGTCCATCGACGAGATCGCGGCCGCCGCCGACGTGTCGCGTCGCACGATCTACATGTACTTCCCGACCCTGGACCACCTGCTGATCGACGCGACCGCCGGAGCACTCAACGAACCCCCGGTCGAGCAGGCACTGGCCGACCCCGCGCTCGCCGGCGACCCCGCAGCCCGGGTGGACGCCCTCATCCGGACCCTGCTGGCGCACTCACCGCAATCGCTCCCTCTGGGCCGCCGACTGATCCGCCTGACCGTCGACCCACCGGCCGGCGACACCCGGCAGCCGGCCACCCCCCGCCGCACCCCCCGCCGGGTGGAATGGCTAGAGCAGGCCTGCGAACCCCTCCGCAGCACCCTGACCCCCGAGTCATTCCAGCGCCTGATCTCGGCCCTGACCATCGTGGTCGGCTGGGAGGCACAGATCGCCCTACGCGACGTCCGCGGCCTCGACCCCCAAGCCGAACAAGAAGCCATCACCTGGGCCGCCCGCACCCTGGTAGAAGCAGCGATCAACCAACACCAGCCAGACACCGACGATTGATCCGCCGATTTGCACATGGGTCGCGGCCACCTGCATGCGTCGGTGGTCCACTACCCGCACAAGATGCTCGCGCTCGGTGCCTCCGCCACGCCGGGATTCAGTTCATCGGCTCAGCCATGAGCGGAGCCGGGGATTCCCGAGAGAACGGCGAGGCGCAGCTTGGTCTCGTCCTCGGTGTCTGGTGCGGCGGTCAGGATGACGATCTTCCGGTCGGCCTCACCTTCGGTCATGACATCGCAATCGACGGTGATCGGTCCGACCGCGGGGTGGGCGACGATCTTGCGGTCTTCTTGATGTGCGCCCACCGCGCCGGAGACCCACAGCTCGGCGAAGCGTTCGTTGCCCGCCGTGAGTTCGCGGATCAGATCGGTCAGGCGGCTGCTGTCCGGGAAGCGTCCCGTGGCACGGCGTAGGTCGGCCACGATGGCGGACTCAACGGTGTCCTGCGCGAGCGAGGTCACGGGCCAGTGCGACAAGTGCGGGCCTCCGCCATCGGTCGCGAAGGTGTCGCGGGCGAAGTTGCGAAGCGCCGGCGGGGTCGACGACGGATCGCCCAGGAGTGCCGCCCAGGCTCGGTTCCACCAGATCATCTGCCAGTCCGCGGCGAAGACGGCGGCAGCGGCGGCGTCGCCCAATCGGTTAAGGACGCGGCGCAGACCGGGAGGGATGTGGTCGGAGATCTCCGTGCCGGAGGGAGGAACAAGACCGGCCAGTCGATAGAGATGATCTCGTTCGGGATCGGTGAGCCGCAGAGCGCGAGCGAGTGCGGCGACCACCTGCGCCGAGGGCGTGGTGGATCGGCCCTGTTCCAGACGCACCACGTAATCGACGGAGATCCCTGCCAACTCGGCGAGCTCCTCCCGGCGCAGTCCCTTGGCCCGCCGAGCCCGCCTGCTGGGCAGCCCCGCTGCCGCTGGAGAGAGGCGGTCGCGCCAAGCGCGCAACGTTGCACCCAGCGTCGTCTCATCGGTGGCCATAGAGTTGATTCTCGCTCGTCACCAGCGGTTGAGGGTGGTAGTGATGTTCCTACCGTCGCCCCGTCTCTGGTTACGGACTCGACCGTCGGCGAACGTCGGTCGCATGAGTATTTCCTTCTCCCATGACCATGTCGGCCTCAGCGTGACCGCCGAGGATCTCGACGCCACGATCGAGTGGTACACGAGCAAGCTCGGCTTCACCGTCGACCAGCGATTCGACTCTCACGCCACGACGTTCGTCTTCATCGTCAGCGGTGACGTCAAGATCGAGTTGATGGCGGGCGCGTCGAGCCGCCAGGCTCCGACCGACAACGTGCTGACGAGCATGGACCCGGCGCGCTTGCACCACTTCTGCCTCGCCGTCGAGGATCTCGACGCGGCCATCTCCCAGCTGGGTGCGCAGGGCGTGGACCTCATCGGCGGGCCCATGAAAGTGGCTGACATCGGTCAGCGCATCGCGTTCATCAGCGACAACCTCGGGAACATCATCGAACTCACCGAGCCCGGCACCCGGCCCACCGGTCGACAGAACTGATCGATCACCCGCGCGGGAGCGGCCGGCGAGACGCCGAAGATACCCACGCGAGAGCTTGTGCCTCCCCTAAGGGGAGCCGCAAAGGTGGGGGCATGGATCGCGGCATGCTCTACTCGATCGGTGAACTCGCCAGGCGGACCGGCCTGACGGTCAAGACCATCCGGTTCTACTCCGATCGCGGGATCGTGGCGCCCACCACCCGCAGCCCCGCCGGTCACCGCCTCTACGACACCGCGGCACTGACCCGCCTGGAGTTCGTGCGCACGCTGCGCGACCTGGGATTGGACCTCGCCACAATCCGCAAGATTGTGGACGGCGAACTTCCCCTCGCCCAAGTCGCGGCGGCACACGCCGAAGCCCTGGCGGTGCAGATCAGCGTCCTGCAGCTGAGACGCGCGGTCCTGAGGACGGTGGCCAGGCACCACGCAACCCCACAGGAGATAGATCTCATGCACAAGCTGGCCAGGTTTTCCGAGGACGAACGCCGACGTCTGGTCGGCGACTTCCTGGACACCGTCTTCGGCGAGATCGATCCCGAGTCGTATGTCGCCGGCATCCGCCGTTCGATGACGCCCGAGTTGCCCGACAGTCCCGACGTCCTCCAGATCCAGGCGTGGGTGGAGCTCGCCGAACTCTTGCAGGACACCGGCTTCCGCGCGAGCGTACGGCAGCTGGTCCAGGACCACGCAGCCGAACGCACCGGGGGCGACACCGCGGTGCCGAGCCGGGACCTGATCGCGACCGTCTGCACCCAGGTCGATCGGACCCAGAACTCCGGCATGGCGCCAAACTCGCCCGAGGCAGACTCGATTGTCGAGGGGATGGCAGCCCACTATGCGCGCCTCGTCAGCCACGTCGACGACCTCGGTCTCCGCCGCCGGTTGCTGGCCCGGCTAGAGCAGGCGAACGACCCCCGCAGGCAGCGGTACATGGAACTGCTCTCCGTGGTCAACGGCTGGTCGGCCCCGGAGGATCTTTCCCCGGCACTCGACTGGTCCGTTCGAGCGCTGCGCGTCCGTCTCTCGGCCCAGGACCCGGCCGACGAGTCCGACTGACCGAAGGCCGCGATGAGCAAGGTCGTCGGCAAGTCCCTGCTGGATCGGCCCTGGGCCCTGCCCACACTAGAACCATCCCCGGTCCGGTGGTCATCAGCACCCCGACCTCCGGCCGAGTCGAGACGGGCGACGATTCGTGCTCTCACCGTTCGAGCTCACCCGGTTCCAGGCCGCCGCCGCTCCCCCACCCATGCGCGGCGGTGGCCTGGTCAAGAACCGTCAGCTCGTGCGGATGCAACGCAGCTGAACGGACCGCCCCCGGCCGCCACGCACGTCACAGACCGCCACGCACGTCACAGGCCGCCACGCACGTCACAGGCCGCGGCCGAGCTACTTGACGGACAGCTCGCTTGGCTGTGCGGTCAGTGTGGTTCCGGGTCCACGGAGACTCCCAGCGCACGGGCCGCGTGCTCGGCCGTGAGGACGATCTCCTCGCGGGTGCCGACCGGCTTGCCCTTTTCCGATCCGGAAGCCCAGACAAACAGCTCTGCCTTGGGATCCCAGGTGATCCGCCAGGGGCCGCGTCCCCGGTAGGTGACGGTCACGCACTCCTCTGGCTCGGTGACGCGGGCCACCGCGAGCAAGGGGACGCAGCGCCGGATTGCGGCATAAAGCGCATCTAGCGGGCGGTACGGCCTGCGTGCCGCGATTTCGGCTAGTTCGTTGAAGCCGGAAATGATTGCTCCTCTGATTTTCGGAGGGATGAAGCGGAACGCCTCGGGCCAGGTGGCTTTGTATGGGCTGGCCTGGGGGGTGCTGCGGGCCTTTGATGCGGCGTGGCCACATGGTCACCCGTTGGTTCTTGGTAGGAACTGGCGCGGTCACGAGGGCCGCGCTGTGAGTCGCAGAAGGGGGCGCGGGGATTCCGCTCCCTATCGCGGCGTTCACCGGGTCGGGCTCGCTGGCTTGCCGGGTGCTGTGCTGTGGTGACGTGGTTGCTGGTCGGGTGTCGTGGGCGAGGGGCCCACGCCGGGCAGCGCGGGCCCCTCAGACGGGCGGAACCGGACGTCAGCCGGTCACCGGCAGGTCACCCGGAACGGGCGTCGGTGCCGGGGCCTGGCCGGGTGGCGGGGTGGACGGCGGGGTCGACGGCGGGACGGACGGCGACGGCCCCGGCTGCTCCGGCTTGCCCGGGTCCGACGGGCCGTCCGCGCCGTTGCCGCAGGTGGCCGAGGCGATGCTGATGGTCTCGGTCTTGCCCGGGCCGAGCGGCAGCGTCAGCTCGATCGCGGTCACGTTGAGGCGGCCGTCGGGGGTGCGGGTCTGCTTGTTCAGCACCAGCGAGGCCGTGCCCAGCGCGTCCAGGTTCACCGACACACCGCTGTTGGGCCGCGCCGCCGCCTTGATCGTCGTGCCGTTCAGCTGCACCTTGACCAGCTGGGACCGGCCCTGGCCCTTCACGCACTTGGCGGTGACCAGGCTGGCCGTCAGGTGCGCCCTGGGCACCTTCAGGTCGACGACCGAGGCGCGGGCGTGCGCCTTCCCGGCGGCGGCGTTCAGCACCCGGGCCTGCAGCACCGGGTTGGCCGGCAGTTCGGCGACGCTGCGGCTGACGGTGGACGGGCCCGAGGAGGTCACCGACGGCGTCGCCGGGACGGCCACCGGACCGGACGCGGACACGGCGAACGCCTGGCTGGGTGTCGTGGTGGCCTGGGCGGACGGCAGCGTCCCTGCTAGCGGCAGGGCGGCGGCGCCGACGATCACGGCGGCACGGGCTAGATGCTTCACACTCATGCTTGTCTCCTTTGACAGGGGGGCGGAGGGCCCCCGGGGGGTGGGAAATGCGAGGCAATGCTGCGGGGAGGGCGGGGTCCCGTCAGTCGACGATCTCGACGGGGGTGCCGAGCGGAGCCTTGGACAGGCGGGTCAGCGCATCCGCGGGCACGCGGACGCACCCATGCGTGACTGCCTTGCCGAACACGTCCTTGTGGGGCCAGCCGTGGAAGGCGACGGTCCCGGGGCCGCCGCCGAAGGTGTCCAGGGTCTGCGAGTGGGCGCCGACCGGAAGGATCAGCGGGCTGTAGGTGGCCTTCGGGGGAGCCAGCAACGCCAGCAGGAACGTCCGCCCCGTCGGGGTGGGCGTCTTGGCCTCGCCGACCGCGACCGTCCACGAGCCGACCTTGCGGCCCGACTCGGTGAGCGTCAGACGGCGGTCGCTCACGTCCACCTTGACCGCGTGCGTGCTCCGCGCGGTCTCCACCTTGTCGGCCGCACCGGGAATCCAGCCGGTGACCCGGTTGGGCCGGCTGGGCAGCAGCACCCGGTTCCACCCGGGCCTGCTCTCCACCACCGGCACCCACGTGGGCCCGCCCAGCTGTTTGTCCGGCAGCGTCACCAGCGCGGGGCCGCCCGGCTGCGCCGACACCGGGAGCGGCGCCTTGGGGCGGACGACGGTGCCGTCGGCCTTGCCGAACGGGGCCTGGTCCTGCGGCAGCCCCTTCAAGGTCGTGTACGTGGTGGCCTCCGGCAGTTTCCCGCCCTCCTGGGGGCCGCCGCCGGACGCGGTGGTCGTCTTCTCACCCCCGCCGCATCCGGCCGCGAGCACGGCCGCGGCCAAGGCGGCCGTGGCGGCCACCGTGATCCTGCGTCCAGGCGTCATCTACAGTCCTTTCTCTCCCGCCGAGCCTTTCTGTGCCCAACACATACGCACGAGGTGCGACAGAGGTTGCACACTTTCCAAGAACTCTTTTAGAGACGCCTGGATCTCCAGCCCCTCGGCCGTGAACACTTGCAACCGCGGCCATGAATGGTCCAGAAAAGCTAGCCCTGGCCAGCGAGCAATAAGAAACCAGCAGGAATTCGTGCCATGACAGTGGTCCTTGGTCTGCCTGTCGGGGCGGGCAATCGCCCACACCACCAAGAGGCCAGCAGAGAAAGAGCTGAAGACGCAGACCGCCGGTATCGCAGAGCCCTACCGGGGCTGGCGCCAAGACCGCTCACGGGCGGTCCACAAGGAGAACGGTGTCTTGGCGGTCAGCGACAAAATCCTCACCGTACGATGACGCAGCCGATACTCAACCAAAGCCACCATGACCATCGATTGGCATCAACAGCCACAAAAACGTGCACACTGCACTAACGCACCCATTCACACAAGAGCCGCATAGGCCATGAGAAACCCCCGACAGGGCCGCGTTCAGAATTCCGGTCAAAACAGCCATATCCCAATAATCGCGCGATTTCGCCAAGTTATGTTATTGAGGGAGGGTTTGACTATGGGCATCGGCGGCACAGACGGTACCGGGCGAGCGACCTGGGCGACGGGACCAACTGTTGACGATGACCGCTCACGCCGGCGCCTCCGGAACCCACGCGCCGTCACCATTGGTGCCAGGCCTATCTGTTCCCGGAAGCGATGCTCCAGTTGGCGTGGGCGCCAGTCGCGGGTGGACATCACCGATTGGATGATCATGTGGAGTCTGACAAGCTGCTCGGCGCGGCCGTGCTCAACAACGCTCTTTGGTGCGACGCGGTCTGCCGGTCGCACGGCTTCCCAGGAAACGTCGATAGCCGTCTATGGGTCAGTCTCGATCACGACCTGACGTTCTATCCTCACGTGATCACCTTGATCCTCGAGGCGGACCCGTCCGAGGTCACGGCCGTGGCCGCAGGTCGGCGCCACGCCGCCGTCAAGGACAGCTTCGCCCAGTTCGACCTGGCCCCCGCAGGCATGCGACTGCTCCTGGAGGGCGAGTGGATCAACCACGTTCCAATACAGAAAGGACCTCCCGACCCGGACCTGCGCTGGAGCAGCGTGACCAACGCCGACGAACTGCACGTCTGGGAGCGGTCATGGGCCCAGCACAACCCCGAAGACCACCCCGTCTTCCTGCCGACACTCCTCCACGACGCTCGTTGCGTCATCCTGCAGGCACACCAAGACGGCCGACTCATCGCCGGCGCCATCGCCTACACCGCCGCCAACGTCATCGGCCTCTCCAACCTATGGGGCCCCGCCCTTCCCTCATCACACCTCTGGATCAACGCTATCCAGGCCGTAGCCACGCTCGACCCGCACCTCCCCATCGTCAGCTACGAACACGGCACCGACCTCATTGCCGCTCAACAGGCCGGAGCCCGGCCACTCGGTCCACTCCGCGTCTGGTCACGCTGAACACCGTTCCCATGGAATAGCACCTCTCCACCAATAGCCCACCGCGGACTGCAGGACCGCGTGAGCGACGGCTCCGGTCGCCATCGCGGGTCCCGGCTAGGAGATCTGGTTGGCCCAGGAAATACCGCCGGAACGGCGGGTTGCCGCGCAGCTGGGCTGACGTCCGTAGCGCCTGGATCTTGACTTGCCGCAGCAGGTCATGCGCCGCAGGATCCGGCGAGACTTGACACCTCATGGTGCGGTTGGGTGGCCGTTCGGCACCACCGACTGTGCCCGCGCCGTCGACCACCGGGCCGCTCAGACGCTCTTCGCGGCCGTCCGTCATTGATGGTGGCGTTGCCGGGACGTCGGTGATCGATGCTTCGCTGATCCTCACCGATTCCATGAGGTCATTGAGCAAGGCGGCGCGTCGCACGAAGGTGTCGGGCTCACGGCCGGGGTGCGGTCCGGCCGTGAGTCCGGTGAACGGTGCCGCCGTCCACGTGCTGGTCGGCCGGTCAGGCGGGACGCCCCAGGTGGGTCAGCAGCGCGACGAACGGGTCGGCGGTCGCTGGGATGGGCAGCGGCTCGGCGAACAGGCCGGCGCGGCGCTGCTCGTCGCCGACACCGTGTTGTGCGTAGGCCCGGACGGTCTCGACGATCTCGGGATCGGCCCGGTATTCGATCCCGGGCCCGTGGGCGATGTCCCATCCGTGGATCAGCGATTCGAGCGGGCTGATGGAAGCGAGCGTCGTCCCGGTCGCCGGTCCGGTCAGGAAGGGAAACTGCCGTTGCATGACTTCGGGCTTACCGAAGGCCGCCAGGGAGCGTTCGGTCACCGCGCGGAACGCCGCGGCCGGGTCGGTGCCCAGGTGGTCGGTGTCGGCCTGGCGCTGGGCGTCGGCCTCGGCGGGGTCGAGAGTCTGGCCTTCGGCGACCTGGGTGATCAGCAGCAGGCCTCCGGTCAGATGGTTGGCGGCCTGTCGCACGGTCCAGCCGGTGCAGGCGCTGGGGGCGGCCCAACCGCTGGTGATCTGCTCGATCAGCGCGGCTGTGGCGTCGTGGCTGCGTTGCAGCAGCCGGAGAAGGTCGGTGCCGCCGGCCATGGCCCGGCGCAGGTCTTCGGCGTCGTAGATCAGTTCGCCTTTGACGATCCGGCCGTCGTGGATGTGCAGTAGTTCGGCGGCGGTGAGGGTGCCGGGCAGCGGGTCCATCTCCCAATCGATGATCGAGCAGACGAGGTCGTCGGTGGCGAACTGGTGCCGGACACCGAAGCGCCGGACCGCGGCGCCCGCCTGGCGGGCCATCGCCCGGTAGCCGTCGGCGTCGGTGAAGCCGGCGCCGGCGGCCAGCGGGACGTCGGTCATGTCGCCGGCGCGGTGGATCCATGCGTCGTAGTACCGCCCGGCGATGGCAAGGGCATCCATTGCAGGGCCGCCACGAACGCCAGCGTCACCGCCTCACGTTGCTCCACCACCTCGGCGGGGTCGAGCTCGTCCAGCAGTTAGCGGCGGGGCGTGGATCGGCTTTCAGGACGGCCATATCGTCCTCGAGGATCTGCCGGAGTAACGGCTCCACCTGGTCGATGTGTGGGCCCAGTGCCTCGCGTCCATCGGGTCGATGGTTCGACTAGGTGGTGGAGTCGCAGGATTGGTACTCCTTGGACGCGCGCCGCTCGGTGGTTTCGATGTACTCGGCGAGGGCTTGGCGGGAACGGGCGAGAGTGTCGATCTGCTCGTCCAGTCCACTTAGGCGTGCACGCAGACCGTCGAGAAGTTCGGGGCACGGCTCCAGTTCAGGGTCCGGCCCGGTCATGCACGGAAGCATGTAGGCGATGTCGTCGGTTGACAGTCCGGCTCCGAGCAGTCTTCTGATCTGGTTCACGCTCAGGACGGCGTCGTCGGCGTACTCGCGGTAGCCGCCCGTACTCCGGTTCGGCTTGAGCAGGCCCTGCGCCTCGTAGTAGCGCAGCTGATGCGTACGGACTCCGGTGCGCCGGCTCAGCTCCCCGATCAACACGTCAGTCTCCTCTTGACCTTCATACCGATGTGAACGTCCATGATCCTCACATCTGTTCCAACGCACTCAATGGGAGCCGAACTATGCCGAACCGCCAAGACAACCTCACGCCGGTGACGGTCATCGGCCTGGGCCTGATGGGGCAGGCACTGGCCCAGGCGTTCCTGCGCGCGGGACACCCGACGACCGTGTGGAACCGCACCGCGGCCAAGGCCGACCAGCTCGTCGCCCAGGGCGCCGAACTCGCCGACTCGGTCCAGGACGCCGTGGCCGCCGGCCCGCTGGTGATCATCTGCCTCACCGACCACGACGCCGTTCACAAGCTCGGCGAATCAATCGCCGACGTCCTTGACGGCAGGGTCCTGGTGAACCTGACCTCGGGCACCTCGCAGCAGGCGCGTGAGACCGCCCAGTGGGCGACGGGACACGGAGCCGTCTGCCTCGCCGGCACGATCATGGTCGTCCCCCAGCAGATCGGCACGGCCGAGTCGCTCATCCTCTACAGCGGCCCGCGCTCGGCCTTCGAGCTGCACCAAACGGCCCTGCGCAGCCTCGGTGACGCAGCGATGTACCTCAGCGCCGACCCCGGCCTGTCCTCGCTGTACGCCGGCGCCGGGGTGAGCCTGGTATGGAGCATTCTGAACGGCTTCCTGTACGGTGCAGCCCTCCTCGGTACGGCGGGCGTGGACGCCTCGACGTTCGACTCCTTCGCCCAGCAGTACATCGCGACCATGACCGGTTTGTTGTCCGGGTACGCCCAGCAGATCGATGAAGGCTCCTACCCGGCCCCCGACGCGACGATCGACACCCACCTGGCCGCGATGAACCTCCTCCTCCACGAAAGCGAAACCCTCGGAATCAACGCCGAGCTGCCGAACTTCTTCAAGACTCTGGCCGACCGCGCCGTCGCCCAGGGACACGGCAGCGACGGCTACGCCGCAATGATCGAACTGTTCCGCGAACCCCCGGCTCTGAAGCCATGACGGCCGACTCGACAACCTCGACCCCGGTTGATCCTGCTGGATACGGCGCTCAGGTTTTCGGCGCGAACAGCACGCGCGATTCGAGGTCGAGCCGCGTGATGGAGGCCTGGCCGGGTGGATTGATGTTGAGCGTCCAGTTGCCGAATCTGAGGACGGTGTGGGTGATGTGGACCACCTCCCACTCCCGGGTGATGAATCAGCTGAACAACGTGATGTAGGTGGTGAAGACGTGGTGGTGGACGCTCCCACCACGCACCTCGAAATCCGGTGTCCTCTTCGCTTCGTGATGAGCGGTGGCTCCTGCGGTGCGGTCAGCTTTTAAGATCACGACATGTCGATCCGGAAGCAGCTCGTACCTCCGAGGCCACTGGCAGTCGGTGATGTGGTCGCCGCTCATTCGCGAGATCTTGGAGAGTGGACGGCCGCACAGATCATCCGCATCAACGCCGATTCACAGACGGCGGCCGTGCTGGAGTTGGACTGGTCCGGGCCTGAGCCGTCCTCCGTGGCCGACCTCGGTGACGTCACGCCGCTCAAGCTCACCCACCACTCATGGAACGGGGCGCTGTCCTTCTGCAACCACGCATGGGTCCTGCCCCGCAGCCACAAAGTCGTCGGAGCGATGCGACTGCTCCACGACCGACCGGCGGACAGCTGGGCTTCGGCATGGAAACTTGGCGACCAACTCGCTCGACAACAACGGTGGGACCGTGGCGTCCGCGAGGACCCGGCCGCAACGTGGAAGGCGGAGTACACCGGCGAGACGGTCAACGAGTTCCTGAGCCGGCCGGCAGCCCCACGGCCGGAGGTCGCGCAGCTGACGATCAGGGACATCGACTCCCTCGACTGCGCTCAACTCGTCCAGCGGTTCCCCGAGGTGACCTGGCTCCGGCTCCACGGACGCCTGGGCCTGCTCCGCGCCGCGGGCGAGCTGAACCGGCTGGCCTCCCTCCGGGGGATCAGCGTCGTCGACCTGTTCGGAATGACCAAAGACGACCGACTTCGACCGCAGAGCGTGCCAGAGCTGGAGTCTGTCGACCTCCACGGCATCCCCGCCGACTATGCCTCGGCGATGCGCAGCACCTGGCGACCCGAGATCCCTGCAGGCGTCCATGTGTCCATCCTCCGAGCCCGCAAGCCCGAATGGGTCGAGGAGAACCGTAGCAACCCGCTGCGCGACTGGGACGGCCGCGAACAGATCAGCACCACCACCTACAAGAAGGCTGTCGCCCAGTACAAGACAACTCGCAAGGCGATCCTGCAGACCATCGCCGAAGAACCCGCTGACGGCCGATCAACGCTCCTGGAGGAGATCGGGCGTGCCTATGGAGAGACGTTCAACCAGCTTGACCACCGCACGGGCTTCATCGAGACCGTCGAACGCGAGGAACTCTTCGCAGCCCTCGACCACATCATCGACGAAGCCGAAGCGCTCCACGGCCCCGGCCTCGAAGACGCCCGCACCAGTCTCACCTCCGGTGTGGAGTCCGTCCGAGACTGGTAGCCCCATCGGGCGCCATCACGCCGACTTTCTGGACGGTATCGCTGGAGGTCGCTTCGGTGTCCAGAAGGTATACGTGTCCGAACGACGACCCCATTGATGACGGTGTGGGCGTCCGCGCGGACCTCGACGCGTGATCAGAAACCCCAGTTGCAGCTCGACACCCTCGAAGCCAGCGGCTACGACGAGCTGGTGATGGAGAAGGAGCCGGGCAAGGGCGGGGTGGCGCGGCCGGGTGGGAGGCGCTGGTGCGGCGCCCACAGGCCAGCGACACGCTCAAGTTCCACCGGTGGGGCCGCTCGGCCGGGCACGTGCTGACCACGGTCAACCAGCTGCGCGACCGCGGCATCATGGCCGTCACTTGACCGGGAACTTCGGCCTAGAGACCAAGGAAGGCCGGTTCATGTTCGCGGTCCTGGCACGGACGCCGAGCACGAGAACGAGTTGCGCGCCGAGCGCCAAGCCAAGCGCATCACCGCCGCCCAACGCCGCCAAGCCGAGGGCCGCATGGTTCTGATGATCACGATCGGCCGAACGGGATGCCAGTTGTGTGAGGTCGGCGTGGCGACAGGCTTGACACGGTGAACGGCTGTCTTCAGCCGGCGTGAAGGGGGATCTTGGTCACGCGGTCAGTGACGGGGGCGAGGCAGGTCGTCCTGCTGCAGGCGCCGTAGGAAACGATGACTTCACCCAACTCCCCCACGCGCCGGACGGGTAGGGAGATGGTGACTGGCCCGTCGGGATAGACCGGAAGGCGGGCGCCCCCCTGGGTCGCCAGGAAGATCGTTTGCCTGTCCGAGCTTGGTTTGCCGGTCGCGGTCAAACCCGCGCGCGTGGCCAACCGGGTCGGTACACCCAACCCGTCGATTCCGTCCAAGGGCAGGTCGAGGCTGTAGATGTGGAACCTTGGCCGGGTCGGGTGAAAAGTCACCTTTACCAGCTCCTTCGAAACGTCAATGGTGACTTTGACACCGGCCTCGGTGAACTGGACGGTCGTCTGCCGCGTGTTGCCTTGACTGCATCCAGTGAGGAGAAAGAGGAGAAGGAGAGCGGCGGACAGCGCCCGTGTCATTGATAACGCCGCAGGAAGGCGGCAACGCTATCGGCAGTCATTTCATCTGTGCTGTCAGCATTGCGATGCAGACCGTTACTTCCCGCGAAGCGAATCTCCCCGTCTGGCGAGAGAATCACGACCGCAGGAATGCCGGTGTCCTTAAGGGCCAACCCATACTTTTGGGCAAGGTCGAGACGGCGGTTGAACCTGCCGACATCGATGGTGACGACGTGGTAGGCGCCGATCAGGGGGCGAACAGTCCTGGTCCGGAGCAGATGCTGGAGGTCATTGCAATCGGGGCACCAGTCCGCCCCGAAATCCAGCAGCACCGGCAGCCTGTCAGCCTTGGCCTTCGCCGTGGCCGCGGCGATGTCGGCAGCCGCATTGCGCTTGGGATCGTACCCGTCCGGAAGCTTGGTCCTCGGATGCGCCGACACCTTTGTCTTCGTGGGTGAAGGGGCCGCAGGAGTCGAGGAGGGCGCATTCGCTGCCGGCTTTGCGGGCGTCTGCGTCTTCGTCGCGACCGCGCCACCACAGGCCGTAGTCGCAAAGAACGCGCCAGCGACAACGAGTGACCACTTAATGTGCATGAAGGGCTCCAAGATCCTGTAGCGGCCCAGAGAATAGCACCTTCTGACACTCGCGCTGACCCCTTTTTACGCCGACCACTGAAACGACCTGTGGCCAGTAGCGGACCGAGTTCGGCGAATCAGTTGCTCGCCCTCGCCGCTGCTCACATCCGTGGCCAAACTGCACTGCAGCGCCGACGGCTGCATGGTCAGCGACGTCCACGCCAAGTGCAGCGAGGAAGACATCCTCAAGGCGTTGGAGGAGGCGGACAAAGCCGCGTTCGACTGCCCGTTCAACTGGCGGAACGTCGATGTTCGAAGGTTGCACTATTCGGGGTGCCGTTAACGGACGTGCCACCAGCCGCAAGTGACGGTTGATCGGCCAGCTCAGCGGGGCGGCGTCGCGCGGCGGGGTCGGTTTCGGCGGTGATGCGGGCGGAGGCTTCTTCGCCGAGGCGGACGTAGACGCCGAGGCTGGCCAGGTGCTGGTGGCGGGATTTGGCTTGGAGTTCGGGTGCGGTCCGGCCGGCGGCGGTCAGGTGCTGGAGGGCGGAGTGCCGCAGTTGGTGGAGGGTCCAGCCGACGCCGTGCGGGTCGAGGGCGGCCGTGGCGGTCTTGAACAGGTATTCGGACCGTGGATAGGACAGACGGCCGCGTCCGGTGACGGGACAGATGTCGGCGGCCGCCGGAGCGCGCCGTCCTTGTGCAGGCGCGCAGCGATCGGCGAGGAACCGTGGTCCGCTGGTGCGGCCCTGCAGGAGGCGTGGCAGAAGTCGGGCGGTGCCGGTAGCCCAGTGGACGTGTTCGATGGCGCCGCCCTTGGAGATGATTCGGGCGCGCCGGAACTCGATGTCCAGGCACAGGAGTTCCTGGATGCGGGCGGCGCTCTCGTACGCAATGCGCCACAGGACGTGCTCACGCAGCGCGTGCCGGTCGTCTCCGAACAGCGAGTCAAGGCGGGTACGGGGGGATGGAACGGTCGGCGCGGCGGGCGGGCTTGCGGCGCTCCAGCCGGCGGGCGGGGTTGGTGTCCAGGAGGCCTTGTCGCTGGGCCCACGCGGTGAAGGAGGTGAGCGCGGACAGGTGCCGGTTCCAGGTGGCGGCCGCCGCGCCATCCCAGCGGCTCATCGTTGTGGCGTAGTGGTCGCAGTCCAGGGCGACGACGAGGTTGGCGGGGCTGAGCGGGCCGGCGACCTCAACGAGCCGGGTGAGGGTCTCGGCGTAGCTGGCGCGGGTCGTGGAGGTCTGGATGGAGTCCAGGAACCGGTCGACTGCCTCCGGGACGCCGACCATGCCGGGCCGACCGGGTAGCTGAGTCACGGGCACGAGACCTTCCGGCCGAGCGGATGTGACACATGACGTTACTGAGTCGATCGCGCGGCGCGAGTCAGCGACCTGGGCGTCACCGGCCCTCATTGGCCGTGTGTGACAGGTACGGCCATCGCGTTCTCTTCTCCTTCTGATCTTCGTCGATTCGAAGGATCACGCGATGGCCGCCGCGACGTACTCTACTATTTCAGTAGGAAAACTAGACTTTAGTCCCATGCCATGCGAGCATGACCGCGTGTCCTTGGGATGTGATCTCGTGGCGCGCCGCCACATAGATCTGCTGCGCGTGTGCAGTGCCCGCTGTTGGTAGCGGCCGCACACGCCTCGTCCGCTCCCCCACCTCGCCCAGCCAGGCGACCACGCGTCCCTTCGCCTCCATATGTCTCGTGACACCGCCGACATTTCAGCCTCACCCCCCTGTGAAGGAGCAAGTGTGCCCTCGTTCAGATCTCGATACCCGGCCGCTCACGAGCCCCTCCGCCCTGGAAACGCCATGGCCACGCGTAGCGTGCTGGTCTGCGCCGCGATGTTGGTGACGCTCGCACCCTCGGCAGCCGCCGAGGAGCGTGGCGACGTCGTCCTGCAGTGGTACGACACCACGGCCGACACGATCGCCACGGCGGGAGCGCCCACACAGTCCACCAACAGCCGTACCTGGGCGATCAGCTGGCTGGCGGCCGCCCGCGCCCTGCGCTCCACACCCGCCGCGAACCGGCGCGACTATCAGGACGCGGCGCTGGCGAGCGCGGTCCATACGTCCTTGGCTGCCCTCGTGCCCGCCCGCACCAAAGAACTGGACGCCGCACTGCGCCGCACGTTGGAACAGATTCCTGACGGCCCGTCCGAAGACAAGGGTGTCGCCGCAGGCCAAGCCCAGGCCCGCAGGGTGCTGGCATCCCGCGAGAACGACGGGCTCGACCCCGCTTCGGTCAACGCCCCGTACCCGACTCCCGAGCCCAAGCCCGGCATCTGGCAGCCCACACCGCCCGCTTACAGCCCTGCCCTCCAAGCGGGGAACCGCAAGGCTCGGCCTTTCCTGCTGGCCCGGCCGGACCAGTTCCGGCTCGGCCCGCCGTACGCCCTCGGCTCGGACCGCTACCGGGCCGACCTGGCCGAGGTGCGTACCTACGGCTCCGCCGACAGCACCTCACGGACACCTGAGCAGACCGAGACGGCCACCTTCTGGCTCGGTTCCTCCATGACCCTCTACACTCAGCCGCTCCGTGTCGCACTGGCGCGGTCACACCAGCGGCCGGCGGCGCAAGCGACGCTCGTGGCGCTGTTCCACGTCGCACTGGTGGACACCCAGATCGCCACCTCGGACACCAAGTACGCCTACCTGCGCTGGCGCCCCATCACCGCGATCCGGTCGGCTGAAATCGACGGCGACCCCGCGACGTCCCCCGAACCGAACTGGACGCCGCTGCACACCACCCCGGCGCATCCGGACTACCCGAGCGGCCACAACACCTACTCGGGCGCGGCCGAGCAGGTCCTCACGGCCCTCGTCGGCCCCCGGACCGCGCCGTTCGCCCTCACCAGCCCCACCGCACCTGATGTCACCCGCACCTACACCGCGTGGCGGACGCTGACACAGGAGAACGTCGACGCGAGGGTGTGGTCGGGAATCCACACCCGGTCCGCCGACACCGCCGGCGTCGACCTCGGCCGTCGCGTCGCGCAGCACACCCTCCGCCACGCCGGTCGGCTGTTCCGGTAATGGCCACGGACCCGGATCTTGGCTCTGACCAGCGCACCGCCGGGACTCGTCCCCATCCCCACCGGCCGACATTCTGAGGGAGACCGTCGTGACCGAGATCCTGCCGAACCAGGCGCTGGACCCCGCACGGTTCCGCCAGGCCCTCGCCCTGCACGCCGCCGGAGTCGTCGTCATCACCGCATCGTCCGGCGGCACACCGGTCGGGCTGACCGCGACCTCCTTCTCCTCCGTCAGCCTGGAGCCGCCACTGGTGTCCTTCTACGTGGACCGTTCCTCCACCACATGGTCCGCACTGCGCGCCGCCGACCGCTTCGCCGTCAACATCCTGGCAGGCGGCCAGGCCGGCCTGGCCACCCGCTTCGCCCGGCGGGGCATCGACCGGTTCGCCCCGCCCACCGCTTGGCATCCCGACGCCCACGGCACACCAATCCTCGACGGCGTCTGCGCCCACCTGTCCTGCACTCCGCACACCACCCTCGACATCGGTGACCACATCCTCGTCGTCGGCCTGGTGACCGGCGCCGACCTGCTGACCGACGGCCGCCCACTGCTCTATCAACGCGGCCGGTTCGGCCGTTTCCTGCCCCATGACTGAGGCCTCGGCCAAGGCCGGTGCGCCCCCGACCGTCCGTCGATCACAGCCGACCCGTTCGCGTCGTCTGACTTGAGCCGATGTCCCGAAGGAATCTCTCGCGACCCCTCCGGCGGCTGGCGCGCTGCGGCGGACTCGGCCTCAGCGGGCGATGTCGATCGCGCTGGTGAGCGCTCCGGCCACCTGGGGCGCGACCCGGTCGGCCCACGCGTCGAGGAGCTCTTCCGCCTCAGGGAGCTGCGATTCGAGCAGGACCGCACCAGGAGTGGGGACGTGCGCTCCCAGCTCCACAAGAAGCGGGCGCAGATGCACCTCCACGGCAAGTGCATGCTTGGCATCCCCCATCACCATCAATGGCAATGCGACCGTTGAGGCCAGGGCTCCGGCAGGCAGGCGATCAAGAAACGCCTTCAGCAGGCCCGTATAGGTCCCCTTGTAGGTCGGGCTGGCCACGACCAGCACGTCTGCGCCGCTGACCAGTTCCAACGTCAACTCAACCGCGGCGGACGGAGTAGCCACCAGGAGATAGGGCGCCACAGCGGACAGATCGACGGTCTCGGCGGCCACCGGCTGCCCGATCCGGGCGGCGATGGCCTGTGCAGCCTGGAGCGCCACCCGGTGCGTACGTGACTGCGCTCGTGGATTCCCCACCAGCGCGACGATGCTCGTACCGATCAACCGTCCTCCTCCACGTCGTCTGGATGGGCGTCGGACAGTCGCCCGAACCACCGGCAGGAGCCCCACCGACGATGGGGCTCCTGCCGTGGCCGTCTCCAGAAAAACTCACAGCTGGGAAGAATTCACAGCGGTCGGCAGCCCGGCTGCCCGCCATGCCTGGAAACCGCCGGCGACGTCGGTCGCCCGGGTCAGCCCGAGATCGTGCAGGGAGGCTGCGGCAAGACTGGAGGTGTAACCCTCCGAACAGAGCAGGATGATCCGCAGGTCATAGCCGGTGGCCTGAGGCAGGCGGGCCTCGCAGGCGGGGTCCAGGCGCCATTCCAGTACGTTGCGTTCCACAATGAGCGCCCCGGGCGTCTCCCCCTCGGCCGCTCGCTGCGCCGCTGGACGGATGTCGACCAGCACCGCGCCCTCCCGCGCTTCGGCGTAGGCCCGTTCGGGCTGCAGCCGGTCCAGCCGGCTGCGCGCCTCGGCCAGGATCTCCTCGATGGACTGCGCCCCGGCAGGACGATCCGTCACCACTGCTCGGCCCGTTCCACGGCGAGCCGGACCAGCCCGGACTCGGTGAGGTCGTACCGGTTCATGACGGTCAAGGCCGGTGAGTACACGTGGACGCTCACCGCGGGCGCGTGCGAGGTGTTGCGCACCTCGTGGACGTAGTCGGGGCCGAACGCGCGGGTCTGCCCGGTGGTGAGCCGTCGTGTGGCGGTCAGGTCGTACTCCTCCAACTCACCGAGCGCGACCGCGAACGCGCCGCGCGAGCCGCCGTGGTCGTGCAGCCCCGTCGTCTGGCCGGGCAGCCAGCTGATCAGCCAGATCTCGTGGTCATCGTCGCGGTGCAGGCGTTCGTACCAGCGGCCCTCGGGGCTCAGCCGTACCCGCCGCAGCCATTGGTCGGGGGCGGCGGCCAGCGCACCGGCCGTTTCGGCCAGCCGGGACACCACAGGCGTGGTCGTGCTCACGGTCATCTGATTCGGGTTCCTCTCCTTGTCGCTTCACCTCGGCCGGACGCAAGGCTCAGCGACACAGGCCGCTCGCCTGCCGCCCGAAGTCGACGTGCAGGCGCGACCACAGAGATAGACCCAGGTTCATGGAGATCAGCATGGACCCTAATCCCTATCGAGTCAATCTGAATAGTAGAGATATCCGAAAGCTGCACGTGCGCGGGGTTCATGTGGCGGGGTCGAGGAGGGGCGCCGAGCCCCGCGCGCGCAGTTCGGGGAGGACACCTTCGCCGAACCAGTACGCCTCCTCGAGATGCGGATAGCCGGAGAAGATGAACTCCTCGATGCCCAGCTCCGCGTATTCCTCGATCCGGTCGGCGACCTCGGCGTGGCTGCCGACGAGGGCGGTGCCGGCGCCGCCGCGGACCAGGCCGACCCCGGCCCACAGGTTGGGATGGATCTCCAGTGTGCGGGTGCCCGTGCCGCCGCGGCGATAGCCGTCGTG
Source organism: Actinomadura sp. 6N118 (assembly GCF_044326415.1). NCBI lineage: Bacteria > Bacillati > Actinomycetota > Actinomycetes > Streptosporangiales > Thermomonosporaceae > Actinomadura > Actinomadura sp. 6N118. The sequence continues at coordinate 288,762 of NZ_JBIRAZ010000001.1, read as the reverse complement.
CAGCGCGCGCATGCGCTGCTGGCCCACCGAGTCGCTGGCGGCCAAGGCCTGCTGGGCTTTGGCGATGGCGGCCGGGTCGAGGCTGTTCAGCAGCCGGTCCGCCTCGCGCCACGCCTCCGCGGAGGTGTCCCGGCTGATGGTGTGCAACCGGATGCCGAAACGCAGGGCCCGGCCGTGCTCGTCGGCGAGCCGGCGGATGTGGGCGATCTTGGCGGCGACCTGACCGGGTGGCTCACCCCAGGTGAGGTAGACATCGGCGTGGCGGGCCGCGACGGGGCCGGCGGCATCGGAGGAGCCGCCGAAGTAGACCGGGGGGACGGGCTCGGGCGGCTGCCGGACGGTGGCACCCTCGACCTGGAAGTGCTTGCCGGTGAAGTCGAAGGGCTCGGTGCCCCAGGCGCCGCGCACGATGGACAGGAACTCGTCGGTGCGCGCGTACCGCTCATCGTGGTCGAGGTGGTCGCCGAAGCGACGCTGCTCGGTGGTCTCACCGCCGGTGACCACGTTGAGCGCGAGCCGGCCGCCGGAGATCCGCTGGTAGGTCCCGGCCATCTGGGCGGCCAGGGTCGGCGAGACCAGCCCGGGACGGAACGCGACCAGGAACTTCAGCCGCCGGGTCTCACGGATCAGCGCCGCGGTCACCAGCCAGGCGTCCTCGCACCAGGTGCCCGTCGGGGTGAGCACGGCCTCGAAGCCGAGTTGCTCAGCGGTGCGCGCGATCTGTGCGAGGTAGTCGATGTGGGGTTCGCGGAAGCGGTCGGCGCTGCCCGCGCGTTCGTCCGGCAGGCCCACGCCCTTGGGGATGCTGTGACCCCCGCCGATCAGGGTCCGGCCGTCGCCGGTGGTGGGCAGGAACCAGTGGAATCGCAGTGTCATCGTGGTGCTCTCCTCACTGTGCCGCGACGGCCAGGTCGTTGAAGCGCCGGTCGAAGAAGTCGGTGATCTCGACCTTTCCGGGGATCAGGCCGACCCCGGAGAAGGAGTCCGCGATCTGCTGCTCGGAGGTGACCACGGAGTCGTCGATCGGGACGATCTCGGCGAGGCGGCGGTCCACGGCACGCCGGGCCACGGGCTCGGGCAGCCGGGTCTCCTTCGCCCAGAGTGCGGCCCAGTCGGCAGGGTGGCTGTTGGACCACTGAACAGCGCGCTGGTAGCGGGCCAGGAAGTCCTTGAGCGCGGCCGCCCGGCCGTTGTCCTTCAAGGTGTCCTTGGAGGTGACCTGGAAACCGTAGCCGTTGGTGTAGCCACGGCCGTCGGCCAGGATGCGGGCGCCGTTCTGGATCTCGGCCTGCGCGGTGTAGGGCTCCCAGGTGGCCCAGGCGTCCACGCGTCCGCCGGTGAGCGCTGCGAGCGCGTCGGAGGGCTGGAGGTACTGCGGCTGGATGTCGTCGAAGCCCAGGCCGTTCTTCTTGAGCACCGACAGCAGGTGATAGTTGGCCGAGCTGCCCTTGGCGACGGCGACCTTCTTGCCCTTGAGCTCGGCCGGTGAGCGCAGTGGCGAACCCTTGGGCACCACGACCGCCTGCCCGGTCAGGCGCTGCGAGACGGCGCCCACGATGACGATCTGGGCCTTGGACGCCGCCGCGAACACCGGTGGGGTGTTGCCAACGGAGCCGAAGTCGACGGCACCGGCGTTGATGCCCTCCAGGATCGGCGGACCGGAGGTGAACAGCGACCACTTGATCTTGTAGGTGAGGCCGTCCAGCTGGCCGGCGGCGGTCAGCAGCGACTGGACGCTGGCGCCCTTCTGGTCACCCACCCGCAACGTCACCTCACCGGGCCGGGATGCCTCGTCGTCCGATGCGCACGCCGTGGTGACCGCCGTGAGCAGTCCGAGGAGCAGGAGCATGGCGCCGTGTCGTCTGGTCATGATGTTCCTTCGAGGCTGACGCCGAGCTGGCCGAGCAGGGTGGAACGGAGCTCGACGAGGTCGGGATGGTCACGCCCGCGGGGCCGCCGCAAGCCGATCGTGGACTCGTGGGCGATCCGGCCCTCGTCCAGGATCACGACACGATCGGCGAGCAGCAGCGCCTCATCCACGTCGTGCGTGACCAGCAGCACGCCGGGACGGTGCCGGGCCCACAGGTCAAGGACGAGGCGATGCACGTTGATCCGCGTCAGTGCGTCGAGTGCGCTGAAGGGCTCGTCGAGCAGCAGCAGGTCGGGGTTGCGTACCAGGGCTCGGGCGAGCGAGACGCGCTGGGCCTCGCCCCCCGACAGGGTCAGCGGCCACACGTCGCTGTGGTCGGTCAAGGCCACCTCTGCCAGCGCCTCCTCGGCGGCGCGGACGGGATCGGGTACCCGCAGGCCGAGCGTCACGTTGTCCAGAACGCGCTTCCAAGGGACCAGACGGGGCTCCTGGAAGGCGACCGCCACCGTGCCGTCGACGTCCAGGTCACCCGTGATGTCCCGGTCCAACCCGGCGAGTACTCGCAGCAGCGTGGACTTGCCCGAGCCGCTGCGGCCCAGCAGGGCGACGAATTCGCCGCGTTCGATGTCCAGATCCACGCCGCCGAGCACGGTGCGCGGGCCGAACCGCTTGGTCAATCCCCGGGTCCGGGCCACCGTCCCCGCGCCCGCAGTCCCGGCTTCGGTCTCGGCGTCGGTCAGGTTCCCAGCAGTCCGCGTCGCCATGACAACGCCCTCCTCTCCAGAAGCCGCACCAGCGCGTCAGTGGCCAGCCCGAGCGCCGCGTACATGAGCAGGCCGAGCACGACGATGTCGATGCGCAGGAACTCACGGGCATCGTTGATCATGAATCCGAGGCCCTTGCTGGCGTTGATCTGCTCGGCGACGATGAGCGCCAGCCAGGCGACCCCCAGGCTCTGGCGCAGTCCCACCAGCGTCTGCGGCAGGGCTCCGGGCAGGACGATGTGGCGGATCAGCGCCGCCCGGCCGAGCCGCAGCACCTTCCCGACCTCCGCGAGCTTGGCGTCCACACCGCGGATGCCGGCGTAGGTGTTGAGATAGATCGGAAAGAGCACACCGAAGGCCACGAGGATCACTTTGGGTGTCTCCCCGATACCGAACCAGAGGATGAGCAGGGGGATCAGCCCGAACAGCGGCAGGGCGCGCAACATCTGCAGCGGCGGATCGACGACGCCCTCGCCCGCGCGGCTCAGGCCGGCGAGCAGGGCCAGCGTCAGGCCCGCCCCCGCTCCGGCGAGGAACCCCAGGACCGCCCGCCGCAGGGAGACGGTGACCGCCTCGACGAGTGTGCCATCGGCTGTCAGGGTCACGGCGGCGTCGGCGACCGTCGCCGGCGAGGGCAGAAGCCGCTCGGGCAGGACGCCCGCGCTGCTGGCCGCCTGCCACAGGATCAGAAGGACCAGCGGGCTGATCGTGCGCAGCCCGATCCCGCGGGGCCGCGGGAGAGAGGGTAGTCGCGGGCGCGCCCGGGAGGCCGGGCGCGCGAGATCGACGGAAGAGGTGGACATGGAGGGCGAGCCCTTCGTAAGAAGCCGGTCGAACGTGAGGACCTGGTCGGCGGGATGTCGCCGCGGAGGTGACCGATCGGACGGTCATGGCGGCGGATGGGTCACGGCGAGTCGTTGACGCGGTCGGTGACGCGAGTCGGTGACGCGGAGGAACCTGGAACCAGCGAGGTCGGTCCCGCGCGATGGTGGGAGACGTCAGCGCGGACAGAGGGCGCTGGCCTGCAGCCGCAGATCGACGTGCAGGCGCGCGATAAGGGTGACGAAGGGACGCACAGCAACCACTCTGAAGGACAATTCCTACTAAGTCAACAGGAATAGTGGGATATCGAGTCCGGCAAGGTGGCCAGATGAGCCACGGCTACGACGTCGGTCCTGCGCTGGACATCTCCGGTCATGGTGTTCCAGGTAGAAGTGTGGCGACGAGGCCGTCGGCGTGCGCCTCGACCCATTGGGGCTCGACCACTGCACGGAGGCCGAGGAGTTCGACCTCGGCGCCTACCGCGTAGGGCAGGGAGGCCGCCCCGACCAGCACGTGGTGGATGACCTCGGCCGGCAAAGGGGCGGCGATGCCCGCGCTGCGCAGGCGGGACCAGGCGGCGGTGACCACCTCGTGGAGGGGCCGGATGTGCTGGCCGGTGAGCCACTGGAGGCGGTCCGTCGGCGTGTAGCCCTCATGGATCATGATCCGGTTGAGCTCGGGGTGCCGGGCGGCGAAGCGGACGAATCGCCGGATGGCGTCGGCGAACCGCTCGGCCAGTTCGGCAGCTGTTAGCGCCGCGATCGTCTGGGGATCGAGTCCGACGCCGTCCAGCTCGGCGTGCAGAAGCCCGAAGAGGTGGTCGGCGGCGGCGCGCCAGAGCGCCTCCTTGGAGGCGAAGTGGTAGTTGATCTGCGGCTGATGAGCGCCGACGCGCGCCGCGATCGCTCGCGTCGACGCGCCGTCAAATCCCCGGGCCGCGAATTCCTGCACCGCCGCTTCGACGAGCTCCTGGCGGATGACGGGCCGGTGCGCCCGCCGTCTGCGGGGGCCCGGGTGCGTCGTCATGACGGAGAGTCTACGCTATTATCGATCGATAATAACTCCGCCCAAACAGAGGAGGTCGAGCCGCAATGCTGCTACCACTGGCGTCGGAGCCGTTCGAGGTCCCCACCGACCGCGACATGCTCCCCTCGGAGCGACGAACGTTCGTACGCACCCACCGCACCTGCGTCTTCGGCTACCCCCGGCTCAAAGACGGCCCGGCCATGTCGATCGTGTACTACGTGCCCACCGACGACGAACTGCTCGTCTCGACGATGGCCGGGCGCGGCAAAGCACGCGCCGTCGACCGCAACGGCAAAGTCAGCATCTGCGTCCTCGACGAGCGCTGGCCCTTCGCCTACCTCCAGGTGTACGCCGACGCCGTGATCGAGCGTGACCCCGGCCTGGTGGTCGACGTGATGATGGCGGTCGCCGGCCGCATGTCAGGCGAGCCGCTCGGCGACGAGGCCCGCCCGTTCGTCGAGTCGATGGCCGCTGAGGAAGACCGGGTCGTCGTCCGCTGCCGCCCGTACGCGACGTTCGCCCAACCGCCACGTCACCTGCACAGCAACGACCAGGAAGAGAAGATCACCCACTGGGTGTCGGGCACCGTCCCCTGGGACACGCCGGACCCGTCCTGATCGCGGCCCGCAGGCCAGGTTGCAGGTCCTTGGCTCTCTACGTCTGCGACCAGGGGAGATCCGGTGATGCCCAAGCGCACGGTCCTGCGCGTGGCCATGTCCTGACTCTCGACAACGATCTCGGCGAGCTCGCCGGGCGTAGACGTCCTGATCGAGGACGATCGGATCGTCGCCGTCGCCGCGACGGTGGACGCTGACGACGCCGAGGTCGTCGATGTCCGTGGGCATGTCGCCATGCCCGGGTTCGTGGCCCTTGATCGCACGGCCTTGACCTGGAGGAGGGGCGGGCTTTACCCGGCTTTGGTGCTTTGGTGCCATGGGGCCCCGGAATACCTACGGGGTGGGTACCGGATAGGTGGCGATATGGGGGTTTCCCCCCTCCCCCTTGGGAGTCGCCCGAGGCACGCTCGTTGAAAGCCGAGCTCCATGCACCCGGCGTCAACCGAGAGTCCGAACCATGTGCCAGCACCAGCCAGCCTGCCCGTCCGCCAGCGCTTCCGATCACGACGCGGCGCGCCTCGTCGCCTACCACCCCGAACAGGGATGGGGCCTGCTCTGCAACGGGGTCGTGCTCTTCGATGACAGCGGCGAACTGATGCCCGACGGCCGGGCCGTCCCGGCTCCCCGGGCCGCCGAGCCCGTGGGCGTCGTTTAGGTCTCTTTCTCAAAGCCCTGCATCGATACGACCTGCAATGACCGAGGGGGATGGACGTTGTGAACCGTGAAGACATTCCGCGGCTCCATAGGGACCGGCTGGCGCCGTTCCATGCCGAGGCGAAGCCGGTTGATCCTTTCCATACCGAGACGGGGCCGTTCCCTATGGAGCCGTTCGAGGCAAGTGGGGCGACGTTCGGCACTGAGCGCTTTCCGCTCTGGGGCGAGGTCGCGACGCTGATGGTGACCGACCTCGACCGGCTGCGAGTCGCCCGCCGGGCCGTCGACCAGGTGTTCGCCGACATCGACGCCGCCTGCGGCGTGCACCGCGGCGAATCCGATCTCGCCCGGGTCCACGCCGGGGCCGGCCGGCCTGTCCGGGTCGGCACCACGTTCCACGCGTTGCTCTGGACCGCCTTGCACGCGGCAGAGGTGACCGGGGGCCTGGCAGATCCCATCGCGAGCGGCCCGCACGGAGCCTGGCGGTCGATCGTGATCGACGAGCCGCAGGGCACCGTGACGCTGCCCCCGGGGACGACCATGGACCTGTGGCCCATGGCGACGGCGTTCGCCGCCGACCGGGCCGCGGAGCTCGCTGCCGGCCAGGCACAATGCGGGGTTTTCGTCTCCATCGCCAAGAATGTCGGGGTTGCCGGGCCGGTTCCCGCCACGGGCTGGCCGGCACGGGTGACCAACGGCCACTACGACGTCGTGGTCAGCCACGACGTCGTACTGCGAGCCACTGGCGGCATGGCCACCCGCAACCTGGCCGTACCGCAGCGCAGGGCGATCGACGGACGGGACGTCCCGCACGTCGTCGACCCGCGTCCGGGCCACCATGTGCGCGGCCCCTGGCGCACGGTCTCGGTCACGGCCGGGAGCTGCGTCGACGCCGGCACGGCCGGCGCCGCGGCCCTCGCCTCCGGGCATGACGCCGTCGACTGGCTGAGGTCCGTGGGGCTGCCCGCCCGCCTGGTGCACGCCGACGACTGGGTGCAGACGGTCGGGAACTGGCCCGCGGACCCCGCCTCCCCGGTCTGAGAGCCCCGCGCGGTCGCCACACGCTCGACCCCGGCTGGGCCCGTCCGCCGGCCAATTGCTCAGCCGGGTGACACTTCCCCGTCCTCGAGTGCGTAGGCGACCGCGCGGTCCAGTTCGAGCCGCGCCCCGGAACGCCGGGCTGCGGCGTACGCCTGGGGGCCCAGCTCCTGGCGCGCCCCGGCCTCGCAGTCCCGGTGCGAGTCCGCGAGGAACTGCAACTCGACCGGTGGGGTGTCGATGGTCTGCCACAGCCTGCCGGTCGCGCCCATCAGCCGGGCGCACCGTTCGTGCCGCCCGTTCCTGGCGGCGGCCCAGGCGAGGGCCTCCAAGCACATGAGCAGGCCCCAGCGGTCGCTGACAATGCCGAGGATCCGGCCCGCCCGGCGCATACTGGCCTCGCACCCATCCGGATCGCTCTGCCGCCAGGCGACGAACCCCAGCGCGAGCAGCGCGTACGCCTGGAAGAGCGGGGCCTCGTGGGTCTCGGTCAGCGTGAGCAGCTCCTTGCCGAGGTCGGCGGACACCTCCGGGCTCTCGGCCACGCCGACCGACGTCGAGTAGTACAGGTTGACTCCTACGGCGGAAAGGTCGCCTACGGCCTGGAGCCGGGTGCGCGCCTCCCGCATCAGCTCGAGCCCGCGTCCGCTGTCGCCCGACGCCAGCGCGATCATGCCGGAGGTCTGAACGGCGAACGCCGAGGCCGTCGCGTTCCCGGTTCGTTCCGCGAACGTCCGGCACTCGTCCGCCCACTGTGTCGCGGCGGGGAGATCGTCTTGGTGGAGGGCGAACAAGGCGCCAGCCCACAGGGCCTTCGCGCGGCTGGTGCCGGTGCGCGGCCCCAGCGCCAGGCCGCGTTCCACCCAGTGCCGTCCCTCGCTGATCGCGCCGTCGATGAGGAAGTGCCCCCACAGCGCGAACGCGATCTCCAGCCCCGCCGAGGGGTCGCCGCGCTTGAAGCACAGGTCGAGCGCCACCCGCAGGTTGGGGAGCTCCGTCCGCACCGTCTGGACGCGGTCGAGCTGGTCGGGCGCCAGCGCGTCGATCCGGTTCCCGATGGCCAGGCGCAGGAAGTGGTCGCGGAATCGCTCGTACAGTGCCTGCTCGTCGTAGGGGGAATGCTCGGCGGCGAACATCAGCTGCTCGCGCCCGTAGGCGCGGATGCTCTCCAGCATGCTGAAGCGGACCGCGTGGTCAGTTCGTTCCGTGAACACGATGGACTTGTCGATCAGCCCGGCGAGCAGCTCGAACACGTCCTCGGGCGCGATCCCGTCGCCCGCGCACACCGCCTCGGCGGTGTCCAGATCCACCCCGCCGGGGAAGATCGACAACCGCGCCCACATGAGCCGTTCCTGGGGCGAGCACAGCCCATAGCTCCAGTCCATGGTCGCGCGCAGGGTCTCGTGGTGCGGCGGCGCCGAACCTCCGGCCAGGGACAGGTCGTGCCCCGCCAGCACATCGAAGCGATCATCGAGCTTGTGTACGAGCTCGTCCAGGGGCATCGTGCGCAGCCGCGCCGCAGCCAGCTCGATGGCCAGCGGGAGTCCCTCCAGGCGCCGGGACAGCCGGGCGACCACGGGGGCGTTCGCCGCGTCCACGGCGAATCCCGGCCGCACCTCGGCCGCCCGTTCGGCGAACAGGCGCACCGCCTCACTCCGCGCGATGTCGCCGACGGCCGCGCCGGCCTGCGGGACGGGGAGCTGGGGCACCGCCAGGACGTACTCGCCCGGGACGCCCAGCCGCTGCCGGCTGGTGACGAGGATCCGCAGCCGCGGGGCGCCCCGCAGCAGCCGGTCCGCCAGGTCGGCGCACGCCTGCAGCAGGTGCTCGCAGTTGTCCAGGATGAGCAGCATGCGCTTGTCTGTCAAGTGATCCACCAGGACCGGCATGGCCTGCCGCCCGCTGTGCCGGAGCCGGAGGGCGGAGGCGACGGCCGATTCGAGGAGGGCGCCGTCCTCCAGGGCGGCCAGCTCCACGAACTCCACCCCGCCCGGGAACCACCCCCGCAAGGTGCGGGCGGCCCGCCGGGCCAGCCGGGTCTTGCCGACCCCGCCCGCGCCGGTCAACGTCAGCAGCCGCGTCTTGGGCAACATCCGGCGCAGCTCGGCCATCTCCGGTCCACGTCCGATGAGCTCGGACAGGCCGAACGGCCGCCCGTTCGCCATCATTTCTTTGTAAGCAGACTCGTTGTAAGCAGACATTTCGGCTCATCGCCTCGGCTCATCAACCAGGTGGTGCCTCCTCCCCGGGCATCCCCGGGGTCGCTCGGGCCTGACGGGGCTGTTGGCGGCGGCGGGAGGCGGAACGGGGAGGGTCGTCTGGGGAGGGCTGATCTCCCACCCAGGCTGCGATCTGGGCTCGGGAACGGAAACCGAGCTTGTTCATGATGTGTTCGATGTGGCCCTCGACGGTGCGCTGGGCGATCACGGCCGCCGCCGCGATCTCCTTGTTGCTCATCCCCTGCGCGACAAGCCCGGCGATCTCGGTCTCCCGCGGGGTCAGTGGCGAGGAGGTCGCGCCAGACCGGGATCCGGCGCCCTGCCTGGCCCCGGCGGCCGGCGCCGTCCGTTCCTCCAGGGCGTAGGCGAGCGCGTCGTCGTACGGCAGGCCCGCGCCGCGCTGGAAGGCCTCGTCGAACGCCGCCGGGCCGAGGGCCTCGCGGGTCTGGGCCTCGCACTCGTCGTGGAAGTGCACCAGATGCCCGTACCCGGACAGCGGAGCGCCGATCGCCTCCCAGGCGGTCGCCACGATCCCCAGCAACCGGGCCGCTCTCGGGTACTGCCCCTCGGTGGCGGCGATCCAGGCCAGCACCTCCAGGTTCACCCCGATGCCGAGCGGGTCGTCGAGGGAACGGTTGAACCGCAGGCTTTCCTGCTCCATCTCGGTCGCGCGCCGCGCGTCGCCCTGCCGCCAGATCTCGATCCCCAGGGCCATCTGGGCGTACGCCTTGTGCCAGCCCTCCCCGTGGGCCTCGCACACGGCGATGCCCTCCTCGCCGACGGCGATGGCGCGCGCCGAGTCGCCGAGGAAGGAGTGGGCGAGGGAGAGCCGGATGAGCGCCAGCGCCAGGCCCACCGGGTCCCCGGTGGAGCGGTGGCGGTCCACGGCCTCCCCGTAGAGGGCGATCGCCTTCTCGGGCTCCTGGGCGTACATGGCGATCATCCCGGAGAAGACGGCCACGTAGCCGAGGACCGACTCCGCCCCCAGTTCCTGGCCCAGGGCCTTGCTCTCCTCCAGCATCGCCGCGGCCTTCGCGGGTTCGGCCTGGATGATGGCGAGCCAGCTGTTGGCCCACAGCGCCCGGGCTCGGACCTCACCGCGTTCGGTACAGGCCACCAGGCTCCGGTCCAGCCAGCGGCGCCCCTCGGCCAGGAAGTAACTGGTGATCCAGTGGTAGAGCAGATCGGCGGCCATGCCCGCCCCGACCGGCGCGTCCGCCGGCCTGGTGAAGCAGTTGGCCAGCGCGGTACGCAGGTTGGCGTGCTCAAGCTGAAGCCTGGCGAGCCAGCTGACCTGTTCAGGCCCGAACAGCCGGAGGCGGGCCTCGGCCGCCAGCCGCCGGTAATAGTCGCGGTGCCGCCGCACGAGCTCCTCAGTCTGGCCCGACTCGGCGAGGCGCTCGCGGCCGTACTGCCGGATGGTCTCCAGCAGCCGGTACCGGACCGTGGTCGGGTGCTCCTCCCGGGTCAGGATCGACTTCTCCACCAGGCCGATGACCAGGTCGACGATCTCCTCCTGGGCGATCCCGTCGCCGGCGCAGACCGCCTCGGCCGCCTCCAGGTCGAGGCCGCCGCTGAAGACCGAGGCGCGCGCCCACAGCAGGCGTTCCGGCTCGGTGCACAGGGCGTGGCTCCAGTCGATCAGCGCCCGCAGCGTCTGGTGCCGGGGCAGCACCGCCCGTGACCCGGCGGTCAGCAGCCGGAAACGATCGTCCAGCCGGTCCAGCAGTTGCCAGACCGACAACACCCGCAGCCGCACCGCCGCCAGCTCGATGCCCAGCGGGAGGCCGTCGAGCCGCCGGCAGATCAGCTCCACCGCCTCCCGGTTGTCCTCGGTGAGCCTGAACTCGGGCAGCACGGCCTGGGCGCGCTCGGTGAACAGCTGCACCGCGTCCGACAACGCCGCGCCGTGCGGCCCCGAGTCCGGCAGCGGCAGCGTCGGCACGGGGAACGTCTGCTCGCCGGCGACTCCCAGCACGTGCCGGCTGGTGGCCAGGATCCGCAGGTCAGGGGCTGCGCGCAGCAGCGTCTCCGCCAGGACGGCGCACTCGTGCAGCAGGTGCTCGCAGTTGTCCAGGACGAGCAAGGTCTGCTTGCCGTCCAGATGTTCGATCAGGACGTCCATCGGCGGCCGGTTCGAGTGGTCGCGGATCTCCAGGCTCTCCAGGACCGTCGGGACGAGCAGCTCCGGCTTCTCAAGATCGGCCAGCTGGACCAGCCATACCCCGTCCGCGAAGGACCGCTCCATGATCGTCGCCACCCGGATGGCGAGCCTGGTCTTGCCGACGCCCCCCACGCCCATCAGGGTCACCGTGCGCGAGGCGGAGAGCATTCGCCGGACCTCGGCAACCTCGTGCCGGCGTCCCACGAAACTCGTCACCTCGGCCGGGAGCCTGGACACCTGCCGCCGTCTCGAGGTGCTCGATGTCGCTACAGCCATATATGCCTCGCGCCACGATCACCACGTGTCTGGACCGCACCAAACACAGCCACCCTATGCCCCGGCACGCTCCCCGTGCACGTGCACGGGGCAGGAAACCCCCTGGTCACGGGCAGGAAACGCCCTCGTTGGAACGGTGCGGCGTCGAGAGACCCCATGGCCGCAGCAAATGCATACCCACGTACGTGGAATAGGTATGCATACGGGGGTTCTCCCGGTCCCATGGGTACCGCTCGCCGACGCATGCTTAAAGCGTCTAAAGAACCACGCCGTCCACGGCGAGGATCGAGGTACGAAGCCATGTGTCAGCACAAGCCACAATGCCCGGCAGCACAAGCGCCTGATCATGACGCTGCCCGGCTCACGGTGTTCCACCCCGAACAGGGATGGGGCCTGCTCTGCAACGGCATCGTGATCTTCGAGGACGGCGGCGAACTGCTGCCGGACGGACGCAGCATCCCCGTCCAGCGCGGCGCCCGCAGCTACGCGAACGCCGCCTGACCACCTGGAACAGCCGGCTGACCACCCGGAACAAGGGACGCGAACCAAGGAGAACCACGCGATGCAAAGGATCCAGATCAGCAAGCGGCCGAAGCGGCCCGCCGAGGTCGAACTCGACCGGCGGACGCCCTCGGGACGGGTGCTGCCGTACTGAGCGGCGCGTCCTGAACGGCGGATCGTGAGCAACGGATCCTGAGCATCCATCAGAGCTGGGCCTCCGTTCGGCCTGCGGCAAGCACCGACCGGAGGCTCTCAAACCACTCTCCCCACGGGACGCCGGGGCCGTCAGGTCACCGCTGGTGGCGGCCCCGGCGTCTCACCCCCACCCCCCACCCCCCGAAAGAACGGCTGGGCGGCCTCGGCCCCCTCCCCCGGTCCCCCGTCCTCCCCCGGGGCCGCCCGCCGTCACTCCTCGCCGGAGGAGGCCGCGCCGCCGTCCATGGCCCGGTCGAGCGCACCGATGTAGACCGCGATCTGGGTACGGGACTTGAAGCCGAGTTTGTTCATGATGTGCTCGATGTGACCCTCGGCGGTCCGCCTGGAGATCACCAGTGCCGCCGCGATCTCCTTGTTGGTCAGCCCCTGCGCGACGAGCCGGGCGGTCTCAAGCTCCCGGGGGGTCAGCGGCGACTCCGTGAGGGCCGTCCCGGACGTCTCGTCCACCGGGGCCTTCTCCCCCAGGGCGACCGCGACCGTCTGCCGCAAGTCGAGCCCGGCGCCCTTGGCCATGAACGATTCGAGCTTCCTGGCGCCGAGGCGGTCCCGCGCCTTCCGCTCGCACTCCTCGTGAAACGCCTTCAGGTAGTGGAACAGTGATCCGCCGATGGACCGCCACAGGGTGCAGAGCGCCCCGAGCAGCAGGGCGGCGCGTTCGCAGTCGTCCTCATCGGCGGCGATCCAGGCCAGGATCTCCACGCACAGCGCGATGCCCAGCCCGTCGTTGAAGGGCTCCTTGAGCCGGATGCTCTCGTGCTCCAGCTCGATCGCCCGCGCCGGATCGCCCTGCCGCCACACCTCCAGCCCGTAGACGCACTTGGCGTACGAGGTGAACCAGTTCTCGCTCCGCGCCTCGCACCTGCGCAGGCATTCCTCGAACAACGCGACGGCCGTGTCGGAGTCTCTGAGGAACGAATGGGCGATGGCCAGGTACATCATCGAGTTGACGATGCCCGTCTCGTCGCCGATCTCGCCGTACCAGTCGTACGTCGCCTCGGTGAGCAGCCTCAGGGCCTCCGGCAGCCTTCCCTGGAACAGCGCGGCCAGGCCCGACACGTACCGGACCTGCGCGATGATCGCTCTGTCGCCGAGCCGCTCGGACAGGTCGCGGCTCTCCTCCAGCACCGACTCCGCCGCAGCGAAGTCGTTCTGCAGGATCGCCAGCCTGGCCAGCATGCACAGGGCCAGGCCGCGAACGTCGTCAGGGGCGGCGTCCGGTGCGGCGCCCGAGGAGGCGTCCGTGGCCGGGCCCTGTGCGGCACCCGAGGAGACGTCCGAGGAGGCGAGCGCGCGCTCCACCCAAGTGCGCCCCTCGCGCAGGAAACCCGCCGCGATCCAGTAGTAGCGGAGCGCCGTGGTCATGATCAGGGCCTGCGTGCGCTCACCTGGTGTGGCGAAGCAGAAGTCGAGGGCGGTGCGCAGGTTGCCGTGCTCGCTGCGCAGCCTCTCGAACCACGTCACCTGGTCGGGTCCGAACCACTCCTTCTGGATCTGAACCGCCAGGTCCCGGAAGTAGTCGCGATGCCTGCCCCGGAGCGTGTCCTCATCTCCGGACTCCTGCAGCCGGTCCAGGCCGTACTGGCGGATGGTCTCCAGCAGTCGGTACCGGACGCTGAACGCCTGCTCCTCGCGGGTGAAGACCGACTTGTCCACCAGTCCGGCCACCAGGTCCATGATCTCGTCGCGGTCGATGCCGTCGCCGGCGCAGACCGCCTCGGCCGCATCCAGGTCCAGGCCGTCCGCGAACACCGAGGCGCGCGCCCACAGCAGGCGTTCCTGCTCGGTGCACAGGGCGTGGCTCCAGTCGATCAGCGCCCGCAGCGTCTGGTGCCGGGGCATGACCGTCCTCGACCCGGCCGACAGCAGCCGGAACCGGTCGTTGAGCCGGTCGTGCAGCTGTTCGATGGACAGCACCCGGAGCCGCACGGCGGCCAGCTCGATGCCGAGCGGGATGCCGTCGAGCCGGCGGACGATCCGTTCGACCGCGCCGCGGTTGTCGTCGTTCAGCGTGAAGTCGGGCAATACCGCGACTGCCCGGTCGGTGAACAGCTGCACCGCGTCCGCCCCGGCGAGCACGTCGGCGGCCGGATGCCGCTCCCCGGAGTCCGGCAGCGGCATCGGCGGCACTCCCATGGTCTGCTCGCCCACGATGCCGAGCGCCTGCCTGCTGGTGGCGAGGATGCGCAGGTCAGGGGCGGAGCGCAACAGCTCCCCGGCCAGCACGGCGGTCTCGCCGAGCAGGTGCTCGCAGTTGTCCAAGATCAGCAGCGCCCGCCGGTCCTGCAGATGGTCGACGAGCACCTGCATCAGCGACCGGGACGTGCGGTCCTGGAGCTCCAGGGTGTCGATCACGGTATTGACGAGCAGTTCCGGGTTCTGCAGGGCGGCGAGCTCGACCAGCCACACCCCGTCCGGGAACGCCCGCTGCACGTCGGCCGCCGCCCGGGAGGCCAGCCTGGTCTTGCCGACGCCGCCCGGGCCGGTGAGCGTCACCATCCGGGATCTGGTCAGCATCTGGCGGACGTCGGCGATCTCGCGCCGACGCCCCACGAAACTCGTCACCTCGGCCGGTAGACGTCCTGGCCGACGCGTGCTTGAAGTAGCCGTAGTCATACACGCCTCGCGCCGGCCCCGGTTCGCGGGTCACCATGCGCGAACGCGTCCAGCCGACAAAATCCAGGTTATGCCCCGCCGTTTCCCGTCGCACGCCTGGGGGTTCAGCGGCTCAAAGTGGTCTCCCGCTCTACGCGCGCCAACTTCTCGGGATTGCGCACGATGTAGAGCCCGGTGATCAAGCCGTCCTCGACCCGCATCGCCACGATGCCGTCGAGTTCCCCGTTGCGCCGTATGAGCAGGGCTGGGCCTCCGTTGACCTGGACCGGCTCGACCGATATTTCGCCGACGGCCGCGTTCAAACCGGCAGTGAACAGGCGAACCACCTTGTCGGCCCCCACGATGGGCCGCGGTACGGCCTGCTTGACTCCGCCACCGTCGCCCAGAGCGACGACGTCCGGCGCGAGGATGTCGAGCAGGTTCTGCAGGTCGCCCGTCTCGACCGCCCGTTGGAAAGCCTCGAGTGCGGCCCGGGTCTCGGCTGGGGAGACGATGCCGCGCGGCCGTCGCTCGGCGACGTGTGCCCGTGCGCGGTGGGCGATCTGGCGTACGGCTGCGGGGGTCTTGTCGACGGCTTCGGCGATCTCGTCGTACCCGAGGTCGAACACCTCGCGCAGCACGAACACCGCCCGTTCGATCGGTCCGAGTGTCTCCAGCACCAGCATCATGGACATCGAGACGCTGTCGGCCAGCTCGACGTCCTCGGCGACGTCCGGCGCGGTCAGCAACGGCTCGGGCAGCCACGGCCCGACATAGGACTCCTTGCGCCGGGCGAGCGTCCGCAGCCGGTCGAGGGCCTGCCGAGTGGCGATCCGGACGAGGTAGGCACGCTGATCCCGCACCGTGGCCAGATCGACGCCCACCCATCGCAGCCAGGTCTCCTGCAGGACGTCTTCGGCGTCGGCGGCCGAGCCGAGCATCTCGTAGGCAACGGTGAACAGCAGGTTGCGGTGGGCGACGAACGCCTCGGTGGCGGAATCCATGCGGCCACAACCGTCACTGCGGCCAGCACCGGCAACCGGCTCGGCTGTGCCCGTTGTTCGATCGCTCATCACTGGCTCCTGCCCCTTCGCTGTCAACGTGCGCCCACGCACAAGACGCCGGTTGCCGCCGCTTTGTGACACCCGTAGTCGGTGGCCCACGTCACAGGACCGCGCTGTCACAGGGGTCGCATCGCCTGCGTCTCGTGTTCGTCAGCGCCGCGCGAACGATCCGCCCGGCACGCATCACGAGTGAGGACGAAGAAGTCATGGCAACCACGAAGGCGCAGGCCCCGCCGGAGGCTTCACGCCGCTGGGCGGCGCTGTTCTTCATCGGGCTGGGCCAGCTCATGATCATTCTGGACGCCACCGTGGTGAACATCGCGCTGCCGTCGCTCCAGCGGGATCTCGGGATCTCCGACGGCGACCGGCAGTGGATCATCACCGCGTACACGCTGGCGTTCGGCAGCCTGCTGTTGCTCGGCGGCCGGATCGCCGACTACACCGGCCGCAAGCGGACCTTCCTCATCGCGCTGCTCGGCTTCGCCGGCGCGTCGGCGCTCGGCGGCGCGGCGTCCAACTTCGAGATGCTGCTGACCGCCCGTGCGCTGCAGGGCGCGTTCGGCGCGCTGCTCGGGCCGTCGGCGCTGTCGCTGCTGACCGTGACGTTCACCCAGCCGAAGGACCGTGCCAAGGCGTTCGGGATCTGGGGCGCCATCACCGCCGCCGGCGGCGCGATCGGGCTGCTGGCCGGCGGGGCGCTGACCGACTACCTGGACTGGCGCTGGTGCCTGTACGTCAACATCCCCATCGCCCTGATCGCGGCGATCGGCGGGTACGCGATGCTGGCCGAGTCGCGGCGCGCGGGCAAGGCCCGGTTCGACATCCCCGGCGTGCTGCTGGTGACCAGCGGGCTGGTGGCGATCGTGTACGCCACCAGCCAGGCCGAATCCGAGGGCTGGGGCTCGATGACGGTCATCGGCCTGCTGGCCGCCGGCGCTGTGCTGCTCGCCGCGTTCACCTTCGTCGAGAGCCGGGTGCCGCAGCCGCTGCTGCCGCTACGTGTGATCGCCGACCGCAACCGCGGCGGCGCCTACCTGGCCGTGGGGCTGGCCGTCATCGGAATGTTCGGGGCGTTCCTCTTCATGACCTACCACATGCAGGTCGTCATGGGATTCTCGCCGATCAAGACGGGCGCGGCCTTCCTGCCGATGACCGCGGCGGTCCTGCTGTCGGCCGGCGGGCTCACCACCCGGCTGCTGCCCAAGCTCCCGCCGCGGGTTCTGATCGTGCCCGGTATGCTCATCGCCTCATCAGGCATGTTGTGGATGCTCACTCTGGAGACCGGCACCACCTACGCCGGCGGCGTGCTGGTCGCGCAACTCCTGCTCGGCTTCGGGGCGGGCCTGATCATGCCGGCGGCCCTCAACTGCGCCACCCTCGGCGTCGACCAGGACGACTCGGGCATAGCCTCGGCCAGCTTCAACACCGCGCAGCAGATCGGCAGCTCGATCGGCACCGCCCTGCTCAACACCATCGCCACGAGCGCGACCATGGACTACCTGGCCTCGCACGGCGCGAGCCCGGCCATCGCCAAGCAGGCAGTGGTGGAAGGCTTCGCGACGGCCAGCGCCTGGGCCGCGGGAATCATCATGGTCGGCGCGCTGCTCGTCGCCGCCCTGATGAACGCCCCACGGCTCAAACAGCAGCCCGTCACCGAGCAGGACACCGAAAGCGCCGAACCACTGCTCGCCCACCCCTGATCAGCCGAGCACCTGATCAGCCGAGCACCGCCGCACGCCGAACATCGCCGTCCCACCGACACGATCAAACTGTCGGTGGGACGTTCCTCTGTCTGCCCTCTGTCTGCGCGGCGTGGCTGACAGCCGGTGCCCACAGGGAGCGAAAGCGGATCGGGCGATCGGCGAAGTACCGGTGAACGACTGAACGACGCAGTCAAGGAGAGGGGTGGGGTTTGTCCACAGATCTCGAGGACACGGGCGAGCTCACGGCTCCCGAAGATCTTGAGGCGTTCCCGGCCGTCTACGACCGGTACTTCGACCAGATCTACGCGTACGTCGCGGGGCGTCTCGACTCTCAGGCCGCCGACGATCTCGTTGCGGACGTGTTCACGGAGGCGTTCCGGCACAGGGAACGATTCGATCCCGATCGCGGAAACCTCAGGTCGTGGCTGTTCGGCATCGCGACGAATCTGGTGGCGCGGCATCGGCGGACCGAGGCACGGCACTACCGGGCTCTGGCACGAGCCGCCCCGGAGCCGGACACGGCCAGCCATGAGAGCCGGGTCGTCGCGTCGGTGAGCGCGCAACGCCTGCAACCGGAGCTGGCCAAGGCCCTTGCCGGACTCACCGCGAAGGAACGCGACGTCGTGCTGCTCGCCGCACTGGCCGAGCTCAGCCATGAGGAGATCGCCGCAGCCCTCGACATCCCTTACGGGACCGTCGGCTCCCGGCTCAACCGGGCCAGGGGGAAACTCCGCACCGCGCTGGAAGGAACCGAACGATGAACGAACTCCAGTCACTGAAGGAGTTGCTGGCCAAGCCGGCAGCCGCCCAGGAGGTCCGCGATGACGGGAGGCACCAGCTCCAGCGAACGATCCACGGCCATGGCCCGGTAAGCCGGCGCCGTCGCACACCGTGGCTGGCAGGGGCGCTCGGCCTGACGGCCGCAGCCGCAGCCCTGACCGTCGTCGTCACCAATCTCGGCACGCCGACCACGCACGAGCCCAACAGCCCGCCGACCACCACCACCCCGCGGCAGGTGGTGCTCTCCGCGGACTCGGTCCTGCTCGCGGCGGCTTCCTCCGCACGCAACCAGCCGGCGAGCGGGGCTTACTACCGGATCGCGACGAGGCTGACCGGGAACAAGGTCCAGGTCCCCGGTAAGGGTTACTGGATCCAGAAGTCCGAGGCGAAGGAGGTATGGATCTCGCCTGCGGGCCAGAGCTGGATGATCTTCCAGGATCTGGGCTGGGCGCCTGTCTCCGACGCCGACCGCGCCACCTGGAAGGCCGACGGCTCCCCGACCTCATGGCGTATCAAGCAGCACCTTGGCGCCATCTGCGAGAGAGTCAAGAAGCTCTGCAAGGAGCGGGTCGTCACCACCACGGCCGGTCCGCGGAAAGCCGAACGGGGCACTCCGGGAGGCCGGCGTCCGGGCACCGAAGGCAAGCCGGGGATCGTCGGGAGCCTGGGCAACGACGAGATCACCATGGACCAGGTGCGGCGCCTGCCCGCCGACCGGAACGGACTTCGCGCAGAGATCAAACGCCGTCTCCCGGGCGCCGGAAAGATGCTCGACACCATCACGTACGAGGCCGGCACGGGCCTGATCCTGCAACTCCCGGTCTCGCCAGCGGTCATGGGGGCCGCCTACGAGATGCTGGCCGCGACGCCCGGCGTCCGTTCAGAAGGAACGGTGACCGACTCCCTGGGACGCAAGGGCAACGCCGTCACCATGGGGGCCGACGGCAGTAAGCGCATCAAGAACAGAACCATCATCGATCCGGCCACCGGACTTCCGCTGGGCACGCAGACCTACCGGGTCAAGGACGGCGCCGTCCTGGACTCCGAGGCCGTCTCGAAGATCGGCTGGACGAACGAGCAGCCCGACCTGCCCTGACACCGGCTCTCCGCCGTCCGGCCTTCCAGGGCCGGACGGCGGGGGACGCCACATCGCGGCCAAGCTGGCGATGGCCCCATTCCGCAAAATCTGGCCAAGGTCGACACTGACCGCGATCCGTCCATCCGCAAGCGCGCCGAACGTCTGCCGCGCCTCGGAAAATGAGTGGCTCGGCCGTTTTGGCCGAGGGTACGTTGCGCCCTGTGGCGCAGATCCAGGGAAGCTGTGACGGCCGGTTCAGCAAGGTGGCTGAGGCGTTGGCGGCCTCACTGGACGCCGAGGATGTGGGCGCCTCGGCGGCGGTTCACATAGACGGCGAGCCGGTAGTCGACATCTGGGGCGGTTACGTCGATACGGCCGCCAGTTTCCCTTGGGAGCGCGACACCATCACCAGCGTCTGGTCCACCACCAAGACGATGACGGCACTGTGCGCATTGATCCTTGCCGATCGCGGCGAGCTCGACTTGGACGCGCCGGTCGCACGCTACTGGCCGGAGTTCGCGGCTGCGGGCAAGCAGGATGTGCGGGTCAGGCACCTGCTCGGGCACACCGCGGGCCTGCCGACCTGGGACAAGCCGATGACGGTCGCAGACCTCTACGACTGGCAGAGTGCCACCGCCCTGCTGGCCGCGCAGGCCCCGCAATGGGAGCCGGGCACCGAGGCCGGCTATCACTCGATCACATTCGGTTTCCTCGTAGGTGAGGTCGTCCGCCGCGTCACCGGGCGCAGCCTGGGCACGTTCTTCGCCGAGGAGGTGGCCGGGCCGTTGGGCGCCGATTTCCACATCGGCCTGCCCACCGAGCACGACCATCGTGTCGCTCCGCTGATCGCCGCGCCCGAGGGCGACAAGCCGGAGGGGTTCCTGGTCGGGGTGTCCGACGCCGGCACCCCGGCCTGGCGGCGCGCCGGAATGCCTGCCATCGGAGGTTTCGGCAACGCCCGCTCCGTTGGCACCGTGCAGTCGGTGCTGGCAAGCGGAGGCGCAGGCCTCCTGTCGGAAGCCGGCTGCGAGCGTGTCTTCGAGGAGCAGTTCCGTGGAGAGGACCGCATCCTGGGCACACCGGTCCGCTGGGGTATGGGCTACCGCCTCGAGAACCGCACCTGCTCATGGGGCGGGTGGGGCGGCTCGCTGGTGCTCGTCGACTTCGACCACCGCATGACGGTGTCGTACGTGATGAACCAGATGCTGGGGGACGACGGCTACGACAGGGCGCTCAGCATCGTGCTGGCCGCCTACGAAGCGATCGCCGCATAGCCATGAATCCGCATTCATAGGGTCACGACGGAATTGAGGATGCGGCGTGCGGTGGCCGTTGCTTTTGGGGTGTTCAGGCGTAGGGCCGTATTGGTGGCCATGAGGACTGCGTCGATGTGGAAGGCGGTCAGGTCGGGGTCCATGGGGGGTAGCTCTTGGGCTTTGGCGGCGTGGGCCAGTTCGTTTGAGAGGAGGGTGCGCCAGCTGTTGTGCTGGTTCACCAGGGCGTCGCGGACGGGGCCTGGGCGGCTGTCGAAGTCGGGGAGGTTGGCAGCCCAGAAGCAGCCACCTTCGAAGAGGGGCGTCTCGGCGTAGACGATCCAGCGGTCTATCAGGGCGCGGAGGCGGGGCAGGCCTGCGGCTGCAGGGAGTGCGGGGGCCACGACCGCTTCGTAGAACTCCTTGGCTGCCGTCTCGATGGTGGCCAGGTGCAGGTTCTCCTTGGTCCGGAAGAGGGTCTGGATGCCGCTCTTGCTCAGGCCCAGGTCGGTGGCCAGGCGGCCGAGGCTGAGGCCGTTGAGGCCCTCCAGGGAGGCGACGTCCACGGCGTGGCGGGTGATGGCCTGCCTGGATCGGGCGCCGCGCAGGAGTCTTCCGTCGGTCATCTGCCCATCCTTCCATCCCGCCTTGCAGTATACGTACGTACGGCCGTATGTTTTGTTGCATGGACAGTGACCGCATGTTCGGGCTGGCGCAGGCGCTGGCCGAGGCGAAGAGCAGGCAGGACGTTCCGGCGGCGATGAAGCTGCTGCACGAGGAGATGGTGCTGGAGGCACCTGCTTTCGGGTCTGTGGCGAGGGGACTTGAGGAGAACGCAAGGGCGTTGACCGGGTTCTTCACGGTCTTTCCGGACTACGACGTCGAGCTGGAGGGGCACGCGTCCGACGGCGAGACGCTGGTGTGCTGGGGAACGGTGCGGATGACCATGACCGGGCCGGCATTCGGAGTGACCCCGAACGGGCGGCGGGCCGAACTGCCGGTCTTCATCAGGTTCACCTTCAAGGACGGCCTGATCGCGAGCGAGCGGTTCTTCTTCGACCTGGCGGCGCTCTGTTCGCAGTCGGGCGTCTCCACGGACACGGTCCTGGCGGTGCGGTGATGGATTCCCGGGTGAAGGACGTCGGTGAGATCAAGACCGGTTTCCTGTTCGACATCGTCGTCGATCTGGAGACTCCGGTGGACGTGGGCGACGGGCCGTTCGGCCGGCGCATCCTGTTCGGCGCCAAGGGCGGGACCTTCGAGGGGCCGAAGCTGCGCGGCGAGGTGCTGCCGGGCGGCGGCGACTGGACGTTGTTCCGGCCCGACGGGACCATGCACCTGGACGTCCGGCTGATCCTGCGCACGGACGACGGCGCGCCGATCTACATGACGTACAGCGGGCGGTGGGTCAGGCCACCGGAGGTACGGACCGGGAAGCCCGAAGAGGTCGATCCCTCGCGGTACTACTTCCGGACCACTGTGTTCTTCGAGACGGGCGCCCAGCAGTACGCGTGGCTCAACGACGTCGTGTGCGTCGCGTCCGGCTACCTGGTGGACGGCGGGGTCGCCTACAAGGTTTTCGAGGTGCTCTAGCGCCGCCGGTGTGGCCGGAGACGCCGGCCACACCGAAGGCGGTGACCGGGAGGAACGTCATCCCTTCGGGTTGAATCCTCGTTCGGGGTCCTCCACACGGACGAAGCCGTGATGCGTCAGGATCTCGGCCAACCGCAGACCCACCGGGCTCAGCGCACGCCCGGTACCCCCGCAGTCAGGGCACGGCACCTGCCGGGAACCCACAGGTTGCGCCGCGTCATGCTCGTTCATCGCACGCTCGACCGCCGCGACGATCGACGGTGCCCCGACCGCCGTGTCCGGAGGAGCCTCCGGCCGGAAGCCGTTTCCGCCTCCGCCGGTGCGCAGCCCGGCCGCGCGGCGGGCGGCCTCGGCGACCCGGGCGAGTTCCTCCGCACGCTCGTACCACGCCCTCCAGGAATGGCTCGTCACGTCGCCCTGGCCCCCGCATGTCACGCATGCGGTCTCCAGCGCGTCCAGGAAACGACTCCACTGGGCGACCTGGCCATTTTCGGGATTGTCACGCGACACGAGCCACCAGCGATCCACCGATCCGCAACCAAGGGATCCGGACTCGACCGAGATCCGCACCTGAACACCGATACGCACGGAACGGCGACGGGGTTCAAAAAAGATAGCCGATACCAGTCGAGGTGGCTCTGTCGACCAGGTTTTTCGGCGGGACTTGGGTCTTGCCGCGCGGGATCCGGCATGTCACGATCGCGCCAATTCTTAGGAAACTTTCCTAAGAATCATTCCAGAGGGGAGCGATCGAATGCGACGGATGGTGGTACTGCTCGCGGCGGTGACGCTGCTGGCGGGCCTGCTCCCGGCCGTCCTGTCGACGGCGGCGGACGCCGCGGCCTGCGCGACGAGCTGGAACGCCTCGACCGCCTACCACGGCGGTGCGGTGGTGTCCCATAACGGGCACAACTGGTCGGCAAAGTGGTGGACACAGAACGAGACGCCGGGCAGTACCGACGTATGGGCGGACCAGGGCACCTGCGGCGGCACGACCGACCCTGGCCCCGGCGGCTTCGTGGTGAGCCAGGCGCAGTTCAACCAGATGTTCCCGAGCCGGAATTCCTTCTACTCCTACAGCGGCCTGACCTCCGCAATGAATGCCTTCCCCGCGTTCGCCAAAACCGGCAGCGACACCGTCAGGAAGCAGGAGGCAGCCGCTTTCCTGGCCAACGTCAACCATGAGACCGGCGGGCTGGTCCACATCGTGGAGCAGAACACCTCCAACTACCCGCACTACTGCGACCGCAGCCAGCCCTACGGATGCCCTGCGGGCCAAGCCGCGTACTACGGGCGCGGTCCCATCCAGCTCAGCTGGAACTTCAACTACAAGGCGGCGGGCGACACCCTTGGCCTCAACCTGCTGAACGACCCGTGGCTAGTGGAACGGGATGCCGCAGTCTCCTGGAAGACCGCCCTCTGGTACTGGATGACGCAGAGCGGCCCCGGCACCATGAGCGGCCACAGTGCGATGGTCAACGGCCGCGGGTTCGGCGAGACGATCCGCAGCATCAACGGCGCCCTGGAGTGTGACGGCAGGAATCCGGCCACAGTGCAGAGCCGGGTGAACGCCTACCAGCGCTTCACGCAGATCCTGGGCGTACCGCCGGGAGGCAACCTGTACTGCTGACGAGGCCATTCAAGGCTCCTCCTTCACGGGAGGGGCCTTGACGTCAGCCTGAGGAGCTAGTGGCTCAGCCCACGGTCACCCATGTCCAGGTCCCAAGCATCGGCCGGAACGATGTCGACTTCGGCGCCCTCCATGTAGCTCTCGCCGTACAACTCGTACGCCTCTTCGAGCGATGTCGCGTAGACGTTGTCGTAGTACGTGCGACCTTGCTTGGTACGGGTTCGCTTGGAGAACGCCTTTTGGGGCTGCTGTTCGTCCATCTCCACACCATAAGGAGCAGGTCTGACAGTCCCTCACCCGTTCGCCAAGCGGAACTGTCGCGCTCTCAGTCATCGGCTGTGAAGTCCGCCGGGAACCGTCGCCCCCTTGAAGGGGCGACGGTGCGCGTCTTTGGTGCTGCCCTGCCTTGTGGGTCAGGCCTCGGGCGGTGTTACAGGTGTTTCAGTCGGACAGTGTTCAGTCGAGCCTCGCGTACACGAACGGTACGACGAAGGCGATGAGGGCCAGCGCCTCGGCGAGCGAGAATCCCAGAATCATGGTCTGGCGGATCGTCGCGGTGAGCTCCGGCTGCCTGGCGATGGCGAGGACGCCCATCCCGAAGATCAGGCCGATCGCGATGCCGGGACCGACGGTGGCGATACCGAAGGCGATGGCGGCGATGTGACCCTTCACCTCGGCGACGACGGGCAGTGGTGCGTCGGACATGCGTTTGATCTCCTCACTGGTGGTGAGGTTCTCGTAGTCGCCGGCTACGCCCGCTATGGAGGATGGCTAACAAACACAAGAACCTCTCTTCCGACTGGAATGACTCGCAGGAGACATGCCCCGCACACCCCGGCCGACGACCGCCGGAGCCGTCCGGAACCGGCCTCCCACGGCCATCAGATCTCTGATAAGGCCCTGCTCAGGGCGGTCATTGCGGTTAGCGTTAGCGCATAACATTCCCGTAACCTTCAAACTTTGTGATCATGCGAAAGCCCAGGTCAGGGCGGTTTCGCGTGGTCACGCCCCTGAGGCACGGGATGTTTGCGCTACCAAAAACTCCAGGTCAGGTGTTGACACGCGACGGGAGTTAGCGCAAACATTTCGGCAACGTTACGAGATGTGCAGGAGATCACATTGAGCACCGCCGCACCTGCCCCCACCGGGCGCTCGCGCGGCGCGGTGATGGAGGACGTCGCCGCGCTGGCCGGCGTCTCGGCGATGACGGTGTCCCGTGTGCTCAACACCCCCGAGAAGGTCCGGCCGAAGACGCGCGACAAGGTGCTGGCCGCCATGCGGGAGCTGGACTACCGGCCCAACTCCGCGGCCCGCGTCCTGGCGACCGGCCGCTCCGGGGTCCTCGGCGTGGTCAGCTTCGACACCACCCTGTACGGACCGGCCTCGACCCTGTACGGGATCGAGCGGGCCGCACGCAGCGCGGAGTACACCATCACGATCGCCAGCCTGAGCGCGCTGAGCCGGGGCTCGATCGAGGACGGCGTGGACCGGTTGCGCTCGCAGTCGGTCGACGGCGTCATCGTCATCGCTCCCCACCTCTCGGCGGCCGAGGGACTGCGCAGCCTGCCGCCCGACTTTCCGGTGGTGGCGGTCGGTGCGGGCGACGACCTGCCGGTGCCCGTGGCGGCCGTGGACCACTACGCGGGCGCGTTGCGGGCGACCCGGCACCTGCTGGACCTCGGACACGAGACCGTGTGGCACATGGCAGGGCCGCCCGACTGGGTGGACGCCGCGGCGCGCCTCGCCGGCTGGCGGGAGGCGCTGGCCGGCCGGGAGATCCCCGCGCCGCTGGCGGGCGACTGGAGCGCCAGATCCGGCTACGAACAGGGCCAGGTGCTGGCCGCCGATCCCGCGGTGACGGCGGTGTTCGCCGCGAACGACCCGATGGCGCTGGGCCTGCTGCGCGCCCTGCGCGAGGCGGGCCGGGACGTGCCCGGTGACGTGAGCGTGGCGGGCTTCGACGACGTACCCGAGGCACCCTACTTCGCACCACCCCTGACCAGCGTCCGCCAGCCGTTCGGCGAGGTCGGGCGGTACGCCTTCCAGATGTTGCTCGAACGCATCGACGGCGCGACGGGGGCTCCCCGGCGCACCGCCGAGCCCGAACTGGTGGTCCGGGAGAGCACCGCACCCAGACACCGCACCTGACAACCCGAGAATGACGACCGCCCGAGGCGCGGCGGTGTGTTAGCGCTAACCCAAGCTAGTGCTAGTTAAGTAAGGAAGCAGCTCGTGCGCATCACCAAGATCGACACGCACGTCGTGGGAACGCCCTGGCGGAACCTCACGTTCGTGACCGTTCACACCGACGAGGGCCTGACCGGCGTCGGCGAGACCAGGATGCTCGGTCACACCGAGGCCCTGCGGGGTTACCTGGCCGAGGCCGAGCGCCGGCACGTGGTCGGCAGCGATCCGTTCAACATCGAGGATCTGGTCCACCGCATGAAGTACGGCGACTACGGCCGTGCGGGCGAGATCGTCATGTCCGGGATCGCGTGCGTGGAGATGGCGTGCTGGGACATCGTCGGCCAGGCCCTCGCCCAGCCGGTGTGGCGGCTGCTCGGCGGTCAGGTGCGCGACCGGGTCAAGGCCTACGCCAACGGCTGGTACACCGTCGACCGGACCCCGGAGGAGTTCCACGCGGCCGCCACGCGGGTCGTCGAGCGCGGTTACCAGGCGCTCAAGCTCGACCCGTTCGGCGCGGGCCAGATGGAGCTCGACCACGCCGAGACGATGCGTTCGATCAGCCTGGTGGAGGCGGTCCGCGACGCGATCGGGCCCGAACGGGAGCTGCTGGTCGAGATGCACGGCCGGTTCTCCCCCGCCACCGCGATCCGGCTGGCCGGGCTGCTCGCGCCGTACGCCCCGGCCTGGCTCGAAGAGCCGGTCCCGCCGGAGAACCTGAAGGCCCTCGCCAAGGTCTCCGAGCACACCGACCTGCCGATCGCGACCGGCGAGCGCATCCACGACCGGATCGAGTTCCGCGAGATCTTCGAGCTCCAGGCCGCCGACATCATCCAGCCCGACGTCGGGCACAGCGGCGGCATCAGCGAGGTCCGCAAGCTGGCGGCCACCGCCGAGACCCACTTCATCCAGGTCGCCCCGCACAACGTGGGCGGCCCGGTGCTCACCGCCGCCTCGCTCCAGCTGGGGGTCTGCGTGCCCAACTTCAAGATCCTCGAACACTTCAACGACTTCGCCGACGCCGCGATCAAGGGGATCGCCACCGGCCTCCCCGAGGTCGTGGACGGCTACTTCGGGCTCCCGGAGGAACCCGGCCTGGGCGTCCGGCTCGATCTGGACGCGGTCGCGGAGTTCCCGCAGCAGAACGCGGACTTCGACCTGTTCGCCGAGGATTGGCACCTGCGTCGGGGAACCGGCAAGTGAGCCGCGCTCTGCTGGTGCCGGAGCCGGGCCGTTTCCGGCTGGTGCCCGACGATCCGCCGGAGCCGGGTCCGGGCGAGGCCCTCGTCCGGGTCGCCGCCGCGGGCCTGTGCGGCAGCGACCGCGAGCTCTACGACGGGACCCGTCCGGCCGACTTCGCCACATACCCGATCGTGCCGGGCCACGAATGGTCGGGCACGGTCGCCGCGGTCGGCCCTCAGACGGACCCGGCCATGGTCGGGGCCCTGGTGGTCGGCGAGGGGTTCCGCGGCTGCCAGGTCTGCGGCCCGTGCCGGGACGGCTCCCCCAACCTGTGCCTGGCCGGCTACGACGAGACCGGGTTCACCCGGCCCGGCGCGTTCGCCGACCACCTGCTGCTGCCGACGCGCATGCTGCACGTCCTGGCGCCGGGCGCGGACCTGCGGGCGGCGGCGCTGCTGGAGCCGGCCGCCGTGATCGCCGCCGTGGTCCGGCAGGTCTCGCTGCGGCCGGGTGAGTCGGCGGCGGTGGTCGGCGCGGGCACCCTCGGCATGTTGACGCTGCAGTTGCTGTCCGCCGCGTCCCCCGCGCGGCTGGTGGCGATCGACCCGCGTTCCGAACGCGGCGAGACCGCGCTCGAGGCGGGCGCGACCCAGTTCCTGCGCCCGGGCGAGGCCGCCGAAGGCACCTTCGACGTCGTGGTGGAGACCGCGGGCGCCCCCGGCACCGCGCACGCGGCGGTGGCGCTGACGCGCCGCGGCGGCCGGGTGGCGGTCACCGGGATTCCGGCCGACCCCGCCGACGCCGTCGCCACGTCTCTGCTGGTCACGCGTGCCCTTAGGCTCCATACGGTCTTCGGTGCGGGTCCGGCGGACTGGGCGTACGCGGTCCGCGCGTTCGACTCCGGCGTGCTCCGGCCCGCCTCTTTGATCACCCATGAGCTCCCCCTCGCCGAGTTCGAGGCCGCGCTGAACCTGAGCGGCTCCGCAGACGCGGGCAAGGTCCTGCTCCGACCTGATCTCGAGTGACCTGATCTCGAGTGACCAGACCTCGACCGAACCCATCGCAGACCGACCCGACGCATGATCGAGGACGCCATGACTCCCACACCCATCAACGACCGGCCCGGTGGAGCCGACGCGCTGGCATCTGATTCGCACGCTGCCACGGCGTACGCCCACCGCCCGGGGGCTCGCCGGCCCGGCGAGCACGTCCTGGAAGATCTCGGCTTCCCGCCCAGCGCCGAGACGGTGCCGTCCTCCGCGTACGCCTTCCCCGACGGGGGAACGTGGCGGACCGAGCTGCCGTCCTGCGAGGGACCGGCCGTGCTGGACGCCGTCCTCGCCGAAAGCGCCCGGCTGGCGGTCCCGCTGCACCGCATCAGCCAGGGCAGCGGCGTGTGGATGCTGACCGACGCCGAGATCATCCAGATGGTCGCGGCCTGCGACGAGAACGACATCGAACTCTGCCTGTTCCTCGGCCCTCGCGGGACCTGGGACCCGGGCGCCGGCGGCCGCGCCTACCTGGCCTCCGGGCCGCGCGCCCGGGGCCGCGACCAGCTCGCGCAGTGCGTGGAGGAAGCGGAACGGGCCACCGCGCTCGGGGTGCGATGCCTGCTCGTCGCGGACGAGGGCGTGTTGTGGACGCTGCACCAGATGCGCGCCGCCGGACGTCTGCCCGCCGACACCACGTTCAAGGTGTCGGCGCTGGTCGGACCGGTCAACCCGGCCTCTTACGCTGTGTGGGAGCAGTTGGGCGGCGACTCGCTGAACGTGCCCAGCGACCTCACCCTCGCTCAGATCGCCGAGCTCCGCGCGGTCAGCACCGCCCCCATGGACTTCTACGTGGAGACGCCCGACGACCTCGGCGGCTTCGTGCGGATGTACGAGGCGGCGGAGCTGATCCGCTGCGGCGCCCCGATCTACCTGAAGTTCGGCCTGCGCAACGCGGCGCCGATCTACCCTGCGGGCCGTCACATGGGCACGCTGGCCGTCGAAAGCGGCCGCGAGCGTGTCCGGCGCGGCCGGCTCGTCCTTGATCTTCTCGCCCGGCTCGGCGCCGACAGCGGGATGTCACCACTCGGTTCACGAACCCCTGGTCCTCTGCGGCGATTCCCGCTCGCCGACACGGCCGCCCTCACCACCTGAGAAACACCCACCCCCAAGGAGAACGACATGAAACTCGGGCGTTTTGCGACGGCGGTCACCGCCATCGCCCTGACCATGACGGCGGCCGCGTGCGGCTCCGCCGAGAAGGACATCGACAAGAAGCCGGACGCGGCCGACGCCAAGGGCGCGCTGATCGGCGTCACCATGCCGACCAAGTCGTCCGAGCGCTGGATCAGCGACGGCAACAACGTCAAGTCCAGCCTGGAGAAGCTCGGCTACAAGGTCGACCTGCAGTACGCCGAGAACGACATCCCCACCCAGGTCAGCCAGATCGAGAACCAGATCACCAAGGGCGCCAAGCTCCTGATCGTCGCCTCGATCGACGGCACCACCCTGACGACGCAGCTCCAGCAGGCCGCCGACAGCAAGATCCCGGTGATCGCGTACGACCGGCTGATCCGCAACAGCCCGAACGTCGACTACTACGCCACGTTCGACAACTTCAAGGTCGGCGTGCAGCAGGCGACCTCGCTGCTGATCGGGCTCAAGCTGAAGAACGCCGACGGCTCCGAGGGCAAGGCCAAGGGCCCGTTCAACGTCGAGCTCTTCGCGGGCTCCCCGGACGACAACAACGCCACGTTCTTCTTCAACGGCGCGATGTCGGTGCTCAAGCCCTACATCGACAAGGGCACCATCGTCGTCAAGAGCGGCCAGAAGGACTTCAAGACGATCGCCATCCTGCGCTGGGACCCGGCCACCGCGCAGAAGCGCATGGAGGACCTGCTCACCAAGACCTACCGCAGCGGCGCCAAGGTCGACGGCGTGCTGTCGCCCTACGACGGCCTGTCCATCGGCATCCTGTCGGCCCTCAAGAGCAATGGCTACGGCACCGGCTCGCAGCCGTACCCGATCGTGACCGGGCAGGACGCGGAGCTGGCCTCGGTCAAGTCGATCCTCGCCGGTGAGCAGTACTCCACGATCTTCAAGGACACCCGCCAGCTCGCCTCCGAGACGGTGAAGATGGCCGACACCGTGCTCAAGGGCGGCAAGCCCACGGTCAACAACACCAAGGACTACGAGAACGGCAAGAAGATCGTCCCGTCGCAGCTGCTGCAGCCGATGATCGTTGAGAAGTCCAACGTCAAGTCGGCCCTGCTCGACACCAAGTACTACACGCAAGCGCAGCTCGGCTGATCACCATGGCTGACGACATTCTCACGATGTCCGGGATCACTAAGACGTTCCCCGGCGTCAAGGCCCTCGAAGACGTCTCACTGTCGGTGCGGCGCGGCGAGATCCACGCGATCTGCGGGGAGAACGGCGCGGGCAAGTCGACGCTGATGAAGGTGTTGTCGGGGGTGTACCCGCACGGCTCGTACGAGGGCGAGATCCGCTTTGACGGCGAGCCGTGCGAGTTCGCCGGCATCCGCGACAGCGAGGCCCGCGGGATCGTCATCATCCACCAGGAACTCGCGCTGTGCCCGCAGCTGTCGATCGCCGAGAACATCTTCCTCGGCAACGAGCAGGCCAAGCGCGGCGTGGTCGACTGGAACCGCACCAACCACGAGGCCGGTCGGTTGCTGGAGCGGGTCGGGTTGCCGGCGAACCCGGTCACGCCGATCGCCTACCTGGGCGTGGGCAAGCAGCAGCTCGTCGAGATCGCCAAGGCGCTGTCCAAGCGGGTGCGCCTGCTGATCCTCGACGAGCCGACCGCGGCGCTCAACGACGAGGACTCCGCGCACCTGCTGGACCTCATCCGCGGGCTCCGGGACGAGGGCATCACCTCGGTGATCATCTCGCACAAGCTGAACGAGGTGCTGGCGGTCGCTGACACGATCAGCATCCTGCGCGACGGCCGGATGATCGGAACGCTCGATCCGTCGGCCGGCGACGTCACCGAGGAGCAGATCATCGCCGGGATGGTCGGCCGCGATCTGGAGCACCGCTATCCCCCGCGGGAGCCGGAGATCGGCTCGGAGGTGCTCCGGATCGAGGACTGGACGGTGCACAGCCCGTCCCAGCCCGACCGCCCGGTGGTGTCCGGGGCCAACCTCCAGCTGCGCCGCGGCGAGATCGTCGGGCTGGCCGGGCTGA
The DNA here is from genome assembly GCF_044326415.1 of Actinomadura sp. 6N118. Taxonomy (NCBI): domain Bacteria; kingdom Bacillati; phylum Actinomycetota; class Actinomycetes; order Streptosporangiales; family Thermomonosporaceae; genus Actinomadura; species Actinomadura sp. 6N118. Next base: position 257,337 of record NZ_JBIRAZ010000001.1, on the reverse strand, counting down.
TGGGCGCCGGCCGGACCGAACTTGCCATGAGCGTGTTCGGCCGTTCCTACGGCACCGGGATCTCCGGTCGCCTCTTCAAGGACGGCAAGCAGATCGAGGCACGTTCGGTCGGGGCGGCGATCCGGCATGGCCTGGCCTACGCGACCGAGGATCGCAAACGGTACGGCCTCAACCTGATCCAGAACATCAAGCACAACGTCTCGGGCGCGGGCCTGTCCCGGCTGGCCCGGTTCGGCTGGGTGCACGACCACCGCGAGTACCAGGTGGCCGAGGAGTACCGCACCAGCATGAACATCAAGGCGCCCGACGTGCTCGCGGTGACCGGCAAGCTCAGCGGCGGCAACCAGCAGAAGGTCGTGCTGGCCAAATGGATCTTCACCGATCCGGATGTGCTGATCCTGGACGAGCCCACCCGCGGGATCGACGTGGGCGCCAAGTACGAAATCTATTCGATCATCAACCGGCTGGCGGCCGAGGGGAAGGCGATCCTGCTCATCTCCTCGGAGCTGCCAGAGCTGCTGGGCATGTGCGACCGCGTCTACACCATGGCGGCCGGCCGGATCACCGGCGAGGTCGACCGTGCGGACGCCACCCAGGAGCGCCTCATGCATCACATGACCATGGACCTCACCACCAACACCACTGACAACGTCAACACCACCAACACCACAACACCGTCAACAAGGAGCAGGCCGGATGAGTGACACCGCCACCTCCGCGAACACCGCCGGGGCGAAGTCCGCCGCGGCGGGGCCACGCAGGTCCGCACCGCCGCCGCGGCTGTCGTTCAACCTCCGGCAGAGCGGCATCTATGTCGCGTTCGCACTGATCGTCGCGCTGTTCACGGTGCTCACCGGAGGAGACCTCCTCCAGCCGCAGAACATCTCCAACATCATCGTGCAGAACTCCTACATCCTGATCCTGGCGATCGGGATGATCTTGATCATCATCTCCGGCCACATCGACCTGTCGGTCGGCTCGGTCGTCGGCGTCACCGGCGCGATCGCGGCCGTGCTGATGGTGAACCACGACGTGCCATGGCCGCTGGCGCTGGTGCTGACGCTGGTGGCCGGGGCGGCGATCGGCGCCTGGCAGGGCTACTGGACGGCCTACTTCGGCATCCCGTCCTTCATCGTCACGCTCGCGGGGATGTTGTTGTTCCGCGCGCTGACCCTGACGGTGCTCGGCAACCAGGGCATCGGCCCGTTCCCGGACCCGGTCCGCACGCTGTCGAACGGGTTCACCGGGAGCTATCTCGGCAACGTCGCGCTGGGGCCGCTCGGCGGCGCCGACCTGTTCAGCCTGCTCGCCGCGGCCGCGGCGACCGCGGCGCTGGCGGTCACGCAGTGGCGTACCCGGCAGGCACGCCAGGGGTACGGGCAGACGGTCGACCCGCTGCCGGTGTTCGCTGGAAAGCTCATCGCGGCAGGCGCGCTCATCATGGCGGTCACCGTGCAGCTCGCCCGCTTCCACAACCTGCCCTGGGTGCTGGTCCTGCTGGCCACGCTCGTCCTGGGCTACTCGCTCCTGACGGGCCGGACGGTCTTCGGCCGCCACATCTACGCGGTGGGTGGCAACCTGCAGTCGGCCGTGCTGTCGGGCGTCAAGGCCAAGTCGGTGGTCTTCTGGCTGTTCGTCAACATGGGCGTGCTCGGCGCGCTCGCCGGTGTCATCTTCGCCGGCCGCCTCAACCAGGCGGGCCCCACCGCGGGCAACGCGTTCGAGCTCGACGCCATCGCCGCCGCGTTCATCGGCGGGGCGGCCGTGCAGGGCGGCGTGGGCAAGGTGGTCGGCGCGATCACCGGCGGTCTGATCATGGCTGTGATCAACAACGGCATGTCCCTGATCGGCGCGCCGAGCGAGCGCGTGATGCTCGTGAAGGGCCTGGTCCTGCTGGCCGCCGTCGCCTTCGACATCTGGACCAAGCGCCGCTCCGGGGCCCCGCTGCTCCGCTAAGGCGCGTCTCCACGCCTTAGCCCGCCCCATTTCATCCGGAAGGACACCATGACCGACCACACCGTGGCCCAGGTCGACGACGCCTGCGCCGCGGCGGGCCGCGCCGCCGCCGAGTTCGGCGACCTCACCGCCGTGCCGCTGACCACGCGGGCCGCGTTCCTGCGCGGCATCGCCGACCGGCTCGACGAGGCCGCCGGTGAGCTGATCGCCCTGGCCGGCGAGGAGACCGGCCTCGCGGAGGGCCGCCTCACCGGCGAGCTGGCCCGCACGACCGGGCAGCTCCGGTTGTTCGCCGGCGTCGCCGAGGACGGCGGCTTTCTGGACATCGTGATCGAGGAGGGCGACCCGGCCCTGTACCGGCTCAACCGGCCCATCGGACCGGTCGCCGTGTACGCGGCGAGCAACTTCCCGTTCGCCTTCTCCATCGCGGGCGGCGACACGGCCGCCGCGCTCGCCGCCGGTTGCCCGGTGGTCGTCAAGGCGCACCCGGGCCACCCGCAGACCTCCCGCCGGACGGCCGAACTGGTGCTGGACGCACTGAACGAGGCACCGGCCAAGGCCCCGGAGGGCACGTTCGCGATGGTCGAGGGGTTCGAGGCCGGCCGCGCGCTGGTCCAGCACCCCGCGATCCGGGCGGCGGCCTTCACCGGCTCGACCAGGGGCGGGCGGGCACTGTACGACCTCGCGAGCGGGCGCCGCGACCCGATCCCGTTCTACGGCGAGCTGGGCAGCGTCAATCCGGTCTTCGTCACGCCGTCGGCGGTGCGTGAACGTGCCGATGAGATCGCCCGCGGCTTCACGGCGTCGTTCACCAACAGCAGCGGCCAGCTGTGCACCAAGCCGGGCCTGCTGTTCCTCCCGGCGGGGCACGGTTTCGGGGACACCCTGAACCGCCTGGCCGACGAGATCGCGCCGCGCCCCCTCCTGACGAGCGGCATCCAGGACGCCTTCGCCGAAGGCCTGGACGACCTGGCCGCGCGTCCGGGGGTGTCACTGCTGGCCGGGCAGCGGTCGGACGGCGACCCGGTCCCGGCCGTCTTCTCCGTCCCGGTGAGCGACCTGACGCCGGAGCTGTGGGAGGAGCACTTCGGCCCGGCCACGCTCATCGTCGAATACGACACCGAGGAGGAACTGCTCGCCGCCGCCGGCGCCATGCCCGGCTCGCTGACGGCCACCGTCCACGCCGAGCCGGAGGACGACCGGCTCGCCGACGCCCTCCTGGACAAGGTCCGCGACCGCGCGGGCCGCATCGTCTTCAACGGCTGGCCGACCGGTGTCGCGGTCACCGCCGCCATGCACCACGGCGGTCCCTGGCCCGCGACCACCTCGCCGTCCCACACCTCGGTGGGCACGGCCGCGATCCGCCGTTTCCTGGTCCCTGTCGTCTACCAGAACGTTCCTGCCCGGTTGTTGCCCACCCCCCTGAAAGGTCGTTCATGAAACTCACCCGACCCGTGGCCACCTCCGCCGCCGTGCTCACCGCGACGGCCCTCGTCCCGGCCGCCGCCCCCAAGATCTCCAAGGAGGCCTTCGGCGCCCTCCCCTCAGGCACCAAGGTCGAGCGGTACACGCTGTCGAACGGCCGGGGGATGCGGGTGCGCATCCTCACGTACGGCGGCATCGTGCAGTCGCTGGACGTCCCCGACCGGCGCGGGCGCAGCGGTAACGTCGCGCTGGGCTTCAAGTCGCTCGCCGGCTACCTCAGCCCGGCCTACGTCACTGAGAACCCGTACTTCGGAGCCATCATCGGGCGGTTCGGCAACCGCATCGGCAAGGCGAGCTTCACCCTGGACGGCAAGACCTACAAGGTGCCCGCCAACGACGGCGACAACAGCCTGCACGGCGGTCCCAACGGCTTCGACAAGTGGGTCTGGAAGGCCCAGCCGATCAAGAAGGGCCGCGACGTCTCGCTCCGCCTGACCCGCGTCAGCCCCGACGGCGAAGAGGGCTACCCCGGCAACCTCACCACCGCCGTCACCTACACCCTCACACCGCGCAACGAACTGCGCATCGGCTACAAGGCCACGACCGACAAGCCCACCGTGGTCAACCTCACCAACCACACCTACTTCAACCTGGCCGGTGAGGGCTCCGGTGGCGTCTACGACCACTCGATGCGCATCAACGCCAAGCGCTACACCCCCGTTGACACCACCCTCATCCCGACCGGCAAGCTCGCCCCCGTCGCGGGCACGCCGCTCGACTTCACCAAGCCGCACAAGATCGGCGAGCGCATCCGCTCGAACCACCCTCAGATGGTGCGGGGGCGCGGCTATGACCACAACTGGGTCCTGAACGGCAAGCACGCCGCCCGCGTCACCGAGCCGCGCAGCGGCCGGATCATGGACGTGCTGACGACCGAGCCGGGCCTGCAGTTCTACTCCGGCAACTTCCTCACCGGCCGTCTGGTCGGGACCAGCGGCCGGGCCTACCGTCAGGGTGACGGTTTCTGCCTGGAGACGCAGCACTTCCCCGACTCGCCCAACAAGCCCAACTTCCCGTCGACGACGTTGAGGCCCAGTCAGAACTACAACACCACCACGACCTACGCCTTCTCCGCCCGCTGACCCGTCCAGGGCGGGCGGCCCCGGCCGCCCGCCCTTTCGGAGACACCTCATGAAATGGGACATCGCCCTCCCCGCACAGGCACAGCTCGGCGAAGGCCCCACCTGGGACCCCGCGACCCGGCGGCTCCTGTGGGTGGACGTGCTCGCTTCCAAGATCCACACGTACCACCCGGGCACCGGCTCCGACGAGGTCTTCAGCGCCGACCAGCACGTCGGCGCCGCCAAGCCGCGGGCGAACGGGGGCCTGGTGGCCAACCTGCGTGACGGCGTCGGCCTCTACGACCCGGACGGCACGTTCCACTGGCTCGCCCACCACCCCGAGGAGGGCTGCCGGGCCAATGACGCGGCCGTCGCCCCCGACGGCGCGCTGTGGGCGGGCACCATGCGCTACGACGAGGCACCCGGCGGCGGCAAGCTCCGCCGCGTCACCGCGGACGGCACCGTCACGACGATCCGCTCCGACGTCACGGTCAGCAACGGCATCGCCTGGAGCCCGGACCACAGCCTGATGTACTACGTGGACACCCCGACCCGCCGGATCGACGTCCTCGACTCTGACGTCCCCGACCCGGTGTTCCGCCCGTTCGTCCATGTCCCCGGCCTCCCGGACGGCCTCACCGTCGACGCCGACGGCTGCGTCTGGGTTGCCCTCTGGAGTGGCGGCCGGGTCCTGCGCTACACCCCCGCCGGGACCCTCGACCGCACCGTCGAGATCCCCGCCCGCCAGACCACCGCCTGCGCCTTCGGCGGGCCGGATCTGCGCGACCTCTACGTCACCACAGCAACCACCGCCGCCCCGCCCGACGACTCCCACGCCGGATCGTTGTTCGTGGTCCCGAACGCGGGCCAGGGCCTGCCCTCCACCACGTTCCCCGGCTGAGCAGGCAACGGCAAGATCGTTTCGTCCGGGTCAGGACAGCCTGGTTTCGGCCAGTCGTGCGCAGTCGAAGGTGAGGCCCAGCCCCCGGTGGTCGCCGGGGGTGAGCATGCCGTCGGCGATCTGGACCGGGTGCGGCTCACGCAGCAGGCCGAGCGCGGCGAACGACGCGTCCTCGACGTCCTCAACCATGGTCGGCATCGGGAGGCAGCAGGCGAGCTGGCCCGAGATGTCGGGGAGCAGGTGCGGGAACGTCGGGACGTCGAACGTGCGGGCCAGCTCGACGATGCGCAGGAACGGAGTGATGCCGCCGACGCGGATGACGTTGGGCTGGACGATGTCGCACGCGCCGGCGACGAGGAGGTCGCGGAACTGGTACGGCGTGTAGGTGTTCTCGCCGAGGGCGATCGGGACGTCCACGCTCGCGCGGAGCCGGGCGTAGGCGTGGACGTCGGCGGCCGGGAGCGGCTCTTCGATGAGGTACGGGTCGTACGGGCGGAACGCCTCGATGGCGCGCAGGGCCCGGGGCAGGTCCCAGCGCTGGTTGGCGTCCAGCATGAGCTTGGCGCCGGGCCCGATCACGTCGCGGACGGCGGCGACGCGTTCGACGTCGCCGGCCGGGTCGTCCAGGCCGACCTTGATCTTGACGGCGCTGTGGCCGTGCCGGACCCACCGTTCAGCCTGGGCGACCAGTTCCTTGAGCGTGTAGTGCCGGTTGACGCCGCTGCCGTAGGCCTCGACGGCGTCGCGGCGCCGGCCGAGCGTCTCGACCAGGCCGTCGGCGGCGTGCAGATCCCAGAGGGCGAGGTCCACCGCCGCCAGGGCGGTCGTGACCAGGCCGCCCCGGCCCGCCTCGTGCAGATGCCACCAGAGCCTGTCGAAGACCACTCCGGGATGGGCCGGCAGGCCCACCACGGCGTCCTTGATGTCGGATTCGAGCAGTGCGTGGACCGCCTGACCTCCGACCCACGGCGCCCACGAGAATCCCGTGCCGGCGCGCTCGTCGTGCGTGGTCAGCACGGTGACGATCACGTGGATGTGGGTCATCTCCGGACTCCACGGGCGGATCATCGGGACCCGGTGGAGCGTGCTGCTCAGATCGGTGATCATGCGAGCCGGCCGCCGTCTCGCTGCTGCTCCTGGGACGGATCGGTGCGCAGGCGGGCGTGCAGGCCACCGTCCACGCGGAGCACGTGCCCGTTGAGCTGCGCGGCCGCGGGCGAGGCGAGGAAGAGGGCGGCGTCGGCCACCTCCTCGGGCGCCGTCGTACGGCCCGAAGGGAGGTCCGTGGCGGGCCGGACGTCGCCGACGACGCTCGCCGGGGCGATGCAGTTGGCGCGGACACCCTGACCACCGAGCTCGACGGCGATCGCGCGGGCGAGGGCTTCCAGGGCCGCCTTGGTCACGTCATAGGCGGCCTGGTCGTCGTGAGCCCGCGAACCGCCCGGCGACGACATGTTGATGATGACGCCGCCGCGTCCGGCCTCCCGCCAGTAGCGGACCGCACGGACCGACAGGAGATAGGCCGACCGCAGGTTGGCGGCGACCACCTCGTCCCACAGGGCCGTGCCGATGTCGATGAACGGGGTCCGGACCTCGGTGATCGCGGCGTTGTTGACCAGCACGTCCAGGCCGCCCGCCCGGTGGAGGCGGGCGAAGACGTCGTCGGCGACCTCCTCGCGGGCCAGGTCGCCGACCACCGTGGTGACCCTCGGCACGTGCCGGAAGGCCTTGAGCCCGTCGGCGTCGCAGTCCACGGCCACGACGTCGGCGCCGCATTCGGTGAAGCGGGCGACCAGGGCGCGCCCGATCAGCCCGGCGGCGCCGGTCACCAGCACACGCTCACCCCAGTAGTCGAATCTCACGGCGCTCATTCCGCAGTCGCCTCCCTCACCTGGGTCACGATCTGTGTCGGGTTGACGAACACCAGCGCGATGATCAGCAGCATCGCCGACAGCGCCATGTAGATCACGGCCATGGCGTCGATGGCCTGGGCCGCGCGGATGCCCGGGGTGAACGCGGCGCTGTAGAGCGCCACGATGAGGGTCTGGCTGTCGGCGTCGGCGACCAGGAAGGTCAGCTCGAACATCGCGACGGTCCGGACAAGGACGAGGATGCCGGCGGCCAGGATGCCGGGCAGCAGGAGCGGCACCAGCACGCGGGTGAAGACCTGCCGGGTGCGCGCGCCGCACATCCGCGCCGCCGACTCGACATTGGTGTCGATCTGCTCGACGAACGGCGTCATCACCAGCACGACGAACGGCAACGCCGGCACGAGGTTGGCGGCGACCACCCCGGTCATCGTCCCGGCCAGGTGGAACTTGTAGAGCACGGTGGCGAGCGGGATGCCGTACGTGATGGGCGGGAGCAACACCGGGAGCAGGAGCAGCAACAACACCGCGCGCTTGCCCGGGAAGTCGCGGCGGGCGAGGGCGTACGCGGCGGGCACTCCGAGGAGCAGCGACAACGCGACCACGGCGAGCGTGACGGCGAGCGTGGTCTGCAACACCTCGCCCAGCGCGAACTCCGACCATGCGTCGGAGTACCACGCGGTGGTGAAGCCCTGCGGCAGCCAACCGGCGAACCAGCTGGTGCCGAACGAGTTGACCACCACCGAAAGGATCAGCGCGGCCAGGTTGAGCAGGAAGAACGCGACGCAGCCCCAGACGATCCAGCTGCCCGCGCGCCCGGCGGGCAGACCGCGCCGGCGCGATGCGGCGTGGGATGCGGTGGGGGATCGGCCGATGCTCATGCGCCCTTACCTCCCGCCGACGGCCCGGTGTAGAGACGGCCGCGCACGAGGAGCGTGACCGAGATGACCAGCAGCTCGAACGCGCCCATCAGCACGGCGATCGTCGACGCCATCGAGTAGTCGTACTTCTCGAACGCCGACTGGTAGGCCGCGATGGCCATCACGCGCGTCTCGTCCGCCGGTTCGCCGACGAGGTTGGCCGACGGGAACACCGAGAAGGCGAGCACGAAGGCCAGCACGAACGTGGTCGCCAGCCCCGGCGCCAGCAGCGGGAGCAGGATGCGCCGCATCCGCTGCCACGGCCCGGCGCCCAGCGTCGCCGCCGCCCGTTCCAGCGTCGGGTCGATGCCCGACATGTAGGCGAGCACGAGCAGGAACGCGAACGGGAAGCCGGTGATGATCAGCGAGAACAGCACGCCCCAGTAGTTGTAGATCAGCCGGACCGGCTCGTCGACCAACCCGAGGTCCAGCAGGACCCGGTTGAACCAGCCCTTCGGCCCGAGGTAGCGCAACAACCCGTCGGCGACCAGCACCGTCCCGAGCGTGACCGGCAGCACGAGGATCGCCGTCAGCGCCCGCCGCCCCCGGAACCTCCCGCGCAACCGGTACGCGATCGGCACCGAGACACCCACATTGATCAGTGCGGCGGGGAGCGCGAGCCGCAACGTCTTCCAGATGGTGTCGCGCTGGTACGGGTCGTCGAAGAACGCGCGGTAGTTGGCGAGCATCCCGCCGCCCTTCTGCGGCTGCAGGGAGAGCCCCACCCCGTACATCATCGGGTAGAGGAACAGCAGGATCACGACCAGGAGCGCGGGCACCAGCAGGAGCAGCACCCGGTCCACACCGCGTTCCGCGAGCCGGTGCCGGAGGCCGCCCGCCCGCCGTGGCGCACGCGGCGCGCTGGGCGTCGTGCGTTCGGTGTCGACCGCCATCACGCCTCCTCCGGCCCGGCGCCGTACACGGCACCACTGGCGGCGTCCACCGCGGGATCCACGGCGTCCGCGTACACCAGCACGCGTTCCACGGGCACCGCGAGCTCGATCCGCTCGCCTGGCGCAACCCGTTCGGGCAGCCGGAAGTGAATGATGTGCCCGCCCTCGGTGACCCCTTCGGCGGCGACCTCCCGGCCGTGGAACTCCGACACCTCCACCCGCACGCCGAGGGTGTTCCGATCACCTGGCACGGCGCGCCGGAAGTCCTCCGGCCTGACGGCGGCGACCGCGCGCGACCCGGAGATCCGCTGCTGCGGAACGCCGGTCAGCCGGAACGTGCCCTCCCCCACCACGACCTGGCCGTTGTCCGTCGTGACCCGGCCGTTCTCTGTCGTCACGACTGGGAGTTCCAGCAGGTTGCGGTATCCCATGAAGCCCGCGATGTACGTGCTGGAGGGGTAGGTGTAGACCTCCTCGGGCGTGCCGATCTGCTCGACCTTCCCCGCGCGAAGCACCACGAGCCGGTCGGCGAGGGCGAGCGCCTCCTCCTGGTCGTGCGTCACGTACACCGTGGTCAGGCCGAGGTCCTGGTGCATCCGCCGGATCTCGGTCCGCATCTGGACGCGCAGCTTGGCGTCGAGATTGGACAGCGGCTCGTCCATGAGCACCAGCCGCGGCCGGAGCACGACCGCGCGGGCGATCGCCACCCGCTGCTGCTGCCCGCCCGACAGCTGGCCGGGCAGCTTGCCGGCGTGCTCGGTGAGCTCGACCAGCGCGAGCGCCTCGTCCACCCGCCGCCTGATCTCGGCCTTGCCGACCCGCCGCACCGAGAGCCCGAACGCGACGTTGCGGCGGACCGACAGATGCGGGAAGAGCGCGTAGTTCTGGAACACCATCCCGAAGCCGCGGCGTTCCGGTGGCAGCCCGTCGATCCGTTCGCCGTCGAGCCAGATCGAGCCGGCCGACAGCGGGAGCAGCCCGGCCAGGCAGTTGAGGGCGGTGGACTTGCCGCAGCCCGACGGGCCGAGGAGGGCCAGGAACTCGCCCCCTTCGATCCGCAGGTCGAGCTCGCTGAGCGCCACCGCCGAGCCGAAGCGCCGGGTCACTCCGTCCAGCCGCAGATGGTCGAACGCGGCGCGCCGCTCGCCCGCCATGACGGTCTCCGGCGTCATGACTTCTTCACCTTCTGGCCGCCGACCTCCTTGTCCCATTTATCGAAGGCGGCGACCATGTCCTTGGCCTCCAGCGGCGGGACCTTGGGGTTGTCCGCGATGAGCTTCTCGTACTCAGGCCGGCCGAACTCCTTGATGACCTGCTGGCTCGCGGGCGGGGCCATCGTCACCGGCACGCCGTTCACCGCGGGCCCGGGATAGAAGTAGCCCTTGTCGTAGGTGATCGCCTGCTGCTCCGGTGTGAGCGCGAACTTCATGACGTCGGCAAGCAGGCCGAGCTTCTCACCCGAGATGCCCTTCGGGACGGCCATGTAGTGGGCGTCGGTGACCCACGTGAAGCCGTTCAGCGACTGCGTCTTCATCTCCTTGGGCACCTGCTGCAGGACGCGCGGATTGATGTCCCAGCCGGTGGTGGTGAGGATGATGTCACGCGATCCTTCGCCGAGTTCCTTCATGGTCTGCGAGGTGCCCGTCGGGTAGTACTCGACGTACTTGTCCAGCTCCTTGAGGTACGCCCAGGTCTTGGACCAGCCGTTGACGGGATCCTTGGGGTTGGAGTCCTTGAGGATGTAGGGCAGCCCCATCAGCCACGTACGGCCAGGTCCGGAGTTGGCGGGCCTCGCGTACATCAGCTTCTTGGGGTGTGCCTTGGCCCAGGCCAGCAGCTCCTGCGCCGTCTTCGGCGGGTTGGGCACGGTCTTGGGGTTGTACTCGATGAGCGGGCCCGACGGGTAGTAGGTCACGACGACACCCTTGCCATGGGCGAGCTCCTGCATCTTGGCGGCGGGCGGCTGGTAGAGGCTGTTGATGTCGGGGAGCTTGTCGGCGTACTTGCCGAGCAGGTCGATCCACAGGTTCTGCTCCAGCCCGGCCGACAGCCCGTCGGTCCCGGTCAGCACCAGGTCGATGTCCAGCCGTCCCGCGTCCTGCTGGGCCTTGACCTTCCCTGCCAGCTCCGGCGCGGTGACCTTGGTGTAGGTGATGTTCTTGATGAGCTTGGGGTTCTTCGCCTTGTAGTTCTCGAAAATCTGCTGGGTGAGCTGCAGGTTGCCTGCCACGTCGATGATGTTCAGCGTGACCTGCTTGGTGGGGAGCTTGACGTCGCCGGCCGCGGGCTCGGCGGCCGGCTTGCCCCCCGAGTCCGGGGAGCCGCACGAGACCAGCCCGGCGAGCAGGCAGCCGGCGGCGGCGAGGGAGACGGCGGAACGAGCGGAAAAGGTGGAACGAGCGGCGGGAACGGAGGGGGCGGAGATGCGCGGAGATCTCATGGGGGTGGTCCTCCTGGGCGAGCCGGATCCTACGTCGGCCCGGTGGTGCTCCGGATGACGAGACGGGTCGCCAGCTCTTGTGCCGGCGGAGGTGGCGGCGCCCCCGGCGCCCCACCGACGAGTCGCGTGAGCAGCATCGCGGCGGCGCCCCTGGCCACGGCCGGGACCGGCACCGCCACGGTGGTGAGGGGCGGCGAGGTCATCGACGCCATCGGGATGTCGTCGAAACCCACCATGCTGATCTCGCCGGGCACCCGCACACCGCGGCCTTCCAGCCGGGACCGCACGCCGAGCGCGACGAGATCGTTGTAGGCGAAGACCGCGGTGACGTCCGCGGCCAGCACTTCGTCGGCGGCACGGTAGCCGCCGGTGAAACGGGGTTCGTACGGGCCGAGCACGACCAGCTCGATGCTGCGCTCGGCACACCTGTCATGCAGGGCCTTGCGCCGCTGGCGGTTGGACCACGAGTCGAGCGGGCCGGACAGGTAGGCGCACCGCCGGTGCCCCAGGGCGTGGATGTGCGTCACCGCCTGCTCGATGCCCGGCTGGACGTCCATCGAGATCGACGGCACCGTGCGGCTGAGGCGGTTGGCCAGCACGACGGGGATCTTGGCCGCGATCGACCGCACCCGCATCCCCGACATGCGCGGCGAGCACAGGATCAGCCCGTCCGCGCGCTCCACCATGGCCTCGGCGAGCCGCACCTCGGTGGCGCCGTCCTCGTCGGTGTCGGCGAGGAAGACCGCGTAGCCGGTCTGCCGGAAGTAGGCCTCCACGCCCTTGATGAACGGGGCGAAGAACGGGTTGGCGATGTCGGGGACGATCAGGCCGACGCTCATCGTGCGGCCCAGGACAAGGGACTGCGCCGCCCGGTTGGGCTGGTAGCCGAGCCGTTCGGCGCATTCGAGCACGCGGCGCCGGGTCTCGGCGTTGACGAGCTCGGGGTTGTTGAGCGTGCGCGAGACCGTGGACGCGGAGACACCGGCCAGAGCCGCCACCGCCCGGATCGTCGCCCGGGCGCCGTCCTCGGAGGCACCCATGCCCGGGAGTATGAAAACGTTTGTGGTACGAGTCAATAGGCCTCAGGAGCCGAGAATCTGGAGCGGGCAGGCCTCAGGGGTCGAGCAGGGAACGGCGCAGCCACTGCTCCACGCCCGCGACGTGGACGGTCGCCCAGCCGCGCGCCACGTCGGGCTGCCGGTCGGCGATCGCGTCGAGGATGGCCTGGTGCTCGGCGTGCGTCCGGCCCCAGGCGCCCTCCTGCGTGAGCCCCCGCCAGATCCGGCCGCGCATCGTCGGGCCCGACAGGTTCTCCAGGAGGGAGCACAGGACGGAGTTGCCCGACGCCTCGGCGATCCGGCGATGGAACTCCAGGTCGTTCGCCACCAGGTCGTCGGCGGACGAGTCGGCGCCGACCCGGTCGAGATGGGCGCGCAGCTCCTCCACCTGCTCATCGGTCATGCGAAGCGCCGCCATCGCGACCGCGTGCGGCTCCAGCAGCCGCCGCACCTCGAAGAACTCCAGCACGGTCGTGTCGTGGTGGACCTCGACGACGAAGCTGAGCGCGTCGAGGAGCAGGTTGGGCTCCAGGCTGGTGACGTACGTGCCGTCCCCCTGCCGTACGTCCAGCACCCGCATCAGGGACAGCGCGCGGACCGCCTCGCGCAGCGAGTTCCGGGAAAGGCCGAGCTGAGCGGCCAGATCGGCCTCGCGCGGCAGCCGGTCGCCGGGCCGCAGCGACCCCGAGACGATCATCTCTTTGATCCGCTCGATCGCCTCATCGGTGACTGCCATGCCCGCTCCCCCATAGATCGGATGTATCACGCCCGAGAATGCCACAGCGCCCACCGATCCCCGTTGACAGACACATAGAGGTCGGATCTAATGCGCCTACCGGCCACCCAGTTCCATCCACTCACGATGCGAGAGGGAGGACCCGGCATGAGAAGACGTCCGGGGGCCTGGACATCCACGCTATCGGCGGCACTGGGCCTCGCGCTCGGCGCGGCGGCACTCGGCACGGGCGGCTGCTCGGTGAAGGACGACTCGGGCGGCGCGTCCGGCTCGGGGTCGAAGGAGATCACGTTCCTCGTCTTCGAGACGCCGAACCTCACCCCGCAGGTCTGGGACGCGAACATCAAGCGCGTCACGTCCAAGCACCCCGACATCAAGGTGAAGAAGCTCGTCGCGCCCACCCAGGACCGGACCGCGTACGCCAAGCAGCTTCTCACCTCCGGGCAGTTCCCCGACGTGATGGTCGCGGTGTCGCCGGCGGGCTTCGCCGAGAGCGGCAACCTGTACGCGTGGCAGCCGGGCGAGCTCAAGGACTTCACCAACCCCGGCAACGGCGCGGTCGGCGGCAAGATCTACCAACTGCCGGCCAATACGCAGACGATCCCGGTCGTCTACTACAACAAGAGCCTCTTCACCAAGGCGGGCGTCGCGGCCCCGCCCAAGACCTACGCGGAGTTCCTCGCCGCGTGCGCCAAGCTCAAGGGCAAGGGCATCACACCGCTGGTCGTCGGCGGCGGACACGACGCGCTCGGCCCGACATGGGCCGGGATCCTGGGCACCGACGTCTACGCCAAGAACCCCAAGTGGATGCACGACCGGCGCGCGGACAAGGTGAAGTTCACCGATCCCACGTTCGTGAGCGGCGCCCGCAAGCTCGCCGACCTGGCGGCCAAGGGCTACATCGACAAGCGCGACCTGTCACGTGACTACGCCGCGACGCAGCAGGCGTTCGTGGACGGCAAGGGCGCGATGTACGCGATGGGCAACTGGTTCGCGGCGGCGGCCGACAACCCCGAGACCAAGCCGAAGTTCGAGATCGGGCAGTTCTTCTGGCCGTCCGATGACGGGAAGCTGGTCGTGCCCGCGTTCACCGGCGGCGGCCTGCTGGTCAGCGCCAAGGCCAAGAACCTCGACGCGGCCAAGAGGTTCGCCTTGGGCTTCCAGCTCGACAAGGCCAACCTCGACACCTCCACCGCGAACGACGGGCTCTTCCCCGCGATCAAGGGCTACACGCCGCCGGCGACCGCGGGCCCCGTCTTCAAGGCCGGCTACGACCTCTACCAGCAGGGCGTCCAGGCGAACGCCGTCGTGCCCGCCTTCGGGTTCGAGGCCGGCGACGACGGCATGCCCGCAGGCGTCGTGGAGAAGTGGGACTCGGCTGCGCAGGACCTGGTCACCGGCCGCCGCACACCGGAACAGGTCGCGAGATTCCTGGACGGCGAGTGGGCCAAGGGATCTTGAGGCGGCGGGGCACGGGGCTGTGGCACTTCCTCACGTTCGGGGCGCCGGGCATCACGGTGTACGTGTGCTTCGTGCTGGCGCCGATCGTCGTGAGCTTCGGCTACAGCCTCACCAACTACAACCCGTTCGGCCCGCCGACCCGGTTCGTCGGGCTCCGCAACTACCGGCTGCTGATGCAGGATCCGGAGTTCCTGCTCTCGCTGCGGGTCACGACCATCCTCACCGTGATCGTCGTCGTGGTGCCCAACGTGCTGGGGCTGGCGATCGCGGTGCTGCTGGACCGGCGGGGCTGGTTCTACAACGCGCTGCGGACGGTCTTCTTCACGCCGGTCGTCCTCAGCACCGTCGTGGTGAGCATCATCTGGATCCGGCTCATGGCCGACGACGGGCTGATCAACCAGGCGCTGCGCGGGCTCGGCGTCGCCGAGCCGCCGGGCTGGCTCTCGGATCCCGAGTACGCGCTCTACTCGCTCGGGATCATCCTGTCCTGGCAGATGCTCGGCTTCTGCGTCGTCGTCTACCTGGCCGGGCTGCAGGGCGTGCCGCAGGAACTCCAGGAGGCGGCCGCGATCGACGGCGCCGGGCCGGTGTCGCGGTTCCGGCACATCACCTGGCCGATGCTGGCCCCGGCGCTGACGATCAACACCGTGGTGATGCTGATCTCGGCGTTCAAGGTGTACGACCACGTCCAGGTCATCACCAAGGGCGGGCCGGGCACCGGCACGACCGCCACGGTCGCCTACAACGTGATCCAGACCGGCTTCGTGGCCAACCGGCAGGGCTACGCCTCGGCGATGGCGATCGTGATGCTGGTCATCATCGCTGTCGCCTGCGCGATCGCCCTCAAGGTCCTGCAACGACGTGAGGTGCAGTTGTGACCCTGTCCCGCGTCTCGTCCACACCTTCCACACAGTCGGCCGCCATGCGCGGCGAACGGGCGCCGTGGGTGCGGCCGCTCGTGGCGCTGGCGGCCGGCACGGTCTTCTTCGTCCCGCTGTACGTGGCGTGCGTCAACGTCATCAAGGAGGGGCCGCGGATCGCCAGGGAACCGGCGTCGCTGCCCGTTCCGCCGACCCTGGACAACCTCCAGTCGGTGCTGAGCCGTCCTGACCGGCTGTTCTGGGTGAGCCTGACCAACAGCCTCGTCGTCACCGGGCTCTCGGTGGTGATCCTCACCGTGCTGTCGGCGATGCTCGGCCACTACCTGGTGCGTTCCGGTGGCCGCTGGTCACGGCTGGTCATGCTCCTGCTCCTGTGCGGGCTGATGATCCCGCCGCAGGTGATCCTGCTGCCCATCACGCGGGTGCTCTCCACGTTCCACCTGATGACGACCGTGCAGGGCCTGGTGCTCTTCAACGTGGGGTACTACGTGCCGTTCGGCGTGTTCGTGTTCTCCGGGTTCATGCGTTCCATCCCCGTGGAACTGGAGGAGGCCGCGGCGATCGACGGCGCCGGGCGGTGGACGGTCTTCTGGCAGGTCGTCTTCCCGCTGCTGCGGCCCGCCACCGCGAGTGTGCTGATCTTCCTCGGGGTATGGATCTGGAACGACTTCCTCAATCCGCTGATCATCCTCGGGCCCGGCCAGGGCACCACGGTCACCACCGGCGTCTACCGCTCCATCGGCCAGTACCAGGCCGACTTCGGCAGCGTCTTCGCGATGATGTTCCTGGCCACCCTCCCGGTGCTGATCCTCTATCTGCTGCTGCAACGGCACTTCGTCAAGGGACTGACGGGAGGGGCGACGAAGGGATGAACCGCATCGCCGAGGTGCCCGTCGACGCCGATCGCGGGCGCGTGTACGAACACGGATGGCAGAGCTGGAGCCCGTCCGCCACCTATCCCGTGACGGCGACCGGCGAGCGGCCGCGCGTACGGCCCGGCATCATGCAGACGATGTGCTGGCGGCCCGGCCGCCCCGGCCCCGCCCGCGGCTTCCAGGGAGAGGGCCTGCTCGCGGTCGATCCGGGCGACGGCTCGCCGGTGCGCCTGTACGCGGCGCGCGACGGCCGTACCGAGATCCCGTCGATCCGGGCGGTCCTCCACGGCGACCGGCTCGCCATCGACGCGAACGGCGACGTCGAGGAGATCCGCCATGCCGGCACCGTCGAGTCGGCCCTCGCCGGCTGGGCGGACACCTTCGCGTGGGGGAACGTGCCCCGCCGGGCGCCCACGGTCTGGTGTTCCTGGTACCACTACTTCGGCGGGGTCACCGCCGCGGACGTGATCGAGAACGTGGCCGCGATCGCGGACCGCGGGCTGCCGGTCGACGTCGTGCAGATCGACGACGGCTGGCAGGCCGGGATCGGCGACTGGCTGGCCCAGTCCGCCCCGTTCGCCGAGCTGCCCGCGCTGGCGGCCCGCATCCGCGACGCCGGGCACCGGTGCGGAGTGTGGGTCGCGCCGTTCCTCGCCGGCGAACGCAGCATGCTCGCCCGCGACCACCCCGAATGGCTGATGGGCGACGCCGGCCGGAACTGGGACCAGGGCCTGCGCGCCCTCGACGTCACGCACCCGGGCGCGGAGGCGTACCTGCGGGAGGTCTTCACCCGCCTGCGCGCCCTGGGCTTCGACTACTTCAAGGTGGACTTCCTCTACGCGGGCGCGCTCGACGGGCCGCGCTGCACGGACATTCCGGGCCCGGCCGCCTACCGGCACGGGCTCGACGTGATCCGGGAGGCGATCGGGCCGGACGCCTACCTGCTCGGCTGCGGCGCGCCCATCCTGCCCAGCGTCGGGCTGGTGGACGCGATGCGGGTCGGGCCGGACATCGGCCTGACCGTACGGCCGCCGTCCGGTGACATGTCGCGGCCCTCCCAGCACGCCGCCGCCGCGACGACCGTCGCGCGGGCTTGGCAGCACGGCCGTTTCTGGGTGAACGATCCGGACTGCCTGGTCGCGCGGCCCGCCATGGAGGAACGGGAGGCCTGGGCGCGCACGGTGGAACGCTTCGGCGGGCTGCGGGCGTCGTCGGACCGCATCCTCGACCTCGACGCGTGGGGCCTGGAGACCACGCGCCGCCTCCTGACCGGCCCGCCGCCACCGACCCCGTTCACACCCACCGGGTAGCCGGACGGTCCCACGCGTCCAGCGTGGCCCCCTGCTCACCGCAAGCCGCCGAAAATCGGCCACAACCCGCCATCCGGCCTGGGTGTATTGATCGATGGCGCGGCCGGGGGGAGACTTCAAGGGCTGGGGAGGGCCAGGGTTTCCTCACAGACCGGCCCCCGCCAGGCAAGGCCTCGGTCGTGCCATGCCCCCGTTGGCACGGCTGGGGCCTTGTCGCGGCTCAGCGGCTCATTGGCCCCCGTCAGGGGCGTCATCGGGTGCCCCGGTCCCGGTCTCCCGGGGGCCCTCGAGCAGCCTGCGGTGATGCTCGAACCGCGCCCAGGCCTCGGCGTACTGCTGCTCCCAGGTGTCGCGCTGCTCGTCGAAGCCCTCCAGCCACTCGCCGGTCGTGGCGTCGAAGCCCTCCGGGTACTTGTAGTTGCCCTTGTCGTCGTACTCGGCGGGCATGCCGTAGAGGGTCGGATCGAAGTACTCGTCGCGCGTGTCCGCCTCGTTCGCCTGCTTGAGCGACAGGCTGAGACGGCGCCGGCCGGGATCGATGTCGACGATCTTCACGAAGATCTCGTCATGGACCCGGACGACCTCGTCGGGAGTCTCCACCCGGCCCTCGGCCAGCTCGGAGATGTGCGCGAGGCCCTCGATGCCGTCGTCGACCCGCACGAACGCGCCGAACGGCATCAGCTTGGTGACGCGGCCGAGCACGAAATGCCCGATCTGGTGGGTCCGGGCGAACAGCTGCCACGGATCTTCCTGGGTGGCCCTCAGCGACAGGGAGACGCGCTGGCGCTCCATGTCCACGCCCCGGACCTCGACCGTGACCTCCTGGCCGACCTCGACCACCTCAGAGGGATGGTCGACATGTTTCCAGGACAGCTCTGACACGTGGACCAGGCCGTCCGCGCCGCCCAGGTCCACGAACGCGCCGAAGTTGACGACCGAGGAGACCACACCCTTGCGGATCTGCCCCTTCTGGAGGCTGTCGAGGAAGGCCTGGCGGGCCTCGCCCCGCGATTGCTCCAGCAAGGCGCGGCGGGACAGCACCACCTTGTCGCGGTCCTTGTCCAGCTCGATGATCTTGACCTCGAGCTCGCGGCCGACGTACGGCCTCAGGTCACGGACCCGTCGCATCTCCACCAGGGCGGCCGGCAGGAAGCCGCGCACGCCGATGTCGACGATCAAGCCGCCCTTGACGGCCTCGACGACGGTACCGGTGACGATGCCGCCCTCGTCCTTGGCCTTTTCGATCGCGCCCCAGGCCTGCTCGGCCTGCTCAGGCTGCTCGGCGGCCTGCTCGGCCTGCTCGGCTTGCTCAGGCTGCTCGGGCTGCTGGGCCTGCTCGGGCTGGGTGCTCTCCACCCCCGCGGGGAGCTCTTCTTGGGAGTCGATGTCGTGGATCCTCATCTGTGCGCCGGTGGAAACCGGGGACCGGGCCTGACGACACGGTACGCGCCAGGTCCCAATGTTTACCGAAGTGTAGAAAACGGACGGTGGGTATGGGATCGGCGTACCAAAAAAAGGAGGAACACACAATGCGCCGCATCAGCGCCGCACTTCAGGCCATAATCTCCACCCTCATCAACGTCATCACCCTACCGTTCCGGGTACTCGCCAGTCTTCTCGCACCCTCGCGCCGCCGTTCCCGCCGCCGGTCCGTGTGACCCCATCCACCCGGAGCCCACGCGGTGATCAGGCCTCGGACGCGGTGATCAGGCCTCGGACGCTCTGGGCCACGTGGCCGTGTCGGTGATCTGGGTGAACGCGACGATCAGATCGTCGCGCAACGTCAGGTCATGCGCGAAGGCCGCCTCGAAGGGCACTCCGGTGGCCCTGGCCCTCCCCCGGTAGCGCCCGAGGACCACGCAGCGTTCGGGGCCCGACCAGAGGAACTCAGCGGGCACCGGTGCCGTCTCGTACGCGGCGAAGATGACGCTCCAGCAGTCGCGAAGGGCATTCTGCGGTCCATGATGATCGCCGCCGACGCCGAGGGGCATGCCGGCGCTGACCGTGAGCACGAGCTCCGGGTGGAGCGTGGCGAGCAGCCGGGCGGGGTCACCGGCCGCGAAGGCCTCGTAGAGGCCCTCCACAGTTTTAGAGGACATTCTCCAAAACTACGGGCGTCGGCGGCCAGCACTGCGGCGGCATCGAGAATCTGGTCGGCGTCGAACTTGGCAGGTCGTCCCACGGCTTCACGGTAACGACCCCGGCGGCGGGTCAGGGCTGCAGGGCCAGGGTCTGGCCGGCCAGCTCGGCGAACCGGATCGCGTTGCGGACGGCGGCGCCGTTCGGGTCGTTGTTGAAGTAGACGTAGGCCTCGTCATGATCGGCCTCGTTGATGCGGCTCACCCAGGTGGCGAGGGCCTGATCGCCGTACGTGGGCCACGGCTGGGCCGCTCCCTCGTGGAACCGCACGTACAGCCAGTCCGTGGTCCGCCACAGCGGGGTCAGCGGGCGGCTGTGCCGGTCGGCCCAGCACAGCGCGGCGCGGTGCCGTTCGAGCACGGAGCGCACCTCGTCGGACCACCACGAGGGATGCCGCGGCTCCACCGCCACCCGTACCCGACCGGGAAAGCGCCGCAGGCAGGCGGCGAGGCGCTCGGGCTCGGCCTGCAACGTCGGGGGCAGCTGAAGCAAGATCGGCCCAAGCTTGGGACCGAGGCCGTCGGCGACGCTCATCAGCCGTGCCACCGGCTCCTCCGGCTCCCGCAGCCGCTTCATGTGCGTGAGGAAGCGGCTCGCCTTCACCGCCATCACGAAGCCGTCCGGCGTACGGTCCCGCCAGCTCTCGAACGTCTCCCTCTTGGGCAGTCGGTAGAAGGCGTTGTTGTTCTCGACCGTGGCGAAGCTCTCGGCGTACCGCTCCAGCCACCGCCGCTGGGCCAGCCCGCTCGGGTAGAGCAGCCCGCGCCAGTCGGCGTACTGCCAGCCGGACGTGCCGATCAACATCGCGCCTCCCCCCTGGGAGGCCCGTACCCGCGAACTGCGCCCTCATGACAGCCGTGCGCCCACACGGGCCGGTTTTGTCACACCCCGTGCGTACGATCGACCGGCACCTCAACCATGATCGGATTGCCATGACCTTCGCGACCAATGTCACCGTTCGCGGCTACGAGCTCGACACCCAGGGCCACCTCAACCAGGCGGTCTACATGCAGTACGCCGAGCACGCGCGCTGGGAGTGCCTGCGCGCCGCCGGGCTGCCCGGGGACAAGCTGCTGGCCACCGGGGTGGGTCCCGTCACGCTTGAGACCAACCTCAAGTTCCGCCGGGAGCTGCGCGGCGGCGACGAAGTCGACGTCACCTGCAGATTCGTCTTCGGAGACGGCAAGACGTACCGGATCGAGCAGGAGATCCGCCGGACGGACGGCACGGTCGCAGCCGAGATCACGAGCGTCTGCGGTCTCCTGGATCTCACCGAACGGCGTCTCCTCCACTCACCCGGTGACCATTTCGCCTCACTCGCGGAGCGTCCCGAGACGCTCGGCGGCTAGCCTTCCGGGGTGAGATGTCGCCACGCAAAGATCGTAAGCTGAAGGTCATGTCCGACGGCCGCCCCGGGTGTCTCTGCATCATCGACCATGACTACGGTGACCGCGACCGCCTCGACAATTTCGAGCTCCGTACGATCGTGCACGTCAGCCAGTACGGGTGGAGCGTGGTCCTGGTCCCGGGCGACGCCGAGGGGCCCGGCTGGGCCTACACGATCGGGCTCTGGCACAGCTTCCGCTCGCCTGAGCTGGCGATGTTCGGCGGCGACATCTACGAGATGGAAGCCATCCTCAACACGCTCGGCCAGCAGACCGCCGACGGGGACTCTCCTGAGGACGGCGGCCGCCGGGAGGACGTGGTGCGCGGCCAGACCGCCGCCTTCCGGACGGTCGACCCGCGCTGGTACGACGGCTTGTTCAAGGGGGCGCTGTCGTTCTACCGCCGGCCTCCGCTGCCCTTTCTGCAGGTCGTGTGGCCCGATGACCAGGGGCTGTACCTGTGGCAGCCCGGCACCGAGCTGATCTTCCGCCACTCGCAGCCCTGGTTGTGGCTCAACCCGCGGCAACACCCCGAGGGTGCGTGGACCCGGCACCTGTGAGCCCGCCCGGCATAGGGTCAGCGGGTGTTCGGGCCCCTCGCCGAGATCATCGAGACCCAGCGCCTCCTCCTGGAGCCGCTGGCCGTCCATGACGCCGACGAGATGGCCGAGGTGCTCGATGATCCCCGGCTCCATGACTTCATGGGCGGCGAGCCGCTGACCGCCGCCGAGCTGCGCGCCCGCTACGAGCACCTGGTCGCCGGCCCCGCCCCGTTCCACCAGGAATGGTGGCTCAACTGGATCGTCCGCCGCCGCCGCGACCGGCAGGCCGTCGGCTACGTCCAGGCAACCGTGACCCCGGGTACCCTTGAGGCGCCCGGCGCACCCACGCTGCGAGCGGACGTAGCCTGGGTCATCGGGATGCCCTACCAGGGCTTTGGCTTCGCCACCGAGGCCGCCGCCGCCATGCTCCGCTGGCTTCGAGATCACGCCGTCCGGGAGATCACCGCCGCCGTGCATCCCGGCAACGAACCCTCTGCCGCCGTCGCCCGCAAGCTCGGGCTCCACCCCACCTCCTGCCGGTCGGGCGACGACGTCGTGTGGAAGATCGTGTGGAAGGAGGCCGGGGGGAAGCAGGCGGTGTGGAGGAACGAGTGAGAGATCCGGATCGCGGGGTAACACCTCGATCTCGTTCTGTACCCGCCGAAATGTCGGCGGGTACGCAACAATCGACGGGCCACGCACTCAACGGTCAGGGAGTGGGAACGATGCCGGAGGTCTGGCCTGGCGAGCCGTATCCGCTGGGCGCCACCTGGGACGGCACGGGCACCAACTTCGCGCTGTTCTCCGAGGTCGCCCACAGGGTCGAGTTGTGTCTCTTCGACGACGAGGGACGCGAGGAACGGTACGAGCTGCCCGAGGTCGACGGATATCTCTGGCACGGCTACATGCCCGGCATCGGCCCGGGCCAGCGCTACGGCTACCGCGTGCATGGGCCGTTCGAGCCCCGCGAGGGCCATCGCTGCAACCCTGCCAAGCTGCTGCTCGACCCGTACGGCAAGGCCGTCGAGGGCGGCGTGCACTGGCACGAGTCGCTGTTCTCGTACGACTTCGGCGACCCGGACACCCTCAACGACACCGACAGCGGCCCGTACATGCCGAAGAACGTCGTGATCAACCCGTTCTTCGACTGGTCCGACGACCGGCCGCCGCGGACCCCGTACCACGACACGGTGATCTACGAGGCGCACGTCAAGGGACTCACCAAGCTCCACCCCGGCATCCCGGAGGAGCAGCGCGGCACCTACGCGGGGCTGGCCCACCCGGTCATGATCGACCATTTCCTCGATCTCGGCGTGACCGCGGTCGAGCTGATGCCCGTCCACCAGTCCATCCCCGAGCACGCCATGGTCGCCCGCGGCCTGACCAACTACTGGGGTTACAACACCATCGGCTTTCTGGCCCCGCACAACACCTACAGCGCCTCCGGCGAACGGGGCGAGCAGGTCCTGGAGTTCAAGGCGATGGTGCGCACGCTCCACGAGGCGGGGATCGAGGTCATCCTCGACGTCGTCTACAACCACACCGCCGAGGGCGACCATCTGGGGCCGACGTTGTCGTTCCGCGGCATCGACAACGCCTCGTACTACCGGCTGCGCGACGACGACAAGCGCTACCACCTCGACTACACGGGCTGCGGCAACTCGCTCAACGTGCGCAGCCCGCACGCGCTCCAGCTCATCATGGATTCGCTGCGTTACTGGATCCTGGAGATGCACGTGGACGGGTTCCGGTTCGACCTGGCGTCGGCACTGGCGCGCGAGCTGCACGACGTCGACCGGTTGTCAGCGTTCTTCGATCTCGTCCAGCAGGATCCGGTGGTCTCGCAGGTCAAGCTGATCGCGGAGCCGTGGGACGTGGGCGAGGGCGGCTACCAGGTGGGCAACTTCCCTCCGCTGTGGACCGAGTGGAACGGCAAATACCGCGACACCGTCCGTGACTTCTGGCGTGGGCAGACCGCGACGATGCCTGAGTTCGCGTCCCGGCTGACGGGGTCGAGCGACCTGTACGAGCACAGCGCGCGCCGCCCGTGGGCCTCGATCAACTTCGTGACCTGCCACGACGGCTTCACACTCAGCGACATCGTCGCGTACAACCGCAAGCACAACGACGCCAACGGCGAGGCCAACCGGGACGGGACCGACGACAACCGTTCCTGGAACTGCGGTTACGAGGGACCCACCGACGATCCGGCGATCCTCGAACTCCGTGCCCGCCAGCGCCGCAACCTTCTGGCGACCCTCTTCCTGGCGCAGGGTGTGCCGATGTTGTCCCACGGCGACGAGCTCGGCCGCACCCAGCATGGCAACAACAACGCGTACTGCCAGGACAACGAGCTGTCTTGGATCGACTGGCACAACGTCCGCCACGAGGACCTGGATTTCGTCCGCTCGCTCGCCCAGCTCCGCAAGGACCATCCGATCTTCCGCCGGCGCCGCTTCTTCAAGGGCGGCCCGCTGGGCGGCGGCCCCGCCGACATCGCCTGGCTGACACCGGCCGGCGTCACGATGACCGACGACGACTGGGCGGTGGGCTTCGCCAAGTCGCTCGGGGTCTTCCTCAACGGCGAGGCCATCACCGAGCCCGACCCGCGCGGCCGGCGCATCAGCGACGACTCGTTCCTCCTGCTCATCAACGCGCACTCGCAGTACGTGGAGTTCACGCTGCCCGGTCCGGAGTACGGCGAACGCTGGGAGTACGCCCTCGACACCGCCGCGCCCACCACGCTGGGCGAGCGCGAACGCCTCAAGGCGCAGGACCAGCTCGACGTGGCCAGCCGCGCCCTGATCGCCCTCCGCCGCATCTGATCGCCTTCTGGCGCGTCTAGCTGCGGCTGACCTCAATGGCCGTGAGGAAGACCAGGACGAACGTCGCGACCGCGACGACGCCGTGGACCAGCACGGCGGTCGCGGGAAAGTCCTGCTCCGCCCCCCGGGCATGCCGCCCGCCACGGCCCACCAGCCAGCGCGTGAAGAGCAGGAAGCCCTGAAGGATCACCACCAGCAACACGCCGAACGCTCCCCAGGCATAACCGGCCTCATCGGTGACCAGATAAGCGATCCACACGATGAGCCCCACCACGGCCGCGAGCGGATGACCCACCATGACGAGCATCGGGAAGCGCGTCACCTTCGTCGCCTGCCGTCGCAGTCCCCCGGTCCGCGTCCAGATCATCAGCAGATGGATCCCCGCGACGGTGCTCAGGACCCACGCGGCAAGCGCGACGAACTCCACACCCGCTCCCTCCGGTGCGGTGCCTTCCCCTGTCCTGATTGTCGCCCTGACTCAACCCCACCATGACCGATTCGTGAATATGAGGACACAGACCGTTATCGGCCACCCCTCACCGCACGGGTGCATGTACGCCGGGCTTCCAGGGCAAAGCCCTGATCTAGGGTGGAAATCGAAGTCGCATCCGAGATGTGGGGGGTGGATGATGCAGCGGCTCTCTTCTGCTTCTGAGTCTGTCGACTCTGCTTCTGAGTCTGTCGACCTGGCCGAGGCCTATGCGTATCCGGCGGAGGGGGCGTGGTTGCGCGCCAACATGATCTCCACGCTGGACGGGGCGGCGTGGTCGCTCGAAGGGCGCAGCGGGGGGCTCGGGAACGAGGCCGACCGGCAGTTGTTCTCCCTCATGCGCGGGCTCGCGGACGTGGTGATCGCCGGAGCGGGGACGGCTCGCGTCGAGCGGTACGGCCCTGTCGTTCCCGGGCCCGGGTGGGAGGAACTCCGGGCCGGGCGGACGGCCGTGCCGCCGCTGGCCATCGTGTCCCGGCGGCTCGAACTCGATCTGGGCGGGCCGTTGTTCACCGACGCCGACCCGCCGACCATCCTGCTGACGGTCGAAGACGCGCCCGCCGACCAGCTGCAGCTGGCGCAGGAGGTGGCCGATGTGATCATCGCGGGTGAGCACTCGGTCGACTTCACCGTGGCCGTCAAGCAGTTGGAGGCACGGGGGCACCGGCGGCTGCTGTGCGAGGGCGGGCCGCATGTGCTCACCCAGATCGTGGAGGCCGGGGTGCTCGACGAGCTGTGCCTGACGCTGAGCCCGATCATGCTTTCGGGGGCGGCCTCGCGCATCCTGAACGGGACGACGCTGGCGGCGCCGTCGAACATGAAACTCACGCAGGTGCTTGAGGAGGAGGGTTTCCTCTTCACGCGCTACTTCAAGGCTTGAGGTCCTCCCCGCCTTGAAGGGCGGCGATTCCAGCCTGCCTGTACCGCATGGTGAGGGTTGCTCATCATGCGGCCTGGGGCTGACCTAGTACCGGCAGCAGACTGATGGCCGGGCTCTCCCCTGCGACGGAGAGCCCGGCCATGCCTTGGGCCGCGTCAGGCGTTACGGGCGCGCGGTCTCGTTCTCGATGGTCTCCTGGATGATGTCGCGCTCCGACTTCGCGCGGGCCTTGGGCGCGGCGTACGGCCGCAGATAGGTCTGCTTGACGCCGGGCACGCGGTCCTCGATGACGAAGGTCGCCTTGACCGACGCGGCGGCGCCGGGCGTGCGCACAGCCGGCAACGTCGTGAAGTCGGCCTTCATCTCGTCCTTGTCGATCCTGGTCAGCACATAGCCGCGCTGGTTGTTGTAGAACCTCAGATGCGGGTTGATCTTGAGGAACGGGTGGCTCGCCGGGTCGGAGTCGGCGCCGTCACCGCCGCTGGTGATCGAGCTGCAGACGAGCTCGGAGCCGACCACCGTGGAGTTCGGGTCGTCGTAGTTCGCCTTGAGGTCGCTGGCCCAGTGCGCGTGCACGTCGCCGGTGAGCACGACGGCGTTGCGCACCTTGGCGTCCAGCCAGCCCTTGGTGATGCGGTCGCGGGACGCCACGTACCCGTCCCAGGAGTCCATGCTGGTCTTCTTGACTGGCCCGTCCGTGTTGTCGCGCTGGGCGAAGAAGACCTGCTGGCCGAGGACGTCCCAGCGGGCGCCCGACCGGCGGAAGCCGTCCAGCAGCCATTTCTCCTGCGCGGCGCCCGTGATGGAACGCGCCGTGTCGGACGCGGCCGCGCAGTCCTTGTACCCGTCGCCGCAGGCCTGGTCGTCGCGGAACTGCCGCGTGTCGAGCATGTGGAAGCTGGCCAGGCGGCCCCAGCGGACCCGCCGGTAGAGCTGCATGTCGTAGCCCTTGGGCACCGAGCTGCGGCGCAGCGGCATGTTCTCGTAGTAGGCCTTGAACGCGGCTGCGCGGCGCTCGCGGAAGACGGCCGGGTCGGGCGTGTCGGATCCGGCCTCGGGCACCTCGTCGGCCCAGTTGTTCTCCACCTCGTGGTCGTCGAAGACCACCAGCCAGGGCGCGGCGGCGTGCGCGGCCTGCAGGTCGAGGTCGGACTTGTATTGGGCGTGCCGCTGCCGGTAGTTGGCGAGCGTGACGGTCTCCGGGCCCTCATGGTCGCGGACGTTGCCGCCGGGGCTGTTGTAGACGCCCTTCTTGTACTCGTACTGGTAGTCGCCCAGGTGCAGGATCAGGTCCGGCTGCTCCTCCGCCAGGCGCCGGTACGCGGTGAAATAGCCGTGCTCGAACTGCGAGCAGGAGACGAACGCCATCGCCAGCGCCGGACCGAACGAGTCGTTGCGCGGCGCCGTCCGGGTGAGTCCGACCGGCGAGATGTGCCCGGCGACCCGGAAGCGGTACCAGTACTCGCGGCCGGGACGCAGCCCGCGCAGCTCGACGTGCACGCTGTGGGCCGAGCCAGGGCGCGCGGCGGCGACTCCGCGGCGGACGATGCGGCGGAACCGCTCGTCCGAGGAGACCTGCCACTCCACCGGGTAGGTCATGTCCGGCATACCGCCGAGGCCGTCCTCGGCGAGCGGGTTCAGCGCGAGCCGCGTCCACAGCACGAAGCCGTCGGAGTCGGGGTCACCGGAGGCGACGCCGAGAGTGAACGGGTCGGTCGGGAGCGTCGCAGGGCGGCCCGAGGCGGCGCGGGCGGTGCCGGGAACGCCGGTCACGGCCGCGGCGGTGCCCACCGCCAGACCTGAGGTGACCAGGCCTGAAGTGACGAAGAAGGATCTCCGGTTGAGCGCACGCCCGGAAGGTAGGACGGGGTCGGTCGATTGGGGCGAACTCGCGTCAGCCATGAGGGGGGGCCTTTCGAGGGGATGTCAGGGCAAATCGCCCGACAGCCTCACGAAGGTCCGTGGCCGCGGAGTACCGCTGGGATGTCGCTCAGTCCAACAAATACGATCAATTGGACGAGCCGTGAGAGGGGTGCTCAGAAACGAAGAAAAGGCCCGCGCGACAGCGGACCAACAGGGATGGTAATCTAGCAACTTGCGTCAAAGAGGACGCACGACACCGATCCTATGAATAGGAGTGTAGCCGAGGTATGGAGACCCGTCAAGCCGACGATGTCAAGTCCCCAGAGGCCGCACTGCGCGAAGAACAGGACTACGTCAGCCGCGTCTACGACCGGCTCGACCTTGAGCGCGCCCAGGCCGAGCGGACCCTGCGCGAGGGACCGGTGACCACGGGTGGGGGCGGCGTGTTCCAGGCAAGGCTCGAACGCGCCGTCGCCACC
Source organism: Actinomadura sp. 6N118 (assembly GCF_044326415.1). Lineage (NCBI taxonomy): Bacteria > Bacillati > Actinomycetota > Actinomycetes > Streptosporangiales > Thermomonosporaceae > Actinomadura > Actinomadura sp. 6N118. The sequence goes on along the minus strand of NZ_JBIRAZ010000001.1, from coordinate 228,889 downwards.
GACGAGGCGGTCCGGCACCTCGACCGGCTCACCGGCGTGGAGCGCGGGCTGTGCTTCGGCCGCATCGACCACCGGGCCGAGGGCGACCTGCCCGGCGATACGTTCTACATCGGCCGGATCGGGCTGCGCGACGAGCACCGCGAGCCGCTGCTGATCGACTGGCGGGCCACCGCCGCCCGGCCGTTCTACACCGCGACGCCCACCTCTCCGGGCACGCTGGCCCGCCGCCGCCATCTGCATCTCCGCCTCCGCGAGGTGGTCCGGCTCGACGACGAGGTGTTCGACCTGGACGGGCTGACCGCGGCCGACCAGAGCACGATCGTCGGCGAGGCGGCGCTGCTGGCAACCCTGCGCCGTGGCCGCACCGGCCGGATGTCAGACGTCGTCGCGACGATCCAGGAGGAGCAAGACCAGGTGATCCGCGCCGGCCTGCCGGGGGTCCTGGTCGTGCAGGGCGGTCCCGGCACCGGCAAGACGGTCGCCGCGCTGCACCGCGCCGCCTACCTCCTCTACACCCACCGCGACGTGCTCGAACGCCGAGGTGTGCTGGTCGTCGGCCCGAACGCGACGTTCATGCGCTACATCGAGCAGGTGCTGCCCGGCCTCGGCGAGAGCGACGTGGCGCTGGCCACGGTCGGCGAGCTCTTCCCAGGCGTACGGGCCACCGCGGCCGAGAGCCCGGAGATCGCGGTGCTCAAGGGCGACCTCCGGATGGCGGGCCTGGTCGACGCCGCCGTCAGAGATCGGCAGCGGGCGCCGGAGGAGGGCATCGAGGTCGAGTCGGACGGGATGGTCCTGCGCGTCGCCCCCGCGACGACGCTGGAGATCCGCGACCGCGCCCGGGAGCTGCGGGCGCCGCACAACCGGCAGCGCCGGCTCTTCGTGCACGAGGTGCTGCAGGCCCTCGCGGTGGACCGCGCCGAGCAGTTCGACCGGATGACCGACGAGCCGCTCCAGGAGATCCTCGACTCCGGCAGCGTCCCGCAGTGGCTCCAGGAGCTGCTCGACGAGGCCGAGGACCAGCCCCTTCTCGACGGGACCGAGCTGAAGCTGGCCAAGGAGGCCCTCTGGCAGGAGCCCGCCGTACGCCAGACGATCGACGACCTGTGGCCGGAGCTGACACCGCAGCAGCTGTTCACCGACCTGTTCGGCGACCGGGAGGCCCTCCGGCGCGTCGGCACTGCGGCGGGCCTGTCCCCGGCCGAGCAGGCCGCCCTTTTCCGCCCCGCCGGCGCTGGCAGTGAATGGACGGTGTCGGACGTGCCGTTGCTGGATGAAGGCGCCGAGTTGCTGGGCGCCCTCGACGACTCTGCCGAACGGGCCCGCCAGCGCGCCGTCGAGCGGGAGCGGGAGGCCGAGGAGCTCTACGCGCGCGAGGTCATCCAGTCCACCGGGATCGAGCAGATCGGCATTCCCGAGATCGACCAGCTCGACGTGCGCGAACTGGCCGAGCGGCACGTGGAGGACGCGCTTGACCTGGCCGAGCGCCAGCACGACGACGGCCTCCGGCTCACCACCGCGCAGCGCGCCGCGTCCGACCGCGAGTGGGCGTACGGGCACGTCATCGTGGACGAGGCGCAGGAGCTATCGGAGATGGCCTGGCGGACGGTCATGCGCAAGGTGCCGACACGTTCCCTCACGGTGGTGGGCGACATCGCCCAGACCGGCAACCCCGCCGGTGCCCGCTCCTGGGGCTCGATGCTCGACCGGTACGTGCCAGGCCGCTGGCGGGAGCAGCGCCTGATGGTCAACTACCGGACGCCCGCCGCCATCATGAAGGTCGCCGCGGACGTGCTCGCCACCGTCGCGCCCGACCAGACCCCGCCCGAGCCGGTCCGCGACGACGGCCCGCCGCCGGTGGCCGTGCGGCTGCCCGCCGACCGGATCACCGCCGAGTTGCCGGATCTGGTGGCGGCCGAGCTGGCGGAGATCGAGACCGGCAGCGCGGGCGAGGGCCGGCTCGCCGTGATCGCCTCAGGGGCGACGCACGGCGCGGTGCGCGCCGCCCTTCCCGACGCCGAGGCAGGCGCGACCCCGGAGGCACTGGACTCGCCGGTCGTGGTGCTCACCGCCGAGGAGTCCAAGGGCCTGGAGTTCGACTCGGTGATCGTGGTGGATCCGCACGGCGTGCTGGCCGAGTCGCCGCGCGGCGGCCAGGACCTCTACGTGGCGATCACCCGGGCCACGCGGCGGCTGACCGTCGTCCACCACGACGATCTGCCGACCCTCCTCTCAGCGATCGCGTAGCTCAGTCCCGGAGGGGCAACGGCAGGCCCGTGCCCTCGCGTACGGCCGCGCGATGGACGGCCTCAGCGGCCGCGACGTCCTGGACGGCGGTGCCGGTGGAGTCGAACACCACGATCTCCGCCGCGTCCCGCCGTCCGGGCCGGGCACCCGTCACCACCTGGTGGGCCGGTTGTAGAAGCACCCGCCGATCGTCATTGTTTTCTTTCAGGAACCTGCGCCGCCCGCGAAGATGTCGTCCAGGTCGTAGGCGACCGGCACCTCCAGCTGCTCGTACGTGCACGACTTGGCCGTGCGGTCCGTCCGCCACCGCCGGAACCGCGCGGTGTGCCGGAACCGGTTGCCCTCCATCGCCTCGTACGCCACCTCGACGACCAGCTCAGGCCGCAGGGCCACCCAGGACAGGTCCTTCTTGCCGGTCCAGCGGGAGATCGCCCCCGGCATACGGTCGACGGTCGCCTCGCTCTGCTGTGCCCACTCGCCCCATGGATGATCGGACAGATCCTCCAGCAGATAGGGCTTCAGCTCTTCCACCAGCTCCTCGCGGCGCTTCATCGTGAACGACGCCGCCACGCCCACATGCTGCAGATGGCCCTCGTCGTTGTAGATCCCCAGCAGCAGCGACCCCACGATGGGCCCCGACTTGTGCCATCGGAAGCCCGCCACCACACAGTCGGCGGTCCGCTCGTGCTTGACCTTCCACAGGACCCGCTTGTCCGGCTCGTAGGGCGTGTCGCGCGGCTTGGCGATCACCCCGTCGAGGCCCGCGCCCTCGAACTCGTCGAACCACTGCAGCGCCAGCTCGTACGAATCCGAGGCCGGCGTCACATGGACCGGTGCCTTGACGCCCGCCAGCGTGTCGACCAGCCGCTGGCGCCGCTCGCCCAGCGGGGTCTCCATCAGCGACTCGTCGCCCAGGGCGAGCAGGTCGAACGCGATGAACGAGGCGGGAGTCTCCTCCGACAGCAGCTTGACCCGGGACGCCGCCGGATGGATCCGCTGCTGGAGACTGTCGAAATCCAGCCGCGACCCCTTCCGCAGCACGATCTCCCCGTCCACCACGCAGCGTTCGGGCAGCTCCCGCTTGGCCGCCTCGACCAGCTCAGGGAAGTACCGGGTCAGCGGCTTTTCGCCGCGGCTGGACAGCTCCACCTCGTCCCCATCGCGGAACACGATGCAACGAAAGCCGTCCCACTTGGGCTCGTACAGCACATCGCCCTTGGGCATGGTCTTGACCGCCTTGGCCAGCATCGGTGCCAGCGGCGGACTGATCGGCAGCTCCATCTCCCCATATTCCCCCACGCCACCGACAGAGCGAAACGCCGGTCCGCCCCTCCCGTCCGCGTCGATTCCTTCGTCTACTGTGCAGGTCATGCGCCGATTGCTGCCCGATCCCGCCACCGGCATCGACCCGTACGAGGCGTACGGGGACGCGCCCGGCCTCCGGATCGGCATGGTGATGAGCGCCGACGGCTCGGTGACCGACGCCGAGGGGTGGACCGACGGCCTCGGGGGAGAGGCCGACTTCAGGGTGTTCCGGACCCTCCGTGCCCTGGCCGACGCGATCCTCGTCGGGGCGGCGACCGTGCGGACCGGCCGGCTCGGCCCCGCCCGCCTCCGCTCCGACCTGCGTGAACGCCGGGGCGGCCCGCCCGCCCCCATCGTCGTCGTGTCCCGCAGCCTCGATCTCGACTGGTCACTGCCGCTCTTCACCGAGGCTGAGACGCCGACGATCGTGGTCACCACCAAGGCGGCCGCCCCTGCCGTGCCCTCCGGCATCCAGGTCGTCGCCGCAGGTCAAGAAGACCTGGACCTCCCCGCGGCGATCCGCGAGCTCCGCGAGACCCTCGGCCTTGAACGCCTGCTCTGCGAGGGCGGCCCGGCCCTGGCGACTTCACTGATCCGGGAGGGCCTGGTGGACGAGCTCTGCCTCAACATCGCCCCGGCCCTGCTGGGCACCACCCCCCTCCTCGGCGAGCTTCCGGCCCCCATTGACCTCGCCTTGACCGCCCTCTACGAGGACGAGGCCGTTCTCTTCCTCCGCTACCGATCTGCGGGCTAGTGCTCCGGCCTTCAGGTCGGGGTGAGGGCCCGTGGTGAGGGGTGCACCGCCGACGCTGTCGGCGAAGTCAGGACGCGTACGGCAGAAGTTCCTTGTCGATCTCCTCCCAGCGGGCCTTCAACCGCTTGAGCACCTCGGGATCGCGGAGGGCGAGGTTGGCCTGTTCGCGCGGGTCGATCGTGAGGTCGTACAGGCGCTCGGTCGTGGCCCCGCCGCCTTCCACCGGGCCACGCAGGTACTTCCAGCGGCCGCGTCGCAGCGCCCGCGAGGACTTGGTGCGCCAAAACAGGTCGTGTTGCGGTTCGCGTGTTCCGCGGAGGAGGTACGGGGCGAGGCTGTGCCCGTCGAGCGGATGGCCGGCGGCGGGCTTCGTCCCGGCCACCTCCAGGATCGTCGCGGTCCAGTCCTGGGTGATGACGGGGACGCGGCTGACCTGGCGCGGACGGACGCGGACCGGCCAGCGCAGGATGTTGGGCACCCGGATGCCGCCCTCGTTCAGGCTCGCCTTCTGGCCGGACAGCGGCCACTGATGGGAGAAGCGCTCGCCGCCGTTGTCGCTGGAGAACAACACGAACGTGTCTCGTTCCTGCCCGGTCTCGCGGAGCGCGCGCAGCACGCGGCCGACCGCCGCGTCCAGGCTCTCGACCATCGCGCGGTACGTGTCGAGCGACCCGCCGTCCTCGTGCCAGAGCGCCCGGCTGTCACCGGCCTTCACGCGCGCGGTGATCTGAGCGCTCACTTCGCGGTCCCCCGGCGCCTCCCAGGGCCAGTGGGGCGTCGTGAAGTTGAGGTTCAGAAGCCAGGGATCGTCGTGGTCACGCCGTTCGCGGACGAAGTCGGCGGCGCGGGCGGCGATGGTGTCGGTGTAGTAGCCGAGGTCCTCGACCGGCACCTCCCCCTCGTAGAGGTCCACGCCGGTGCTGGTGACCTTGGAGTAGTAGTCGACGGCGCCGGAGAGATTGCCGAAGAAGGTGTCCCAGCCGGACTTGACGGGGCTGTACCAGGGCAGGAAGCCGCAGTGCCACTTGCCGAACATCGCGGTGGCGTAGCCGGAGTCCTTCAGGAGCGAGGCGAGTGTCGGATGGCCCGGCGGGATGCCGTGCAGTTTGTCGGGACGGGCGATCGGCTCTTCCAGCCCGCCCCGAAGCCGTCCCGGATAGCGCCCGGTGTAGAGCCCGAACCGCGTGGGAGAGCAGACCGCAGCCGCCGAGTAGGCGTCGGTGAAGCGCACACCCTGCCGTGCCAGCCGGTCCAGATTGGGCGTGCGGATGTGCGGCGATCCATAGCAGCCAAGGTCCGCCCAGCCGAGGTCGTCGCCGAGGATGACCAGGAAGTTGGGGCGTCTGGCGGACTTGGCCTGTGGGTTCGCACGGAACCGCCGTTCGGGCGTCGAGTCCGGGGCGGAGGCGTCGGCCGTGCCCGCACCGAGTGCCGTGCCCGCCACAGTGCCCGCTGCCGTGGCGGCCGCCACCGTGCCGAGGGCCGCCCCCGCACTGCGCCGGGTGACCCCCGGGGCGCCCTGATCTTCAGCCACGATAAAACCTACTTTCCCTACTAAGATGGTTAACTAATCGGGATAGTAGGGATTTGCTGATCGTCCGCGCAACGCCGGCCGGGCGTGACCTTGACCGCCCCGGGCTTCCGTTGGAGGGTTGACCAAGCGTACGCTTGGTCGCCGTACGACCGTAGGCAGAGGGGACGGCGATGACAGAGGTCCGGGACTACTCCAACCTGATCGGCGGCGAGCTGCGGCCCGCCGCGGACGGCCGCACGCTGGACTCGGTCAATCCGGCGACCGGCGAGGTCTGGGCGACGATCCCGCGCTCCGGTGCCGCGGACGCGGCCGCCGCCGTCGAGGCCGCCCGCGCCGCGTTCCCCAAGTGGTCGGGCATGCCCGCCGCCGGGCGGGCGCACTACCTGCGCAAGGTCGCCGAGGTGTTCGCCAAGAACGCCAAGGAACTGGCCGAGCTGGAGACGATCGACAACGGCAGGCTCATCACCGAGACCGCCAAGCGCGACCTGCCCGGCATGACGTACCTGTGGACCAACGCCGCCGCTGAGTGCGCCGCCGCGGTCGAGGGCCGCAGCGTCGACTTCGGCCCGGGCAGCCAGGGCCTCACCCGGCGCGAGCCGTACGGCGTGGTCCTCGGGATCATCCCGTGGAACTCCCCCATCTCCACGCTCTCGGCCAAGGCCGCGTTCGCGCTGGCGGCGGGCAACACCGTCATCATCAAGCCCGCGGAGCAGGCCACGGTGTCCTCGCTCCGGTTCGGCGAGCTGCTGCGCGAGGTGCTGCCGCCGGGCGTCCTCAACATCGTGTCGGGGCTCGGCGAGGAGGTCGCCGATCCGATGGTGCGCGGCCGGGACGTCAACAAGGTCAGCCTCACCGGCTCCGTCGGCACCGCGCAGATCATCACCCGCGCCTCCGCCGAGTCGCTCAAGCCGCTCGCCCTGGAGCTCGGCGGCAAGTCTCCCAACATCGTCTTCGCCGACGCCGATCTGGACAGGGCGGCCCCGGGCGTCACCACCCAGGCCATCTTCACCGCCAACGCGGGCCAGATCTGCTACGGCGGCTCGCGCATCCTCATCCAGCGCCCGGTGTACGACGAGATGATCTCCCGGATGAAGGAGATCGCCGCCGGGATCCGGCTCGGCGACACCCTCTCGCCCGACACCACGATGGGCCCCATCGTGTCGGCGGAGCAGTACGAGCGCGTCACCTCGTACCTGGAGATCGGCGCGAAGGAGGGCGCGGAGCTCATCTTCGGCGGCCGGTTCGGCGCCGAGCTCGTGGACGAGGCGCACGCGGGCGGCTACTGGGTCGAGCCGACGCTCTTCGCCACGTCCGACAACTCGCTGCGCGTCTGCCAGGAAGAGATCTTCGGCCCCGTCGCCGTGGCGCTCCCGTTCGACACCGAGGAGGAGGCGATCGCCCTCGCCAACGACTCGGTCTACGGGCTGGCCGCCGGGGTGTGGACGCGTGACCTGGGCACGGCTCAGCGCATGTTCCGCCGCCTGGACACGGGGACGGTCTGGGTCAACACGTACCGCAAGGTGATGTTCCCGCTCGAAGGCACCAAGGACAGCGGCTACGGCAACGACTCGGTGCTCGCGTACACGCGCGAGAAGGCGGGTCTGTTCGAGTTCTGAACCGGCCGCGGGCCCGGCTTCTGAACCGGCTGCGGGCCCGGCGCCGTACGGAGGGTGTGATCTGGCGGCGGACCTGGCACGATGTGCGCGTGCTCCCCGGTCCTGGGCTTCGCTCGCTGCGGGCGATCTTCTTCGCCGCGGTGTGCGTGCTCATGTCCGCCGGGACGCACGTGTACGCCGGTGGCACGCCGGTCCCGGCGGGGACGCTCGGCCTGGCGGTGCTGCTGGTCTTCGGCGGCGCCTACGCACTGGGCGGGCGTGAACGAACCCTCGTCCTGCTGCTGCCGAGCACGTTCGTCGCCCAGTACGGCCTCCACCACCTGTTCTCGTGGGGCGCGGGGCACACCGTCGTAGAGGCCGACAATCCGGCCATGGCGGGCGAGCACGTCCACGACGCCACCTCGATGACCATGCTGCTGGGGCACGCGATCATGGCCCTGCTCACGGCGTTCTGGCTGGAACGCGGCGAGGCCCGGCTGTGCGCCCTCGTCGCCTGGGCATGCGCGCGCACCCTGCCGCTGCTGCTCGTCCTGCTTCCCGATGTGCCGGTCCCGGCGCGGCCGTTGCCGGCTCCACGCCAGGTGGCCGTCCCGGTCTCCGAGGTCCTCCGCTCGGTCATCGCCCGCCGCGGTCCCCCACGTCCGATCTCCGTCTGACCCCGCTCTCCGTGTGGAGCGCGGGGTGGGCCGCACGCGCCCTCTCTCGGGCGCTCACCTCGTCGCTGAGCCCTGTGGGCCCGACGAGCCCCCCTTGACTCTGCAGATCTAGGAGATCGACGTGTCCGTGGACACCCCTGCCCGGCCGAAGGCCGGGACTTCGCCCACGCCCGCTCCGGCCCAAGGGCGGCGTTACCGCGCTGTGTGGCGCTGGCATTTCTACGCCGGGCTGATCGTGGCCCCGGTACTGGTGCTGCTGGCCGCCACCGGTTCGCTCTACCTCTTCAAGGACCCCTACGAGAACTGGCGTTACAAGGACCTGCGTTCGGTCTCGGCGAGCGGAACGGCGCAGCCGCTGAGCACACAGATCGACGCCGCCAAGGCGACCCGGCCCGGCCGTGCGCTCAAGTCGGTGATTCCGGCCGGCCGTCCCGACCGGTCGACGAGGGTGATCCTCGCCGGCACGGAATCCGGCCCGTTCGCCCAAGGGGTCTCGGTGTACGTGAATCCGTACACCGGCAAGGTCCTCGGCGAGGTCGACGACTCCGCCACGCTGATGCGCAAGATCCGTACGCTGCACGGCGAGCTGATGGTCGGCCCCATCGGTGACCGGGTGGTCGAGACCTCGGCCTGCTGGGCGCTGGTCCTCGCCGGCAGCGGCGTCTACCTGTGGTGGCGCGGCCCGGCGCGCAAGCGGGTGAAGAACCGCGCCGGACGGCCGCTGCTCCGCCGCGTGCACGCGCTGACCGGGGTCTGGGCGGGCGTGGTGATCGTCTTCCTGATCATCAGCGGGCTGCCGTGGTCGGGGGTCTGGGGCGACGGCCTGAAGAAGGTCAGCGCCAAGATCGGTTCGACCCCGCCCGAGGGCGAGCAGTACGAGCGGAGCTCCACACCGCCGGCGAAGGCGGGTGACCTCTCCCAGGACCCCGACACCAAGGTTCCGTGGGCGGCCGAGGAACAGCCCGTTCCCTCGTCCGGGCACGCGCAACACGGTGGCACCTCAGGCAGCACGGTGGGCGCCATCCCGGTCGAGCAGGCGCTGCGGGCGGTCGCCGCCCGGGCTCCGCACTGCCCTCCCGCGTCGTGCGACTACAAGGTGCTGCTGCCCAAGGGTGAACGCGGCGTCTACACGATCACGGTCGGATCCGTCGCGAACCCGGCCGACGAGCGCACGATGCACGTCGACCAGTACTCGGGCGCGGTGATCGGCTCGTACGGCTGGAAGGAGTACGGCACGCTCGCCAAGGCGGTCGAGCAGGGCATCTCGCTGCACGAGGGACGCCGGTACGGACCGGCCAACATCGCGGTCATGCTCGCGGCCTGCCTGGCACTGATCACGCTGACCGTGACGGGCGTGTGGATGTGGTGGAAGCGGCGGCCGCGCGGCTCGGTCGGGGCTCCCCGCCGTCCAGCGGACCGGCGCACGACCCTGGGCGTGGCCGCGATCATGCTCGTGGCCGGCCTGCTCTTCCCGCTCGCCGGGATCACGATGCTGGCCGCGCTGCTCATCGATGTGGCGATCGTCCAGCGCGTCCCCGCCCTGTCACGCCGCTTCGGCTGACCTCACCTCCGCGGGGCCGGGCACCTCGATGCCCGGCCACGCGGAGGGCTGGACGGCCACGCGAAAGGGCTGGACGACCGCGCGAAGGGCTAGACGACGATGTCGCTGCGGCGTTCCAGGAGGACCACGTCGCGCCAGACCGACCGGCCGCCGAAGTCGTGGCGGCCCAGGTGTTCGCGTACGCCGACCAGCCGGAAGCCCAGGGACTCGTGAAGCCGGATGCTTGCGGCGTTCTCCGGGAAGATGCCCGCCTGCAGCGTCCAGAGACCGCCGCGTTCGCTGGAGTCGATCAGGGCGCCGAGCAGCGCGCGGCCCGCGCCGCGGCCCTGCGCCTCGGGATGGATGTAGATCGAGACCTCCGCGATCCCGGCGTACACCGGCCGGTCGGAAACCGGCGAGAGCGCCGCCCAGCCGAGGACGCGGTCGGCGTCCCGGGCCACGAAACGGTGGTCGGCCAGCTTGCCCGCGGAGAACTTCTCCCAGGCCGGGCAGACGGTCTCGAACGTCGCGTCCCCGCTGTCGATCCCGGCCTGGAAGATGGCCAGCACCTCGTCGGCGTGCTCGGGCAACATCGGCGTGATTTCCACGCCGACCACTGTACGGATCGGACGAACAGCACCAAACAGGATCCTGGGCGTAGCGGATCCTAGGTGCAGACGACCTTGCCGCCGACCGCCGCCTGGATGGTGGTCGCGACCGCCTTGCTCTCCGGCGTGATCAACCAGGTCATGTCGTCGGTCACGCTGCAGACCTTGGCGCCCGTGCCCTTGATCATCTGTCGGGCGGCCTCGTAGCCGGCCGCGGAGCTGTACAGCTCGATGTTGGTCTGCTCGCCCTTCACCGGGCAGCTGACCTTGGTGCCGCCGGCCACCTCGCCCGCCGTGGGTGCCGGGCAGCCGAGCCCGGCCTGGCTGATCTTCTTGGCGAGGCTCTGCAGTGCCGGAGCGGCCTTCGGCACGGGCTCGGCCTCCGGGCTCTGGGGCGCCACGCCACCGGACGCCACCGCCTTCGGAGACTCGGACGTGGCGGACGCGGCGGGCTTGTCGTCGCCTCCGCACCCGGCGGCGGCAAGCCCGAGGACCAGTCCTATAGAGACAAGAAGGCTTCGATTCAAGACGGCCTCCATTGGGGGAATTGATCAAGAAAGGACGATCGTAGCGGCCGTTCAGGATCCCTGCAGGTAAGTCCGGGTGCGGTCCATCCCCTCGGCGAACAGGTCGGCCAGGATCGGATTGCGCGCGGCAGCCACGACCGTGGGCCGCCGCCGGCTCGCCCAGCATGTGCCGGCGGCGGCCGGTAGTGGCGGTCAGCTGCGGCGGCGGGGCCAGCGGCGGGCTGAGCGGCGGCCGATCGGGCGCCGCCAGTACAGGCCGGTACCGGGGATGTGGAACGTCATCTCCCGGCGGCCGTCCGCCGTGCGGGTGTAGCGGGCGCCGCGTCCGCCGACGCTGTGTCCGACGCCCGACTTGGACAGATTGATCCGGAACGGACCCATCTTGATTGACTTTCGATAACCCCAGCCCATCGCTCCTCCTGATCGACTCGAGACCTCCGCTGGGTGCCCGGACACCCGGCAACCACCCGTACCCACCCAAAACAGACAGGGCCGAACTGCCTTAGGGGTCCACCCGGAACCGCAACGGCAAGATGCGACCAAAACCGGCCAGAGTTACTGAAGCCTGGATATTTACCTGGCGCCCGTCAGCGAGGAACCTGTGCCTCCGTAGAGATCATCCTTTCGATTCCCCTCCGGAGGTGCGGGTTGCCCAGGAGATCCCTGAGACGAACCCCGCAAACGATCGCGATCGCCGTGCTGTCCGGTACGGCGTTGATCGGCGCGGGCGGCGTCGCCGACGCCCAGGCCGCGGCGCCAAAGATCGTGGTGAAGGGCGGCGTCACACAGCCGGTCTTCTCGTACAAGGACGCGATCCGCGAATACGTGTACGTCGAGTCGTCGCTCGACAGCGACGGTGACGGCAAGCGCGACCGGGTCCGGGTCGACATCGTGCGGCCCAAGGAGACACAGAAGGGGCTGAAGTCACCGGTCATCATCGACAACAGCCCGTACTTCGACAACCTCGGGCGCGGCAACGAGGCCGAGAAGAAGACCTACGACGCGGCGGGCAATCCCCTCAAGTTCCCGCTGTTCTACGACAACTACTTCGTGCCGCGCGGGTATGCCTACCTGGCCATCGACATGCTCGGCACCACCAAGTCCGACGGGTGTCCCGGCACCGGGCAGGTGCAGGACATCGCGGGCGGCAAGGCCGTCATCGACTGGCTGAACGGGCGCGGCACCGCGTACGGCGCCGATGGCACGAAGGTCAAGGCAGGCTGGCACAACGGCCGTTCCGGCATGATCGGGAAGTCGTACGACGGCACGCTGGCCAACGGCGTGGCGGCCACGGGCGTCAAGGGCCTGTCGACCATCGTGCCGATCTCGGCGATCAGCAGCTGGTACGAGTACATCCGCAGCAACGGCGCCAAGTTCGCCGACAACTACCACGACTACCTGGCCAAGGTGGTCGACAGCGACCCCGACGAGAAGTGCGCGGCCGTACGCCAGGCGCTGCACGTCGGCGAGGACGACGCGACCGGCAACTACAACAAGTTCTTCGCCAACAGCAACTACCGGCACGGCACGTACGGCGACGTCCGCAACGTCCGCGCCAGCGTCTTCGTCCTCCACACGGTGAACGACCTCAACGTGCAGCCAGTGCACTTCTCGCGCTGGTGGGACGGCCTGAAGAAGCAGGGCGTCAAGCGCAAGATCTGGGTCGGCCAGTACGGCCACACCGACCCGTTCGACTTCCGCCGCGAGACGTGGGTGCCGGTGCTGCACCGCTGGTTCGACAGCGAGCTCTTCAAGATCAACAACGGTATCCACCGCACCCCCAAGGCCGATGTCGAGGTCGCACCGGGTCAGTGGATCAAGGAGCCGGACTGGCCGGCCGCCCGCAGCCGCAAGGTCGCGCTCCGGCCCGGCGCGGGCGGCTCGCTCGGTCTGAAGGCCGCGGCCAAGGGCAGCACCGCCTCGTTCACCGACACCGAGGCCTCCGAGGCCGACCTGGTCTCCGACCCGACGACGGCCAAGCCGTACCGCCTCGCGTACGTGTCGCAGCCGCTGCCGGGCAACGCCCGCCTGTCGGGTACCCCGGTCGCCGACCTCAAGGTCAAGCTCGACAAGCCGACGAGCAACCTGACCGCGATGCTGGTGGACTACGGCACCGACGCCCGCGTCGACTATCTCGGCGCCCGCGGCGGCCTGGACGAGCTGCCTGCCGAGGACTGCTGGGGCGAGAGCATCCCGGCTGACGACGCCTGCTACAAGAAGACGCCGATCCGCACGGTCACGAGCCCGGTCAACGTCGTGGCGCGCGGCTGGATCGACGCCCAGAACCGCCTGTCCCTGACCAACCCGACCCCGCTCACGCCCGGCAAGTTCCACCGCGTGAAGTGGCAGACCCTCCCGCAGGACTACGTGTTCAAGAAGGGTCACCGCCTGGCGCTCGTCATCGCGGGCACCGACACCGACTACCTCGCCGAGACCGCCACCGGGTCCCAGGTCACGGTGGACCTCGCGGGCAGCAGCATCACCGTCCCGGTCGTCTTCGGCGGCTCGGGTGCCTCCGCACTCGTCGCCCCGCAGACCAAGTCCGCTTGGCGCGGCCCGGCCATGTGCAGCTAGTGGGCGGCCAGCCTTGGCCAGGGAGGCAGGTCGGGCGGGGCGGTCAGCAGCGGACTTCGCGACAGTTGGAGCGAAACGCACGGAAGTTCGTGAACTGCTGTGGATGTACGGCTCGAGGGCGCCGCGTTACGAGTGATGCCGGAGGAGATCGAACACGATCCCTGGAGGCACCCCCCATGCCGTTCCCCTCACGTTCCCCTGTCCTGCGCGCCGCGCTCGCGCTGGGCCTCACGGCCGTTCTCACGTCCTCAACACTCGCCGCCCCCACCGCGGCCCAGGCGGATCGGGTACCCCCGCGCCTGGGACCGGCGGCACCGGGCGAGTTCAAGGCCCTGCAGGACACCTCGGGCGGCCTGGGGCTGCCCGAACGCGCGCTGATCCAGGCCGGTGCCGCCGCGCGGCAGAAGCCCGGCATCGGCGTCCGGTGGCGGTCGGAAGGACCCGACAACATCGGCGGCCGGGTCACCGGCATCGCGGTCGACCCGCGCCGGGCCGACACCATCTATGTCGCGGCGGCCAGCGGCGGCATGTGGAAGAGCACGGACCGGGGCCGCACCCTGACCGCGATCTGGCCCGAGTCGTACCCGCAGGCCATCGGCGCGGTCGCCACCAGCCCCGACGGCGCGATCTACGTCGGCACCGGCGAGTCCAACCCCGGCGGCGGCTCGATCACCTATGAGGGCGACGGGATCTACAAGTCCACCGACGGCGGCCGGACCTGGAAGAACGTCGGTCTCCGCAAGTCGGCCACGATCTCGTTCATCGCCATCGACCCGGCGAACCCCAAGCGGCTCTACGTCGCCGCGACGGGCTCGCTGTTCCGGCCGGGCGGTGAACGCGGCGTTTACGTCTCCTCCAACGGCGGCCGCAGCTGGACCCGGAGCCTGGACGTCCCGAACGCCACGACCGGCGCCAGCGGCCTGGCCATCGACCCGGCCAACCCCAAACGCCTCTTCGCCACACTGTGGGACCGGCGCCGCGAACCCGACCTGCGCCGCTACGGCGGTGTCGGCTCGGGCCTCTACCGCTCGCTCGACGCCGGTGCGTCCTGGACGCGCCTCGACAACGTGACCGCGCCGACGCCGGGTGACGACATCGCACTGCGCAGCGATCCGCGGCTGGGCCGGATCGGCGTCGGCATCGCCCCCTCACGCCCGGACAGGGTCTACGTGCTGACCTCGACGTACGGGCAGTTCGGTAACCACAAGGGCTTCTACGTCTCCGACGACGGCGGCGGCTCGTTCGCCACGGCGGCGCTGCCGCCCGGCGACGTGCCGTACTGGTGGACCGGCCATGTCTGGATCGACCCGGCCGACCCCGAACGTGTGCTCATCCCGTCCGCCTCGCTCCTCGAGTCGACCAACGGCGGCAAGAGCTGGACGTCCAACCAGGGCATGCACGTCGACCACCACGCGATCGCCTGGGACCCCAAGGTGCCGGGCCGCGTGTACGAGGGCAACGACGGCGGCGTCTACCGCTCCGACGCCAACGGCCGGACCAACACCTGGCAGATGGCCGTGAACCACCCGTTCACCCAGTTCTACACGCTGACCGTCAGCGCGCAGGACGCCACCCGCATCGCCGGCGGCACACAGGACAACGGATCGCTGCGCACGTGGGGAGGCCCGCGCTGGAACGAGTTCCAGGGCGGCGACGGCGAGGCCAACGTCATCGACCCGGCCGACCAGAACATCGTCTACAGCTGCTACCAGTTCGGCTTCTGCTCACGTTCGGCGGACGGCGGCGACACGCTGGTGCCGTTCCGCGGCCTGGCCGACGAGGACCGGTACAACTGGCTCAGCCCGGTCGTCCTGCAGCCCGGCGCGACCGGCACGGTCTACTTCGGCAGCAACCGGCTCTACCGTTCGACCAACGGCCTCGACTACACGCCCGTCAGCCCCGACCTGACCGGCGGCCCGGGACGCGACGAGGTGTACCCGTTCGGCACGCTCACCACGATCGCGCCGAGCGCCACCGACCCGCAGTCGATCCTGGTCGGCTCCGACGACGGCCGCGTCACGGCCACGACGGACGGCGGCCAGAGCTGGCGCGTTCTGCTCAAGGATCAGCCCTGGGTGACCCGGGTGGCAGTCGACCCGCGGAACGCCCGGCGCGCGTTCGCCACGCTCTCGGGCTACCGCGCGCAGGGCACCGGCGGCCACGTGCTGCTCACGACCGACGGCGGCGCCAACTGGCGGGACGTCACCGGCACTCTGCCCGAAGCACCGGTGAACGACATCGTCATCGGCCCGGCCGGAATCCTGTTCGTGGCCACCGACGTCGGCGTCTACGCCGGCGCCCCGTCCGGCCGCTTCTGGCTGCGCCTGGGCCACCTTCCGCTGGCGCCGGTGAACGATATCGAGTTCAACGCCGTGTCCGGCCGCCTGTTCGCAGCGACCTTCGGCCGCGGCATCTACAGCACCCAGATCACCTCAGCCATGCAGACACGCCTCCAACGCGGCCGCTGACCCGTCGCCCGCAGGGCTCCCGGCCTCAACCACTCGGCCGCTGACCCGTCGCCGCGGGACCCCGGCCTCGGCCGGGGTCCCGCGGTGCCAGGCACCTCGCGGTGTGTCAGGTGTCCTTGCGGGCCTTGCTCGGCTGAACGCGCTTGGGCTCGCCAGCCATCTTCGGATAGTTGGGCGGGTACGGGGCGTCGCCGAGGCCGTGGTCCTTCTCGTCGCGATCGGCCATCTCCAGGAGCGGCTCCAGCGAGAACGACTGCTCGTCGATGGCGGCGTGCAGGTCGCCCAGCTCGGCGAAGCGGGCGGGCATCGTGGCGATGGTGAAGTCCTCAGGCACGATGTCCGGGAGCTCCTCCCAGGTCACGGGCGCGGAGACGGGCGCGTGCGGGAGCGGCCGGATGCTGTAGGCGGAGGCGATCGTCCGGTCGCGCGCGTTCTGGTTGAAGTCGATGAAGACCTGCTCGCCGCGTTCCTCCTTCCACCACTTGGTCGTGACCAGCTCGGGGACGCGGCGTTCCACCTCGCGGCCGAACGCCAGCGCGGAGCGGCGCACGTCGGTGAACGTCCAGCGAGGCTCGATCCTCACGTAGACGTGCAGGCCGCCCTTGCCGGAGGTCTTGGTGAAACCGGTGTAGCCAAGCTCGTCCAGCAGATCGCGGGCCGGGCCGAGAGCGACCTTGACCGCGTCGTTGAAGTCGGTGCCGGGTTGCGGATCGAAGTCGATGCGCAGCTCGTCCGGGTGGTCGACGTCGTCGCGGCGCACCGGCCAGGGGTGGAACGTCAGCGTGCCCAGATTGGCGGCCCAGGCGATCACGGCTACCTCGGTCGGGCAGACCTCGTCCGCGGAGCGACCGCTCGGGAACTCGATCCGCGCCGTCTGCACCCAGTCAGGAGCGCCCTTGGGGATGCGCTTTTGGTAGAAGGCGTCGGACTTCCCGGCGCCCATGCCCGCCTGGCCGCGCGCATAGTCCACCCGGGTGGCGAGCTTGGCGCCCTCGAAGACGCCGCCGGGCCACCGTTCGAGCGTGGTGGGGCGGTTGCGCGTGGCACGCAGGATGCCGTCCCCGACCGCGATGAAGTACTCCACCATCTGGCGCTTTGTATAGCCATGTTCTGGAAAGAGCACTTTGTCGGGATTGGACACTTTGACGAGCCGATCCCCTACCGGGATCTCGATGAACGGCGAGGCCATACACGCACGTTAACCCACGGGTCCGACATGATCACGCGCCCGTCCCCTTAACGGCCGCTGACGTCACATCCCCCGCGCCGCGCGATCCGGCGGGCGCGAGGTAACGTCGAAGGCATGGAGAAGATCCACAAGAGTGATGAGGAATGGCGGGCCCAGCTGAGCCCCGAGGAGTACCAGGTGCTCCGCGAGGCGGGCACCGAACGTCCCTTCACCGGGGAGTACACCGACACCAAGACGGTCGGGGTCTACCGCTGCAGGGCCTGCGGCACCGAGCTGTTCCGTTCGGACTCCAAGTTCGACTCGCACTGCGGCTGGCCGAGCTTCTTCGAGCCGTCCAAGTCCGAGGCGGTCACCTTGATCGAGGACCGGACGCTGGGCATGGTCCGCGTCGAGGTCCGTTGCGCCGCCTGCGACTCCCACCTGGGACACGTGTTCCACGGCGAGGGTTACCAAACCCCGACCGATGATCGATACTGCATCAACAGCATCAGCCTGACCCTGGAGTCCACAGAGTAAGCATCCGCTTGCGGGGCGTCGGTTTGGGTCTGCTGAGCCAACCGCGCGGCGGGATAAAGCGTCCCATCGAACGGAGAGCTTCTCCGATCCGAAAGGACGCCATGGCCGCCAAGCTTGATGCGTATGAAATCTCCTACCTGTGCGGCGGCCCCGAGCGGGTGGCACGCGCCGCGCTGGTCGCCCTCTGCGCCGACGGCAGGGTTCAACTCTCCGACGAGGCTCCGTACCGCGTGGTGAAGGTTAGGCGCGAGGGTCATCATCGCGTGGAGACGGCCGTTCTCGACAAGATTCCCAGCAGCGGCCTGCCGTTGAAGCTGGTCCTGCGCACCACCGCAGATTCACCGGCGGTCCGCCGATGTGCGGAAACATTGCTGGAGAAGAAACTGCTGCGTCGGTCGTTCCGTGGATGGGTCGGGCCGTCGCGGGCGGGCGAGGAGGAGCGCGGGCGACTCGCCGAGACCCCGACCGATGAAGCCGTGAAGCAGTTCGCCGCAGAGGGGATCACGGCGTTGCCTGAGGGCCCTCTCCACGACGCCCTGGCGGCACTCCCGCCGGAGCCGGAGTTTCCGATCAAGCTGCCCAAGGCGAAGGAGACCTTCTACGACAGCACGACCGGCGGCTCCGGGGGCGCCGGCGTCGGGGGCTCCGGCTTGTGAGTCAGGTCGGGGGCGCCGGCTTGTAAGTCAGCGGGTCTCGTCGACGCCGCAGTCGTCCTTGTCGCTCTGCTTGTTGGCGAGGACCACCATGCCGTTCCCCTCGCTCTTGCCGTGGATGAAGACGCGCGGGGCGCTGTCACCGGCCTCGCGGAGGAACTGGGTGGTCCACTCGCACAGGGACTTGGCGGGGGTCGAGTTCTCGTCGCCCTCTTCGAGGTCGGTGTAGACGCGCAGGAACGCACCGCTCCGGCGGACGTCCTTGACGTACTTGACGATCTTCTTGTCGGGGTCCTTGGTCTCGAAGAACGGCATCGCGTCCGGGACCTCGTCGGGATCGGCGGCGACCGTGTCCGCGCTGGTGTTCGGGCTGGGCGAGGCGGTCTTGCTCGTCTGCGCCGCGACGGCGGCCCGGGGCGTGCGATCGTCACCCGTCGCGGCCGAGAGACCGGCGAGCCCTGCGACGCCGAGCAGCGCCACCGAGGCGGTGCCGGTCCCGACCACGATCAACCTGCGCCGACCGGGCTCCCCCATGGCGTTCTTGATCATGCGATCCCAGCGAACGGTGAACTCGGAGGGCGGCTTCGCATGCCTGCCACGCGCGTGTTTTGGGGGAGCTTTGGTCACGGCCAGCACCTTACTGGCACTTTGCCTTCCGTTCCCCCCACATTGGACAACCTGGACCGTATGTCGCAGGGGTCTTGGAAGGGTCCTGTGGCAATGAAGGTCCTATGGCCACGATCGGCCCGTGATTATGGAAGACCCTGTGATTATGGAAGGGCCTTGAGGAGCTCCGCGATCGGCTTGCGGCGACCGGTGTAGAACGGGACCTCCTCGCGGACATGGCGGCGAGCCGTCGAGCCGCGGAGGTGACGCATCAGGTCGACGATGCGGTGCAGTTCGTCGGCCTCGAACGCCAGCATCCACTCGTAGTCGCCCAGCGCGAACGAGGACACCGTGTTGGCCCGCACGTCCGGGTAGCCGCGCGCCATCTTGCCGTGCTCGGCGAGCATGGCGCGGCGCTCCTCGTCCGGCAGGAGGTACCACTCGTACGAACGGACGAACGGGTAGACGCAGACATAGTCCCGCGCCTCCTCCTCCGCCAGGAACGCCGGGATGTGGCTCTTGTTGAACTCGGCGGGCCGGTGCAGGGCCATCTGCGACCAGACCGGCTCACTGGCGCGGCCCACGGCGGTCCGGCGGAACCGGCTGTAGATCTCCTGCAGGTCGTCGGAGGTCGGCGCGTGCCACCAGAACATGTAGTCCGCGTCGGCCCGCAGGGCGGACACGTCGTACAGGCCGCGCGTGACCACGTCCTTCTGCGCCGCCTGGTCGAGCAGGTCCTGTACCTCGGCGGCGTCGCGCTCCTGGATCTCGCCCGGGTTCTTGACCCGGAACACCGACCACATCGTGTAGCGGATGACCTGGTTGAGATCGCGCGCCTTCGGCTTATCCGCCCGCTGCGGCGCCTGGCCCGCCGCGTTCTCCGCGCTCTCCGCCGCTTCCGCCGCCTGCCCCTGAGGCTCCTGCCCCTGCTCCGTCGCTGCCATGGCTCAATTCTCCCCGACTGTCGAGATGCTCCAGCACCCGGGCCGCCGCAGCGCGCGCGGTGGCGATGCAGGCCGGGATGCCCAGTCCGTCGTACGCCGCGCCCGCCACAGCCAGGCCGGGTTGCCCGGCGACCGCCGCCCGGATGCGGGCGACCCGGTCGGCGTGGCCCACGTTGTACTGCGGCAGACCGCCGCCCCAGCGTGTCACCCGTGTTTCCAGCGGCAGCTCGGAGACGCCGCACGTGGTCGCCAGCTCCGTCATCGCCACCGCCTTAAGGTCATCGTCGGCACGCTGCAGCGTGTGTTCCTCGCCAAAACGCCCGATGGAGCACCGGACGGCGATGATCCCGGGTGCCTTGTCGCGCAGGTGCGGCCACTTCACCGAGCTGAACGTGACAGCCTTGACCTCGCGTCCCTCCACAGCGGGCACGAGATAGCCCGAACCGCGCGGCAGGCGGCGGAAGGCGGAGACGGCGTACGCGAGCGTGACGATCGCCATGCTCGCGTACTCGATCCGTTGCAGCTCCCGGGTCGCGGCCGGCACGTCCTCGGCCAGCAGCCGGGCCGCCGGAGCAGCGGGGACCGCGATGACCACGCCATCGGCGTCCATGGTCTCGGGCTCTCGGGCCGAGCCGAGCGTCAGCCGCCAGCCCCCAGGCCGGCGCCGCAGCTCGCGGACCATCGTGCTGGTACGGATCGTTCCACCATTGGCGACGATCGCCTCGCTCAACAGCCGCGGCAGCGTCCCCAGCCCATCGGGCAGGGTCGCGAAGATCGGGCCTGCGTCCTTGGGCGCCGCATCCCGCACGCCGCGCACCGCCGAGATCAGCGAACGGTGCGCGCGGGCTGCCGTCGCGACGGCGGGCAGCGTCGATTCGAAGGACAGCTCCTCGGTACGCCCGGCGTACACCCCGCCCAGCAGCGGCTCGACCAGCCGGTCGACGACCTCACGCCCCAGCCGTGCGCCGACGTAGTCGGCCACCGAGACGTCGGTGCCGCGCGGTGTCTCCGGCAGCACAAGGTCAAGTGGGACGCGCGCCAGCCCCGCCGGGGAGAGCACCTGCGACGCCGCGAGTGCGCGCAGGTCGGAGGGAACGCCCATCACCTGCCCGGCCGGCATCGTGCGCAACGCCCCGTGGCTGAGGATCGCGGCGGAGGTCGTGCCGGGGTTGACCAGTGCGTCCCCATGGCCGAGGTCGCGTACGAGATCAAGCCCCTCCGGACGCCGGGCCAGCATGGACTCGGCGCCCTCGTCCACCGGCAGGCCCGCGATCTCGCTGATGCGCAACTTGCCGCCGACCAGCGGAGAGCCCTCCAGCACGGTCACCCGCACGCCGCCACGGCTCAGCAACCGCGCGGCCGCCAGCCCGGCGACGCCACCTCCGACCACAACGACATGCGCCTCGCCCCGCGCGGTATCGACGGATCTCCCAGAGGTGGTCATGACATCCACGATCCCAGATGCTCGTCAGCGCCCGGCAGCAGGGCACCCCCTCGCACTCCCTCGCCGTCCCGTCTCCCGCACCCCAGCCGCACCCGACCGCGCCCGGCCGTGATCTGAGCGCATTCGCATCGTGGCCTTATCGCGACTCTCGCGGCGGAACGGTGATTTGCGACACACCGTCGAAACGCCATGCAGACCGTCAGAAGAGTCAGATACGCGCTGTGTGCCGTCGTCGTCCTGTTGCTGACCGGCGGGCTGCTGGCCGGCTGCAGCGGCGAC
Source organism: Actinomadura sp. 6N118 (assembly GCF_044326415.1). NCBI lineage: Bacteria > Bacillati > Actinomycetota > Actinomycetes > Streptosporangiales > Thermomonosporaceae > Actinomadura > Actinomadura sp. 6N118. The sequence goes on along the minus strand of NZ_JBIRAZ010000001.1, from coordinate 207,429 downwards.
GACCGCGCTGGAAGTGGATCCCCTGCGCGCAATCCGGCACCGCGGGAGGCTGTGGCCTCCGGTGCTCCCGGGGTTTCCGGAGGAGCCGCCGACTCCTCCGGTGCCCAGAAGCAGCGGATGAACGGGGCGAATCCGGCAAAGCTGGAGCCCTATCCGGACGGCCGGTCCGTCATCTACCAGTCGGACCTGCGGGTACGAGCTCAGAACGTGGAGGCCGCCACGGCCCGCGCCAAGCAGCTGGTCACGGCGGCGGGCGGCTACGTCGACAATGAGTCCTCCGCGAGCGAGCCGGTGGGCGCCACCATCACGTTCAAGATCCCCGCCGATCGATACCCGGCCGTCCTGGACCAGCTCGCCGGGCAACTCGGCACCAAGCTCTCCTTGCGGCAGCGGGCCGAGGACGTCACCGGCGAGGTCGCCGACGTCGACAGCCGGGTGCGTTCGGCGCAGGCCACCCTCAGCTCGTTCCGCAAGCTCCTCGACAAGGCCCGCACGGTCGGCGAGGTGATGAACGTGGAACAGGAGATCTCCCAGCGGCAGGCCGATCTGGAAGCCCTGCAGGCCCGCCAGAAGTCCCTCCAGCAGCGCACGCGCTTCGCCACGGTCACGCTCGCCGTGGAGGCACCCAAGGAGGGGCAGAAGGTCGGCAAGTCACGCGAGGGTTTCCTCGGCGGTCTTCAGGGCGGATGGGACGCCTTCACCGCGTTCATCAGCGGGTTCTTGCTCGTCCTCGGCTGGCTGCTGCCGTTCCTGATCCCGCTCGGTCTCCTTGCTGCGGGCGCACTGGCGGTCCGGCACCGCATGAAGCGGGACCACATGCCCACGCCACCGGCGTCGGAGTGACACTGGACGGAGCGATCATGCCAGTAAATACTGGCATTCATGAGCCATATGAGGACCAGCCGCCCGATACGACTCCTCACCGCAGGCGCAGGCGTACTCCTGATCGGCATGACCCTCACGCCCCCGGCACACGCCGCACCAGCGCCCTCCACCCACGCCACGCGGGCCGAGTACGCCGATGTTGCTGCACTGGGACGGAACCGCATGGAGCCCTGCCACCGTTCCGACCAGCGGAATCAATGAACTCGGTGAGATCGGAAGAGACGGCACGGGCGCCCTGTGGGTCAGCGGGCACGCCACCGACACGCCCAACCGGCCCGCCCTGCTGCGATACGACGGGCAGCGTTGGGAGCGGCTTCAGACTCCGGCGGTCTCAGGCCAGTCCAACGTGCACATGCTGCAACTCGCAGCCGTCCCCACGTCCGACAAGGTCTGGCTCCTGGGCAGCGGCAGGCCCATCGTCATGACCAACAGCTGACCCGAGACGTTCACCAGCGGCTCAGCTCTCGGCAGAGACCTCGTGGACCAGATCGGTGAGGCGGGCCAGCACGTCGGGATCGGTGGACGGCAGCACGCCGTGGCCGAGATTGAAGATGTGGCCCTCAGCCGTGCGGCCACGGGCCAGGATGTCGCGGGCCCGCTGCTGGATGACGTCCCACGGCGCGAAGAGGATCGCCGGATCGAGGTTGCCCTGCAGGGCCTTGCCCGGCTCCACGCGATGCACGGCCTCGTCCAGGGGGACCCGCCAGTCGACACCGACGACGTCGGCCCCGGCCTCGCCCATCAAGCCCAGCAACTCACCCGTCCCCACCCCGAAGTGGATCCGCGGTACGCCCAAGGACTCAATCGCGTCGAAGATCTTGCGGCTGTGCGGCAGGACCGACTCCCGGTAGTCCTGCGGGCCGACCGCCCCCACCCACGAGTCGAACAGCTGGATCGCGCTCGCGCCCGCCTCGATCTGGACCTTGAGGTAGTCGATCGTCATGTCGGCCAGCCGGTCCATGAGCTCGGCCCACAGCTCCGGCTCGCCGTACATCATGGCCTTGGTGTGGTCGTGGTTCTTGGACGGCCCACCCTCGATGAGGTACGAGGCGAGCGTGAACGGGGCACCCGCGAAGCCGATCAACGGCGTCGAGCCCAGCTCGCCCACCAGCCCCTGGATCGCCTCGGTGGTGAACGGCACGTCGTCGGGCGTCAGCCGGCGCAGCCGCTCCACAGCCGCCTTGTCCCGGATCGGGTCGGCGATCACCGGGCCGACGCCGGGTTTGATGTCGAGGTCCACGCCGATGGCCCTGAGCGGCACGACGATGTCGCTGAAGAAGATCGCCGCGTCCACCCCGTACCGCCGCACGGGCTGCAGCGTGATCTCAACGATCATGTCCGGCCGGGCGCAGGCCTCCAGCATCGGAACGCCCTCGCGAACCCGCAGGTACTCGGGCAGCGAGCGGCCCGCCTGCCGCATGTACCAGACGGGGGTGTGCGGCACCGGCAAGCGGCGGCACGCCCGTACGAAGGCGCTCTCCTCCGGACCGGAGGCTTCATTCGAACCAGCAACGTCAACAGCCACGTGCCGATCGTCCCACGAACCAACCGCCGCCACGCACCAGGGTGAGAACACAGCCGCGGGCCGATGTACCGGCCAGGCGTACGTAGGCTGTGGCGCGGATTTGGGAGAGGCGGGGCATGAGGGATACGGGGCTGAACGGACTTGAGTGTGAGCTGGGACCAAAAGGGGCTTGGGGCGCAGAAGTTCCGGACACGCCGAGCGAAGTCCCGCATTCTGTCCCTGGCTCATGCCAACGTGATCCGTGTCATAGCCGAGGGAGGTCCCCCTTGTACTGTTCCACCTGCGGTGATGAACGCCTGTTCGAGCAGCCGCCCTGCCAGGACGGGCACGGCGCCGAATGCCCCGAGCGGATATGCACGGACTGCGGCACGGCGATGCTGATCGGTCTGCCGGTGCCCTCGCCGGCGACGCTTGAGCATGCCGGTGAGCATGCCGGGAAGAACGCCGCCTCATCCCCCGCCGAGCGGGCCGCCTGAACGGCGTGACCCACGAACCGAAACCTGAGCCGTGTCACCTTCTCCGCCCCCATTCCCCTCGACTCTGCCCGGCGGCCCGACCGGCCGTGACGGCGTCGGCTGCCCGACCGGCGCCGTGCGCCCCCTCGACCTCGGACCGCCCGGAAAGCCGGGCACCGTCGGAAAACCCGGCGTGGCGCCGCCCGGCTCCACCCGTCCTGCGACCTACGCTCGCCACATGGCCGGTCCTGGCATGACCCCTCCCCCGTTCCAGCGGGTCCTCGACACGCTCCAGGCGATCCTCGATGGCCCCGCGATCCGCCCCGAACTCGAACTGGAGGACATGCCCGCACCCCAGCGCCTCGCGCCGTACGCGGCCGCCATAGCCGGCAGCGTCTACCGCGAGGACGACTCCGAGGTCGCGATGGGCCGCCTGATCGTGCTGTACGACCCGGAGGGCCGCAGCGGCTGGACCGGCGAGTTCAGGATCGTGGCGTACATCCGGGCCGATCTGGAGCCGGAGATCGCCGCCGAGGAGCTGATCGGCTCGGTGGCCTGGAGCTGGCTGCTGGAGGCCCTGGAGCCCGCGGGGTACGCTGGCGTCTCCGGAACGATCACGCGTGCGGTCTCGGAGAGCTTCGGTGACAAGAGCGACGAGCCCTCCACGACCGAGCTCGAGTTGCGCGCGTCGTGGTCTCCGACGGGCGAAGATCTCACCGGCCATGTGGCCGCGTGGTGCGAGGTCATGTGCACAACGGCGGGCCTGCCGCCCACCGGGATCAGCGCTCTGCCAGACCGTGAGGGCGGAACGGTGAAGTGAGCGACGTACGGTAGGGGACGTGGGTAGCACAGCGTCCGAAGCCGAGGCGGCCGGCGAGAGCACGGAGATCGAAGCAGTGTCCGACTCCAAGAAGGCCCCGTCCGGCAAGGCGGAGCCCGGCGGTGAGAGGTCCGCCGACGGCCGGCCGACGGCACCCGGCAAGGCCGGGGCGGCCGGCGGCTCGACCGCGCCGCCCGCAGAGCGCTCGGCCGTGCCGCCCGCACAGTTCTCAGCCGCGCCACCCGCAGAGGGTCCGACCGCGCCGCCCGCAGACAAGACCATGGCCGGAGCCAAGCCCGGAGCCAAGCCCGGAGCCGAGAGCGACACCGGAGCCGACGCCGCAGCCGCAGGCGACGCCGGAGTCGAGCCCGAGGCCGCGGGCGACGCCGATGGCGAGGCCGTTGAGCCGGCCATACCGCTCCTGGAGCCGCGTGACGGCGTGCCGCCCGTGATCGAGACCGTCGCGGATCTGGAACGTGTCATCGCCGCGTTCGCCGCCGGGACCGGGCCGGTCGCCGTGGACGCCGAACGCGCGTCCGGCTACCGCTACGGGCAGCGCGCGTACCTCATCCAGCTGCGCCGCCGCGGCGCGGGCAGCGCCCTCATCGACCCGGTCGCGCTGCCGGATCTCTCCGAGCTTGGCGACGCGCTCGCCGACACCGAGATGGTGCTCCACGCCGCCAACCAGGACCTGCCCTGCCTGGCCGAGGTCGGCATCGTGCCGAAACGCCTGTTCGACACCGAGCTGGCCGGGCGCCTCCTCGGACACCCGCGGGTCGGGCTGGGCTCGATGGTCGAGAACGTGCTCGGCTACGTTCTGGAAAAGGGCTACTCCGCGGCCGACTGGTCGACGCGGCCGCTCCCCGAGGACTGGCTGCGGTACGCCGTGCTGGACGTCGAGCTCCTGGTCGAGCTCCGTGACGCGCTCTACGCCGAACTGTCGGACTCCGGCAAGCTGGACTGGGCGCTGGAGGAGTTCGCGGCGATCCTCACCACGCCGCCCAAACCGCCCCGTACCGACCCCTGGCGCCGGACGTCCGGAATCCATCGCGTCCGCAACCGCCGCGCCCTGGCAGTCGTACGCGAGGTCTGGGTGACCCGCGACAAGATCGCCCAGGAACGCGACCTCTCCCCCGGCCGGGTGCTCCAGGACGCGGCGATCGTCGAGCTCGCGCTCAGTTCACCCAAGACCCCCGCCGAGCTGCAGGCCCTGTCCACCATGCGAGGCCGCGGTGCCCGCCGCCACCAGACCGCCTGGCTGCGCGCGGTCTCCAGGGCCCGGAGCCTGTCCGACCGGGCCCTCCCGGAGTCCAACCTGCCCGGCGACGGCCCGCCGCCCGCCCACCGCTGGGCCGAACGCGACCCGGAGGCGGCCAAGCGCCTCGCCGCCGCCAAGGCCGTCGTCGCCGCCCTCGCGGACGAGCACACGATGCCGACGGAAAACCTCCTCCAGCCCGACTCCGTCCGCCGCCTCTCGTGGTCACCGCCGGCTGACATCACACCCGAGGCGATCATCACGGTGCTCCGTGAGCTGGGCGCCCGGCCGTGGCAGATCAACCTGGTGGCCAAGCCACTGGCCAAGGCGTTCGTACGCCTGGAGTGCAAGGGCGACCTCTGACCACCAGCGGGCAAGCGTTCTGATCAGAGATCCGGAAGCGGATCCCGGGGCAGGCTGTCGCGCGCGAAGACCTCCGCGTCCGCCGCGTTGATCACCGCCACGTACTCGTCATCGACCTCGAATGACGCACCCGAGAACTCGAACGACGCCCCCGTCCCCGTCTCCACCGGCCCGATCCGGGTGCCGCGGGGATAACTCCCCCAGATGCTCTTGGGCTTGGTCCGGCTGAGCGCCCCGGTCGAGATCACCGCGACCTGGCTGTCGGTGACCACGAAGATGAACCCCGCACCGCCCCCGTAACTGAACGCGGGGAAGATGTAGCGGATCTCGTCCTCGATGCCCAGGAACTCTCGGCACCGGTCGCGAAGCGGACGTGGCACGGGCATGACGGCGGAAGCACCTCCCCCGGGGAACGGTCGTCGTAAGGCAAAATTTACCCCGGCGGGCCCACCCTCGGCCGAACGCACCACCAATCGCGCCCCAACTGTTTCGATCTTGCCGCACGGAGCGCGCACCGCCAGCAGACACGCGCTCCTCCGCGTACGAACGCCTGCGTACGAACGCCTGGGTCCGAACCGTCAAACAGTGGCCAGTGCGGCGGTCGGGGCCAGGCGGGCGGCCCGCATTGCGGGATAGAGGCCGGCGACCGTGCCGATGGCGAGGGTGGCCACCAGTGCACCACCAAGAGCCCAGGAGGGTACGACCGGCGGCCAGCCACGGTAGAGGGCGAAACCCACGGTGACGACGGTGCCGAGCACCACGCCCACGATCCCGCCGAACGCCGACAGCAGCAGCGACTCGGCCAGGAACTGGACTCGCACCTGCCCTCTCGTCGCCCCCAGAGACCGGCGCAGCCCGATCTCGCGCCGCCGTTCGAGCACCGAGATCACCATTGTGTTGGCGACCCCCACTCCACCCACCAGCAGGGCCACCGCGCCCAATCCCAGCAGCAGGTTGGTGAACGCACCGGCTGCGGCGGCCTTGGCCTCCAGCGCGTCCGACGGGCGGCTGACCTCGACCTCCTCCGGATTCTCCGGGTTGACCGTCCGGGCGAGGACCTCACGTACATCCGGCACCGCGGCGTCCGTCGACCTTTCGTAGATCGTCGTCGGGTGCCGGTCGAAGCCCAGGTACTTCTCGGCGGCGTCCCAGCCCACCAGTGCCGAACGGTCGATTTCCGGCGCCAGCTCGGCCGAACGCAGGATCCCGATCACACTGAACCACCGGCCGCCGATCCACACCTGGCCCCCAGCCCGGTCGAACCCCATCCGCCGCGCCGCCTCCGACCCGAGCACCACCGCCGGATATCGCCCCGTCCCCGCGTTCAGCCACGTCCCCGTGCGCACCGACGCGTTCAACGTGCCCAGCAGATCCCCCGACGCCGCCTGCACGGCGATGCCGCTCGTCACCTCCTCGGCGATCCTGTCGGTCCGCCGCATCGACGCGTCCACCGTGCCCGTCGCGCCCACAGAAGTCACGGGGCCGATCCGCGCGACCATCTCGGGCGCGTTCTCAGGCAACTTCGCGGTCTCCCCGAAAAGCGTGTCGCCCGGCGAAACCGTCAACAAGTTGGTGCCGAGCCGGTCGATGCGCCGCAGCAGTTCCTCCTTGCTCGACGACGAGATCCCGATGACCGACACCATCGTGGCGATCCCGATGGCGATCCCGAGCGCCGACAACACCACCCGCGTGGGCCGGGCCCGGAGCCCACCCAACCCGACCCGCACCACGTCCCGCCCGTTCAGCCGCGCCGGCGCCAGCCCGCTCATGACGCGTACGCCCGCTCGTCCGCGACGATCAGCCCGTCCCGGACCCGCACCCGCCGCGGCGCCCACGCCGCGATCTCCATGTCGTGCGTGATGACCGCGACGGTCGTCCCACCCCGGTGCAACTCACCGAGCAGCTCCAGCACACCCTCCCCCGCCGCCGAGTCCAGATTCCCCGTCGGTTCGTCCGCCAGCAAAAGATCCGGCTCCCCAACAACGGCTCGCGCGATGGCGACCCGCTGCCGTTCACCACCGGACAACTCGTTCGGCCTGTGCCGTACCCGCGCTCCCAGCCCAACGCGCTCCAACGCAGCCCCAGCCCGAGCCCTCCGCTCCTTAAGCGAGATACCCGAATACAGAAGCCCATCGGCGACATTGTCAAGCGCGCTAACGCCATCCGCCAGGTGAAACTGCTGGAACACAAACCCGATATGCCGAGCCCTCAGGGTCGACAATTCCCGATCGCTCAACTCGGCTACTTCATGCCCGGCGATACAGACCACACCCGCACTGGGCCGGTCCAGCGTCCCGATCATGTGCAGCAACGTGGACTTTCCCGACCCCGACGGCCCCACGATCGCGGCCAGCTCACCTTGCCCCACAACCAAATCAACACCCCTGAGAGCAGCGACCCCACCGGGGTACTCCTTGGTCACGCCTCGAAGCTCAACAATGGTCATGAGACCGGTACCCCGACCTTCATGCCCTCCTTGAGCCCGGCGCCCTGAATTTCCACACGCCCACCCCCGAACGCCCCGGTAGTAACGGCGACAATCCGCCTCGTGCCTTCCACCACCTCGACCCCGAAGCCGCCCTCCTTCAGAGCAAGCAGCGCCTCCACAGGCACCGACAACACACCCCGCGTCCGTTCACTTTCCAGCTCCACCGTCACAGGCGCCTGATCCAGCCGACCGGTCTTGGCGCCCCGATCCAGCCCTATCTCGACATCCACAGTGGTCTTGGCGTTCTGATCCGACCCCGTCTTCTCCGCGACGTTCCCCACCGTGGAGATCCGCCCCCGCACCACACTCCCGTCCGGCAGCTCGACCTCCACCCGCGCACCCTTCCGCGCGAGATCCTGCTTCTCGGCCTCAAGGTCCACATGAACGACCCGCCGCAACCCAGTCACCGTCATAACGGCCTGCCCCGCCGCCGTCCGCGCGCCCTCCCCCGCCTTAACGTCCTTGACCCGCGCGGCCCCCGGCAGGAAAACAACCTGCCCGACATCAACGACCCCAGACGTTTCCAGCCCCCGATCGTCCTGCCACTCCTGCACAGCCGCCGCCGTAGCCCCCGTGAACTCCCGATCGACAGTCAGCCCGTCATAACCGAGCGCCTCCAAATTCTTCTCCAATTGCTCGACATCACCCCCTTCCACGCCCTCTTTCAAGACCCGATACATCGGCTCACCCCCATAAAAGAGAGTGACCGGCTTCCCGTTCACCTTGAGCAGCGTCTTCCCCCGCTGCACAACACGCCCTTCCTCCGGCGCCGCCGTGACAGTCCCCGTCACCCCCGTGACAGAACGCTCATCCTCATAAGTGAGCGTCCCGTCCACCTTCTCGCTATCCACCAGATCACCCCGAGTGATCTGCGCAGTCCCCAGCGTCTGCGCCTCAACAGCGGCCTCAGACCCGTCTCCCCGGCTCAGCCCGAACGCAAGCCCACCACCCGCGAGAACAACAACGGCCACAATCGCCAACGCGCCCTTCACCTACGCCCCCCATTCGGCATGAGGTGGCTGCACGCCTTCCGGGCCTTCTGCGCCTTCTCCTGGCTGATTCCCTCCCCGAGCGGGATCTTCATGGATCCATCAGGCCCCGGGTCCGGCATGTTGACCCCGTTCTGCCGCATGCACTGCGCGAACTTCGTAGCCGCGTCCCGGACTTTGGGATCCTTCAAGTCGGGCATCCTCCCGCCCGCCTCAAGGAACGGCCGGCACTTCTTCATGGCCGCCTCAAGCTTGCTCCTGTCGATCCCCTTACCGCCCAGCCGGATGTCCCGCCTGTCAGTCCCCGGCTTCGGATCCGGAACGTTGACCCCGTTCTCCCGCATGCACTGGGCGAACTTGAGATCCGCCTCCTCCGGCGAGAGCGACCGAGAAGGCGAAGCCGAAACAGTCTTCCCACCCCCCGCCGAAGCGACCCCACTCCCTTCCGCACTCCCGCAAGCCCCCAAAACCAACCCCACCCCGAGCAACCCCAACACCCGCACCAGCATCCGATCGCCCCTCTCCGCCAAGGCCACACACCCCAGCAAGAGGCAATTCGACAACCCAGAGGGTTAAACCCGCATTAGCCGTGCACTGGGCGGGGTCGGTGGGTCGCAGGTCAGGGGGGTGGACGGGTGGGCGGGACTGTCCCGGTCGGGGGGACGGGTTCCGGGACGGGGTGGTGGGTCGGTGCACTGATCGGGATCGGTCGCCGGGAGGGCGGCCCGTTTCGAGAGGAGTCCCGATGAGGACTTTTGTGAAGGTGCTCGTACCGCTGGCGATGGCGGGGGCCACGCTGGTGCCTGCTACGGCGGCGACAGCGGCTCCGGCTTCGCAGGACGTGACTGCGGCGGCTCGGGCGTTCTCGGTGACCCGGACGGTCGGGATCAACCCCAGGCGCAACCTGATCAGTGGCAGCGGGGCGATCAGGGACCTGACGGCGGGGAGGGACGCCGTAGCGGTTCAGACGTTCATCCAGCGGCGGGTCGGCAACAGGTGGGTGAACGTTGTGCGCGGGCGCAAGGCGGCGGGCAACGACGTCGCCATCAGCCGCATCGCCTGGCGGCGGTGCGCCAACGGGAAGATCTACCGGGTCAAGGTGAACTTCAACTACAAGAACCGCGCGCGGGGAAGCGTGTTCACGCGGGCTGTCGTGTGCTGATTTAAGGGGTGCCCATCCCGGGTTCTCCGGGATGGGCGCTCACAGCGTCTCGATCACTGTTTGGGCGATCACTGTGGTGTAGCGGATCACTCCTGGGGAGCTGACGGTGCAGCGGTCAAGGATCGTGCTGGTGCTGCTGCAGAGCTGGCGTGGGTCGTGGTCAGGGTGCAACTGGGCGACACCGCCGAACGTGCGGGGTTTGCTGCAGAGGCCGTAGCGGCGCTCGGTCTCGTCGCAGGGCAGGTAGGCCGTCCAGCGATAGCGGCCGTTGGGGACCACCTCGTAGACGTTGGCCGCCAGGCTGACCTGGTGGCCGGCGTCTGACACCAGGTCACCGAATTCGTCGGCGGTGGTTTGGTAGATCTTCTCGTTCAGGCGGCGGACGCGGTCTGGGCGAGCACGGTCAGGGCCTTGGAGGATCCAGACGATGCGGGGGCGAGGGATGGCGAGGCGTTTGGCCTCCTGGCCGATTTGCTGGGCCGTCTGCCGGGCGGCGGACAGGTAGCGGGTGAAGTACTCCTCGCTGCCGGGGCCTCCGCTGCCCGTGCAGCCGGTCGTGGTCGAGCTATGACCCCAGAACTGCAGCAGTACCAGGCGTGGTTTAGTCCGTGCCATCAGGGCGGGCAGGCGATCCGGGCGCAGGAAGTCGCACAGTGCGGCACCTGAACGGGTAGAGGAGACGAGCCGGGCCTTGCCACTGCGATGGATGAAGTAGGTCAACGCGCTGGAGGTCTCCGTGGCGATCGAGTCTCCTACGTAGAGCACCGTGGGCACCTTGGCAGGGGCGGCTGGAGGCCTGCGCAATTGGGCCTCGGTTGGGGGTGGGACCTGAAGGGCTCCGGGAGGCTTCGGCTGGACACCTTCGACTGACAGCGGTTGCCGCTGCTTCGGACCGTCCGAGGAGTTGTCGAGGGTCAGCGTCACGCCTATGGCGATGAGCACTGCGATTGCGACCAGCTCGATTACCAGGCGCCCGCGCCACAACTTTCTGGCTAGACCGTTCTGTGGAACGGGCACTGGTGGCGTCGTCTTTTCTGGCTCGGCTTCTTGGGTGGGTGGCGGCCCTGGAGGGGCTGCCTCTGCCACGGCTACTCGGCGGCGGGCTGCGGCCCACTCCTGCACTTCGTCGTCACCGCAACCACAGGCCCGGACGAACGCTGTGACCAGATGCTCCTGCGGTACGCGGTCACGGGCCAACGCCGAGGTCACCGTCGTGCGCGGCAACGCCTCGCCAAATTGGGCTGCCCGCCTTTCCAACTGCCGAAAGCTCAACCCCGCCCAGGTCTTCAACTGCCGCATGGCGCCGACGAAGTCGGCGGGAGTCGCGGCATGGCGGGGCGTGGGCCTGTCCAATTCCTTCTCGAAGACCACTACGGCACCTCCCTCATCCCTAGAGGCAGGGGGACCGATCGGTCACCCCGGCCTCACGAACGAGACAACAATGCCCGTCCTGCCGTCGGCTCTCGGTGCCTAGAGACGCAAGAGACCGGAAGCGGTCTCATGGAACGCGCCAGTGTTGACAGAGGCGGAAGGCCATTGAGGGAGGCGCCGTCCGGTTTAGAAGGACCTCCAGATCTTGAACCATCCGATGTCATCGTTCATGCGGTCACCCACATATGCGGTGGTGTAGCCGGAGTAGTACCGAGTCGTCCTCCCGTCGTTGGCCACAGCCTGCTGCCTGTCGCAGGAGGCGCGCGTCTCGAACGAAGAGATGTTGCGACGCCACCACGAGTCCAGTTCGAGTACGTATCCCGTGTCGTCGCAGGGCCCGTACCATCCGGCGACAGCGGTGAAGGCGCCGCCGAAGTCACTGTCCCCGTTCCAGTACATGAGCACGGTCTGTTCGTTGATGCGCAGGTCGGCCTTGTCGTCCGCGCACGTGCGTGAGACAACGCGCGATGCCTTCTCGCCTGGTTTCACCCGATCCAGGACCACCAGGCAGTTTTTCCCTTGTTGGGAGGTGGCAGCTGCCTTTTCCGAGGCACTCGGGGACGGCGTCGCCGCCGCGCTCGGAGTAAAGGTGAAGGCCGTGCACACAGCGGCTGCGGCGAGTGCGGTGCGCGTGAAGTTGCGCATTGTTACCCCCATTGGAAGCCTGACTTGAACGTAAGCAGCCTGCCCGTGCGCTGATCATGTCGGCAGACTGGATCCTGCCAACTTTCACCGCTTTCGTGCCAAGCCGTTCCGGCGGCCCCCGGGGGTTCCCCGAGGAGGCCGCGGGGACGGGCGTCACGGTCAACTCGGTCATCGCGGGGCCCACGCACAGCTCGCCGTTCGCGTCCGCCACGACGGGCGGCGCGCTGCGGGCCGACGGCGGGTACGTGGACTCCGTTCTCCCTAGACCTTGATGGGGAGGGTGGCGGGGCCGCGTAGGTTGATGCGGCCATTCCATTCGACTTCGCCTGCGAGGGCTAGGTCGGGAAAGCGTCGTACCAGGCGTTCGAACGCGACGCGGCCCTCCAGGCGGGCCAGGGCGGCGCCCAGGCAGTGGTGCGGGCCGACGCTGAACGCCACGTGCTGCCGGGCGTTCTCGCGGTCGATCCGGAGCCTGTCGGCGTCAGGTCCCCAGAACTTCTCGTCGCGGTTGGCCGATGCCAGGCAGGCGATGACGAAGGCCCCGGGCGGGATCTCGCGGCCCTGGGCGACGTGCGGTTTGAGGATGATCCGCCTGGTCTGCTGCACCGGGCTGTCGTACCGCAGGAACTCCTCCACCGCGTTGCCCGCGAGCTCCGGACGGTCGCGGAGCAGCGTCAGCTGGTCCGGGTGGCGCAGCAGCGCGATCGTGCCGTTCGCGATCAGGTTGACGGTCGTCTCGTGGCCCGCGACGTAGAGAAGGACGACCTGGGCGACGAGTTCGTCGTCGCTGAGCCGGTCACCGCCGTCTTCGGCGGCGATGAGCGCGCTGAGCAGATCGTCCGCCGGGTCGGCGCGCTTCCACTCGATCAGCTCCCGGGTGATCGCGGTCATCTCCACACCCGCGTCGGAGATCTCCTTGAGGACGTCCGGGTCGAAGACCGGCTCCAGTGAACGGACGAGCTTGCCGCTCAGTTCGCGGATGCGGACGTGGTCGGTGGGCGGCATGCCGAGCATGGTGGAGATGACCGCGAACGGCAGCGGGAACGCCAGCTCCTCGACCAGATCGGCCTGGCCCGCGGCGGCGATCCGATCGAGTGAGGCGTCGACGAGCTTGGTGATCCCGGGTTCGAGCGCGGCGATCGACCGCGGCGTGAACACCTTGGACACCAGAGAACGCAGGCGCGTGTGGTCCGGTGGGTCACGGTCGAGCATGGACAGGTTGAGCACGTTGAGGCCGTCGCGTTCCAGCTGGGCGAACTGTTCCTGAGCCGCGCCCTCGACGGTCGTCAGCCGCGCGTCGACCGAGTGCCCGGCGCGCAGCAGCGCGACGACGTCCTCGTGATCGCTCAGGAACCAGAAGCCGAGCGGGTGCTCCTGCACCGGGTCGTCCTGGCGCAGCATGCGGTACGCCGGATACGGGTCGTCGGTGAAACCGGGCTCGAACGGGTTGAAGAACGTTTCCATCTCTGTCATCGGGTGCTCCCCTCAGAAAGCGGAGATCCACCTGCATGGCTGGATCAGGCGTTGCGAGCGCGTGGCAGACGTCACTGAGCTGGTGGTGGTGCCCACGTGCGACGGTGTCGTTGCGAGCCGGGGCCAGTCGTCCGGCTTCCGGTAGACACCGGTCGCGGCGTGCAGCATCAGCTGGTGACGAGCGTGCAGGGGCGCCAGCGCCGCATGGTGGAGGTGCGCGTCCAGCATGAATCTGGCGGTGGGCATGGTGTCCGAGAGATCGAGCCACAGCTCGTCGAGCGCGGCCGGCAGATCCGATGGCCAGGCTTCGAGCAGGGCGTCGAGGCGCGCGTCGAAGGCCCGGTACCAGCGCACCTGGAGCTCCAGCAAGAACCCCTCGAGGCCGCCGAATTCGGCGTCCACCTCTGCTTGCCGCCGTTCCGGAAGCTCCGGCCGGCCGTCGCTGGCGATGTCCGCCAGCACCTCATGAACCACCTGGTGGCGGCGGTGTGTCCGGCTCCACGACATCGTGAATACCTACTTCATGTTGGAGACATACGCTGTGTATGTTCGTATACTCCTTGCATGTCACCTGTCAAGAGCAGGCGTGAGCAGTACTCGGACGAGACCCGGGCCGCCCTGCTCGACGCGGCCACCCGCCGGTTCGCCGAGCACGGCTTCGCCAAGACGTCCCTGGAGGACGTCGCCACCGACATCCGGGCGACCCGCGGCGCGGTCTACCACCACTTCCCGAACAAGACCGCCCTGTTCGAGGCCGTGTTCCACGAACTGGAGTCCGAGATGATCCGCCGGGTCACCGAGGTGGCCGCAGGCGAGACCGACCCTTGGCAGGCGGCGATGAGCGCCGTGCAGACGTTCCTCGACGGCTCCTGCGACCCCGTTTACGGGCGCATCGTGTGGCAGGAGGCCCCCATCGCGCTCGGCTGGCAGCGCTGGCGCCAGTGCGAGGAGAAGTACGCCTACGGCCTCATCGAGGAGACGATCCAGATCTTGGTGGAGAGCGGCGACATGCCGCCCTTGCCGCTCGAACCGGTGGCCCGCATCACCTTCCACATCCTCGGCGCCGCCGGGATGGCTCTTGCCGAAGCACCCCAAGAGGACAAGGAACGCGTCCGCGACGAGTACGGACGAGCCATACGCCACATCCTCAACGGCGCCCGCCTCCCCCGCTCCTAAGGTCCTGCCCCCAGCGGCTGGCCACCGGCTTATCGGGGTTTAACGCCCTGACCGGCATGCTCCTGGCGGGAGTGTGCGGCGTGCTCCGGCAAGGGGCATGGCGGCATGCTCCGGCAAGGGGGTGTGGCAGGCATGCGGGTGTTGATCGTTGAGGACGAGCGGTTGCTCGCGGACACGATCGCGGACGGGCTGCGCGAAGAGGCGATGGCCGTGGACGTGGTGTACGACGGGGACGTCGCCCTGGAGCGGGCCGCCTACATCGAGTACGACGTGATCGTGCTGGACCGCGACCTGCCCACCGTGCACGGCGACGACGTGTGCCGGGAACTGGTGGCCGGGCGGGGCGCAGGGCGGATCCTGATGCTGACGGCCGCCGGTGAGGTCGAGGAACGCGTGGACGGGCTCCTCATGGGCGCCGACGACTATCTCCCCAAACCGTTCGTCTTCAGCGAGCTGGTCGCGCGGGTCCGGGCGTTGTCGCGCCGGTCGGTGCCGCCGGTGCCCCCGATCCTGGAGAAGGCCGGGATCAGGCTCGATCCGTACCGCCACACGGTTGAACGGGACGGGCGCGAACTCAAGCTCACCAAGAAGGAGTTCACCGTGCTGGAGGAACTGCTCAGGGCCGGCGGGGGCGTGGTGAGCGCGGAGCGGCTGCTCGACCGGGCCTGGGACGAGAACATCGATCCGTTCAGCAACATCGTGCGGGTGACGATGGCCACCCTGCGCAAGAAGCTGGGTGAGCCGGCGGTCATCGAGACGGTGACGGGCTCGGGGTACCGGCTGTGACGCGCCTGAGTGTGCGGGCTCGGCTGACGCTGGTGTACGGGACGTTGTTCCTGGTGACCTCCGCGGTCCTGGTCGGCGTGACGTACCTGCAGACGGTCAAGGCCATGGACAAGCGGTTCAACGTCACGTTCCAGACGGAGAAGACGGAGAAGATCCCGGCGATGCAGTCGCTCCAAGGGCTGGATCAGGTGCCACCGGCGCAGCGCTTCCAGCGGCTCCTCACCGCGCGCGGTGAGCTCCAAGCGGAGGTCGACAAGCGTCTTCAGGAGCAGAAGCGGGACGTGCTGGAGCAGATGTTGCAGAGCTCGGTGGTCACGCTGCTCTTCCTTGGGCTCGCCGGCATCGGGATCGGCTACCTGGTGGCGGGCAGGACGCTGCGCCCGATCCACATGGTCACGGCGACCGCGCAGCGCCTGTCGGAGAGCAACCTGCATGAACGGATCGCGCTGACCGGCCCGCAAGACGAGATCAAGGACCTCGCCGACACGTTCGACCGGATGCTGGACCGGCTGCACCGCGCGTTCGACGCCCAGCGGCGTTTCGTGGCGAACGCGTCGCACGAGCTGCGCACCCCGCTGACCATCAACCGGACGGTGCTGGAGGTGGCCATCGCGAGCCGCAAGAACCCTCCGGAGACCAAGGCGCTGGCCGACGTCCTGCTGGGCAACACGGCGCGGCACGAACGGCTGATCAACGGCCTGCTGCTGCTGGCGCGTTCCGAACGGGAGCTGAACGCGCCGACGCCGACGCCGCTCGAGGACGTGGTGCGCAGCGCGGTCGACCAACTGGACGAACTCGCGGGCGAGACGGACGTGGACGTGACCGTGGAGGTCTCGCCCGCGACGACGGTCGGTGATCCGGTGTTGCTGGAACGGTGCGCGGTCAATCTGCTGGAGAACGCGCTGAAGTACAACGTGCCCGGCGGCCAGGTCTGGGTCAGGACGTGGCGGCGGCGAGACCAGGTGATGTTGCGGGTGGAGAACACCGGCCGGCCGGTCCCCTCGTACGAGCTCACCACGATCTACGAACCCTTCCGCAGGCTGGGCGCCGACCGGATCGGGTCGGCCGGCGGCGCAGGGCTCGGCCTGTCGATCGTGCGCGCGGTGGTGCGTGCGCACGGCGGCACACTTGACACGCTCGCCCGCCCGGAAGGCGGGCTCGCGATCACTGTGCGGCTGCCTGCGGCCCCTTCGGCTGCTCTTCCGCAGGCTCGGTGACGTACGGCGCGGCCAGCGGCATCACCTCGGAAACAGGCGGCGCCGGCCAAGCGGAAGGCCAGCTCACCCGCCCTTCAAAGGTCAACTCCTCATCGCTCACCTGAGGGACGGTGCTCAGCTGATTCTTAGCGGACGCCTGCTCCTCAGTGGGCCCCTGCTCCTCACCGGGCGCCTGCTCCTCGGCTGGGGGCTGATCTTCGGCGGCCGACGGAGGGGTGACGGCGGCGGGGACGATGGGGATGGCGGTGCGGGGGGCTGCGGTCAGCCAGCGGTGGACGACCTTGCCCGTCGCGTTGCGGGGCAGCTCAGCCAGGAAGTGCACATCGCGTGGCACCGCATAGCGCGCGACCTGGGTGTGCACGTACGAACGGACGGCCTCGGGGTCGAGGTCCACGCCGGGCAGGGTCACGATGTAGGCGGCCAGGCGCTGGCCCCATTCGTCGTCCGGCACTCCGACCACCGCCACCTCGTGCACGCCGGGCAGCTTGAGGAGGGCGTCCTCCACGTCGCGCGGCACCACGTTCTCCCCGCCCGACACCACCAAGCCGTCGACCCGGCCGTCCACGAACAGCAGCCCGCGGTGGTCGACGTGGCCGAGGTCGCCCGTCGACAGCAGGCCGTCCCGTACTTCGGTCGGCTCGCCGCCCGTGTATCCCTCGAAGAGCAGCTCGTTGGCCGCGAAGATCCGCCCGATCGTGGACCGCCCGACCGGGCGGTCCCGGTCGTCGAGGATGACCAGGCGAGTGTTGCGGGGTGGCCGCCCCGCCGTGCGCGGGTCGGTGCGCAGGTCGCGTGGCGTCGCGATCGACACCCAGGACGCCTCGGTGGACCCGTAGACGTTGTAGAGGACGTCGCCGAACGCGTCCATGAAGCGGGTGGCCAGCTCTCCCGGCAATGCCGCGCCCGAGAGCGCGACGATCCGCAGTGAGGACGAGTCGTACTTACCCCGGACCTCCTCGGGCAGGTCCATGATGCGCTGGATCATGACCGGCACCGCGAAGACCGTGACGTCGCGGTGCCCGGCCATCGCGCGCAGCGTCCCCTCGGCGTCGAACCTGCGCCGCAGCACCACCGGAGCGCGCAGGCCCCAGGCCATCTGCAGCGCCGCGTACCCCCACGTGTGGAAGAGCGGCGCCTCGATGATCATTGTCTGGCGGGCGCGCAGCGGGATGCGCGAGGTCATCGAGGCCAGCGGCCACAGGCCGGGACGCGGCGGGCGGCGGGCACCCTTGGGGCGGCCCGTGGTCCCGGAGCTGAGCACGATCGTCCGGCTGTTGATCTGCGGCGGCCGCAGCTCCGGCGCCGGGCTGGCGTGCACGATCTGGTCGATCGTCCGGCCGGCCCCGGCCGGATCGCCGGGCTGGTCGGCCCACACGACCACGCGGCGGAGAGACTGCGGCAAGGCGGCCAGCAGCGGCGCGAACTCGGCGTCGGCGACCACCAGGTCCATCCGCAGCTCGGTCAGCACGTTGCGCAGCTGCCCGGCCCCGAACCCCGTGTTGAGCAGCACGACCTCGACGCCGCGCTTGCTGCAGGCGACCAGGGTCTCGACCATGCCGCGATGGTTGCGGCAGAGCACGCCGACGCGCGGCCGCGGGCCGTCCAGGGGCAGCCCCACCGCGAGGCGCGTGCTGCGGTCGTCGAGCTCCGCGAACGTCAGGATGCCCTGCTCGTCGATGACGGCGGGACGGTCAGGGCTGCGGGCCGCGCTGGAGACGATCACGCCGGCCAGTGTCGTCCCCCACAGCCGGAGCAGGCCGAACTGGTGGAACAGGCGCTGCGGCGTGCCGCTGAACAGCAGGCCGGTGCGCGTCAACATGGCGGCTAGATCACGGATGTGTCCGATCCGCCGCAGCGGTCCAGGGCGATAGGCGGGCCTGGCGTGCGCCACCGCATCCTCCTCCCCGAAACCAGCGGAGCCGGCCGGGGGGCGGTGTTCCCTTCGGGGTCGGTCCCCCCACAGGGAACAACTGACCTCCGGTCACGGTACCCACGGGGTCGTAGGCGAACAAGGGCACGTCGACCCTGACCGTTTGTCAGTGGTTACTGACGAGTACTATTAGCAGTTACCAACGAGTAGCATCGATGACGGGCTCAAGCCACAAAGCCCGTCCGCAAGCCACCCAGCGCGTCCATAAGCCACCCAGTCCGTCCGCAAGCCAGCAAGGAGGACGACCCGTGCCCCGTACCGCACGCGACGTCGTGTTCGTCGACGGTGTCCGCACGCCGTTCGGCAAGGCGGGCCCCAAGGGCCTGTACGCGGAGACCCGCGCCGACGACATGGTCGTCCGCGCCATCCGCGAGCTGATGCGCCGCAACCCGTCGCTGCCGCCCGAACGGGTCGACGAGGTCGCGATCGCCGCCACCACCCAGACCGGCGACCAGGGCCTGACCATCGGCCGGTCCGCCGCCGTGCTGGCGGGCCTGCCGAAGTCGGTCCCGGGCTATGCCATCGACCGGATGTGCGCGGGCGCGATGACCGCCGTCGCCAACACCGGCGCGGGCATCTCCTTCGGCTCGTACGACGTGGCCATCGCGGGCGGCGTCGAGCACATGGGCCGGCACCCGATGGGCGAGGGCATCGACCCCAACCCGCGGTTCCTGGCCGACAAGCTCGTCGACCCGTCCGCGCTGGTCATGGGCTCGACCGCGGAGAACCTGCACGACCGGTTCCCGCAGATCACCAAGGAGCGCGCCGACGCCTACGCGGTGCGCAGCCAGCAGAAGGTCGCCGCCGCGTACGCCGCGGGCAAGATCCAGCCGGACCTGGTGCCGACCGCGATCCGCTCCGGGGAGAAGGGCTGGGGGCTGGCCACCGAGGACGAACCGCCGCGCCCCGGCACGACGCTGGAGGACCTCGCCAAGCTGAAGACGCCGTTCCGCGTGCACGGCAACGTGACCGCGGGCAACGCCGCCGGTCTGAACGACGGCGCCACCGCCTGCCTGATGGTCGCCGAGGACGTGGCCGCCGAGCTCGGCCTCACCCCGAAGATGCGCCTGATCGACTTCTCGTTCGCCGGTGTGGAGCCCGAGGTCATGGGTGTCGGCCCAGTGCCGGCCACCGAGAAGCTGCTGGCCCGCAACTCCCTCACCATGGACGACATCGGCCTCATCGAGATCAACGAGGCGTTCGCCGTGCAGGTGCTCGCGTTCCTGGAGCACTTCAAGATCGCCGACGACGACCCGCGCGTGAACCCGTGGGGCGGCGCGATCGCGTTCGGCCACCCGCTGGCCTCCTCGGGCGTGCGCCTGATGAACCAGCTGTCGCGGCACTTCGAGGAGCGCGCCGACGTCCGCTACGGCCTCACCACGATGTGCGTCGGCATGGGCATGGGCGGCACCGTCCTCTGGGAGAACGTGAACTACGAGGGGGCCAAGTGAGCACGCAGAATGGCGCGGGCATCAAGGACATCTTCGCGGACGAGGTCGTCACGCACGCGCGGGTACGCGACGTCGCGCTGCCCTACGGGGCGGGCACGCTGGCGCTGATCACGCTCGACAACGGCTTCGACCACACCAAGCCCAACACCTTCGGCCCGAACGGCCTGACCGAGCTGAACGAGGCCATCGACGCCGTCGCCGCGCGCGACGACCTCGTGGCCGTCGGCGTCACCGGCAAGCCGTTCATCTTCGCGGTCGGCGCCGACCTCAAGGGCGTGCCGCTGGTCCAGAAGCGCGAGGACGCCCTCGCCATCGGCAAGCTCGGCCACGACGTCTTCCGCCGCCTCGGCGAGCTCGCGATCCCGTCGTTCGCGTACGTGAACGGAGCGGCGATGGGCGGCGGCGTCGAGATCGCGCTGCACTGCTCGTACCGCACCATCTCCTCGGGCGTGCCCGCGCTGGCGCTGCCCGAGACGTTCCTCGGCCTCGTGCCCGGCTGGGGCGGCACCTACCTGCTGCCGAACCTCATCGGCGCGGAGAAGGCCCTCAAGGTCGTCATCGACAACCCGCTCGCGCAGAACCGCATGCTCAAGGGCAGGCAGGCGTACGACCTGGGCATCGCCGACGCGATCTTCGAGCCGGCCGACTTCCTGGAGGAGTCGCTCGCCTGGACCGCCCGCGTGCTCACCGGCGCGCTGGAGGTCAAGCGTCCCGAGGTCGACAAGGGCAAGGCCTGGGACGACGCGATCGCGCTCGCCCGCTGGAACGTCGAGGGCAAGCTCCACGGCGCCGCGCCGTCCTACGTCCGCGCGCTGGACCTCGTGGCCGCCGCCAAGGACCGTACGCGCGACGAGGGCTTCGCCGCTGAGGACGAGGCGCTCGCCGACCTCATCATGAGCGACGAGCTGCGCGCCGGCCTGTACGCGTTCGACCTCACCCAGAAGCGCGCCAAGCGGCCCGCCGGCGCCCCGGACACGAGCCTGGCCCGCAAGGTCACCAAGGTCGGCGTCGTCGGCGCCGGTCTGATGGCCGGGCAGCTCGCGCTGCTGTTCGCCCGCCGCCTCGAGGTGCCGGTCGTGCTGACCGACCTCGACCAGGAACGCCTCGACAAGGGCGTCGCCTACACCCACGGCGAGATCGACAAGCTGCTCGCCAAGGGCCGGGTGTCGGCCGACAAGGCCAACCGTCTCAAGGCCCTGATCAGCGGCTCGCTCACCAAGGACGCCTTCGCCGACGCCGACTTCGTCATCGAGGCGGTCTTCGAGGAGATGTCCATCAAGCAGAAGGTGTTCGCCGAGTTGGAGGAGCATGTCTCCCCCGAGTGCGTCCTGGCGACCAACACCTCCTCGCTGTCGGTGTCGGAGATGGGCGCGCAGCTCAAGCACCCCGAGCGGGTCGTGGGCTTCCACTTCTTCAACCCGGTCGCTGTGCTGCCGCTGCTGGAGATCGTCCGCGGCGAGCGGACCGACGACGCCGCGCTGGCCACCGCGTTCGCGGTCGGCAAGCAGCTGAAGAAGTCGTGCGTGCTGGTCAAGGACGCTCCGGCGTTCGTGGTCAACCGCATCCTGCTGCGCCTGATGGCCGAGATCATCCAGACGGTGGACGAGGGCACCCCGATCGAGGTGGCCGAGCGTGCCGCCGGGCCGCTGGGCCTGCCGATGCCCCCGTTCGTGCTGATGGGCCTGGTCGGCCCGGCGATCGCGCTGCACGTGAACGAGACGCTGCACGGCGCCTTCCCCGAGCGCTTCCCGCTCTCGGAGAAGTTCGCCAAGTTCGTCGCGGCCGGGAAGAAGGGCGTCTACCTGCCCGACTTCACCATCGACCCGGAGGCGGCCGAGATCTTCGGCGGCGGCACCAGCCCCTCGACCGAGGAGCAGGTGCTGGAGCGCGCTCTCGACGCGCTCGCCGGGGAGATCAAGCTCATGCTCGACGAGGGCGTGGTGCAGGCCGCGCAGGACATCGACCTGTGCATGATCCTCGGCGCCGGTTGGCCGTTTCACCTGGGCGGCATCACGCCGTACCTGGACCGCAGCGGCGTCGCGGAGAAGGTCAACGGCACCCGCTTCCTGGCCCCGGGCGTAGCCGGCATCCCGCGCTGACGCGACGCTGGAGGAAGAGGCCGGAGTAAAGCCGGAGTAGAGCCAGAGCAAAGAGGTGTCCCGAGCTTTCGGGGCGCCTCTTTGCGTACTTCCTGGTGCTTCACGTACCTCGGCGTGTTTCGGCCGTCCGGAACAGGTGATGATCCTCCCCGTCGTGTCACCCGGCGTGAAGGGCCAGAACGGTGAGCCTGTTCCGCACCAAGTCCGTCGAGCAGTCGATCCTGGACACCGAGGAGCCCGGCCACCGGCTCCGCCGCGCCCTGTCGGCGCTGGACCTGGTCATCTTCGGCGTCGGCGTGATCATCGGCACCGGCATCTTCGTGCTCACCGGGCAGGTGGCCAAGGACAAGGCCGGGCCGGCGGTGGCCATCTCGTTCGTCCTCGCCGCCGTCGTCTGCGGCCTCGCCGCGCTCTGCTACGCCGAGTTCGCCTCGACCGTGCCGGTGGCGGGCTCCGCCTACACGTTCTCGTACGCGACGCTCGGCGAGTTCCCGGCCTGGATCATCGGCTGGGACCTGATCCTGGAGCTGGCCCTCGGCGCCGCCGTGGTCTCGGTCGGCTGGGCGGGCTACGCCGCCTCGCTGCTGGACGACATCGGCATCACGCTGCCCGCGTCCATCAGCAATCCACCGGGTGAGGGCGGCACCGTCAACATCCCGGCGATCCTGCTGGTCCTGGCGGTCACCAGCGTGCTCGTGCTCGGCATCAAGATAACGTCCCGGGTGAACGCGGCGGTCGTGGCGATCAAGGTCTCGATCGTGCTGCTGGTGATCATCGCGGGGCTGTTCTTCATCAAGGCCGACAACTACACGCCGTTCATCCCGCCGTCGCAGTCCACCCCCTCGGTGGAGGGGATGCACGCACCGCTCATGCAGGTGCTGTTCGGCATCACGCCGGTGAGCTTCGGGTGGCTGGGCATCTTCGCCGCCATCGCGCTGGTGTTTTTTGCCTACATCGGTTTTGACGTAGTCGCCACCGCGGCCGAGGAGTCCCGGCGACCGCAGCGCGACATGCCGATCGGCCTCATCGGGTCGCTCGCCATCACGGCCACGCTGTACGCGGCTGTGTCCCTGGTCGTCGTGGGCATGCAGAACTACAAGCAGCTCAGCACCGACGCGCCGCTGGCCGACGCGTTCAAGGCCGCGGGACATTCGACGTTCGCCACCGTGATCAGCATCGGCGCCGTCGTCGGGCTCATCACCGTGGTGCTGATCCTCCTGCTCGGCCAGAGCCGGGTCTTCTTCGCGATGAGCCGCGACGGCCTCATGCCGCCCTGGTTGTCGGCCGTCCATCCCAGGTTCGGCACGCCGTACCGTTCGACGATCATCATGGGTGTCATCGTGGCGGCGCTCGCCGGATTCATCCCGCTGTCCAAGCTGGCCGAGCTGGTCAACATCGGCACGCTCTTCGCCTTCGTGGTCGTGTCGATCGGCGTGGTGATCCTGCGGCGCACCCGGCCCGAGCTGCCCCGCGCGTTCCGTACTCCGATGGTGCCGCTGACCCCGATCCTGTCGGTGCTGGCCTGCCTCTTCGTGATGCTCAACCTGCCGGTGGACACCTGGCTGCGGTTCCTGGCCTGGATGGTGCTCGGCGTCCTGATCTACTTCGGGTACGGCCGCCGCCACAGCCGCCTCGGCGCGCGGCACGGCACGCGATGATCCGGTTCCTGGTGTCCTTTTGCCTCGCGCCTGGGCACAATGGCGCCCATGGCAGCTCCTCTGCATGTTGCGGTGATCGGATCAGGACCGGCGGGCCTCTATGCCGCCGAGGCCCTGGTGAAGCAGACGGACGGCGAGGTGAAGGTCGACGTCTTCGACCGGCTGCCGACGCCGTACGGGCTGGTCAGATACGGGGTCGCGCCGGACCATAAGTCGATCAAGTCGATCGCCCGCTATCTCCAGCGCGTGCTGGAGACATCGGACGTGCGGTTCTTCGGCTGCGTGGAGCTGGGCCGTGACGTGACCCGTGCCGAGCTCCTCGACTGCTACGACGCGGTGATCTACTCGACCGGCGCCATGGTCGACCGGCATCTGGGCATCCCCGGCGAGGACCTGCCCGGCAGCATCGCCGCCACCGACTTCGTCAACTGGTACTGCGGCCATCCCGACGCCGCCGACCACACGTTCGACCTGTCGGTCGAGGAGGTCGCCGTCATCGGCGTCGGCAACGTCGCCGTCGACGTCGTCCGCATCCTGGCCAAGACCGCCGACGAGCTGCGCGAGACCGACGTGCCCGAGCAGGTGCTGGAGGCGCTGTCCAAGAGCCGGGTACGCCGCATCCACATGATCGGGCGGCGCGGGCCGGCGCAGGCCAAGTTCACGACCAAGGAGGCGCGCGAGCTCGGCGACCTGCCCCACGCCGAGATCCACGTGCGCCCCGAGGACATGGACCTCGATCCGGCGAGCGCCGAGGTCGCCGAGAACGACCGGCACGTGCGCGGCAACATCAAGGTGCTGAACGGCTGGACCGGGGAGCCCGCGGGAGACCGGCCGCGACGGATCGACGTGCGGTTCTGGCTCGCCCCGCAGGAGATCACCGGCACCGGCCGGGTGGAGGCGCTGCGCCTCGAACGCACACGCCTGGACGAGACGGGCCGCGTGCGGGGCACCGGGGAGTACGAGACGCTCCCGGTCGGCATGGTGCTCCGCTCCGTGGGCTACCAGAGCGTGGCGCTGGAGGGCGTGCCGTTCGACGAACGTTCGTACGTGGTGCCGAACGAGGGCGGCCGCGTCATCGGGCCCGACGGCGCGCAGATTCCCCGGGAGTACGTGGCGGGCTGGATCAAGCGCGGGCCCACCGGTGTCGTCGGCACCAACAAGGCCGACGCCGCCGAGACCGTGCGGCACCTGCTCGCCGACCTGTCAGAACGAGAGGAACCTCCCGCCCACAAGATCGAGGAGCTGCTGGAGTCCCGCGGCCTGCCGATCGTCACCTACGCCGACTGGCTCAATCTGGATGCCGCCGAGATCGAACTGGCGCGTTCACTCGCCCGGGGCGAAAGGGTCAAACTGGCCCACTGGGAAGCAATGCGAAACGCCTGCCGACCCTCCTGAAAAGCCGGAACGATCAGGTCGAAACCGCCAAAGAGTCACTTCACCCCGGCGCGTTCTTCCGAATCGCACAACCTTCCGGGCCAATCGCGGCAAACTCCCGGAGGAGCGAGACAGGCCGCGCGGAAATAGTGACGAGAGTGTGATCGGAGCGCTACGGTGCGCGTGTGACCGGCGGTCCAGAGCTGTACGGATTCCCCCCGCCCGGCATGCTGCCCGACCTACGGTGGCTCGGTCCGGACTACGTCTCCGTACTCGTCTACGACCTGACGCGGGGCCTGCTGCGCCAGGACACAGGCACGCGCGTGATGGGAGTGCGCTGCGAAGGCGAGCCCGAACTGACGGCTGCCGTCGATCCGGCGGGCGTCATCAGGGCCCACGACGTGACCTTCCGGCTCCAGATCTTCGTCCGCGACGGCGCCGGCCGCCCGTGGCGCCTCACCGGCAGCTGGACCTACTCCGGCCGCGAGCTCGGCACGCCCACCGCGTCCATCACCCACTTCTGGCAACTCCACTCCGCCGAAGCCGTCTGAGGCGGCTGCTCAGACGGCCTCCGGCGGAGTGGGTGCTCAGTCGGCGGTGCGGGTGCTCAGCCGGCCGGGGGGTCGGGGGCTCAGTCGGCGGGGGTCGGGTGCGGGGCCTCGATGTTGGTCACCTTGGCGAAGGCCTCGGTGATGTCGCGGGCGAGGTCTTGCTCGTTCAGGCCGATGTCGGTGAGGATCTCGCCGCGCGAGGCGTGGTCGAGGAACTCCTGCGGGATGCCGAAGGTGCGCAGCGGGATGTCGACGGCGGCGTCGCGCAGGAGACGCCCCACGGCGTCGCCGACGCCGCCCGTGCGGCCGTTGTCCTCGACGACGGCGACCAGGCTGTGCTCGGCGACCAGGCCGGCCAGGGCGGGGTCGAGCGGCTTGACCCAGCGCGGGTCGACGACCGTGACGCCGATGCCCTGCGCCTGCAGCCGGTCGGCGGCGGCCACCGCGGCGGCGGCCATGGGGCCGACGCTCACGATGAGGACGCGGGCGCCGTTGGCGCCGTCATGCCGGGCGAGCACGTCCATCCCGCCGACCGTGTCGATGGCGTCGACGTCGGCGCCGACGGGGCCCTTGGGGTAGCGGATCGCGCTCGGGCCGTCGGAGATCGCCACGCAGTCGCGCAGCAGCTCGCGCAGCCGGGCGCCGTCGCGCGGGACGGCCACGCGCAGGCCCGGGACCAGCTGCAGGATCGACAGGTCCCACATGCCGTTGTGGCTGGCGCCGTCGTTGCCGGTCACGCCGGACCGGTCGAGGGCGAACGTCACCGGCAGCTTGTGCAGCGCGACGTCCATCAGCACCTGGTCGAACGCGCGGTTGAGGAACGTCGCGTACAGCGCGACCACCGGGTGCATCCCGCCCATCGCCAGGCCGGCGGCGGAGGTGGCGGCGTGCTGCTCGGCGATGCCGACGTCGTAGATGCGGTCGGGGAACGCGTCGGCGAACGGAGCCAGGCCGACCGGGTAGAGCATGGCGGCGGTGATGCCGACGACGTCGCGGCGTTCGCCGCCGATGGCGAGCATCTCCTCGCCGAACACCTTGGTCCAGCTCGGGCCGCCGCCCTTGGCCTTGATCTCGCCCGTGACCGGGTCGAACGCGCCGGGGCCGTGGAAGCAGTCTTCCTCGTGGTTTTCGGCGGGGGCGTAGCCGCGGCCCTTCTGGGTGATGCAGTGGACGATGACGGGACCACCGAACCCGCGGGCCTTGCGGAGGGCGCGCTCGACGGCCTCCTCGTCGTGGCCGTCGATGGGCCCGACGTACTTCATGCCGAGGTCCTCGAACATGGCCTGCGGCTGCAGGACGTCCTTGAGGCCCTTCTTGATGCCGTGCAGCGCCTCGTACGCGACGGTGCCCACGATCGGGGCCCTCGGCACGGTCTTCTTGATGAGGTCGAGAGCGTGCTCGTAGCCCTGGGTCACCCGCAGGTTGGCCAGGTGGCTTGCCAGCCCGCCGATCGTCGGGGAGTAGGACCGGCCGTTGTCGTTCACGACGATGATGACCGGGCGGTCCTTGCCCGCCGCGATGTTGTTGAGCGCCTCCCAGCACATGCCGCCGGTCAGCGCGCCGTCGCCGACGACGGCGACGACACTGCGCGACTCGCCGCGCAGCTGGTAGGCCTTGGCCAGCCCGTCGGCGTACGACAGGGCGGTGGAGGCGTGGGAGTTCTCGATCAGGTCGTGCTCGGACTCGGACTGGCTCGGGTAGCCCGACAGCCCGCCGCGCTGGCGCAGCAGCGTCCAGTCGTGCCGGCCGGTGAGCATCTTGTGCACGTACGCCTGGTGGCCGGTGTCGAAGAGGATCTTGTCGTGCGGCGAGGTGAAGACCCGGTGCAGGGCCATGGTGAGCTCGACCACCCCCAGGCTGGGGCCCAGGTGGCCGCCGGTCTTGGAGACCGCGTCCACCATGAACTCCCGGATCTCCCTCGCGAGCTGCGGCAACTGCGTGGCGTCCAGTCGCTTGAGGTCCTCCGGACCCGTGATCGACTCCAGCAAGCTCACCCCACCTACCTCCCCTTCCCCCTTCAGGTTGCTCCGTCGGGGACACGCGCCCCAGGCTCCCCCCGGGTCTTGCCGAGTTTAGTCCCGCTTTGCCGACGCTGGGGCTTGGGGTAAGGCCTCCCGAGTTTCTCTACACCGAATCTCCACAGGCCCAGAGTGCGGTATCTGTAGAGCTATGGGTGTCGAGGAGATAGTCCTGCTCAACGAGGCCGACGAAGCAATTGGTACCGCCCCGAAAGCGGAGAGTCACCATCGGGATACGCCTTATCACCTGGCCTTTTCCTGTTATCTGGTCGACCCCAATGGCCGGGTACTGATCACACGGCGCGCGCTGGACAAGCGGACCTTCCCGGGCGTGTGGACGGGCAGCTGCTGCGGCCACCCCGGCCCGGGCGAGGGGCTGCGCGCGGCGGTCCTGCGGCGCCTGGAGACCGAGCTGGGGGTGACGGCCGACACGATCACGTCCGTGCTTCCCCGCTTCCGTTACCGGGCGACGGCCTCGAACGGCGTCGTCGAGTACGAGCGGTGTCCCGTCGTCCGGGCGGTCACGGCGGACGCCGAGCCACGCCCCGGACTCGATCCCGCGGAGGTGGCCGAGGCCGAGTGGCGGACGTGGGACGAGTGCCTGGAGCTCGTCCGGCACCCCGACTCCTCGCCCTGGTACCGGCTGCAGCTCGCCGAGCTCGCTCCGCTCGGCGCCCCGCTCGGCTGGCCCGACGCGGGCACCGGCGACCTCCCACCGGCCCTCGCTTGGTGATCTCTCCAGGCCCTCACCTGAGGATCTCACCGGCCCTCACCTGGTGATCTCCATCGGCGCGCCCACCGGGCCGGGGCGTCACCCCTGGATACGCTCTCACCTGGCTTATAACCGGAAGATTTCGGTTCGCTCGCCGGTGTTGACCCGGCGTGCCCACCGAGCAGACGCTTGTTAGTGCGGCTGATCCGGCCGGAGGGTCGGGCGGGGTGGATTGGTCGGGTGAGGGAGGACGGACGATGCGCGTACCTGAGGTCCATATCCGATGGAAGGCACTCGCCGCAGTGGCGGTCAGCGGAGCGCTGCTGATCTCCGGTTGCGGCGGAGGTGATGACGACGGCGGCGGCAAGGGCGGTGGAGACGCCTCGCAGGTCGAGGTCTTCTCCTGGTGGACCGGCCCGGGCGAGGCGGACGGCCTGAACGCCATGAAGGCCGATTTCGAGAAGAAGAACCCGGGGACCAAGTTCGTCAACGCCGCCATCGCGGGCGGCTCGGGCACGCAGGCGCAGGCCGTGCTGGCCAGCCGCCTCCAGAACCGCAAGCCCCCGGACTCGTTCCAGGGCCACGCGGGCGCGGAGCTCCTCGACTACATCAAGCAGGGGCAGATCGAGTCACTCGACGCGTTCTACGACCAGAACAACCTGCGGCAGGCCTACCCGCAGCAACTCCTGGAGCAGATCTCCTACCAGGGCAAGATCTACTCGGTGCCGGTGAACATCCACCGCTCGAACATGCTCTGGTACAACCCCGGGATCCTGAAGGACGCCGGGGTGTCCGGCCCGCCCAAGTCGGTCGCCGAGTTCATCACGGCGCTCAAGGCGGTCAAGGACAAGACCGGGAAGGTCCCGCTGTCGCTGGGCGCCCAGTGGACCGCGAACCACCTGCTGGAGAGCGTGCTGCTCGGCGACCTCGGCACCGACGCCTACAACGCGCTCTGGAAGCCGGGCGCCGACTGGGGCAGTGCCGCCGTCACCAAGGCGCTGACGGACTTCGCCGAGATCATGAAGTACACGACGGCCGAGGCCGCCTCCACTGACTGGCAGGGCGCGTCCAAGGCGGTCGTGGATGGCAAGGCCGCGTTCAACATCATGGGCGACTGGGCCTACGGCTACTTCACCGGCTCCGCGCCGAACGGGCTCGGCAAGAAGGACGGCACCGACTTCAAGTACGCGGCCTCCCCTGGCACGGACGGCACGTACATGTGGCTGTCCGACAGTTTCACCCTGCCCAAGGGCGCACCGCACCGCGGCGGCGCCCTCGCGTGGCTGAAGGTCGCGGGCAGCAAGGAGGGCCAGGACCTCTTCAACCCGAAGAAGGGCTCCATCCCCGCCCGTAAGGACGCCGACAAGAGCCTCTACAAGGGTTACCTGGAGTATGCGCTGAACGAGTGGAACAAGCCTGGCATCAAGCTGGCCGGCTCGTTCTGGCACGGCGTCTACTCCAGCAAGCGGTGGCACGCCGACATCGACACCGCGGTCGGCCTCTTCCTCCAGAACAAGGACGTGGCCAAGCTGCAGAGCGCGCTGGTCACCGCCGCCAAGAACAACAACACGCAGTGACGAGCCCGGACGTCACGCCGCCCGTGGCCCGCGAATCAATCGCGGGCCGCGGGCGACACGGGCGACATCGGCGCGGGTGGCACGCGTGGCGTCGCCGCGCGCCGCGCTGGCTGCCGGGGCTGCTGCTGCTCTCGCCGTCCATCGTGGCGATCGGCCTGTTCGTGTACGGGCTCATCTTCTGGAACACCCGGGTCGCGGTCAGCGGCAAGCACGACATGGTGTCCCCGTACGGGTTCGACAAAGGCAAGAACTTCGTCGACCTGTGGGACGTGCCGAGCTGGCCCGGCGCGGTGCGGCACGCGCTGCTCTTCACCGCCGTCTTCGTGGTCGGCGCCCTGGTGCTGGGCTTCCTCCTGGCGTTCCTGATGGAGAAGGGCATCAAGGCCGAGGCCGGATTCCGGGCGATCTACCTCTTCCCGATGGCGGTCTCGTTCATCGCGAGCGGCGTCGTCTGGCGGTGGCTGATGAACCCGGCGCCGCCGGAGCGAGCGGTCGGGCTCAACCAGCTGTTCAACAAGCTCGGACTCGGCGCGCTGGGCAACGACTGGTGGCAGAACCCCCGGCTCGGCATGGCGGCGATGGCGCTGCCGGCGATCTGGCAGATGTCGGGGTACGTGATGGCGCTCTACCTGGCTGGCTTCCGCGGCGTGCCCGAGGACCTGCGGGAGGCGGCCCGGGTGGACGGCGCCTCCGAGTGGAAGGTCTACCGGTATGTGGTGCTCCCCCAGTTGCGGCCGGTCACGTTGTCGGCGCTGATCATCCTGGGCCACATCTCGCTGAAGGTGTTCGACCTCATCATGGCGATCGCGGGCAAGCAGATCATCACGTACGTGCCGGCGGTCGCCACGTACGTCGAGGTGTTCGACCGCGGCGACCCGGCCAACGGCGCGACCATCGCCACGTATCTACTGGTCGCGGTGGGGCTGCTGGTCATCCCCTACCTCGTGTGGTCCGTACGGGCGGAGCGTGACCGATGACCGCGACGACCACGGCCGCCACCCGCCCTCGGCGGCGCGTTCCGCTGCCCGGCCCCGGCGGAATGCGGATGATCCGGTTCGCTGTGCTGCTGGTGTTCGTGGTGGTCTTCCTGATCCCGGTGTACGTGCTGGTCGTGACCAGCTTCAAGTCGCTGCAGGAGGCCGATCCGTCCACCGCGTGGAGCCTGCCGAAGGACTGGAGCCTGGACGGCTGGCGGTCGGCCTGGGACACGCTCCGGCCGGGGCTGGAGAACAGCTTCAAGATCTCCGTCCCTGGTGCGCTCATCTCGGCGGTGCTCGGCTCGCTCAACGGCTACGTGCTGTCGAAGTGGCGCTTCCCGGGGGCGGACGCGGTCTTCACGCTGTTCCTGTTCGGGATGTTCATCCCGTACCAGGCCGTGATGATCCCGCTGCAGGGCCTGCTCACCGATCTGGAGCTGGTCGGCAGCATCCGCGGGCTGGTCCTGGCGCACGTGGTGTACGGCATCCCGATCTGCACGCTGATCTTCCGGAACTACTACGTCACGATCCCGAACGAGCTGATCGAGGCGGCCCGGGTCGACGGCGCCGGGATGCTCCGCACCTACCGTTCGATCGTGCTGCCGGTCTCAGGCCCGGCGTTCGCGGTCGTCCTGATCTGGCAGTTCACGTCGATGTGGAACGACTTCCTGTTCGCGGTCTTCCTGGGCTCGCAAGAGAGCTGGCCGGTCACCGTGCTGCTCAACAACACCGCGGGCTCGGGCGCGGTCGCCGTCCAGTACAACCAGCAGATGGCCTCGGCGCTGCTTGCGTCGCTGCCGACGCTGGTGGTCTACATCGTGCTCGGCAGGTTCTTCATGCGCGGCCTGATGGCGGGGGCGCTCAAGGGCTGACCTGATCCGGCCATTCTGTGACCCAAGCCATACAACCAGTTACAATGCGCTTTCTATTGACAAGCTCCCCAATAGGTGGTCTGAACCTCATGGGCAACACCCGATTCGTTGCCGCCGGCACCTTCTCCGGTGCCGCCCTGGTGGCCCTCACGATCCCCGGTTCGACCGCGTTCGCCGCCCCGATCGACAAGCCGCAGGCCACGTACAGCCCCAAGCGTTTCGCCCCGGGAGACAACCTCTGGGTGCGCATCACCGGCTGTGCCAGTGAGCCTCGCCTGTCGGGCCCGAACGAGGCCTTCGCTGAAGGCGAGCCAGGCTCGTTCGAAAGGTCGGGCGGCGACACCTGGACCGGCATCGGCGGCACCTTGCGCAGCCTCAAGTCCGGCAACTCCTACCTGACGCGTTTCGGGTGCTTGACCGGCGGGGGGTTCCAGACGTTCCCGCTGTGGGTCACGCCACCGGACAAGATCCCGCCGGCACCACCGAGCCCTCCGGGCAAGCCACGCCCGGAGCCGCCCCCGGGTGAGGGCTTCAGGTTCGGCTACGGCGACGTCGAGCTGTCCACTCGCACGGTCACGCCGGGCGGCAGGCTGGGCATCCGCGTCACCTGCCCCAGCTCGGTGCGCGCGACGTCCGCCTCCTTCGTGTCCGAGCCGCGCTTCTCCCGGATAGGCAAGGACGAGCACAAGGCCACCGCGCGCTTCGAGTCGAGCCTGCCCTCGATCGTCAAGGTGCGGGTCGAGTGCCGCGGATACGGCTCCGTCACGTTCAGCACCAGGCCCGGGCAGAAGGACGTCGATCCCGGTGACCAGGGCATTCCCCAGGGCTCGCCCAACACCGGTGACGGCTCTCTGGCGAACACCCAGGACGGCCCGGACTACACGCTGGCCGCCGCCGGTGCGCTCGCCCTCGCCTACGTGCTGCACCGCCGGAGGAGAGCATCTGAACGTGCGTAAGGCACCGCTACTGGCCCTCGCCTTCAGCCTCACCGCCTGCGGCGGGGACAACTACAGCGGCGGCCCCATCGACCCCGGTTCCGGCGAGCGCTCGGCCGTGAGCTTCGCCAAGCCGCTCGCCCGCTCGCTGCCCGCCACGATCAAGATTCCCAAGCTCGGCGTCACCGCGCCGGTCTCCGAGCTCGGCCTCCAGGCGAACGGACGCATCGAAGAGCCGCCGCTCACGCAGCCCAATCTGGCGGGCTGGTGGAAGAACGGGCCGACGCCCGGCGAGGGCGGCCCCTCGGTGATCCTCGGCCATGTGGACGCCCGCGGGAAGCGCGCGGTGTTCCACCGGCTCAGGGACCTGCGCTCCGGCGACCGTGTCCAGGTCACCCGCCGCGACGGCACGACCGCGACGTTCGCCGTGCAGAAGGTCGAGAACGTGTCCAAAAACACCTTTCCCGGTGAGAAGATCTACGCCGAGGACCTCGACTACGCGGCGCTGCGGCTGGTCACGTGCGGTGGCACATTCGACACCAAGAGGGGTCATTATTCGGACAACGTCATCGCCTACACACGCCTCGTGCGCGGCTGAGACGGCGCGCCGATTTGCTTCCAGTCCCGTCTTATGAGAAATCACTCTTTGAACCTTTTGCCCATCCGTTCCGTGTGCATATCGTTGACCTTTCATCTTGCTGAACGGTTACGGCTCTCTGGCGTTCCAGCAGGGATCGCTCCGGCGGTAAACGGGCAGCAGGCTCCGACAGGTCCGCCAAGATGGAGAACGGGAGGTGACCGCGTGCAGGCGATCAGCGTTCAGCAGCCATGGGCGTTCGGTATCGCGAGAGGCGTCAAGGCCGTCTCCAACCAGAGCCTGCCCACCGCCTACCGTGGGCCACTCCTGATCCACGCCTCCATGCGCGTCGACCTCAAGGCCTGCGACAGCCCCCACATCCAGGCCGCCGGCTGGGACCCCCGCGACCCCCTCGCCACGATCGGCGCCGTCATCGCCATCGCCGAGCTCACCGACGTCTGCTCCGCCGCCACCCGCGACGAGCCGTGCGACTGCGGCCCCTGGGCCGACCCGGGCGCCTACCACTGGCGCCTGACCTCCGTCCGGGCCCTCCCCCGCCCCATCGTGGCCCTGGGCCGCCCCGACATCTGGGAGCCCAAGCCCACCCTCGTCATCGGGGTCCAAGCCATGCTCGAAGCCCAAGCCGCCCGCCTAGTCCAACAAGACTGACCAAACCCACACCGACGGGCAAGGCGACGACTACGGTCGGTGTCGATGGGACCAAACACCGACTTCGGCCCGTACACGGTCGAGGACCTTCACGCCCGCGAGGACGACGGCAAGGGCCTGGAACTAGAGGACGGATGGCTGGTCGAGCTGTCCCCAAGCGCGCCGCACAACTGGGCCTCCGGCAAGCTTCGGGACATCCTCGAAGCAGCCGCCGCCGCTGCTGACGCGTCCGTCTTCATCGCCGGTGGTGAGTGGGAGATCAGCACCCCGGCGGGCATCCGGAAGCCGGATGTCTTCATGGTGCCAACGGAGGTTGCGCGCGCGTCCATCGTGGATTGCAGCCCGATCACCATCCCGGGGCGCGAGGTGCTGCTGGCGGTAGAGGTCATCTCGCCGGGCAGCGGGAGTGAACGCCGCGATCGGGTGCGCAAGCTCAAGGAGTACGCCGCGCTCGGCATCCCGCAGTACTGGCTCGTCGAATACGCGCCCCAGCCGAGGGTGGAGGTCATGACACTGGGCGACGGCGTCGACACCTACCGGGCAGGGCCCGTGGTGGCCGCGGGGGCGATGTTCACGGCCGAGGTCTTGGCGGACAAGGCGATCTCGGTGAGGTTTGATCCGGGGACGCTTACGGAGTTCTGAGCTCGGCGGTGGTGCGGAGGCGGGCGAACTCGGCGGCCAGTTTGTCGAGGGTCCAGCTGGCGTTGAGGCCGCTCGGGTTGGGGAGCACCCGGAGGTTGGACGGACCGATCTTTTCGGGTTGAGGGCCTATCTGGGTGCGGGGTTTGCCGAAGGCTGTGCGGTAGGCGGTCACGCCTGCGACGGCCAGGTAGGTGGGTTGGTAGCGCTCGACCAGCTTGAGGAGGCGTTCGCCGCCCTCGCGGAGTTCCTCGTCGGTGAGCTCGTCGGCACGGGCGGTGGTGCGGGGGGCCAAGTTGGTGATGCCGAGGCCGAAGGCGGGGAGGAGATCCTGCTCGTCCGGGCTCAGCAGGCGGTCTGTGAAGCCTGATTTATGGAGCGCGGGCCAGAAGCGGTTGCCCGGGCGGGCGAAGTGGTGGCCGGTCGCGCCCGAGTAGAGGCCCGGGTTGATCCCGCAGAAGAGGACGCGCAGCGGCTCGTTGTGGGCCGGGAGGACGTCAGGGATCACGCGGTCGCGGGCGGCCTCCAGATCGGCCTTCGTGGGACGCATCAGATCAGGCTCATCGTTTTTCATAGGGATCTCAAGTGATCCTTTCTCGCGGGTGGTTGTGACTCTTGGTGAAGTCGCCCACCGCGTGGTGACTTAGCGCGCATATGCCGTCGCAGGTTGCTATGTTCATGGTGTGAAGATCCCGCTCGCCAAGGGCCAGGCTGCCCGGACCGGGTCCGCTCAGGTGCTGCTGCGCGGCGCGGTGGATGAGAAGACCGGCGAGGCTGTTTCTTCGCGTGTGCTGGCCGTACGGGTCGGCTGGTGTGCCGGCCTGGTGGCAGGCATGACCGCCGGTCTGCTGGCCGAGCGCTGGAACCAGGCGGATGTGGCCGTGCTGGGCGCCGGGATCGACGCCCAGGGCCGCACGCTGCCGTCGAATGCGTGGATGGCGCTGCGTCGTCTGGGCTGGCCCACAAGCCCGCCGGAGGGCCTTCGGGTCAACGACCGGATCGTGCGGATGGCCCAGGAACAGGCCGGGCGGACCCTGCGGTCGGCGGTGCACCGCGCCGGGCTGGTGGAGGGGGTCCTCAAAACCTGGCCCACCAACCCCGGCAAACGCACCCCCGCCGAGTGGGACGCCGTGCGCGCAGCCGTCCCCGACGGCAAGAACCTGCCCGCCAACGTCATCGGGGGCCGGACCCGGCAGATCGCCCGGTTCGCCCGCAAGCATGGCCGGCTCCCCGCCGATGCGTTCGAGCTGGAGGGCCTGCCCCACACGCCGCGGATGCTGATCCTGGCCGCGTGCGACCGGCAGCAGGCCACCCTGCAGCGGTGCGAGAACGACCCGGCCCGGGCGCTGCTGCGGGTGCTGCTGCCGGTCCGGCCCGACCCCCGCTCGTATGCCGATTGGCACTGGGTGGCCTGCCCTTTGGTGCTGCCGCCGATCGTGCCCGCCGGTGCGGTGCTGCACCTGCCGACCCTGCGCCCGGTCAGCGCCCCGAACACCGCGCCGAACACCGGGACGGTGCGCACCGATCTGGCGTTCACCCATGCCGTCCCGGCCGCATCCCGCACCGGGCACACCGTAGCGATAGGCGTGGACTGGGGCGTGAACACCCTCCTCAGCGCGGGAGCGGTGCACCGCCACCAAGACGGGCGGATCACCACACTGGGGGCGGGGGCACAGTTCCGCGCGGCGGGGGTGGCGGCCAAGCTGCACCGGCTGCGCCGCCAGGGCGAACACCTGCACGCCAAAACCGACCACCACCAACTCCTCATCGACGGCGCCCAGCACACCGGCCAGCACGACGACGCCGAGCATCCCCTCACCGCCAGGCACGCCCTGCTGACCGCCGAGGCCCGGCACGTGGCCGACCGGCGCACCAACCTCAACGACGCGCTGGCCCGCCAGGCCGCCAGGTGGGCCGTCGACCAGGCCATCGCGGCGGGCGCGACCGTGATCTACCTCGAGGATCTGCGGTCGATGGAAGGCCGCAACGCCGACCGGCGGCGGCGTACCCGGCTGTCGCAGCAGGTGCGGGGGCAGATCGTGGCGTGGATGCGGCACCTGGCCGCCGAGGCCGGCATCGCGGTGGTGACGGTCCCGGCCCGGGACACCTCCAAGCGGTGCCCGCACTGCCTGGTACCCCTGCGGCACCGGGCAGCGCCCGACCGGCCCACGGTACCGGGGTGGAAGTGGGCGATCTGCCCCAACCCAGCCTGCCGCTGGCAGGGCGACCGCGACTGCGGGGCCTGGCGGCGCATCGCCGCCCGCGGCCTGACCCACCAGGACAAGACCACCACCCTCGACCGCACCACCGGCGAACTGGCCATCCGCGCCGTGGTCGACAAGCTCGAAGCCCAGGCGGTCATCGCACCGGCCACCACCCAGACCTTCCCCGGGCACCGGGACCGGTCCAAGACCGGACCCACCCGGCGCCGCAAGACTCCACGCTCCGTGCCCAGGCGACGCGGAGCACCCTCCACCCCCCAGTCCATCGCTCAGCGCACCGGGTCGGCGGGTCAGCGTCCGGAGGGACACGCACCAACGGGCCAACGGCCGCACACACCGCAGCACGCACACCGTGCACTGCCGCGCGCGGCCCGCCGGAACCAGGGCGTGAACACGATCGGCAAGCAACCCACCACCAACCGACGGCACCGGCCGCGCGGGGCGGCACTGGGCGCGGGCTTCCACCTGCACGCCCACGCCACCCCACCATGGTGGGAAAACATCCACTCGGAAACCCCACTCCGACTACGGATCGCTTAGCCAATCAGAGACGCTACGCACGATCAGGGTTGCTGCGGATGTGCCTACGACGATGAGGATTGCGGCGCGCATGCGGCCCTCGTCCAGGTAGCGGCGTATTGGGCCAGCCAGGAGGAAGCCCACTAGGACGAACGGGGTCAGGGCTAGGCCGGCTGTTACTTGGCGGACGGGGAGTTGGTCTACGGCCGCCAAGGTGAGGAGGGACATGAGGGCGCCGATCGTGAAGAAGACGGCGAGGGTGGCGCGGACCCTGGGGCCGCTCTCCTTCTGGTAGAGCAGCGCGAGGGGCGGGCCGCCGATCGAGGACGCGGTGCCGGTCGTGCCCGCGATCAGTCCTGCGGTGGCCAGGGTGCCGGGGTTGCGCGGCACGTTCGCCGACCACGCGCTCGCGCCGAGGGCGGCCAGCACCACCGTGCCGACCAGGACGCCCAGGGCACGCGTGGGAACGGCCGCGACCACCCAGACGCCGACCGGTGTGCCGACCACGCGGCCACTGAAGGCCCAGCCGAGGCCTCGCAGGTCCGCGTGCTTCACCTCCTGGGCCAGCGTCGCCAGGGGCAGCACGGTGGCCGCCACCAGGATCGAGCCGGGCATCAGGGACGGGAAGAGCATGGTGACGACCGGCGCGGCCACCAGGCCGACGCCGAGGCCGACGCTGCTCTGCACGATCGCGCCGAGCAGGGCGGCCAGGCCACCGAGGACGAGGAACTCAAGGTCCGGCATAACGCTGTGGAACGTTACATCTCCCTATTTCCGGTGGGACTTCCCGCGTTCATAGGATGAGCGCCATGCTCACTGCCTGCCTCGCGTTCGCCGCCGTCGCCCTCCTGGTCACGATCACGCCGGGACTGGACACGATGCTGGTGTTGAGGACCACGCTGACCAGCGGTCGCCGGGTCGGTTATCTGGCCGCGACCGGTATCGCCGGGGGCTGCTTTGTCTGGGCCATCGCGGGTGCGCTCGGCCTTACCGCGTTGCTGGCGGCATCTGAGCTGGCCTTCAACGCCGTACGCATTGGGGGCGCGTGCTATCTGTTCTGGCTGGGCGCCCAGGCCCTGTGGCAGACACGCCGCCGTACGGTCGAGGAGGAGCTTCCCTTGGTCTCCGGGAGAGGTGCCCTCCGCACGGGTTTCGTGACGAACCTGCTCAACCCGAAGATCGGTGTCTTCTACATGAGCCTGCTGCCGCAGTTCGTCCCGGACGGCGCCTCGATGTTGTGGACGAGCCTGCTCTTCGCGCTGATCCACGTGGCGGAGGGCCTCGTGTGGTGCGCACTGCTCGTCTTCGCAGCGGCCGCCGCGCGGCGTACGCTGGCCCGGCCGTCGGTCAAGCGCCGCTTCCAGCAGATCACCGGCCTGGCCTTCATCGGCTTCGGCGTCCGGTTGGCCACCGACCACTGATCTAGTGACACCGACCACTGATCCGGTGAAAAGGGCCGCCTCCCCGTCTGACGGGGAGGCGGCCCTTTCTCAGGTTCTGCTTACTTGCGGAGGAGGTTGCGGAGCACGTACTGCATGATGCCGCCGTTGCGGTAGTAGTCGGCCTCGCCCGGGGTGTCGATGCGGACGACGGCTTGGAACTCCTTGCCATCAGCCTTGACGGTCACCTCGGAGGGGACGCCGCCCTCGTTGAGCG
This sequence comes from Actinomadura sp. 6N118, assembly GCF_044326415.1. Lineage (NCBI taxonomy): Bacteria > Bacillati > Actinomycetota > Actinomycetes > Streptosporangiales > Thermomonosporaceae > Actinomadura > Actinomadura sp. 6N118. The sequence goes on along the minus strand of NZ_JBIRAZ010000001.1, from coordinate 168,323 downwards.
CCTCGACACCGGTGATGTCGAAGGTCTCGGTGCCGGTGAGGCCCAGGGACTCGGTGCTCTCCCCGTCCTTGAACTGCAGCGGCAGGACGCCCATGCCGATGAGGTTCGAGCGGTGGATGCGCTCGTACGACTCGGCGATGACGGCGCGGACGCCGAGGAGGGCGGTGCCCTTGGCGGCCCAGTCACGGGACGAGCCGGAGCCGTACTCCTTGCCCGCGATGACCACGAGCGGGGTGCCCTGGGCGGCGTAGTTCTGCGCGGCGTCGTAGATGAACGACTGCGGCGCGTCCTCCTGGGTGAAGTCGCGGGTGTAGCCGCCCTCGACGTTGTCCAGGAGCTGGTTGCGCAGCCGGATGTTGGCGAACGTGCCGCGGATCATGATCTCGTGGTTCCCCCGGCGGGAGCCGTAGGAGTTGAAGTCCTTGACCGCGACGCCGTGCTCCTCGAGGTACTGCGCGGCGGGCGTGCCGACCTTGATGGAGCCGGCCGGGGAGATGTGGTCGGTCGTGACCGAGTCGCCCAGCTTGGCCAGCACCCGGGCGCCGTGGATGTCGGTGACCGGGGCGGGCTCCATCTCCATGCCGTCGAAGTACGGGGCCTTGCGCACGTACGTGGAGGACGGGTCCCACTCGAAGGTGTTGCCGGTGGGGATGTCGAGTCCGCGCCAGCGCTCGTCGCCCTTGAAGACGTCGGCGTAGTTCTTGGTGAACATCTCCTGGCCGATCGACGACTCGACGATCGCGGCGACGTCCTCGGGGTTGGGCCAGATGTCCTTGAGGTAGACCGGGCCGTCGGTCCCCTCGGCGATCGGTTCGTTGAGGATGTCGATGTCCATCGTGCCCGCGAGCGCGTAGGCGATGACCAGCGGCGGCGAGGCCAGGTAGTTCATCTTCACGTCGGGGCTGATGCGGCCCTCGAAGTTGCGGTTGCCCGACAGGACCGCGGTGACGGCCAGGTCGTTGTCGTTGACCGCCTGGGAGATCTCGGGCTGGAGCGGTCCGGTGTTGCCGATGCAGGTGGTGCAGCCGTAGCCGACCAGGTTGTAGCCGATCTTGTCGAGATACGGGGTGAGGCCCGCGCGCTCAAGGTAGTCGGTGACGGCCTGGGAGCCGGGAGCGAGGGACGTCTTCACCCAAGGCTTGCGGGTGAGGCCCTTCTCGACGGCGTTCTTGGCCAGCAGGCCCGCACCGACCATGACGTACGGGTTGGAGGTGTTGGTGCAGGACGTGATGGCGGCGACGGCGACGTGGCCGTGGTCGATCTCGAAGCTGCTGCCGTCCGACATGGTCACGGTGACCGGGTTGTACGAGCGGTCGCCGTTGCCGGTGAGGGTCTCGCGCGGCTTGTCGCCGTTGGCGTCGTGGCTGATGGCCGGGGAGTCCGAGGCGGGGAACGACTCGTCGGACGCCTCGTCGGCGGGGCCCAGAATGCTGGGGGCGTAGTTCCTGACGTCGCGGCGCCAGGTCTCCTTGGCGACCGACAGCGAGATGCGGTCCTGCGGGCGCTTGGGGCCGGCCAGCGACGGGACGACCGTCGCCAGGTCGAGCTCCAGGTACTCGGAGAACTCCGGCTCGACCGACGGGTCGAGCCACATGCCCTGCTCCTTGGCGTACGCCTCGACCAGCGCGACCTGCTCCTCGCTGCGGCCGGTGAGGCGCAGGTAGGTCAGCGTCTCCCCGTCGATCGGGAAGATGGCGCAGGTGGAGCCGAACTCGGGGCTCATGTTGCCGATGGTGGCGCGGTTGGCCAGCGGCAGCACCGACACCCCCTCGCCGTAGAACTCGACGAACTTGCCGACGACGCCGTGCTTGCGCAGCATCTCGGTGATGGTGAGCACCAGGTCGGTGGCGGTGGTGCCGGGGTGGAGTTCACCGGTCAGCTTGAAGCCGACGACCCTCGGGATCAGCATCGAGATCGGCTGGCCGAGCATGGCCGCCTCGGCCTCGATGCCGCCGACGCCCCAGCCGAGGACGCCGATGCCGTTCTCCATGGTGGTGTGGGAGTCGGTGCCGACGCAGGAGTCGGGGTAGGCGACGCCGTCGCGGTCGAAGACGACGCGCGCCAGGTGCTCGATGTTGACCTGGTGCACGATGCCGGTGCCGGGCGGGACGACCTTGAACTGGTCGAACGCGGTCTGGCCCCAGCGCAGGAACTGGTAGCGCTCCTTGTTGCGCTCGTACTCGACCTGGACGTTGCGCTCGAACGCGTCCGGCGAGCCGAAGTAGTCGACGATGACGGAGTGGTCGATGACCATCTCGGCCGGGGCGAGCGGGTTGATCCTCGCCGGGTCGCCGCCGAGGTCGCGCACCGCCTCGCGCATGGTCGCCAGGTCCACCACGCACGGCACGCCGGTGAAGTCCTGCATGATCACGCGGGCCGGGGTGAACTGGATCTCGTGGCTCGGCTGGGCGTTCGCATCCCAGCCGGCGAGCGTGCGGATGTGGTCGGCGGTGACGTTGGCGCCGTCCTCGGTGCGCAGAAGGTTCTCCAGGAGAACCTTGAGGCTGTACGGGAGGCGGGCCGAGCCCTCGACTGCGTCCAGCCGGTAGATCTCGTACGACTTGTCGCCCACCTGCAGCGTGTTACGGCTGCTGAAGCTGTTCGCGGACACGGACTCCTCCTCCGTCAACGCCGCACGTCCGGTCCGAGACGTGAGCGCACGGCGTCTTCACTGGCTTGTCGATCCTGCTCCCGGCTCCGCCGGCGCGGGGTGAATCACGCCGCAAAGGCCCAGGGCGGGGATTTATCCCCACTGAATCCTGCCCTAGTCCAGACCCTCCTCAGGACTCAGGTTCGCCTAACTTCGCCAGGATTTCTCTCGACGTCAAGCTATCGCCGATTTATCTCGACATCAAGTTACCCGCGCGTAGCTCGATCTTCACTTCGCGAACCGGGAACCATCTAGCGTCTTCCGCCGTTTCCGATATATCGTTGTCGTATCGCGAGAGATCAAAGAACGATCTCGGAAGGCTGTGAAGAACATGAGCGCGACGCACCACGGCCCCGACCTCCGATGGGCCTTCGCAGCGGCCGCCCTGGGCGCCAAGGCCGCGGCCCACGCGAGCCGCCACCAGCAGCACGGTTGCGGTCCCCGGTCAAGGCACGGCATGCCCGACTTCGGTTTCCTCTTCGGCGGCGGCCCGGGCCCGTGGGGACCGCCCGGAGGCGGCGGCCCCTGGGGACGCGGTCCGTGGGGACGCGGCGGCCCGCCCTGGGCCAAGGGCCAGAAAGCACGCAAGGGGAACGTGCGCGCGGCGATCCTGGCGCTGCTCGCCGAGGAGCCGCGGAACGGCTACCAGATCATCCAGGAGATCAACACACGCAGCCAGGGCGCCTGGAAGCCGAGCCCCGGCGCGGTCTACCCGGCGCTCCAGCAACTGGCCGACGAGGGGCTCATCGTCGGCGAGGAGGGCGAGGGCCGCAAGACCTTCCGCCTCACCGACGAGGGCCAGGCCTACGTCGAGGAGCACGCCGACGAGTTGTACGAGCCGTGGGAAGAAATGACGCCCGACTTCGGCGAAGGTGTGCCCGACCTCTTCAAGCAGGCAGCGCAGACAGGGGCCGCGGTCATGCAGATCGTGCACTCCGGCTCGCCCGAGCAGGTCGCCCAAGCCAAGACCGTGCTCTCCGACACCCGCCGCAGGCTCTACCGCATCCTCGCCGAGGACGACCTCGGCGACACACCTGACGCATCCGAGGAGTAGCGGTGACACGTCCCGACGAGATCCGTATCGGCGACGCCGAACGGGACGCGGTGACCTCCGCCCTGCACGACCACTTCGCGGCGGGGCGGCTGGACCAGGCCGAGCTCGGCGAACGCCTGGACGCCGCCCTCGCCGCCAAGACCGGGGGCGATCTGCGCACCATCGTGCACGACCTGCCCGGCCAGAACGGTCTCCCCGAGGCCGTGAACCCCTACCGCGGCGGCCGAGGCGGCCATCCGTACGCCCACTGGCATCCCGCCTTGCAGCACGGCCCGCCGGCCTGGGGCGGGCACCACCCGGCTTGGGCGGGCCGCCGCCGGTCTGGTTTCCCGGCGTTCCCGATCCTGCTCGGCGTGTTCCTGATCATCACGTTCACCGCCGGGCCGGCCGCCGCGTTCTTCGCGGTGTTCCAGCTCGCCCTGCTGGTCTGGATCGTCCGGGCGATCATGCTGGCCGCGGCCTATCGCCGCGCCCAGCGCAGATGACGGCGCGTCCAGCGCAGATGACGGCCCGGAATCACTGATCCCCGCCGCGGGTCCGCTGACCCGGCCGCGGGACCGCAGCCCCCGAACGCGGTCCCGCGGTCGCCACGCAGCGCTCATGGACCTTGACACGAGGGTCGTGAAACCGTCGGAGTATGCCCTCGGAGCGTTTCCTCCACCCGGTCTCGCCGGTGGCCCGGCCGGCCGAGGAGACCCTGCGCGCCACGATCGAGCGGCTCGCCGCGATCGAACGGCCGCCCTGCTCGCCGGGCGAACGCGAGGCGGCGCACCTCATCGCCGACCGTCTCAACGCGCTCGGCCACTCAGCCCAGGTCCAGCAGGTCCCCGCGTACGGCTCGTACGCCTGGCCCGTCGGTGCTCTCGCCGCGCTGTCGACACTCGCGGGCCTGGCCGGCAGGCGCCTCCGCTGGGGCGGCACGCTCGGGGGGATGATCCTCACCGCCGCCCTGGCCGACGAGATCACCTACGGCCGCCAGCTCGCCCGCGTCGTGCTGAGCCCCCGCCGTACCGCCTGCAACGTCGTCGCCGACCTGACCCCGCCGCGAGCCCAGCGCCAGGCGCCGCACCGGACGCTCGTCATCATGGCGCACCACGACGCCGCGCCCTCGGGCACCGTCTTCGACCAGAGCCTGTCCCGCTGGTACGCGAGACGTTTCCCTCGCGCGGTCGAGCGGATGGCCGAGAATCCCCCCATCTGGTGGCCCGTGGTCGCCGGGCCCGCGCTCGTCGCGTTCGGCAGCGCCACCCGTTCCCACGCCCTCCGCCGTACCGGCACCGTGCTCAGCGCCCTCACCGTCGCCGCGATGGCCGACATCGGCTCGCGCAAGGCGGTGCCCGGCGCCAACGACAACCTGAGCGGTGTCGCCGCACTGATCGCGCTGGCCGAGTCGCTGGCGCGCCGCCCGATCCCCGGCCTGCGGGTGATCCTCTTGTCGGCGGGCGCCGAGGAGGCGCTCCAGGAGGGGGTACGGGGATTCGCCCACCACTACTTCCCGGATCTCCCCCGCGAGAGCACCTGGTTCCTCAACCTCGACACCGTGGGCTCCGGCAACCTGGTCCTCCTCGACGGCGAGGGCCCGCTGCGCATCGAGCCGTACGACGCCGCCTTCGGCGACCTGATCGCCCGCTGTGCCCTCGAACAGCACATCGAGGTCCGGCGCGGCGTCCGGTCACGCGGGAGCAGCGACGCCGTGGTCCCGCACCGTCACGGCTACCCCACCGCCTGCCTCGTCTCCGTCGACGACCAGAAGCTCGTCCCGAACTACCACTTGCCCACTGACCTCCCCGAACACGTCGACTACCGCTGCGTCGCCGACGCCGCCCAGCTGGCCGAGACCGTGGCCCGCGCCCTCGCCACGCACTGAGTGCGGAACGATCAGCAGGTCGATCAGAGCCCGGCCTCGTGGGCGAGGAGACCGGCCTGGGTGCGGTTGGCGCAGTCCAGCTTGTCGAGCAGTCGGGAGACGTAGCCCTTGACGGTCGCTTCGCTGAGATGGAGACGCCGCGCGATCTGGGCGTTGGACAGGCCCTCCCCGAGACACGCCAGCACCTCGGTCTCGCGTTCGGTGAGGTCCCCAATCCGGGCGCGGTGCCGGTCACGTTCGAGAGAACGGGCGGCGGCGGAGGCGACGAGCCGGCGGGTGGCGGCGGCCGACATGACCGTGTGCCCGTCGGCGGCGACGCGGACGAGCTCAAGCAGATCTTCGGGCGGCGTGGACTTCAGCAGGAAACCGGCGGCGCCGGCGCGCAGCGCGCGGAGCACGTAGTGGTCGGCGTCGAACGTCGTGAGGGCGACGACGGCGGGTGGGGATCGCAGGGCGGCGATGCGGCCGATCGCGGTCAGGCCGTCCACGCCGGGCATGCGGAGGTCCATGAGCACGACGTCCGGGCTGTGCCGGAGAACGGACTCGACCGCGGCGGCGCCGTCGTAGGCCTCGTCCACGACCTCGATGTCGTCCGCCGCGCTGAGGATGGTCCGCAGGTGCGCGCAGACCATGCGTTCGTCGTCGACCAGCAGGACCCTGATGCTCACGTGACGGCCTCTGGCGCGGGTGTCGGGACGAAGGCAGGGAGGGAGGCGTCCACCCGGAAGCCGCCGTCGGGGGTGGGGTCGGCGGTGAACGTGCCGCCGATCAGATCCACGCGCTGGCCCAGGCCGGTCAGACCGGTACCGGAGCCGCTGGCGGCGAGGTCGCCGTCGGCGGGCCGGGACGGCGCCGAGTTGAGCACGGTGAGGCGCACGCCGTCGGCGCGGTAACGGATCTTCACGCGGACACGGGCGCCGGGGGCGTGCTTGCGGACGTTGGTGAGGGCCTCCTGCACGATGCGGTACGCGGTGCGCCCGACGACCGGGGAGGCCAGGGGCGGATCGCCCTGCTCGTCCAGGTCCACCGGCACGCCGACCGAGCCCGACTCCGCGATCAGCGTGGACAGATCCGGCAGGGGTCCGTGCGCCCCGGCCTCGTCGTCCGGGCCCTCGTCCGTACGGCGAAGGAGGCCGATCACGTCGCGCAACTCCTCCAGGGCCTTGGCGCCGGTGCTGCGGATCTCCTCGGCGGCCTCGCGTGTCTCATCGTCGCGGGTGCGGACGCGCAGGGCGCCCGCCTGCAGGACCATCAGCGTCACACGATGGGCCACGACATCGTGCATCTCGGCGGCGAGCCGGGTCCGTTCCTCCGCCCGGGCCTGCTCGGCCGCCCGCTCGGCGCGTTCCCGCAGCCCGTCGAGCACCCGGCGGCGGGCGGACACGTACATGCCGAGCAGCGCGCCGCCGATGACGAGGATGGTGCTGCGGAAGACCATCGCGCTGTCGGTGTCGGTGCTCTGGCCGGCGATCGGATGGATGGCCGCGTCGGGGATGATCTCCGGGGTGAACGCGAGGACGAGCATCAGGGCCGCGATCGGCAGTGCCCGCAGCCAGGACGGCTGGTGCGCCTTGGGGAACGCCGTGACGGCGTACGCGGCGAAGATCGCGGCTGGCGGCCACAGCGAGATCGACTCCACATCGATGTCGCCCTGGGTGTACAGCAGCGTCCCAGGGGCCAGAGACTCGACGACCAGCACCACGGCCGGGATCGCGGTGGTGATCCAGATGACCGTGAGCGGCGCCCGGCGGCGGAAGACCAGGGACAGCCCGGCCAGCAGGAGGACCAGCCCGGTCACGCCGTGAAAAGGCCGCAGGATCGTCTTGTCGTCGAGCGCCGTCAGCAAGCTGCCCGCCACGGCGGCGGCGACCACCAGGGTGTCGGACACCACGGCACGGACCGGCCGGGCCGGGAGGCTTGGTTGCACAACCAACACCGTACGCATCGGGACAGCGGCTGCCACCCTACGAAAGTCGCTACCGCAAGCGACGACCGTCGGTGCGAGTCCATCCGTTGCCCGCTGCCGGGCCGTGCGTGGCCTGGGCTCGAATCAACGCATGATGATAAAGCTCGCTCTCCGAAGCTTGATCGCGCACAAGGCACGGCTGGCGCTGACAGCGATCGCGGTGGTGGCCGGGGTCGCATTCGTCGCGGGCACGCTGATCTTCGCGGCCACGCTCGACCGCTCGTTCGACCGCGCCTTCGACAACCTCGGCCGGGGCACGGACACGGTCGTGCGGGCGAAGAAGGCGTTCGGCGACGAGCTGGGCGAGCGGGACCGGGAACGCCCACTGGACGCCTCGGTCCTGACGGCGGTGCGGAAGGCGGACGGCGTCGCGAAGGCCCGGGGAGAGGTCAGCGGGTTCGCCGCCGTCGTCGACCGCACCGGCAAGATCGTCGGGCCGGAGCCGCAGGTCGGCATGGACTGGAACGCCGATCCCGATCTCTCGCTCCTGCGCCTGCGATCCGGCACGGCGCCCCGGCGGCCCGACGAGATCGTGATCGATGCCGCCACCGCCCGCGCGGCCCGCTACAAGGTCGGCGACCGGGTGCCGGTGGCGCTCGCGTCCGGCAGCAGGACGTTCACTGTGACCGGCATCGTCCAGTACGGCGACAGCGAGATCTCCAACGCGCTGACGGCCACGGCGTTCGAGCCGAAGACGGCGCAGCGGCTGCTCATGGAGCGGCCCGGCTATACGCGGATCACCGTGCACGCCGCCGACGGCGTCTCCCAGGAACGGCTGCGCGACGCGGTCGCCAGGACGCTGCCGGACGAGCTGGAGGCCGTCACCGGGCAGCAGACCATCGACGAGCTGGCCGAGCCGCTCCGGGAGATCCTCACGATGTTGCGGACGCTGCTCCTGGTCTTCGCCGGGATCGCGGTGTTCGTCGGCTCGTTCATCATCTTCAACACGTTCTCGATGCTGGTGGCGCAGCGCACCCGCGAGATGGCGCTGCTGCGCGCGGTCGGCGCGGGCCGTTCCCAGGTCACCCGCGCGGTGCTCGGTGAGGCCGCCGGGGTCGGCCTGATCGGCGCGACGCTGGGGCTCGTCGCAGGCGGCGGGCTGGCGCTCGGGCTGGCCGAGCTGATGTCGCTCGTCGCGGGCGAGGCGCTGCCGTTCGGCGCCCCGGTCGTGCCCGCCTCGGCCGTCATCGCCGCCTACTCGGTCGGGCTCCTCGTCACACTGGTCGCCGCGTACGTCCCGGCGCGGCGCGCAGCGAAGATCCCGCCCGTGGCCGCCCTCCGTGAGGAGATCGGGACGCCCGCACGCTCCCTGCGCCTCCGCACGCTCACAGGGGGCGCCGCGATCGCGGTGGGCACGGCCGGGATGGCCGCCGGACTGATCGCCGGGAACGGCAAGACCGCGCTCTATCTCGCGGGCGGTGGCGCCATGGCGTTCTTCGTGGGGGTCACGACGCTGAGCCCGATCATCAGCCGCCCGCTGGCCTGGGTCGTCGGCTGGCCGGTGGCGCGCTTCGGCGGCGCGGTCGGCAGGATGTCCCGGCAGAACGCGCTGCGCAACCCCCGGCAGACCGCCGCGACCGCCTCCGCCCTCATGATCGGCCTGGCCCTGATCGGCACGGTCTCGGTCATCACCCAGTCGATGTCCACGACCGTGGACAAACAGCTGGAGGCGGGCCTGACCGCCGACTACCGCGTCGTCGGGCGCAGCCAGGTCACCCCCGTCGGGCCCGCGGCGCTCACTGCCGTGGCCAAGGCACGGGGCGTAAGGACCGCGGTCGCGATCCGGTCGGCGCGGATCAAGCTGGACGGGAAGGTGCAGACCGCGACCGCCGGCCGCCCACAGGAGCTGACCGGCCATTTCCGGCTCGCGGTGAACGAGGGGACAGCGGCGGTCAAGGGCACCGACCTCCTCGTCAGCCGGACGGCGGCGGACGCCCGGCAGTGGAAGGTCGGCACCACGGTGCCCGGCGAGTTCCAGGACGGGGCGAAGGCCACGTTCCGTATCGCGGGTGTCTACGCCGACCAGAAGGCGATCTCCCACCCCGCCCCGGAAATGATCATCGACGACGCCGCGTACCGGCCGCACGCCCCCGACGCGACGATCGACCGGATCGATCTCACCCTCGCCCCCGGCGCGGACGCCGCCGCGACCCGGCGCGGGCTCGAAGCGGCCCTCGCGCCATGGCCCAACCTCGAGGTCAAGGACCGGGAGACGATCAAGGCGGACGCGGCGGGGGACATCGAGCTCTTCCTCCAGCTGATCCTGGCGCTCCTGGTGTTGTCGGTGGTCATCGCCGCCCTCGGCATCGTCAACACGCTCGCGTTGTCGGTCGTCGAGCGGACCCGCGAGATCGGCCTGCTCCGCGCGGTCGGGCTGCAGCGGCGGCAGCTGCGCCGGATGATCCGGTACGAGGCGGTCATCATCTCGATCTTCGGCGCGTTGCTCGGCCTGGCCATCGGGGTCGTCTTCGGCGTCACCGTCCAGAACGCCATGGCCGAGGACGGGGTGACCGAGCTCGCCGTACCCGTCGGGCAGCTCCTGCTTTACGTCCCTGTGGCGGCCGTCATCGGGGTGCTCGCCGCCGTCTGGCCCGCCCGCCGGGCCGCCCGTCTCAACGTCCTCGACGCCATCAAGACGTCGTGACCAGCTCGCCGTCGCGGGCCACCACCCGGCCGCCCTTCAGCACCAGGTCGCGGACCGGGCGCGTGACGACGGCCGCCGCCGGCGTCTCGGCCCGCACCACGACGAGGTCGGCCGGGGCGCCGGGGACGATCCCGTAGGCGTCCAGGCCGAGCAGCCGGGCGCCGCCGTGCGTGGCTGCCTCAAGCGCCAGTTCGATGTCGTCGTCGCGCCGGAACGTGTTGCGGTAGGCCAGATGCATCGCCCGTTCCAGCATGTCGCCGCTGCCGAACGGGCCCCACAGGTCACGGATGCCGTCGTGGCCGCACGCGACGTTCGCCCCGGCGGCGCGCAGCTTCTTGACCGGTGGCACGGGGAAGTCGTAGACGGCCCCGGTCACCAGCGAGACGCCCGCCGCAGCGAGCCGTTCGATCAGCCGTTCGCGCGGCGCGGCGTCGATCTGCGGCAGGGCGTAGCCGTGGCTGATCGCGACCCGGCCGCCCAGCCCGGCCGCCTCGGTGCGCTCGATGATCAGCTCGAATTCGAACGCGCCGAGCGTGCCGCCGTCGTGCAGATGGATGTCGATTCCCGCGCCGTACCGTTCGGCCAGCCCGAAGATCAGGTCGAGCTGGCCGACGGGATCGCGGTCGAACCCCGCAGGATCGATGCCGCCGATCGTCTCGACCCCGCCTTTGAGCGCCTCTTCCAGCAGCTCGGCGGTGCCGGGGTTGATGAGCACGCCATGTTGGGGGAACGCGACCTGCTCGACGGTGACGCGCCCGTCCAGCCGTGCCACCGCGGCCCGCACCGCCTCGACGCCCCGGAGCCCGACCTCGGGATCGACGTCGGTGTGGGAACGCACGTACGAGGTGCCCGCGGCGACCATCTGTTCCAGCAACGCGGTGATGCGGTCGACGTCCGGGATGCCGAGCTCGCCGCGCCTGTTCCGGTCGTTGGCGATGCGTTCGGCCAGCGGCTCACCCGCCGAGTGCGGCACCCACGGGCCGCCGTAGAGCGTCTTGTCGAGATGGCAGTGCGCCTCGACCAGCCCCGGCAGGACGAGCCGTCCCGCGACGTCGATGACCGCCGCGTCCGGGGAGTCGTCCGTTCCTGCCCCGACCGCGGCGATGACGCCGTCCCGGATCAGGATGTCCGCGCTCTCCACGTCCAGTCCCGGATGCCAGACCAGGCCACCGCACAGCAACGTCTCGCCCATGCGTCCCACCTCCGGCCCCCACTATCGGGCACAGGTGGATCATCAGTCGAGAACAAGTTCGTAGTGCAGCGTCTTGTAGCGCTTCAGCTTGTGCAGGACCGGCACGGCGATCCCCTGCTGGATCGGGTGCTTACGGGCGAGCAGGCGCCTGACGGGCTTGGCCTCGGCGTCACTGAGCAGCCGCACGTGGCCCTTCACCGCGTCGCTGGTGGTCTTTCCCAGGTACTTGCTGTGGGCAACTTCGACGTTGGGGTTGTTGCGCAGGCGCTTGGCCTTCCAAGCCTTGTCGTACGTACGGAAATATGCCCGGCCGTCCTTCACGACGACCTTGGACCTGCGGCCGGTCTACCACCGCCTCGAGGAACGCATCCGCGCCCACCTCATCTTGTGTTGGCTGGCACTGCTGCTGGTCCGGATCGCCGAGACCAGCACCGGGCAGACCTGGCAGACCCTGCGCCGCGAGCTGAACCGGCTGCACGCCATCACCTTCGCCAGCCACGTCGGCACCTTCCGTCAGCGCACCGAGCCGACCAAGCCCCAGACCGGCATCTACGCCCAGCTCGGCCTCACCCTGCCCAAGAAGATCATCGATGATCACCCCCACAACCCGCTGACCAGGCGCAACCCAGCCGCCTAGTAGCACACGCGCTCCGCGCGTGTGCTCACGTTTCCCCAGGTCACACCAGGAATCCGTGTACTAGCCGATCACCTTAACTGCGGAACGCGGGGTGAGGAACGACCGCTCCCTCGAACTCTCCGACCAACTGGAACGCGACATCAAGGAGCAAGGAGCTCGCCAAGATCTTCGTCAATATGCGCGAGCTGGAGTTCACGCACATCGTCGGCCCCAACGACCGGGACCTGCCCGACTGCACCATGCTCGTCGACGACATGGCAGCCGTCCTCCACCAGCTGACCGACCACCTGATGGCCCATCCTCCCGGCGACGTACACCCTGCCGCTCTTGCGGCCAACGACTTCCCGCCGCTCGAGTCCGTCCAATCACCGACTTCGAACGTCACCGCTGAAGGCGCACCCCCCCGATTACACAAGACCGCGACTCGACGGAATCCACCCACCAGGACCCTGACCAGGGATGCAACTCCACTGGCCGGACGGCCAGGCGATGCGCGCCGTCCAGTCAGTGGTCTGGCCGATCCTCCGGCCAGAGGCAGCACGGCCAGCGCGGGCGGCGGCCAGGATCATCTCTTCGACCACTCAGCGTGTCCGACTCGCAGTACAGTCCGCCAGGCTGCCGGATCTATCGATATGACTCAACGCTATGCCTGCACCCTACGACCACCTATCGCCACCTGCGCGGACCGCTGGCCCCGACTTTGGAACGGCCGTCGGCAAGGATCATGTCGGTCACGAGTACGGCATCATTCGTTGCCACTTTGGGCCCACGTCAGATGACCAAACCTCTTCCCCTATGAGGCCAGTCAACCCCGCCACCTCAATTCGCTTCATAAAGGAATCAGTGACATATATCTTCTTTCCTATATACAATTGAGGGAGCTTGAATATCTCCACCCCTTCAAGTCTTTCCTTAACAAATACGTGTTTACTTATATGCATATACCTGCCGCTCGGAAAAGTTTCCCCAGAAGACTTCTCCATATTCAATGCATCGACCACTCTCGTGACATTGTAGAGGTATATCTCCGACCCTTCAGTCAGGAGAGGAAGTAGTTCGCCATTCCCCTGCAGGCTCATTTCCAAGGCCTCAACTGCCCGAGCGCCCACCATCACATTTGAGGCGAAGAGAGGAAAGTCGCCTTTGGGCTTCTCTCTCTCCTCTTCATCCCACCAGACCTGAAAAGGCTGCCATGAATCAGCCATTAGACTGGTATCGAAAGTCTGGTTGACCAGATACTGAACAGAGTCCTCGCTACATTGGAGACATCGGTAAGTCTCGAGGTCGTGCTGAAGTAGATATATGCGCAAGCTGCACCTCTTCCTGGTTACCGCATCAACGATTCGTTAAAGAGGTCCTGACTGATACGCCTAGGCCGCGATCGTCTCGTTCACCTTCTCGACAAGGCCAGATGCGCTCCCGGCGCGCCGGGCCGCCAACCGCGCCCGCGCCTGTCAGCCCGCTTGAGCTTGGCCTTTGGGCGCCGGCCCGCCGGACAGATCGACACGAGGACATTGTCCTCGAGTTCCGGTGTTGCGCTAGATCAACCGCTCCAGCCGAACCATCCACTCACGCAGCTCGGCGCTGGCCTCCAACTCGGTCTCCCACCGCCGCAGCCTGCTCCATCAACAGCTCGGCCTGTGCCGTCAGCCGGGCGATCTCCGCATCCTTGCACGCACTATCGGCCGCCAGCCCCGTACCAGGACGATTAGCTCCTCCAGGGCGGACGCACAAGATCACATTACGACCCACAACAGATGATCCAAACGACGATCGTCACCCCGTCCGACCGTTCGTTGCACTCCGCGTTCAGGCTGGATGCTTACGACGGCGGCTCGACAGCGGATACCTCACCACGATCGGCAGTCAGACAGCCAAGACTAAATCGGACAAGAGTCAGCCACGTGGCCAGTTACACCCAAGGATCTATCGTCGACATAAGCACAGGAACAACCGCTATTCATCCAGCGCAGACTGCCGCCGCGACCCAGCCCTTTGGGCCATCCATTTGAGTCACCCTTTTCGCAGCACGACTGGGATCAGACTCGACTGAAATATCATGCTCTCGGTCGACCGGATCACGAACCTCGACCTCGTAGCCACCCTCTGAACGTCGGGCAATAGGGCTTCGTCGTTTGCGGGACTTCTTTCTTGTGGACCGTCCCGCCGGCTGCCGGCCGAGCACGAGGACCACCTCCGCTTCACCACCCACGCACGGGTCCGGTTCGACAACAATCCAGCCGAGCGTGAGATACCGATGATCAAGATCCGAGATCTCCGGTAGTAACGGGTTCCGGCAGCGACAGCCACAGCGCTTGGCCGCCTTCAACACCACCACCGGAGCCCTCACCGCCTGGGCACCGCAAGCCAGCCGCGAAGTCAAAACCCTCATCGTGTCCCCCGACGGCAGCCAGGTCATCATCGGCGGCAACTTCGACACCATCAACGGCAACCCCCCACACGGCCTTGGCGCCGTCTACGCCGACACCGGCGCTAGCGCCCCCTGGGAAACCGGCCTGGACTACCGCGACGCCACCCACTACTCCTGGGCCACCGACATGGATAAAGACACCGACACCATCTACGTCAGCGCCGCCGGAACCGGCACCTTCGACGGCCGCCTCGCCGTCGACCCCAACGGCGGCACGCTGCGCTGGATCGACAACTGCCTGGGCGGCAGCGAAGCCGTCTCCCTCCTAGACGGCGTCCTGTACAGCGGCTCACACGCCCACGACTGCAGCAGCCAACCCGACGGCTTCCCCGACATCAAACCCAACTACCAGCGGCTGCTGGCCGAACCCGCCAAACCCACCGGCGACACACCACCCATCCTGCACTGGTTCCCCATCACCAACAGCGGCCCCACCGCACCCAACAACCAAGGCCCCCGCGCCATGCACAACGACGGCAAACACCTATGGGTCGGCGGCGACTTCACCCAGGTCAACCGTCAACCCCAGCAAAGCCTCACCCGCTTCGCCACCATGACCGCCGGCCAGGACACCAACCCACCCGAAGGCCCCGAGGTCCCTCAGGTCACCAAACCCGACGGCACCACCAGCACTCTACGGATCGGCTGGACTCAGACTTACGACCGCGACAACAAAACCCTCAAATACGAAGTCGTCCGCGACGACAGCACTGTCATCCACACCGTCGAATCGGCATCCAAATTCTGGGCTCTCAAACCCATGACTTTCACCGACACCAGACTAACCCCTGGCAGCACCCACACCTACACCATTCGCGCCACCGACCCATTCGGAAATGTAACCAGCCGTAAAAGCGCGCCCAGACAAGTCAGCTAGGCCTGAGCAGCAGACCGCCTCCTAAAAGGCTCCCTTCCAGCCACACAAAACAGCTTCACTACCCTGCTGACAGGGCTTTCGTCCAACCCAAGGCGGTTTGGACACGGGCCTTCCTCCGAATCCCACAGGCGTTCTAGCCGACAGCAAAGCCAATAGTGCGCCCACTACGAACCCACGTCATTACCTGGGGTCATGGCGGACGGCGACCGTGATCGCGACGAGCTGATCAGCTGGCAGACCGACCGCGTTGTCTCGTCGCTGACGACGGGTGAGCGACAGGGCTAGGTCGGCGGGAACTTTCCCTCGGCCTCAATTGAGAAAGCAGCCTCCACAATGACCGTGAAACTCACTCGGACTGTGAAAACCACTCGGCGGTGGCAACGCAGACGCGCCCTCCTCGGGCTTGGCGTTGCCGCCCTCACCATTCAGGCGTTCACGCCTCCGTCCACCGCAGCCGACACCAAGCCCTCGCCCGGCGAACCGCTGACCATCACCGCCGACGACCTGCCGACCTGGCAGACCGACGGGGTCGTGTGGTCTATCACCACCGTCGGTGATGTGGTGTATGTAGGCGGGAACTTCGACTTCATCCGTCCGCCCGGCACCAATCCAGGTGATCCGCAGCAACTGGCCCGCAAGAACCTGGCCGCGTTCAACGCGGCCACCGGCGAACCCCTGCCCTGGAATCCCACCGTTGACGGCACCCCGTTCACCGATCCCAACCCACAGAATGAATGCGACGACCTGGGCAACAACCAGTGGAATTGCGATGCGGTCTGGGAGGTGAAGGCCTCCCCCGATGGCAGCCGCCTGTACGTCGGCGGCGACTTCAGCCACATCAACGGGCAACGCCGAGCCAAGATCGCCGCCTTCGACCTGCCCAGCGGGACCCTTAACACGTTCAAGCGAGAGATCAACAGCCGGGTCAAAGCGCTCACCGTCACCGACACCACCGTGTACGCCGGCGGCTTCTTCACCGCGGTCGACGGCACCCCGCGGCAGCGGCTTGCCGCCTTCACCACCAGCGACGGTGCCCTGGCAGCCTGGGCGCCCACCGCCGACCGCGGCGTGCACGCCCTGATCACCTCACCCGACCACAGCCGCATCGTCATCGGCGGCAACTTCAACCGGATCAATGACACCCCGCCACACGGCCTCGGCGCCGTCTACGCCGACACCGGCCACAGCGCCCCATGGGAAACCGGGGTCGAATACTACGACGACGTCCGGCGCTCCTGGGTCACCGACCTGGTCAAAGACGGCGACACCATTTACGCCAGCGCCAACGGCGAAGGCACCTTCGACGGACGCCTCGCTCTCAACCCCGATGACGGCACCATGCGCTGGATCGACAACTGCCTGGGCGCCACCCAAGCCATCACCCTCATGCGGTCATTATCGGAAAGCTATTGCATATTCCGGTCGAGGTCTATGCCAGGCCAAGGACTTGGCTGCTCCAGCCGACGGATTGAAGGGACTTCCAACGCGGCTTGCCTCCAGAACGGGCGAGATCAATCCCTTCCTGAAAGGCTCGCTCCGCGAATTCGCCGAACGAACGGAATCGCAGAGCCAACTGCCGGGCGACATCAGCGTGTCCTGCACTTACTGCGTACTCCATCAGGTCGGCGGCGGAACTACGAAGCAAGGCGTCAGGTGCAGTATCAGCAAGGAGCACTGGCGATACCGTGAGCTCAAACCATGGCAACACGAAATCTTCGATAACTTCGAGGATCTCGGAGGCGCGGCTGAGGCGCTCTCGCTCTTCAACGAAGTCAAACCATGGATCACGGACCGGCCGAACAAATTCCATCGGGCTGGCAGCGCAGATTGAATCCAGGGATTCTTGCTCCCGAATTATCGTCAACTCAGGATTTGCTCTTCTCCAGATCCCGACACTTCTATCTTCGACCTCTACACCGTCTAGCGTTATCCGAAGATGTTCGCCAGGCCTGTTCCTGTACGAAGAATAGAAAACTATGCCTTCACATCTGTTTTCGGATTCACGTTCCAAGCACCTACGCGCAGAGAGCCACCTGAAGCCTTGGCGGGATAGACAGTTTTCCAGCCACTGGCCGACGGCTTGTACCATCTCGGATGAACTACGTGCAGCCATGAGTTCGGCATCTTGATCCGGGTTATTTACCATTAAACTATTCCTCATGAGAATTCGAGGCATTCTGCGAGGCTGCACTCCACAGAGCGGCCCCTGCCATGGCCACATCCACCGTCAGAGCCCAGCAAGCCGAGGAAATATGATCAAGGCTCGGTAGCATCAGGCGACATATGGACTTCGATGATCCTGAGCTGTTGCGCGATAGCCGCGACACACCGATCGCTATTTTGTTCATCTTCCAGTGTGACTCGACCCGTGAGATGCGATGTCAGGACGGATTCATAGCAGGAATATAGAACCTCCATTACGTCATCAGAAGAAATGGCATGAGGAGGCGCCTCAAAAAGGCGCACAAGAGCCATAAGGAACGGGCCAACCGCTGGCCTAATCGGTTCTTCGGGAAGTTCGTCGTATCGCCTCAGAAACTCTTCCGCGGAGTCAGTGTCGAACTGCCAGCTCGCAGGGTCCTTAGACCGAAGGTCAAGCGCCGATTTGATCAAATCGGCACGACTCGGCGGGAAGAATTCTTCCAGTGAAGAGCCGAGCAGAGGGATTGTTTCCTCAATGGCATCCATTGCTAGATTTGGGAGCGCGGCACCTTCCAAAGCTTCCAGATCTTGCTCATGTGGCTCGACTCGCTGGGCCCAAAGGTCCAATTTCTCACTCCTCCTCGACATCCACCGGTGCGGACAGGCCCCACCCCGGGGCAGGGAGTAGTCGATCCCGAACAGGTGCCGAATCAGCGCTGCCACCCGGCCCAGCGTCCACCGCTGGTCATCGGCATAGCCATACGCGGCAGGGCCCTCTCGGTGGCTACTCGGAAGAGACTTCCATCGGCAAGCGACGGCGGTCTTACGAACAACAAGACCAGCTGCTCATCGCGGCAGCATCTCCCGGTCCGCTGGGCGCATGAGACGACCTCCGTAGTGCCAATCCATGGCCCGGCAGCCGGCAATGCGCGCCGTCCGGTCAGTGGTCTGGCTGATCCGCCCGGCCAGAGGCGGTACGGTCAGCGCGGGCGGCGGCCAGGACCATCTCCTCGACCACCCCGCGTGTCCGCGGTGACAGGTCGACCAGCGCACGCAGCACCTCGCTGCGGATGTTGAAGGCGATCCGCTGTGCGCGTGCGGCCGCCCGGGCCTGGGCGCCGGCAGGTGAGCGTGCGCCCGGGGCCGATGGTGGTCTGATCCCGCTCGATCTGGACGCCACCATCGTGATCGCGCACTCGGAGAAACAGCAGGCGGCGCCGACCTCGAAACATACGTTCGGGTTTCACCCGATGACGGCCTTCATCGACCACGGTGAGGGTGGGACCGGCGAGGCCGCGGTGTTGCTGCTGCGGCCGGGCAACGCCGGGTCCAACACCGCCGAAGACCACATCAACGCCGGCCGGGCCGCACTCGCGCAGATCCCCGGCCATCTCCACAAACAAGTGCTGATCCGGACCGACTCAGGCGGCGGCACCCATGCCTTCCTGGACTGGGTGACCGCCCGCTGGCTGAAGTACTCGATCGGGTTCAACCTGACCGACGACATCTGCGCCGCCATCCTCGCCCTGCCCGAACGGGTCTGGGAGCCCGCTCTGAACGCCGACGGCCAGCCCCGCGACGGGGCGTGGGTGGCCGAGCTGACCGGCCTGCTGGACCTTGGCGGCTGGCCCAAGGGAATGCGGGTCATCGTCCGCCGCGAACGCCCACACCCCGGCGCCCAGCTGCGCTTCACCGACGGACACCGCTTCACCTGTTTCGTCACCGGCACCCGCACCGGCGGCGCCCACGGGCAGCTCGCCGACTTGGAACTACGCCACCGACGCCGAGCCCGCTGCGAGGACCGCATCCGCTGCGCCCCAAGCGTGGGGGCGGCCGCCGGTCTACACCCGCCGGGGGTCGTGAATGCGCTGGCCTACTGGGCGCGGGCCGGGTGCGCTTGGCGACAGCTTCCCCACGACCTGGCGAACGGTCCAACCATCACTGGCGGCCAGAGGCACGCTGGAAGCAGATCCTGGCGCACCTGCGCGAATATGACCGGACCGCCGCAGGCCGGGACCCACCCGCGGGCATCCTCGACGGCCATCGGGGCTCGTTGCTGTCCGCTACTCCTTGATTCGAGCCACCAAGGCACGCAAGGACGCCCGATCGACCACCAGGTGACCGCCGTCAGGGTTCTTGCTGTCACGAACGCCCACGGCCTTGCCGAGGTCAGCGACCTCAACGCACGCGCCGCCCGAGTCGTTGGACTTTGAAGCCTTCCGCCACACGAAGCCGTTCATGTCCATCGTTCGCTGATCACCTTTCGGATGTGCGCACGGCTCGCCTCTGGGTCGAGCGCCCGAGCCGTGAGCGAGGGGAACACCTTCTGCACATACAGGATGTCAGCCGGATCGCTCGATGTGACACCCCCGACAGTCGTCTCCAGGTACAGCAGATCCCGTCCGTCCTGTTGGGTCGCCAGGTTGAACGAACCGCTCACCCTCCGGTAGTACGCGACGGGCGCTACTTGGAGGATGACGTGATCCAGATCCGAGACGTCGAGAAGCTGCGCACATTGCGCCTTCATCACCTCGGGGCTGCCGACCTGACGCAGGAAGACGACCTCCGAGAGGACCACTGCGATGGTCGGTGGCTGCTCTCGCTGCAAGATGGCACTCTGCCTGCGCATGCGCCCCTCGAACACGTCCTCCGCCAAACCCTGAGCGCGCATGTACGCCTCCGATTGGAAGAGCCCGAACACGAAGGTCTCCTCCCAGGCCCGCAGTAGCGAGGCGGACGCCTCAGCCGCCGGGTAGTCCCGGAAGAAGTTCGGGTAGGCCGCCTGCTTCAGCACCTTGTCCCACGCCTCCGCCAGGGCGGGCGTGGTCCCGAGAGCTCCGTCCAGACTCTCCGCCATATCTCGGCGGCACCGGGTCACTCCCCGTTCGACCTGGGAGACGTAGCTCGTGCTAATGGGGATGCGGGACGCAAGTTCTGAACGGGAGATTCCGAGCTCCTCCCGCAGCCTGGTGACCTCTGATCCGAACGCAGTGGTTTGAGGGGTCGGCTGTCTCGCTGCCATGCGCTTCTCCGGGGGGTTGAAGCAGATCTGAACCTCGTTGAACCCAGATGGAGCATCCGGGGTGCGTCGTCGCGCTCAACCGACGACACTACGCCCCGTTCGTGAGGCTTGACAGTAAGTCACAACTCACGAGGGGGTCCCATGTCCGAGCGGCACACGATGACGATCGAGGCTCACGCGCACGCCCTGAAATTGGCCCGCGAGTGGGTCGGCGAAATCTTCGAGACGTGGTCGATCGACCCCTATCTCGGCAAGCTGATCGTTTCAGAACTCGCCGGGAACGTCCTCAAGCACACCGACACCGACCAGATGACGGTCCGGCTCTACTGGGCAGACCGGGGACCTGTGATCGAAGTCGAGGACTCTTCGCCTGATCTTCCCGTAGTCCACGAGATGTCGCCAGACAAACTGGACGGCCGGGGCTTGGCCATGATTCAGCTCCTCGCCGCCGATCTCGGCTGGAACGTCACCAGCGGTGGTGGAAAGTGCGTGTACGCGGTGCTTCCAGGAGTCGCGGCGTGAAGACGCGCATTAGTCGAGAACAAGTTCGTAGTGCAGCGTCTTGTAGCGCTTCAGCTTGTGCAGGACCGGCACGGCGATCCCCTGCTGGATCGGGTGCTTCCGGGCGAGCAGGCGCCTGACGGGCTTGGCCTCGGCGTCACTGAGCAGCCGCACGTGGCCCTTCACCGCGTCGCTGGTGGTCTTTCCCAGGTACTTGCTGTGGGCAACTTCGACGTTGGGGTTGTTGCGCAGGCGCTTGGCCTTCCAAGCCTTGTCGTACGTACGGAAGTAGGCCCGGCCGTCCTTCACGACGATGTTCACCGGTGTCCCTACCGGAGTGCCATCCCGTTTGAACGTGGTGAGCAGAACCGTGCGCTGCTCGGCCAGAGTCTCCAGTGTCGGGGTGCTGGTCATGATTCCTCCCTAGTCCTTTGACCTGGAGACGGGAGGAGATCCGCGAATGTGACATGCGCCAGCGGATGCGGCGGATCGGCCTGCCGGGCGCCAACTCGCCAAGCCGATCCGCCGCAGATCAGGGGGCTGGTTCAGCCAGCGGGACGCAGGGCCGCGGCTTGGTTCGCCAGGGCCTCGATCTTGTCCCAGGCACCGGCGCGCACGGCGTCGGCGGGGGTCAGCCAGGAGCCGCCCACGCAGCCCACGTTCGGCAGGCGGAGGTAGCGGGGTGCGGTGTCGATCGTGATGCCGCCGGTCGGGCAGAACCGGATCTGCGGCAGCGGGCCGCCGAGCGACTTCAGGTAGGGCAGGCCGCCCGCCGCCTCGGCGGGGAAGAACTTCATGACCGTGATGCCGTGCTCCAGCAGCGCCATGGCCTCGGAGGCCGAGGAGACGCCCGGGAGGAACGGCAGGCCGGTGGCGGCCATCGCCTCGCGCAGGGCCGGAGTGCAACCGGGGCTGACCAGGAAGCGCGAACCCGCCTTCTGCGCGTTCTCCGCGTCCTCGGGGCTCACGATCGTGCCGGCACCGATGACGGCGTCCGGCACCTCGGCGGCGATCCGCTCGATCGCGGCGAGCCCGGCGGGCGTGCGGAGCGTGACCTCGATGACCGGCAGGCCTCCCGCCACGAGCGCACGCGCCAGCGGCACGGCGGTGTCGGCGTCGTCCAGGACGACGACGGGGACGACCGGTGCGAGGTCGAGCAGCTGGTCTGCGTTCACACGAGCTCCAGAGGGGATGGGATGAGCGTCTGCGCCAGGCGGGCCGTGGCACCGACGAGCGCGGGATTCGGATGGACGATCAGCGCGGTGGGGATGGCTTGAACGTACTCCTCCACTCGAGGCTTGGCCTCGAAGCGGCGCCGGAAATCGCTGGATTCGAGCACGTCGGCGATCCGCGGGAGGATGCCGCCGCCCAGATGGACGCCGCCTCGCGCGCCCAAGGTGAGGGCCGCGTTCCCCGCGAACGCGCCCAGCAGCGCGCAGAACATCTCGATCGTCTCGACGCAGAGCTTGTCGCGCCGGACGGAGATCTCGGCGGCCGTGAGCGGTTCGACCCGGTGGCCGTGGATCGTCGCGAGCAGCCGGTAGAGCCGGGCCAGGCCGTCACCGGACAGCAGGAACTCGGCGTTGGCCGCGCCCTGTTCGGCGCGGAGCAGCCGCATGACCTCGACCTCGCGGTCGGTGCCGGCGGGCACGTCCACCTGGCCGCCCTCGCCGGGCAGCGGCACCCAGCCGCTGGGTGTGGGGATCAGCCCCGCCACGCCGAGCCCGGTCCCGGGCCCGAGCACCGCGAGCGGCGCCGAACCGTCCCGGATCGGCAGCTCGCGTCCGCCCACGGGACGCAGGTCGGCCTCGCCGAGATGCGGCAGGGCGAGGGCGAGCGCCTCGAAGTCGTTGATCACCTCGACCTGCGCGATGCCGAGGTGGACTCCCACTCGTTCGGCGGTGTCCGGGGCCCAGTCCGCGTTGGTCAGCCGGAACCGCCCGCCGACCACCGGACCGGCGACCGCGAGGCAGGCCGCGCCGGGCCTCATCCCCTCGGCGTGCTCGGCCAGGTAGGTCGCGGCGGCCTCCGCCAGCCCGGCGTGGTCGCGGCTGGCGAGCGTGCCGAGGTGGGTCGGCGTCGCGCCCGGCCCCTCCACGAGCGCGAAGCGCGCGTTGGTGCCGCCGACGTCGGCGACCAGCCAGGGATACGCGGCGCCGTCGGCAGAACCGGCACCGACAGAACCGGCTCCGCTCATCCGAACACTGCTCATCTGATCACTGCTCATCCGAACACTCCGGCACCGCGCTCGGCCGGGCCGACGGCCTGGCGGAACGCGTGGAAGAGCTCCCGGCCGGTGCCCGTCCACTCGTCCTCCGCGGGCGCGCCCCCGCTGGGCGCCCGTGCGGTGAACTCCTCGTCCGGCACCAGAACCTCCAGCAGTCCCTTGTCGGCGTCCAACCTGATGACATCGCCGTCGCGGACCCTGGACAGGGGCCCGCCCGCGGCTGCCTCCGGGGAGACGTGGATGGCGGCGGGCACCGCGCCCGACGCGCCCGACATCCGCCCGTCGGTCACGAGCGCGACCTTGTGGCCGCGGTCCTGGAGCACCGCAAGCGGCGGGGTGAGCCGGTGCAGCTCGGGCATGCCGTTGGCGCGCGGTCCCTGGTAGCGGACGACCGCGACCACGTCGCGTTCCAGCTGGCCTGCGGCGAACGCCTCCTGCAGTTGCTCCTGCGTCTCGAAGACCCGGGCTGGCGCCTCGATCAGGCGGCACTCCTCCGGTACGGCGGACACCTTGACCACGGCGCGGCCGAGGTTGCCGTCGACCGTGTGCAGGCCGCCGTGCTCGTCGAACGGCTCGCGCACCGGACGCAGCACAGCGGTGTCACCCGACAGGCGCGGCGCGCGCTGCCAGACGAGGCCCTGATCGGCCAGCACGGGAGCCTCCCGATAGGCGGTGAGGTCACCGCCCCCGACCGTGCGGGCGTCCTCGTGCAGCAGCCCGGCGTCCAGCAGCTCCCCGATCAGGAAGGCGGTGCCGCCTGCGGCATGGAAGTGGTTGATGTCGGCGGTGCCGTTGGGGTAGAGCCGGGTGAGCAGCGGCGTGACCGCCGACAGCTCGTCGAAGTCGTCCCAGGTCAGCTCGATGCCCGCGGCGGCGGCCATGGCGACCAGGTGGAGTGTGTGGTTGGTGGAGCCGCCGGTGGCCAGCAGGGCCACCACGCCGTTGACAAAAGCCCGCTCATCCAGCAGCTCGCCGATCGGGGTGTAGGCCTCGCCCCGCAGGTCGGTGAGCTCCAGCACCCGCCGTCCCGCCTCGGCCGTGAGCGCCTCCCGCAGCTCGGTGCCCGGCGGCACGAAGCTGGCGCCCGGCAGGTGCAGGCCCATGACCTCCATCAGGAGCTGGTTGGAGTTGGCCGTCCCGTAGAACGTGCAGGTGCCCGCCGAGTGGTACGAGGCGGCCTCCGCGGCCAGCAGCTCGTCCCGGTCGGCCTCGCCCGCCGCGTAGCGCTTGCGGACCTTGGCCTTCTCCCCGTTCGGCAGCCCGGAGTGCATCGGCCCGGCGGGCACGAGGATCACCGGCAGATGGCCGAACGACAACGCCCCGATCACCAGCCCGGGCACGATCTTGTCGCACACCCCGAGCAGCAGCGCCCCGTCGAACATGTCATGTGACAGTGCCACGGCGGTCGCCATGGCCACGACATCGCGGCTGAAGAGCGACAGCTCCATCCCGGCGCGCCCCTGCGTGATGCCGTCGCACATGGCGGGCACTCCCCCGGCGAACTGCGCCGTGCCCCCCGCGCCGGCGATCGCCGCCTTGAGGACGTCCGGGTAGTCCTTGAGCGGCTGGTGCGCCGAGAGCATGTCGTTGTACGAGGACACGATCGCCACGTTCGGCGTGACGTTCCCGCGGAGCTGGAGCTTTTCCAGCGGCCCGCACGCCGCGAACCCGTGCGCGAGATTGGCGCACCCCAAGCCGCCCCGGGCGGGGCCGGCGGTCCGCGCGCTCCGGATCCGCGCCAAATACGACGCCCGCCGATCGGCGCTGCGCTCGGAGATACGCCGTGTGACCTGCTCGACCACCGGATGAAGACTCATGTACCAGGAAACTACCGGCACTTAGGGCACCGAAACAACCTACTTAAGAAGGAAAACTTACCTAAGTACCCGATCTTGACCGGCTCGACATGCCGAAGTCACCCGTGCTTCACTGACCTGATGCGCCGCCCGTCCACCAGCGGCGACGTGCTCCGGCTGATCCGCGAGGAGGGCGTCGACACCCGCGCCGAGCTGGCCCGGCTCACCGGCCTGTCCCGCCCCGCCGTCGCCCTCCGGGTGAACGAGCTGATCGCGCGCGGCCTCCTGGTCGAACGCGCCGACGGCCCCTCCACGGGTGGCCGCCCGCCGGCCCGCCTCGCGTTCAACGCCGCCGGCGGCACCGTCCTCGTCGCCAACCTGGGCAAGTCCCGGGGCCAGGCCGCCGTCTGCGACCTTTCCGGCGAGGTCGTGGTCCAGGCCCCGTTCGAGCAGCAGGCCGCCCGCACGCTCCCCGCCCTCCTCGACCAGTGGGACGACCTCCTGACCAAGGCGGGCCTCGCACCCGACACCGTCCGGGGCGCGGGCATCGGCATCCCCGGCACGGTCGAGTTCGCCGCCGCGGAATGGGACGGCGCCCCGATCCGCCCCGCCGTCGCCGACCGCTTCGGGGTCCCGGCGTTCCTCGACAACGAGGTCAACATCGCCGCCCTCGGCGAGCACCGCGCGGCCTACCCCGATCTCGGGGACCTCCTGTTCGTCAAGGTCTCCACCGGCATCGGCGCCGGCCTCATCACCGGCGGCCGGATCCAGCGCGGCGCCCTGGGCGCCGCCGGGGAGATCGGCCACATCCCCGTCCTGAACGGCGACGGCACCGCCTGCCGCTGCGGCAACCTCGACTGCGTCGAAGCCGTCGCGGGCGGCGCCGCCCTCCTCGCCCGCTCAGGCGCCTCCGACCTCGCCGCCTTCTCCGCCCTCGCCCGCGACGGCGACCCCGGCACGGTCGCCCTCGTCCGCGACGCCGGCCGCCGCATCGGCGAGGTCATCGCCGCGGCCGTCAACCTCCTCAACCCCGCCGTCGTCATCCTCGGCGGCGACCTCACCGGTGCCTACGAGCCCCTGATCGCGGGCGTCCGCGAGGTCGTCTACCAGCGCGCGACCGCCCTGGCGACCCGCCGTCTCCGGATCGAGCCCAGCCGCCTCGGCGACCGCGCCGGCCTCACCGGCTGCGCCGCGATGGTCCTCGACCACATCCTCACCCCCGAGGCCGTGGACGCCACCCTCCCCACCCTCTGAACCACACCGGCACCCCGGCCCGGCTCTGCAGGGCCGGGGCTTTGGGCTGCACCCTTTCTTCCGCTGCACGCGTGTGTGATCTTGATAACAGAATGGGCACGATCTTTCTGAAAGTTTCTGCAAGGGATTTACCGTCTTGCAAGGCGTTGCTACGTTCCCTCCACCCGACGGGTCGGTCACCGGCCCCTTGACAAGGAGGAATGATGCGGCGCACCCCCCTGGCAGGCATTGCCGCCTGCCTTGCGTTCGCTCTTGCCGCGTGCGGCGGCGGTGGCGACAAGCCCCAGTCCGGCAAGTCCATCGACCCGGCGACCGTCAGCGGCACGGTGACCTACTGGGACACCTCGGACGCGGCGGTGGAGGGCCCCGCGTTCAAGGAGCTCATCGCCGAGTTCAAGACCAAGCACCCGAAGGTCACGGTCAACTACGTCAACGTCCCGTTCGGCGAGGCCCAGAACAAATTCAAGACCGCCGCGCAGAGCGGGTCGGGCGCGCCCGACGTGCTGCGCACCGATGTCGGCTGGATGACCGAGTTCGCCTCGCTGGGGTATCTCGCGCCGCTGGACGGGACGTACGCGCTCGACAAGCCCGGCGATTTCCTGGCCTCCTCGGCGGGGAGCGTGAAGTACAACGGCAAGACGTGGGGCGTGCCGCAGGTGACCGACTCGCTCGGCCTGCTCTACAACAAGGACCTGCTCAAGAAGGCCGGGCACGACACCCCGCCCAAGACCGTCGCCGAGCTCAAGCAGGCCGCGCTGGACGTCAAGTCCAAGACGGGCAAGACCGGGCTGACGCTGAACGTGGACGCCTACTTCCTGCTGCCGTTCATCTACGGCGAGGGCGGCGACCTGGTGGACGCGGCCGCCAAGAAGATCACGGTCAACTCGCCGCAGAGCGTGGCCGGGCTCAAGGTCGTGGAGGACCTGATGACGTCGGGCGCCGCACCCAAGCCCGCCATCACCGACAGCTACACCGCGGCCATCACCGCCCTCAAGGAGGGCAGGACCGCGATGATCTACAACGGCCCGTGGTCGGCCACCGACGCGCTCAAGGGCTCGGCGTTCAAGGACAAGGCCAACCTCGGCGTGGCGCCGGTACCTGCGGGTTCGGCGAAGGCCGCGGCGCCGACCGGCGGGCATGACTACACCGTCTACGCCGGCTCCAAGAGCCTGGACGCCTCGTACGCCTTCGTGCGCTTCATGGCCTCCACCGAGAGCCAGGCGAAGATCGCCGCCAAGCTGGGGCTACTGCCGACGCGCACGTCCGCCTACGCCGTGCCGGAGGTCAAGAACAGCGAGCTGGTCAACACCTGGAAGCCCATCGTCGACACCGCCGTGCCGCGGGCGTGGATCCCCGAGGGCGGCCAGCTGTTCGAGCCCCTCGTGCAGGCCTACCAGGGCATGGTGAGCGGCAACACCGACGCCGCGGGCGCCGCCAACACGGTGGACGGCAAGTACCGCGGGCTCCTCAAGGGCTGGGGCTGATGCGTCCCTTCACAGGGAAGCGCTGGACCGGGAAACGCTGGACCAGGAAGCGCTGGACCTCGGCGCACTGGCACGCGTGGACCATGGTGGCCCCGGTGGCCATCGTCATGGGGGTACTCGTCGGGTACCCCCTGGTCCGCGGCGTCTACCTGTCGCTGACCGACGCGAACGAGGCGAACGTGGGCCGGACGATCGGGATGAACGAGATCCCGGCCACCTACTCGTTCGTCGGCCTGGACAACTACCTGCAGATCATGCAGGACGACACGTTCTGGCTCCGGCTGGGCTGGACCGCGCTGTGGACCATCGCCTGCGTCTTCCTGCACGTGAGCATCGGGCTCGGGCTGGCGATGTTGCTCAACCGGCGGGTGCGGTTCCGCGGCGTCTACCGGATGCTCCTGGTGTTGCCGTGGGCCGCGCCGGCGTTCGTGTCCACGTTCATCTGGCGCTACCTGCTCAACCACGACTTCGGCCTCGCCAACGGCGTGCTGCGGTCCGCCGGGCTGCCCGCGGTGAGCTGGCTGGACGACCCGACGATGGCCAAGATCTCGGTCATCACGGTGAACGTGTGGCTCGGCGTGGCGTTCAACATGGTGGCGCTGCTGGGCGGGCTGCAGTCGATCCCGGGCGAGCTGTACGAGGCGGCCCGCGTGGACGGCGCGTCGGCGTGGCAGCAGTTCCGCAACATCACGTTGCCGATGTTGCGGCCGGTCAGCCAGACCGTGATCCTCATCGGCACGATCTGGACGTTCAACCAGTTCCCGGTGATCTTCCTGCTCACCCGGGGCGGTCCCGACAGCGCCACCGAGATCCTGGTGACGGCCGCCTACCGGGACGCCTTCACCGGGATCCGGGACTACAGCGGCGCCGCCGCCAACGGGCTGGTGATCCTCGCCCTGCTGGTCGTCATGGCGTGGGCGTACCGCCGTTCACTGCGCAAGCACGGGGAGGTCTGGGGATGAGCGCCCACGACGAGAAAAAGCCGCGTCACGCGAAGAAGCGCAGCGTGGTCGCCTCCATCGGGCTGCACGCCGCGCTGCTCACGGCCAGTGCGATCTCGCTGATCCCGCTGGCGTGGCTGGTGCTGACCTCGTTCAAGCCCAAGGACGCCTGGATCTCCAGCGACGTGCGGTTCTTCGACCAGCCGACGCTGGACAACTACCGCTACGTGCTGACCGAGACCTCCTTCCCGCGCTGGCTGCTCAACTCGGTGCTGGTGGCGGGCATGACGATGGTGATCGGGGTACTGATCGCGGCGTCCACCGGGTACGCGATCAGCCGGTTCCGGTTCGCCGGGCTCCGCACGATCCTGTGGTTGCTGCTGGTCACCCAGATGTTCCCGGTCGCCGTGCTGATCGTGCCGCTGTACAACCTGCTGGGCCGGCTCGGCCTGATCAACCAGTATCCGGGCCTGGTCATCGCCTATCTGACCGTGGCGGTACCGTTCAGCGCCTGGATGATGAAAGGCTACTTCGACACGATCCCCACGGAGATCGACCAGGCTGGTCAGATCGACGGGCTGACCCCGTTCGGCGCGTTCTTCCGGCTGATCCTGCCGCTGGCCAAGCCGGGCCTGGCCGTCGCCGCGTTCTACTCGTTCATCACCGCCTGGGGCGAGGTCGCCTACGCGACGGCGTTCATGACCGGCGACGACCACTACACGCTCGCGCCCGGCCTGCAGCAGTTCGTGAGCCAGACCCGCGCCGAGTGGGGCTGGCTGACCGCGGCGGCGGTCCTCATCACGATCCCGGCCGGCGCGGTCTTCCTCGCCGTTCAGCGGCACCTGGTGACCGGCCTGACCGCAGGCGCCTCCAAGTCCTGACCGGCGCTCCAAGTCCTGAAAGGACCCGATGTCACACAACAGCACGACCGTGTCCGCCACCATGGCCGCCACCGGCACCCGGTGGTGGCGGGACGCGGTGATCTACCAGGTCTACGTCCGCAGCTTCGCCGACTCCGACGGCGACGGCATCGGCGACCTGGCGGGCATCCGCAGCAGGCTGCCCTATCTCGCCGAGCTCGGAGTGGACGCGCTCTGGGTCACCCCGTTCTACACCTCGCCGATGGCCGACTTCGGCTACGACGTCGCCGACTACCGGGACGTGGATCCGATCTTCGGCTCGCTGGACGACGCGCGGACACTGGTCCGCGACGTGCACGAGCACGGCCTGCGGATCATCGTGGACGTGGTGCCCAACCACAGCTCCGACATGCACGCCTGGTTCCAGGAGGCGCTGGAGGCGGCGCCGGGCGGGCCGGAACGGGCACGCTACGTCTTCCGCGACGGGCGCGGGCCGGACGGCGCCGAACCGCCCAACGACTGGGAGTCGGTCTTCGGCGGACCCGCCTGGACCCGGGTGCCCGACGGGCAGTGGTACCTGCATCTCTTCGCCCCCGAGCAGCCCGACCTCAACTGGGAGAACCCCGAGATCCACCGCGAGTTCGAGGACGTGCTGCGGTTCTGGCTCGACCTGGGCGTGGACGGCTTCCGGATCGACGTCGCGCACGGCATGGTGAAGGCGCCGGGCCTGCCCGACCTGGGCTACGCCGACCAGATCTCCATGCTGGGCCGGGCCGTGCTGCCGTACTTCGACCAGGACGGCGTGCACGACATCCACCGCGGGTGGCGGCGGCTGCTGGACTCCTACGAGGGCGAACGGATCGGCGTGGCGGAGGCCTGGGCGCCGACGCAGGAACGCCTGGCCGACTACGTACGACCGGATGAGCTGCACCAGGCGTTCAACTTCCACTACCTGACCGCCGACTGGAACGCCCGCGACAAGCGCTCGGTCATCGAGGAGTCGCTGCGCACGGTCGAACGAGTCGGTGCCCCCACCACCTGGGTGTTGTCCAACCACGACGTCAAGCGGCACGTCACCCGGTACGGCGACGGCGAGGTCGGTGTCCGGCGGGCCCGCGCCGCCGCGCTGCTGATGCTGGCGCTGCCCGGTTCGGCGTACGTCTACCAGGGCGAGGAACTGGGGCTCGCCGAGGTACTCGACCTGCCCGAGGAGTACCTCCAGGACCCGCAGCGCGGCCGCGATCCCGAGTCGGGACGCGACGGGTGCCGGGTGCCGATCCCGTGGTCGGGCGACGCACCGCCGTTCGGCTTCGGGCCGGGATCCAGCTGGCTGCCCATGCCCGAACGCTGGCGTGACCTCACGGTGGAACGGCAGGCGGCCGACCCGGAGTCGATGCTCGCGCTCTACCGGGCGGCGCTGCGGATCAGGCGGGAGCACCCCGCGCTCGGTGACGGGACGCTGCGCTGGCTCCCCGCTCCTGACGGCGCGCTGGTCTTCGAACGCGTCTTCGAACGCGGCACGGCCACGGATGAGGACGGCACAGGCGGACGGCGGCTGGTCTGCGCGGTCAACCTCGGCAAGGACACGGTGCGCGTGCCCGCGTACGGCCGGCCGCTGCTGGCGAGCGCGCCCATCCGGCCGGACGGTGACCGCCTCGTCCTGCCGCCCGACACGGCCGTCTGGTGCGAGGCCCTATCCGGTCAGTAAAAGTGCCCGGTCAGCGACCGGGCGACAGCTAACGGGAAAGGTAGGTTAATGCCCATGACAATGCGCCTGGCCGATATCGCGGCCCACGCGGGGGTCAGCGAGGCGACCGTGAGCCGGGTGCTCAACGGCAAGCCGGGCGTGGCCGCGGGGACCCGGCAGGCGGTGCTCACCGCGCTCGATGTCCTGGGCTACGAGCGCCCGGCCCGGCTGCGTTCGCAGCGGGCCGGGCTGATCGGCCTGATCGTGCCCGAGCTCAGCAATCCGATCTTCCCGGCGTTCGCACAGATCATCGAGAACGCGCTGGCGTTGTCGGGCTACGCGGCGGTGTTGTGCACGATGACGCCCGGCGGCATCCGCGAGGACGACTACACCGAGCTGCTGCTCGAACGGGGCGTCGCGGGCATCATCTTCGTCAACGGCGAGCACGCCGACTCCCAGTCCGACCCGTCGCGCTACACCCGCCTGATCGACCGCGGCCTGCCGATCGTCCTGATCAACGGGTTCCGCCCCGACATCCCCGGTCCGTTCATCTCCAACGACGACACCGTCTCGCTGGAGATGGCCGTCGCGCACCTTGCCGCGCTGGGGCACCGCCGCATCGGCCTGGCGGCCGGCCAGTCACGGTTCGTGCCGTCGATCCGCAAGACCGAGGGATTCCGCCGCGGCATGCAGGAGCAGCTCAACACCACCGAGGTGGACGACCTCATCGTCAACACGCTGTTCACCGTGGAGGGCGGCCAGGCCGCGGCGCAGGAGCTCCTCGACCGCGGCGCCACCGCGATCTGCTGCGGCAGCGACATCATCGCCATCGGCGCGATCCGGGGCGTGCGGCAGCGTGGGTTGCGGGTGCCCGAGGACGTCTCGGTCGTCGGCTTCGACGACTCACCGATGACCGCCTTCCTCGATCCGCCGCTGACCACTGTCCGCCAACCGGTCCGCGAAATGGGACTGGCCGCGGTGGCCAATCTGCTGGAGGAGATCGGGGGCACCCGGGCACCGCGCGCCGAACTGCTCCACCGGCCTGAGCTCGTCGTTCGCCGTTCCACCGCGCCCGCGCCCGTGGCCGCCGCCGCACGCTGACCCGTCCGCTCGATCCGCGGTGGGCCCCCACCGGTAAGTAACGGTTGCGTTGCGACAACTTGACAGTGACATGGCTCACGGTCTTTCCTTCGTGGGAGCGCTCCCACAAGTGATCGAGGCGAGAGGGGTCCGGGGAAATGAGACGCGGGCTGACAACAGGGATCGCCACCGTACTGGCCGGGCTGCTGACCGTGGCGGCGGCCGGCTGCGGTGGCGACGACGACGGCGGTGGCAAGGCGGGCGGCAACATCGAGCTGACCGTCGACGTTTTCGGTGAGTTCGGTTACGACCAGCTCTACAAGCAGTACGAGGCGGCACACCCGAACGTCAAGATCAAGCAGCGCAAGGTCGACACGCTCGACAACTACAAGCCGCGTATCCAGCAGTGGATCGCGACCAACAGCGGTGCCGGCGACATCGTCGCGCTCGAAGAGGGCATCCTGCCGCTCTACATGCAGCAGAAGAACAAGTTCGTCAACCTCTTCGACCACGGCGCCAAGTCGTTGCAGAACAATTTCCTGCCCTGGAAGTGGCAGATGGGCCTCAGCCCGGACGGCCAGCACCTCATCGGCCTCGGCACCGACATCGGGCCGCTCGGCATGTGCTACCGGAAGGACCTGTTCAAGAAGGCGAATCTCCCGACCGAGCGTGACGCGGTCTCCAAGCTCTGGCCGACCTGGGACGCCTACTTCCAGACCGGGCAGAAGTTCACGGGCAAGGTGTCCGGGAGCAAGTGGCTGGACGGACCCACCGCGATCTTCCGTACGACCGTGCTGCAGAACTCCGGTGCCGGACCGGGCTACAGCTTCTTCGACAAGAGCAACAACCTGGTCTTCGACACCAACCCGGCCATCAAGACCGCGTTCGACACGGCACTGAAGTTCGAGCAGGCGAAGATGACCTCGGACTTGTCGATCTTCACGCCGCCGTGGCAGACCGCGCTCAAGCGCGACACGTTCGCCACGATCCCGTGCCCGTCCTGGATGCTCGGCGGCATCGAGGAGTTCTCCGCGGGCTTCGGCAAGGGCAAGTGGGACGTCGCGGCGGTGCCGGGCGGCGGCGGCTACTGGGGCGGCTCGCACCTGGCGGTGCCCAAGCAGACCAAGCACCCCAAGGAGGCAGCCGACCTCGCCAAGTTCCTGACCAACCCGCAGGGGCAGGCGGCCGCCTACAAGGACAAGAACGTCTTCCCCTCGTCGCCGCAGGCGGCCCAGGACCCGACGGTGTCCGGCAGCAAGAGCGCCTACTTCAGTGAGGCCCCGGTCGGCAAGATCTTCGGCGACATGGCCGCCCAGGTGAAGCCCGTCTACCTCGGCCCGAAGAACGAGGACGTGCGGTCGGCGGTCGAGAACGTCCTGATCGCTGTCGGCCAGGGCAAGGTCAAGCCCGAGGAGGCCTGGGCCAAGGCGGTCGAGGCCGCCAAGAAGGCCGCCAGGTAGTCCCACCGGGCAAATCAGCCAGGCGAAACAGTCAGGCTGATCAGCCGGGCAAATCTGCCAGGCCATCCCAAGCCGCGGCGGTGGTGCCGTGATCGAGCAGGACGATCCAGCACCACCGCCGCCCCCACCCGTCCAGCCCCCAACACGTCGAAAGGAGGGCGTATGAGCGTGGACCTTCGCACCACTCGGAACGGCGGCCCGCCGAAGGCCGCCGAGCCGCAGGACCCCCGCCGGACATGGCGGTCCCGGCTGGCCCGGTTCGACCTGAAGGCCTCCCCCTATCTCTTCATCTCGCCGTTCTACCTGGTCTTCCTGGTCTTCGGTGCGTTCCCCCTCATCTACACGCTCTGGGTCTCCCTGCACGACTGGGGGCTCGCCTCCGGGACGCGCAAGTGGGTCGGCCTGGACAACTACAGCTATCTCCTCGGTGACGAGGACTTCTGGCACGCCGTGGTCAACACGGTCGGCATCTTCTTCCTGGCGACCGTTCCGCAGCTGCTGCTGGCGCTCTTCGTCGCGAACGCGCTCAACCGGCGGATGCGGTCGCCCACGCTGTTCCGCATCGGCATGGTCGCGCCGCTCATCACCTCGACCGCCGCCGTCGCGATCGTGTTCACCCAGCTCTTCGACCGTGACTACGGGTTCGTCAACTGGGGCCTGGACCTGGTCGGCATCGGCGCGATCGACTGGCAGGCGAGCCGCGGCTGGTCGTGGGTGGCGATCTCGGCGATGGTCAACTGGCGCTGGATCGGCTACAACGCGCTCATCTACCTGGCCGCCATGCAGGCGATCCCCAAGGACCTGTACGAGGCGGCGGCGATCGACGGGGCCTCCCGGATCCGGCAGTTCTGGCAGATCACCGTGCCGATGCTGCGTCCGACGATCATCTTCACGGTGATCATCTCCACCATCGGCGGGCTGCAGTTGTTCACCGAGCCGGTGTTGTTCAGCGTCGGCACCCCCAACCGTATGGACGGCGGCCCGGTCCACCAGTTCCAGACCGTGACGATGTACATGTTCGACAACGCGTTCGGCCATGACCGGTACGGCTACGGCGCCACCGTCGCCTGGGCGCTCTTCCTCCTCATCATCGTCTTCTCCCTGATCAACTTCGTGTTCGTGCGGCGCACCGGAGGGACCAAATGACCACGCGCACGCTCCCCATGCGCGGCCGGTCCGGGCGGACCCCGGCGCGTCGGCTGCGCACCCTCTGGGACGCCAGCCCGCTCACCTACCTCACGCTGATCGCGGCGCTGGCGCTGTCCATCTTCCCGATCTACTGGATGATCGTCGTGGCGACGCGCACGAACGACGTCGTCTCGGACGTGCCCCCTCCGGTCCTGCCGGGCGGGAAGCTGGGCGACAACGTGAGCCGCCTGTTCGGCACCGAGGACGTCTACTTCGCCAAGGGCCTGATCAACTCGTTCATCGCGTCCGGCGCGGTGACGATCTCGACGGTGTTCTTCGCCTCGCTCGCCGGGTTCGCGTTCGCCAAGCTGCGTTTCCGCGGCAAGAACGGGCTGCTGCTGACGATCATCGCCACGATGATGATCCCGGTGCAGATGGGCATCGTCCCGCTCTACATGATCATGGTGGAGCTGGGCTGGCAGAACCAGCTGCAGGCGGTCATCGTGCCGTTCCTGGTCACCGGGTTCGGCGTGTTCATGATGCGGCAGTACGCCGACCAGGCGGTGCCCGACGAGCTGATCGAGGCGGCCCGCGTCGACGGCTGCACGACGTTCGGCATCTACTGGCGGGTCGTCCTGCCCGCGCTGCGGCCCGCGGCGGGCGTGCTCGGGCTGTTCACGTTCATGCAGACCTGGAACGAGTTCATGTGGCCGTTGGCGGTGCTGACCCCCGACAACCCCACCGTGCAGTTGTCCATCAACAACTTGGCCAACGCGTATTTCAAGGACTACACGCTGATGTTCGCCGGGACGACCATCGCCATCCTCCCGCTCCTCGTCGTGTTCGTCGTGTTCGGCCGCCAGATCATCGGCGGAATCATGGAAGGTGCGATCAAGGCGTGACCTCCGTACAGCACAGCAACAGCGCGTCGCCGGTCGCCGCTTTCCCCGCGGGCTTCCGCTGGGGAGCCGCCACCGCGGCCTACCAGATCGAGGGCGCCGCCGCCGAGGACGGCCGCGGCCCGTCGATCTGGGACACCTTCTGCCGCACGCCCGGCAAGGTCCTGAACGGCGAGAACGGCGATGTGGCCGTCGACCACTATCACCGGTTCCGCGACGACGTGGCGCTCATGGCCGATCTGGGCCTCACCGCCTACCGGTTCTCGATCTCGTGGCCGCGGGTCCAGCCGTCCGGCGCGGGCAAGCTGAACCAGGCCGGCATCGACTTCTACCAGCGGCTGGTGGACGAGCTCCTGGAGGCGGGGATCGAGCCCTGGCCCACGCTCTACCACTGGGATCTGCCGCAACAGCTCGAGGACGCGGGAGGCTGGCCCGAACGCGAGACCGCCTACCGGTTCGCCGACTACGCCGGGCAGGTCGGGGCCGCCCTCGGTGACCGGGTGCGGCAGTGGATGACCATCAACGAGCCGTGGTGCGCCGCGTTCCTCGGGTACGCGTCCGGCGAGCACGCGCCCGGGCGGCGGGAGCCGGCCGCGTCCCTGCGCGCCGCCCACCACCTGATGCTCGGTCATGGGCTGGCGGTGGAGTCCATGCGCGCCCGCCATCCGGACAACCGGTTCGGCGCCGCCGTCAACCTGTACGCGATCTCGCCGGCCAGCCAGGCGGAGGCCGACCTGGACGCGGCCCGCCGCATCGACGGGATGCAGAACCGCTTCTTCCTCGACCCGCTCCTGCGCGGCGCCTACCCGGCGGACGTGCTGACCGACCTGGAGGGGCTCGACTTCGACGCCGCCATCAAGGAAGGCGACCTGGCCACGATCAACCAGCCGATCGACCAGCTCGGGATCAACTACTACTCGCGCTTCACCGTGAGCGGCACCCCGGGCGACGCGACACAGGCGGTGTCGTCGCCGTTCTCCTCCCACTCCCCCTGGGTGGGCAGCGACGGCGTGCGGTTCGTGGACGGCGGGCGGCCGGTCACCGGCATGGGCTGGGAGATCGACGAGAGCGGCCTCCACGAGGTCCTGACCCGGCTCCACCGCGAGTACCCGGCCGTCTCGCTCTACATCACCGAGAACGGCGCCGGTTACGACGAGTCCCTCACCGACGGCACCGTCAACGACGGTGAACGGATCGCCTACCTGGACGCCCATCTGCGTGCCTGCCACTCCGCCATCGCCGAAGGCGTTCCGCTTCAGGGCTATTTCACGTGGTCATTGCTGGATAATTTCGAATGGGCATGGGGGTACTCGAAGCGGTTCGGCCTGGTCCACGTCGACTACGCCACTCAGCGCCGGGTGCCCAAGGACAGCGCGCGCTGGTACGCGGCAGTGATCCGGCAGGGCGGATTGCCGGATCACCGTTGACAGGCCGCGCCCGATGAAGGGGCCGGAACGACACGATGAGGGGCCGATGACGGTGCGGCGCGCGCAGCAGGCGCGCCCCACCCTGGAGGAAGTGGCGGCCCGGGCGGGCGTCGGCCGGGGCACGGTCTCGCGGGTCATCAACGGTTCGCCGCGGGTGAGCGCGCAGGCACGCGAGGCCGTGCTGCAGGCGATCGACGAGCTCGGCTACGTGCCGAACCGGGCCGCCCGCACCCTGGTGACCCGGCGCACCGACACCGTGGCGCTCGTGGTGGCCGAGTCGGAGCAGCGGCTGTTCGACGAGCCGTACTTCGCCGGCATCATCCGCGGCATCAGTTCGGAGCTGAACGCCACCGGGCTGCAGTTGCTGCTCGCGCTGGCCCAGTCACCCGACGAGTACGCCCGCCTGGAGCACTACCTGACCGGGCAGCACGTGGACGGGGTCCTGCTGACCTCGCTGCACGGCGACGACCCGCTGCCCGCGAAGCTGGAGGCCAGCGGCGTGCCGACGGTGCTCGGCGGCTGCCCACCGGGGTTGTCCCCGGTGAGTTATGTGGACGTCGACAACCGCAAGGGTGCGCGTCTCGCCACCGAGTACCTCCTCGAAAAGGGACGCCGCCGGATAGCGGCCATCGCCGGTCCGCAGGACATGGGGGTGGGCGTCGACCGGCTCGCCGGCTACCGCGACGCGCTCGCGGCGGCGGGCATGCCCGAACTGGTCGCCTACGGCGACTTCAGTGAGAGCAGCGGGGTCACGGCCGCGGCGGAGTTGCTGGACCAGGCGCCCGACATGGACGCCGTCTTCGCCGCCGACGACCCGATGGCACTGGGCGCCATGCAGGTGCTCCAGAAGGCGGGCCTGCGGATCCCGGACGACGTCGCGGTCATCGGGTTCGAGGACTCCGCCCGGGCGCCGCTCGCCGACCCGCCGCTGACCACGGTGCACCAGTCGGTCGAGAACATGGGCAGGGAAATGGCCCGGCTCCTCATCGCCCGCATCCGAGGCGAACGGGTGACCGATCCCGTCGTCATCCTGGAAACGCACCTGGTCCTGCGCGCATCGGCCTGAGGCGGCCTAACGCCAGGCGACCCGCTGCCGACCGCTCTCGTGGCGGCGGCAGCGGGTCGTTCCCGTCAGCGGATCATTTCGGTCAGCGGGTCGTTCTCGTCAGCCCGCGGTGCAGCTCTGGTCGTTGAGAGAGAAGGTGCCGGGCGCCGAGTTGGTGCCGGTGTACGAGCCGTTGAAGCCGATGGTCGTCGAGGCACCGGCGGCGAGCGTCCCGTTCCACGACTCGTTCGTGGCCGTCACGGTCGCGCCGGACTGGGCCCAGCGCGCGTTCCAGCCATGGGTGACCTTCTGGTCGCCGGGGAAGGAGAATTTCAGGTTCCAGCTGTTGATAGCGCTGGAGCCGGTGTTGGTGATGGTGACGGAGCCGGTGAAGCCGGTGTTCCACTGGCTGGCCACCTTGTAGGCGATCTTGCAGGAAGTGGGGTCACCGCCGCCCGGCTTACCGCCGAGTGCCGTACGGAGCGCGGCATAGGCGGGCTTGGGCCTGAGGTTCTCGTCGTACGGGAGCGCGGCGCCCTCTCCGGGGAAGACACCCGGGATCCACGAGTACTTGTCGGTGTAGTCCCACACCGTGATCCCGACGCAGCGGGAGACCGCCAGGCACGCCTTGGTGACGTCGGAGTACCAGGTGGCCTGGGTGGCGAGCTTGCTGGCGTCCGCCGGGAGGATCATGCGGATGTCCAGCTCGGTGATGGCCACGTCCACGCCGAGATCGGCGAAGCGCTGCAGGTTCTCCTGCATCCTGTTGGGGAAGCCGTACTGCAGCGCCAAGTGTCCCTGGAATCCGACGCCGTCGATCGGAACGCCCTGCGCCTTGAGCGACTTCACCAGGTTGTACATGCCGTCGCTCTTCGCCCCGAGCCCGTCGGTGTTGTAGTCGTTGATGTAGAGCTTGGCGCCGGGGTCGGCCGCGCGGGCGGCGCGCAGCGCGTCGGCGATGTAGCTCTCGCCGAGCGTCCTGTAGAAGACCGAGTCGCGGAATGTGCCGTCCTCGTTGAACGGCTCGTTGACCACGTCCCAGTGCGCGAGCTTGCCCTTGTAGTGGGAGGCCACGGTGGTGACGTGGTTCCGCAGGATCGAGCGCAGCTCGGCGGCGGAGAAGCCGCCGTTCGACACCCAGTCCGGCAGCTGGCTGTGCCAGACGAGGGTGTGCCCGCGCACCGACTGGTTGTTCCGCTGTGCCAGTGCGACGACCTCGTCGCCCTTGGCGAAGGTGAACTGCCCTCGCTGTGGTTCGGTGGCCTCCCACTTCAGCGAGTTGCCGGGTGTGATCGAGTTGAATTCGCTCCCCAGGATCGCGACGTAGGGGGCGTCGGTCAGCTCGGGGTTGTCGGTGGCCGAACCGAAGTACCGGCCCTTGGCTGCGGCGAGCTCACCCAGTGTCGGTTCCGCGGCCTGCGCGGGCGGGACGGCGAGCGCCGCCAGCACGGCGAACCCGGAGACGAGAGCGAGAAGGAGCCTGGAGAGACGGACCCTGAAGAGACGGGATGGCAACGTCGAGGGGTGGGGCGGGAGCATCGATACGCCTTTCTGCGTGTGGAAATGCGAATCGGCCCCAGATATGGGAGCGCTCCCATATCGCCTCGACGATAACCCGTCCCGCCTGCGCTGTGAAGGCCCGCAGCGGTCCAGAAAAACCGATCTTCGCCGGCAACCTTCCCGCGGCGCCGAGCGACTTGCCCTACGGAACCATCCCTGGGGAATCCGCTCTGAACCCGGGCGTTCCGCCGCCCGCCCCGCGGCCCCTGGGGCGGGCGGCCACCGTCAGTGTCGTCGCCTCTCAGTGTCGTCGTACGAGCGAGCACGCGTACCGGTTGCGGTCACGGCCTTGACAGGAATCGGGGGGCCTCTTCAGTCTATTTGGGAGCGCTCCCATAGCTGTGGGAGCGCTCCCACGTCGCTGAACCGACGAAGTGGAGGACGGGGTGTCGAGGTTAATGCTGGAGGGGCCGACCGATGACGTGGTCCGGAACGGGACACGTCGCTGGGCTCCGCATCTCTGGTGGATCGCCCTTGCCGTGGGGGTGGGCGGTGCCGCGTTCGTCTGGCAGGGGACGTCCCATCGGAGGGAGATCGACGCGGCATGGGAGCTGGCGGTCAAGCTGATCGCGTTCGCCTGCCTGTGCTGCGCGATCGCCCTCTTCCCATGGGCGTCGCGTCGGCTCTACTGGCTGCTGTACGTGCCGTTCATCTTCTTCACCGGCTACCTGATCCCGCGGGTCAGCTGGTTCTACTACGGCGACACCGGGCGGGAACAGCCCGACGACTTCTACACCCACCTCTACCTGCTGCTCTACCCGGGTCTCGTGCTCACGGTCGCGGCGGCCTACCGCCTCGGCGGCGGCTCACCCGGCCGTTGCCTGAAGGTCATGGCGACCGGCATCCTCATCGTGTTCTCCGGCTTCCTCGACCTCATGTGGTACACGATCAACCCGGTCGACCGGCCCGACGTCATCGACGCCCCGCACATCAACCTGTTCACCGGCGGGCCGATCTCGTTCGGCGCGACGATCCTGTTCGCACTGGCGCACGTTCCGGTGATCGTGGGGGTCAACCTGCTTCCCCTGGATCGCTGGATCGGCCGCCTGCTCGGCGCGGGGGTGGCGCATGGTGACGACCGCTGAGGCCATCGGGATCGCCGAGCCCATCGGAATCTCTGTGGCCGCGCCCGCCTACAACGAGGCGGAGAACATCGCGGCCGCGGTGACCGAGTGGCGGGACTACCTGGAGCGGAATCCGGCGGTCGGCGCCTGGGAGATCGTCGTGTGCGACGACGGGAGCACGGACGCCACGCGCGCCATCCTCGACGCCCTGCCCTGTCCGGATCTCATCGTCGTCGGCCTCGACCGCAACCGCGGCGCGGGCGCAGCCATCGCCGAGGCGATCGCGCACACCCGGCTGGACTGGGTGGTGCTGCTGGACTCCGACGGCCAGTTCCCAATCGCCAACCTCGACCGGTTCATCGAGCGCATCCAGACGGGGGGCGGGGTGGCCTACTCGGGGGCG
Source organism: Actinomadura sp. 6N118 (assembly GCF_044326415.1). NCBI lineage: Bacteria > Bacillati > Actinomycetota > Actinomycetes > Streptosporangiales > Thermomonosporaceae > Actinomadura > Actinomadura sp. 6N118. The sequence goes on along the minus strand of NZ_JBIRAZ010000001.1, from coordinate 127,025 downwards.
CGGATCAGGAAGGCGGACGGGCTCCCCTACCGGTGGGGCTCGGCCGCCAGCGGCGCGGTGAGCAACCTTCTGCACCGCACCCGCTACCGCGACTTCAACTCGGTGTTCAAGGTGGTGCACGGCCCGTTGTTCCGGTCCCTGCGCCTGGAGTCGGCCGGGATGAACTGCTCGACGGAGATCACCGCCCGGGTGACGGAACTCGGGTACCCCTGGGTGGAGATCCCGATCGAGCACCGGGAACGCGGCGGCGGCAGCCGCGGGTGGCGGTTCTGGCGCGGGGCCCGCGACCGTGCCCTGGTCGTGGCGTACCTCGGCTATCACCACTGGCTGGTCCGCCGGGGCGTGCTGCGCGCCTCATCGGCCGGGACGGAGGGAGAGCGATGAGCCCGCGCCGTCCCGGCCGGTTCGACATCGCCATGTTCAACGGCGGCCGAGGCGGAGCACACATCGTGCGGCGCCTGCTGCGCACACCGGGTGCCGGATTGTCCCTGCTGATCAACGGATACGACAACGGGTTGTCGACGGGCGCGCTGCGCCGCTATCTGCCCGGGATGCTGGGGCCGTCGGACTTCCGCAAGAACCTGGCGCTCCACCTCAATGCCGGCGACCCCCCGCAGGCCGCGCTCATCTCCGTGCTGGAGCATCGCCTGCCGTCCGGGACCACGGCCGGTGATCTCCGCCGTCTCGTCGACGCGCTGGTCTCCCCCGGGCGCGGGGGCCTCGAGGCGTTCGCGGCCCTGCCAAAGCGGGCCCGCGCGACGATCGTCCGCGACCTGTCGGCCTTCCGCCACCGGCTCGACCAGAATCCCGGCGGGCTCGACCTCGGCGACTGCGCGCTGGGCAATCTTGTCTTCGCCGGTTCCTACCTGCGTTCCGGCGGGGACTTCAACGCCGCGGTGCGCGCCTGCGTCCGGACGTTCCGGTCGCCGGCCCGCCTCCTCAACGTGACCAACGGTGAGAACGCCTACCTGGCCGCGCTCAAGGAGGACGGGCGGCTGCTCGCCGACGAGGCCGACCTGGTGGCGCCGCAGGACGGCGGCGCCGTCACCGATCTCTTCCTGCTCCGGGAACCGATGACGGCGCGGGACCGCGCCGAGCTGGAAGGACGGCCGACCGAGCGGATCCGGCGAGCCCTGGCGGACCGCACGGCTACTGTCTCGCCTAACCCCGAGGCGCTGGAGGCGATCCGGGAGGCGGACCTCATCGTGTACGGCCCGGGTACCCCGCACTCGTCGCTGTGTCCCAGCTATCTCACGCCCGGCGTGGCGGACGCGATCGCGGGCGGCCGGGCCGAGGCCAAGGTGTTCGTCGTCAACCTCCGGGAAGACCACGACGTCCAGGGGCTGAGCGCCGCCGGGCTCGTCGATCTCACGCTGTCCTACCTCGGCGACCCGCTCAACGAGCGGGGAACCATCACCCATGTCCTGTGCCACCGGGGCGGCACCCCGCAGCCGGGCGTCCCGGCAGCACCACCGGGACTCGCCGGCGGCGGCACCTGGGCCGGGGCGACGTGGATCATCACCGACCTGGAGGACCCCGAGCGGCCGGGCACGCACTGCGGGCACCGCGTGGCGGCCGTCCTCGCCGGGCTCGCGGGGCTCACCGCCGTGCCCGGCGAAGTGGCGCTGGCGGCGGCCGGATGAGCGCGCGGGACACGGCGATCGCCGGGCGGCGCGTCTGGTTCTGCGATCTCGACGGCACGCTCGTGGACTCCGCACCCGTCCACAGAGCGGCCTTTCACGCCGCGCTCGCGGAGGTGGCGCCCGCCCTGCTCGGCTCGTTCCGGTACGACGCCGTCGCCGGCGCGAGCACGGTGGACGTGGTCGCGGCGCTGGGCGCCGCCCCCGGGGTGGCCGAACACCTCGTCCGGCGCAAGCAGGAGCTCTATCGCGGTCACGTCGACGCGGGCCGCGTGCGGGTGCTTCCCGGGGCCCGGCGGCTGCTGAACCGCCTGACGGGGCGGGGCTGCACGGCCTACCTGGTCACCAGCGGCAGCCGCGGGTCGGTCGAGCGCGTCCTGGCCGCCTCCGCCCTGGGCGGATTCTTCTGTGGCGTCCTCACCGCCGACGACGTCCCGGCGAGCAAACCCGACCCGGGCTGCTATCGGGAGGCCTGCCGCAGGTGGGCCCCCGACCCGGCCGACGCCGTCGCCGTCGAGGACTCCGCCGCGGGGGTCGCGTCCGCCGTGGGCGCCGGGCTGCTGACGCTTCAGGTGCACGCGGCGTCCCCGGCCCCTGGGGCGGTGCCGCTCGACGACCTGAACGACCTCGTCGCCCTGCTCGATGCGCCAGTCCTCGATTCAGGAGGTGAACGGCGGTGACGCGGGCTGTGACGCGGCAGAGCCTGTGCGCCGTGATCCCGGCGGCCGGGCACGGCACCCGGCTCGGTGGCACCGTCCCGAAGGTCATGCTGGAGATCGCCGGTGGTGTCACGGTGTGGCATCTCCTGTACCGGCGACTGCGCCCCTGGGTGGACCATGTCCACGTCATCGTGTCGCCAGAGGGGGAAATCCCGTTCCGCCGTCTCATGGACATCGACATGGAGACGGGCGAGATCGAGCACGGCACCGTATCGGTGAGCGTGCAGGAACAGCCGACCGGCATGGGCGACGCCATCTTCGGCGCGGCCGGCCATTGGCAGTCGTACGACGGGATTCTGGTGGTCTGGGGTGACCAGGCGAACCTGTCCTCGGCCACCGTGGGCGAGGTCGTGCGCGTTCACTCTCAGGTCTCCGCGCGGCCGGTCCTCACCGTCCCCCTGGTCCCCATGCCGGATCCGTACGTCGAGTACGACCTGGAGTCCGGCGAGTTGCGGCGGGTGCGGATGTCCCGCGAGGGAGATCGATGCCGGCCAGGCGGCCTCAGCGACGTGGGGGTCTTCTGCCTCAGCACGAGCAGTGGCGGCCTACGGCAGTCATGGGAGCGTTACCTGGCTGAGGCGGTACCGGGCGCCGTCACCGGTGAGATCAACTTCTTGCCCTTCCTGCCGTACCTCGTGGGGGTCCACGGCTGGGAGACACGGGTGGTCCCGGTCGCCGATCCCACCGAGGCGCGCGGCATCAACACCAGGGACGACCTGGAGTTCGCCCGGCAGGTGTTCCAGCAGTGCGCGGACTGACGGTGGCCCGCCGCCCGGCCGGAGACCTGCGGGAACGGGCGGCGCGCGCACTCGGCGGGCACGGGTGGGCGGCCGGTCCGACGCTGCTGAGCACCCTGGCCAGCGGCACCGCGGCGGCCACGACCCTCGTGATCGCCGGGTTGACGGGCGCCGCGGAGTTCGGTCAGTACACCGTGGTGGTGTCGATCGCCCTGATCGTGACCGTCGGCATGCTGATGAGCCTGCATTACGTGATGTTCCAGGAGCTGCCCCGGTCCGAGCCGGCGGCGCACCCGGCCCTGATGACGACGGCGTTGTTGTCCACGCTCGTGCTGGGCACCGGCCTCCTGCTGCTGACCGTGCCGTTCGCGCCGCTGCTGGCCGTACCGCTCGGCGTCGGCTCCCAGACGGTGTGTCTCGCTGTCGCGCTGGCGCTGTCCATGACCCTGAATCAGCTGACCGAGAGTTTCCTGCGCGGGCTGAAGCGGTACGCGTTCGTGGCCACCCTGAAGCTGGTCGTCGCCGTGGTCTACCTGGCGGGCTCGGTGTTCTGCCTCCTCGTGCTGGAGGTCCGGGACGCCGACCGCTACCTCGCCGGGCTGATCGTCACGAATCTCGTCTTCGCCGCCGTGGCGGTGGCGGGCCTGGGGATCACACCGCGCGCGTGGTCATCGGCGCTGGCGCGTTCGCTGTACCGGCACGGCGCGTACGTGACCGTCATCGCGGCGTTCACCGGCGTGCTGTTCGGGATCGACGTGATCTTCCTCAACCACTGGGCGAGCCGGACCGACGTCGGCGTGTACTCCGTCTACAGCGGCTTTCCGCGGCGGCTGCTCGGGGTGGTGTTCTTCGACGGGATCGGGCTGATCCTCATGCCCACCCTGGCGACGATGGACAAGCCCGATCTGTTCCGCCGCCTCGCGCGGATCGCGCCGTCCGCCGGTGCGGCCACCGCGCTGGTGTCGTTCGCGGCGGGCCTGGTCTTCTTCTTCCTGCTCCGCGGTCACTACCCGTTCTCGCCGGTGTTGCTGGCGCTGTCCGCGGCCGGGATCGGCCTGCACGCGATCTTCCATGTCTACGCTGCCGCCCTGTCGATGGGGGGCGTGCGCGGAGCCAGGGTCCTCATCGCGTGCCTGGTCGCCGGCACGCCCGTCACCCTGGCATGCCAGCTGGCCTGCGTCGCGTGGTGGGGGCTCATCGGTGCGCTGGTGGGCTTCGCCCTGACCAACCTCGTTCTCGTGACCATAGTGATCATCGCCGCCGGCCGCGCGTATCCGCAGCCGGCGGCCGGCGGCCGGAGCATCGGAGACAGCGCAGTGAGGCCAGAACAGTGAGGTCGGCACAGTGAGGATCGCCTACATCGTCACCCAGTACCCGCCCGCCGTCAGCACCGGTCTGGGCCGCTACGTCGAAAGGATCACGCCGTACCTGGCCCGGCATCACCGGCTGGCCGTGTTCACTCTCAACGACGGGCACCAGCCGGAGCACGAACGCGACGGCACCGTCACCGTGCACCGGCCCCGCACCCTCCTCGCCGCGGCGGGGCGCGGCCGTCGGCTCAACCGCACCCGGCGGCACGAGTTCCTGCTGCTGACGGCTCACGTCGTCATGAGCAACTGGCGGTATTTCCGGCGGCTGCGCCGGGCGACCCGGGACGAGCGGCCCGACCTGGTCGCGGTCCACGACTCGACGAACTTCCTGTCCGCGCTGCTCTGCCACCATGTGCTGCGGCTGCCGATCGTCTACCACGTTCACACCACCGAGTACGGGGTCGCCCCGCACCGCACCATCGTCGACCCGCTCAACGTGTTCGCGGCCGTGGAACGGTGGCTCGGCCGGATCGCGCGGCGCGTCGTGGTCCCCACACCTGAAGTGCGCGAGCAACTGGTCGCCGCCGGGTGGGACGGGACGTCGATCGACGTCGTGTGCCTGGGCGGCACGTTCGAACCCGTCCTCGCCGACCCCGGCTTCGATCGGGACAAGCTCCGGGCCCGCGCCGCCGACCGGCGTGCCCTGCTCGGGATCCCGGCGGGGGCTCCGGTGTTGTTGTTCGTCGGCCGCCTCGAACGGCAGAAAGGGATTTACCAGCTGCTGGAGGCGATGCGGGAGATCGCCCGGGCCGTCCCCGGACTGCGCCTGGTGGTGGTCGGCGAAGGGGACATCGAGGGTGTCCGCCGGATCGTGGCCGACACGGGACTGGGCGACCACGTCCTGGCCTCCGGCGAGTTCGTCGAGGCTTCGGAGCTGCTGGAGTACTACGAGATGGCCGACGCGTGCGTCTTCCCCTCCCTCTACGAACCGTTCGGCCTGGTGGCCACCGAGGCCATGGCCATGGCCAGGCCGGCGATCCTTGGCGACGGTTTCTCCCAGATCTTCCTGGGCGACCCGGCGTCGCCCGGGGCGCAGTTCGTGCGCGCGGACGACCCCGGGGACATCGCCGCCGGCGTGATCGATGTCCTGACCGACCCCGCGCTGCGCCGGGCGCTCGCCGAACGGGGAGAACGCCTCGTCCGCGAGCGGCTGAGCTGGTCCCGCGCGGCCGACGAGACGCTCGCGGTCTACCGGGCGGCGGTGCGCACGCCCGGAACGCCCACGCCGAAGGAGGATCTGTGACCACCGTCTCCCTGATCGTCCCGTGCCATGACGCGGCCCGGACGTTGCGCCTCTGCCTGGAATCGGTGCTGGCTCAGACGCGCCGTCCCGACGAGATCGTCGTGGTGGACGACGCCAGCGGCGACGACTCGGCCGCGATCGCGGCCGAGCTCGGTGCCCGTGTGATCCGGCTTCCCGAGAACCGCGGGGTGTCGGCCGCGCGCAACACGGGCGTGGACAACACCTTCGGGGATGTCCTCTTCTTTCTCGACTCCGACGTGACGCTGCGGCCGGACGCGGTCGAGAACGCCCTGGCGATCCTGGAACGCGACCCCGCCTGCGGCTGCGCATGGGGCATCTACGAACCCGAGCCGCTGATCGACGACGGCCCGGTCGAGTGGTACCGGATCTTGCACGCCGTCAACTGGGGCACCCGCCAGACCGGCGAGGTCACCGGGGTCGTCTTCGCGCTCGCGGCGATCGGCCGCGCGACGTTCCGGGAGACCGGGGGGTTCGACGAGAGCCTGCGCGACTGCGAGGACATCGAGTACGGCCACCGCCTGGTGGAACGGACCCGCATCGTGCTCACCGACACGGTCCGGGGCCGCCACGACGACGGGGACCGGCTGCTGCCGATCCTCGCCGAGCAGTGGCGGCGGGCCCTCCCCCTCATCCCGCTCGCGGTCGCCGCGCCAGGCGGGTCCGGCGGGTCCGGCCGCAGACGGGTGCACGCGAACCGTCCTGCCGGGATCCTCGCCTGCGCGCTGGCAATGGCCTCCCTGCCGGTCGGCTTGCTCTACCCGCCGGCGCTCCTGGTGACCGCCGCCCTGCTGGTCGTGTTCGCGCTCGTGGATCCGCCGCTGCTCAAGCTGGTGCACCGGCACCGCGGACCGGCCTTCACCGGCTACTTCATGGCCGTCCACTTCGCCGTCCACGTGGTCCTGGTGACCGGTCTGGCCGTCGGCTGCCTGCGTGTGCGGCCCGGCCGCAAGGCCAAGGCGGCCACAGACGCCGTCTCTACGGAGAGCTGACCCGCCGCACCCGGCAGGTGGTCACCAGTTGTGGTGCACCTGGGGGCGGATCAGCTCATCGTAGATGGCGCGGACCTTGTCCAGCGTGGCCTCCGGGAGCGGCGGCAACGCCGCGGCAGCCGCGTTGGCCGTCGCTTGGGCAGGGTTGCGCGCGCCTGGGATCACCACGCTCACACCGGGCTGGTCCAGGATCCAGCGCAGCGCGAACTGGGCCGTCGTCGCCCCCTCGGGTGCCAGCGGGACCAGCCGGCGCACCGCCTCCAGGCCGGTGGCGAAGTCAACGCCGGAGAAGGTCTCGCCCACGTCGAAGGCCTCCCCGCGCCGGTTGTACGCGCGATGGTCGTCGGCGGCGAAGGTCGTGTTCTCGTCGTATCGCCCCGAGAGCAGGCCGCTGGCCAGCGGCACCCGCGCGATGATGCCGACGCCGGCGGCGCGGGCGGCGGGCAGCACCTGCTCCAGCGGCTTGAGCCGGAACATGTTGAGGATGATCTGGACCGTGGCGACGCCCGGCCGGGCGATCGCGGTCAACGCCTGGTCGCAGGTCTCCACGCTCACGCCGTACGCGGCGATCTTCTGCTCGGCGACCAGGGTGTCGAGGGCGTCGTAGACGGCGTCGCTGGAGTAGACGGGCGTCGGCGGGCAGTGCAGCTGGACCAGATCAAGGGTGTCCATGCCCAGGTTGGTGCGGGAGCGCTCGTTCCAGGCGCGGAAGTTGGCCATGACGTAGTTCTCGGGGAGCTGCTCCATGCGGCGGCCCATCTTGGTGGCCACCGTCAGCCCCGGATTCCGTGCGGCGAACCGGCCGACGATCTCCTCGCTGCGACCGTCCCCGTACACGTCCGCCGTGTCGATGAACGTCACCCCGGCCTCGACCGCCGAGGCCAGGGTCGCGACCGCGTCGCGTTCGCTCACCTGGCCCCAGTCGGCGCCGAGCTGCCAGGCGCCGAGGCCCACTACACCGACCTCGCGCCCGGTCCTGCCCAGAATCCGCTGTTCCACGACAGCAGCGTACTGGTCGTTCTCAGTCCCGATCGTCAGGGGATCGGGTTAGCGGAAGGAGTGCCAGCCGAGCCTGCCCGCCCCGGCGAAGGCTCCGACCAGGCGCGGCACCGACTCCGGCCGGTGCACGGTCGTGCGGAGCGACGGCGTCCAGCCCACGTCGCCGGACAGGTCGGGGTCGTACGCCTCGTTGTGGGCGGCCAGGAGGTCCACCGGCTTGCCGTTGACGAGGTTGCCGCCGGTACGGATCGCGGTGCCCTTCCAGTACTTGATGACCTGGGCAGGCTTGATGGTCGCCGGCAGCGTGAAGGCGTTGTGCTCGGCGACGATCGCGGACTTGACCCCGACGCCGAGGCTGTAGGAATAGCCGTCCGCCGTCGTCTGCGCGTAGTGGTTGTTGTAGACGTCCACCTGGCCGTACCGGACGCGGGGCAGCCGCTGGCCGAGGTTCCTGAACTCGTTGTGGTGGAACGTCACCCGCAGGTGCCCGGCGTCGGTCGTCTTGGAGTCGCTGTTGCCGATCAGCGAGGTCTTGTCGTGGTCACGGAAACGGTTCCAGGACGCGGTCACGAAGTCGGAGGCGTTGATGACGTCGAAAAGCCCGTCGTGCACTTGGTAGGGCTCTCCGAAGTACTTCGGCAGAGCGCTGTCGGGGTTGCCGGCGTCGCTGAGGGTGTTGTGGTCGAGCCAGACGTGCGTGGCGCCCGAGAGCGTGACGGCGTCGTACTCGGAGTTCCAGGCGCCGGTGGCGCCGTCGGTCGGGTCCCACGCAGGGAAGCAGTCGTGGGCGTCGCGCAGGTCCAGGTTGCGGATGATGACGTTGTCGACGCCCTTCAGCATGAGGTTGGCGCCCTTGATCGTCGCCCTGCCGAGCCCGACGATCGTGGTGTTGGACCCCACGTTGATCTTCACCCGGGCGTCCTGCCTGTCCTGCGAGGCGGCGCGGGCGTCCTCCAGCGGCCCGGAGGGGTCGGCCCTGCCCCAGGTGGCGGGGTCGTAGGCCTTGAGGAAAGCATCCAGGCTGTAGCCGTCCACGGCATAGTCCGCGCAGGTCAGCGGCTTGCCTGTGTCGTCGACGTTGGCGTCGAACGCGCCCTTCACGTACACGATCTTGGGCGTGTTCCCGGCGACCGCCCTGGCCAGGGCGTTGCGGTCACGGACGACGAAGACGTTCTCCTTGGTGGCCGCCGCCCCGCCGGTGGTCCCGGTGGAGGAGGAGCCCCAGCCGTCTCCGGCGGGAAGCGTCTGGCGGCCGATGTCCCGTCCGGCGAAGCCCGACACCGGCGCGAAGGCCGATGCCGATGCCGATGCTGTGGCAGGCGCTACTGGGGTGAGAGCCGCCGCAGGTGCGGCGGTGAGGGCGACGGCCGTCCCGGCCAGCGCCGTGGTCAAGCACGATCTCTTGCGCATGACGTTTCCTCAGGGGGGTGGGGGTCTGCCTGCGGATGTGGCCCCTAGAGCAGGCTCTTGACCTGCACTGGGAGGCCGGTGGAAAAGGATTGCCCGGCGGCGAGGCCGGTGAGCAGGGCGTGCACGCCGTCGCGGGGGGTCGCGAGCATCTCCGCGCCGGGTGCCCCCGGATCGAAGAGCGCGGCGAGCATGCGGACGTCGCCGCCGCCGTGCCCGCCGTGGCTGAACTCGACCTCGACGTCCCGCGGCGGCGCCCACATCGGGCGGACACGGAGCCGGTACGACCCGGCGTTCTCCGCCTCCGCGTCCCCGTGCAGGACGGCACTGCTGGTGGCCCCGGTCTCCTGGGCGTCCTGGGTGGCCTGGGTGGCCTGGGTGGCTGGTGCCGCCCAGGTGTTCTCCTCCACTTCCAGTTCGATCCGGCCGCGCGTGCCGTTGAAGGCGATGCGGTAGCCCTCCCACGGCGCGTACGCGGTGAGGTGGTAGGTCATGCTGGCCCCAGTGTCATAGGTGACCAGCACGGCCATGTCGTCCTCGATCGAGATGTCGCCTTCGAAGACGTTGCGGTCACGGACGTAGCCGTCGTCCCCTTCGGCTTGCAGATAGAGGTCGCGGAGTTCCGGGTTGGCGTCGAGCTGCAGCGCGAACGGGTCGTCCGCCGCGGCAGCGCTGCCGTGCGCACGTTCGTACTCGCGGCGCAGCCCGGTGCGCGTCCCGTTCGGGGCCCCGTAGAAGGCGAGCCTGCCGACGCCGTACACCGTGACGGGCTCCGCGCCGAGCCACCAGTTGACCAGGTCGAAATGGTGGCCCGACTTGTGGACCATCAGACCGCCGCTGTTGCGGCGGTCGCGGTGCCAGCGCCGGAAGTAGTCGGCGCCGTGACGCACGTCGAGCATCCACTCGAAGTGCACCGACAGCACGTCCCCGATCTCACCTGCAGCCAGCAGTTCGTGCACCGCGCTGTGCAACGGGTTGAACCGGTAGTTGAAGGTCACCGCCAGGTCGCCGCCCGTCCGGTCGGCGGCGTCGAGCACCTGGCGGGCCTGTTCGGCCGTGGTCACCATCGGCTTCTCGGTGATCACCCGGCAGCCGGCGTCCAGGCCCGCCAGGATGTGGCGGGCGTGCAGCGCGTCCACGGTGCACACCACGAGGGTGTCGACACGTTCCGCCCGGAGCATGCGGTCGATGTCGCCGGGATCCCACTGCGCCGCGGCCGGCCTGCCGTGCTCCCGCGTGAGGATGCGGTTGTGCACGGCCATCCGGGTGGGGCTGACGTCGCTGAGCGCGACGACCTCGGTGTGGTCGCGCTCGGCGAGCGCGCGGGTGAACATCTGGGCCCGGGCTCCGGTGCCGACGATGGCCACCCGCCGCGCCGCCGCGCCCGGGTCTCCCGTGGACGAGAGGGTCATCCGCCCTTGCGCTCCTTGTACTTGGTCTGGGCCTCGTTGAGCTTCCCGGCCAGCTGGTCCAGGAACTCCTTGGGGGTCATCTGGCCGAGGAGGACCTTCTGGTAGAGCGGCTCGCTCTCGGCCTTGGTGATGGCGTTGAACTCCGGCAGGTAGTACGGCATCTGAACGATCTTGGTCTTCGGGTCGTTGACGACCTTGACCGCGCTCTCGAGCGTCGGGTTCTCCTTGACCCAGGTGTCGTTCGCCGAGTCGACGTTCGCCGGGATCTGGCCGACCTTGGAGTTCCAGTAGTCGCTCATCGCCTTGCTCGAGACGAACTCGGCGAACTTCCAGCCCGCGTCCTTCTTCTTGCTCTTCTTGAACACCGACAGGCCGCCCACCGGGCTGGACAGCAGCACGTGCGAGCCGTCGGGCGACGGCGGCACCGTAGTGCCGGCGAACTTGCCCTTCAACGCCTTCTGGTGGTCGACGAACGACCCCAGGTTGTGCTGCATCATGGCGATGGAACCGCCGTCGAACTGGGCGTTCATCTTCAGGTAGTCGTTGTTGACGTCAGCGCTCGGGGTGTTCTTCTTGTAGAGCGCCACGACCTTCTCGACGGCCGCCACGTTCTGGGGGGCGTTGACGGTGGTCTTGCCGGAGGCATCCCAGAACTGCGAGATCCCCGACTGGGCGTAGGCGAACTCCAGGATCTGGGCGATCGACCCGGCGCCGCCGCGGATGGTGAAGCCGAACCGGTTGTTGCCGGAGTCGGTGAGCTTGTCGGCGGCGGTGTAGAAGTCAGCCCAGGTCGTCGGGGGCTTGACGTTCTTCTCCTTGAACCAGTCCGACCGGTACCACAGGATGCCGGTGTTGGTGGTCTGCGGCAGCTCGTAGAGCTTGCCGTCGGGACCGGCCGCCTTCACCAGTTCCAGCAGCTTGGGCGACAGCTTGCCGTTGAGCGAGCTGCCCGCGAGCCGGTCGTCGAGCGGCTCCAGGGCCTGCTGACCCGCCACGTTCGCCAGCAGCGAGGTGGACATCAGGCCCACGTCGGGGGTGCCGCCGGACGCGATCGCGGTGTCGTACTTCTGCTGTGACTGGGCGATCGGGAACGAGACGTACTTGATCTTGATCTTGGGGTTGCTCTTCTGGAACTCGCCGATGATGTGCTGCCATACCGGCGTACCGGAGGCGCTGGCGTTACCGTCCCAGAAGGTGATCTCGGAGTCGCCGCTGGACGACTCGCCGGAGCCGCCGCACCCGGTGAGGGCGAGACAGGCGCCGACGGCGATCGCCGAGGCTGCCGTGAGCCGGGACCTGCGTCCGGGCAGGGGGCCGCGTCGTGACATCGTCGTTCTTACCTTTCCTGAGTGACGCGGCATGGTGCCGCGCCGGCCTGTGGTGATCCCCGATGTGGATGGCTGGGCTCTTGTTCGCTGAGCCCTCATCCGACCCGTCGTGCGGTCATGTCCTCTCCTCTCCCGAGACGTCGAAGGCGCCGAACGCGGCGTGACCCGCGGGCCCGCGCTCCTCGGGCGCTCTTTTCTCAGGCGCGCTTTTCTCGGGCGCGGTGGCGAAGAGGCCGAGGGACGCCCCCACCCAGCGCCCGGGCGTGGCGGTGAACTCCCCGCCGAGCGGCTCCCATCCGGCTCCGCGATCCGCCCGGAACGTCACCCGGGCACCCCCGCTCACCTGGACCATCAGCCGTACGGTCGTCGTGCCCGAAGGCAAGGGTCGCGGTGCGGACGCGTCGCGCTCCGGCTCGTCCACGGCGGGGGCGACACGGTGCACCAGGGACGGCCCGTCACCGGTCTCCTCCAGGCCGACCCAGGCGTAGGAATCACCGATCACGGTCAGCCCGGCGCGTGCGCCCGGCGAAGCGGCCGCGAGCGTCACGCTCGTGGTGGCGGTGAACGTGGTGGCGGGCAGCCGCTGGGTGAGCACGTTGGGCAACGCGCGCAGGTCTCCGCACGCGGTGTCCTGGCGGCAGGCCAGCCGCAGCAGGCCCGGCTCCCGCAGCGACCACCACGCCGGGTCGGGGAGGCCATGCCAGCCCCACTGCGGTCCGAGGGTGACGCCGGTGAAGTCGTCGCTCGCCGCAGGTGCGGACGGCGGTCCCACCCAGCCTGTGTCCGGCTTGCGGTGGCCGAGCACGGGCGTCCCGTCCGAGCCGAGAACGGGCCAGCCGTCGTCCGGCCGCCACCGCATGGGCTGCAGGTGAACGACACGGCCGTACGCGCCGCGGTCCTGGAAGTGCAGGAACCAGTGCTCGCCGCTGGGGGTGTCGACCCAGACACCCTGGTGGGGCCCGTTGATCTCGGTGTCGCCCTGCGCGAGCACGATGCGGTGCTCGTACGGCCCGAAGGGATCGCCGGCGCGGAACACCGACTGCCAGCCGTGCTCCACGCCCCCGGCCGGTGCGAAGATCCAGTATTCGCCGCCGTGCCGGTAGATCTTGGGGCCCTCCAGCGTGCGGCAGCCCGGGATCAGGTCGCCGTCCACGACGACGGTGCCCGCGTCGAGCAGCCGCCGCGCGTCCGGGCTCATCTTGTGCAGGGTGAGCCGGTTGTTGAACCCGGCGCGGCTCTTGGCCCAGGCGTGCACGAGGTAGGCCTTGCCGTCCGCGTCCCACAGGGGGCACGGATCGATGAGCCCCCGGCCGGCTTTGAGCAGGCGCGGACGGCTCCACGGCCCGGCCGGATTCTCGGCCGTCACCACGTACAGCCCGTGGTCGGGATCGGGATAGAAGATCCAGAACAGCCCGGCGTGGTGGCGGATCGCCGGGGCCCAGACGCCGCATCCCCACCGGGGGCGGGCGTAAGCCTCGGCAGGCTCGGGCGTGGGCAGCGCGTGCCCGATGATCGTCCAGTTGACCAGGTCGCGGGAGTGCAGGATCGGCAGGCCGGGTACCCGATGGAAGCTGGACGCCGTCATGTAGTAGTCGGCGCCGACCCGGACGACGTCAGGGTCGGACCAGTCGGCGTTCAGCACCGGGTTGCGGTAGCCGCCGTCACCCAGGTCCGCGGTCCAGGGAAGGGCGGCGGCGCTCAGCGGGCCCATAGTTCCTCCAGCCCGGCCTCGATGTCGCTGGGCGAGAGCACGCCGTCGGCGACGATCGTGCCGATGCGGCGCGCCACCACTCCCCCGGGCGGCACCTCCACGCCGTGTTCCCAGGCGAGCGCGGAGCCCACCCCGGGATACTCGGCGGCCCTGACGAACCACGGGTCACGCCGGGTGGCCTCATCGCCGCCCGCGAAGGCCAGCGTCCATGGCTTCCCCTTGGCGTCGGTGCCGCTCATGGCGACCCAGCCGGTCACGGCGCCGTGCACCTTCTCCTCGCCCTCCGCGTCGGCGCTGAACACCCTGATGTCCGTGGACGTTCCGGGCGCGCGCCAGAAGAAGCCGCCGTAGCCTGCGCCGGCGCGCCCCTTGGTGGCGCTGCTGCCGAGCTGCAGTGGCGTGCCGAGCACGTTGGTCAGCCGGAAGGTGAGGTCGAGCGCCCAGTGATCCCCCAGCGGGACCGCTGTGGCCTCCCGTTGCTCGCGGAGCACCACCGCGTTCTCCCGGTCGATCCAGGCCAGCGACTCGCCGAACTCATCCGCCGCGCGGCGCGTCCAGCTGAGATGCCGCTGGAGGCCGTGGTCGTCCCGCCAGACGGGTCCGCGATCGCGGACGTAGGTCCGCCCGCCCCAGAAGTTGCGGCCGCTCACGTCCGCGATGGCGACGCAGACACCCAGGTGGTGGGGGTGATCCTCGGGCGACAGTTCGGTGACCTCTGTGCCGCCGAGGGTCCGGACGGGATGCAGGTAGGGCCGTGGCGCCAGGCCCGCCGCCAGGTACGACCGCGTGACGTATCTGGCCACCGGCCGCCCGGCGATTCTCAGTTCAATGGGGTCGCTCATCTTGATGGGGTCGCTCACGCGAGCTCCTTCCGGGTCACCCAGGGGAGGTCGAGTTCGGAGAACAGCGCGAGCCGCTCCGCGCTCGCGGCGACCTGGTCCTCGATGCCGGGAAGGATCCGGCGCGTGACTCCGTCCACGACGGTCACGTCCTGTGCCTCCTCGGGGATCGGCAGCGGCTCGGCGGCGACGCGCACCGCCTCCACCGCGCGCATGAAGGCCGCGGTCCGGTGCAGCGGCACGAGCAGGTCCGCCGTGCCGCGAATGTGCGCGACCAGGTTTTCCAGCAGGTCCGTCCGGGAGTGGTCGAAGGTCTCGGTGCCGCCGTCCCGTTCCAGCACGACCCGGTCCAGCGTGTAGGTGAACGTGATGCGGCCTCGCTCGCCGTGGACGACCACGTACGGCTCATTGCGCTTGGGGGCGCAGAGGCTCACCGCGACGGAGACGACCGTGCCCCGGGCTGTGGTCAGCCGCAGGCAGCCGGTGTCGTCACTTTCGATCGGGAACGCGTGGAAGAGTTCGACCTCGATGTCGCCCACCCCGTCACCCGCCCCGTCACCCACGTCGTCGGGCCCCTCGCTGCCGTCGATGGCGAGCGCCGTGGCCAGGGCGTGCGCGAACGGGTTGGTGAGCGCGCCGTCCACCACGTCCGTGCCGTCCACCCGGCGCCGGCCGGCCCATGGCGACCGGGCGAAGTAGGAGGAATCCCGGAACCAGGCCCCGGCCACACCGATGCCGCGCACGCGGCCGATCGCGCCGTCGTCCACCAGCGTGCGGATCGCCGGGATCGCGGCCGAACCCAGGCTCTGGAAACCCACCTGACAGGCCCGGCCCGCCTCCCGCACCCCGGCCAGCGTCCGGTCGAAAGCGGCGTACGTCGCGGCGGGCGGCTTCTCCAGCAGCACGTGGGAGCCGGCCGCCACCGCCGCGAGCGTCAAGTCCTCGTGGGTGTGGATCGGCGTCGCCACGATGGTGATCTCCGCCCCGGTACGGTCCAGCAGCCCGGCGAGGTCCGGGCCCTGCTCCGGCCCGCCCAGGCCCGCCAGCGCCTCGGCGCCCACCGGTGTGAGATCGCAGATCCCGGCCAGCCGGACGAGCCCGGTGCCGGTCAGGCGGCGCAGGTTGTCCAGGTGCCAGCGACCATGGCCGTGGCCACCGACGAGCACCACGTTCACTGGGTCCATCGGGTCTCCCTTGGTCAGATCCGGCTTGGTCAGATCCGGGTGCTCTTCAGGCGGTCCTCGTCGAAGCGCAGGCCCAGCCCCGGATGGTCGCCGGGGCGCAGCAGCCCGTCCTCGATCCGCACCGGATAGGGCTCGGTGAGCAGCCCGAGCGCGGCGAACGACGCGTCCTCGACGTCCTCGACCATCGCCGGGAGCGGCAGGCAGCAGGCCAGCTGCCCGGAGATGTCGGGCAGCAGGTGCGGGTACACCGGGATGTCGAACGTGCGGGCCAGTTCGACGATCCGCAGGAACGGGGTGATCCCGCCGACCCGGACCACGTTGGGCTGGAGGATGTCGCAGGCCCCGGCGGTGAGCAGGTCGCGGAACTGCCAGGGCGTATGGGTGTTCTCGCCGAGCGCGATGGGGATCCCCGAGGCCGCCGCCCGCAGCCGGGCGTAGGCCTGGACGTCGTCGGCGGGGAGGGGCTCCTCGATCCAGCCGGGTTCGAACCGGCGAAGCGCTTCGATGGCCCGCAGCGCGCCAGGCAGGTCCCACAGCTGGTTGGCGTCCAGCATCAGCCGCACGTCCGGCCCCAGCACCTGCCGCACGGCCTCGACCCGCTCGACGTCCTCCGCCAGGTCACGGCCACCGACCTTGATCTTCACGGCCCGCGTCCCGGCCTCGGACCACCGCTTGGCCTGGGCGATGAGCTCGTCCAGCGAGTAGTGCCGGTTGACGCCGCTGCCGTAGACCGGGACGGCCTCGTGCCGCCGGCCGACGGCGGCGGTCAGGCCGGCCGTCGCGGTCAGGTCCCACAACGCCAGGTCCACGGCGGCCAGCGCCATCGTGGTCAGCCCGCCGCGGCCTGCCTCGTGCAGATGCCACCAGAGCCGGTCGTACACGACGGCCGGGTGCGCGGGCAGCCCGAGCGCGGCCTCGCGCACGTCGGTCTCCAGCAGCGCGTGCACGGCCCGTCCGCCGACGTTCGGCGCCCAGGAGAACCCCGTGCCGGTCCGCCCGTCGCCGGTGGTCACCGCGGTGACCACCAGGTCGATGTGCGGCCGGGTGGGGTTCCACGGCCGGGTCATGGGGACCCGATGCACGGTGCTGCGCACCTCGGCGATGGTGCTGCCTGCGTTGGTGGTCCCTGCGTTGGTATTCACAGGGTCGCCCCGACTATGGCGAGACCTGCCTTCGTCAGCCGTTCCAACTCAGCGAGGTGCTCGGGCGCGGGTTCGACCAGCGGTGCACGCACCGTGCCTGCGTCCAGGCCGCGCAGCCTCACGGCGGCCTTGACCAGCGACACCGCGTAGCCCGGTACCTTGCTGCGCAACTCCACCAGCGGGGCGTAGAAGTCGGTGATGAGCTGTTCCGCGAGCGCGAGGTCAGCGCCGTCCAGGGCCTTGCAGAAGGCGGCGGACACCTCCGGCGCGAAGCAGAAGGCCGCCGAGGAGTAGAGGCCGACGCCGATGGCACGGTAGGCGGGCTGGGTGAGCTCGGCGGTGGGCAGGCCGTTGAAGAACGTGAACTCCGGACCGATCTCACGCCGGATCGCCAGCACGATACGCGCCATGCGGTCGATGTCGCCGTTGCCGTCCTTCAGGCCGGTCACGCCCGGGACACGGGCCAGCTCGACGGCGGAGTCCGGGTCGAGCACCACCCCGCCACGCTGGTAGAGGATCACCGGCAGGCCGGCCGCCTCGGCGACGGCGGTCACGTAGGACCGCAGTCCCTCGGCCGGTCCCTGCGCCAGATACGGCGGCATGAGGAGCAGGCCGTCCGCCCCGGCCGCCGCGGCCTGGCGGGCCTGCTCCAGCGCGGAGCCGAGCGGCCCGCCCGCACCGGCGATCACCGGGACCGCGCCGGCGGTGGTCTCGACCGCGGTACGGACCGCGAGGTCATGCTCGGCGTTGGAGAGCGAGGGGAACTCCCCGGTGCCACAGGCGACGAAGACCCCGCCGGGCCCGTGCTCCAGGCCGGTACGGATGTGCTCGGCCAGTACTCCGGCGTTCACGCCGCCCTCCGGGGCGAAGGGCGTCACCGGGAAGAAGAGGACTCCGCTGAGCTGCATCAGATCTCCGTCGAAAGTTCGGTCCGCCAGCTGCGCTCGGGCCGCCAGCCGAGCAGCCGCTCCGCCTTCGCGCTGCTGAACGCGGGTGCGGTACCGGTCAGGGCGGCGGCCTGCGGTGCGGTCGAGGGAAGGACCCGGGGCAGCAACTCCGCGAGGGGTTCGCGGGCCAGCGCGTCGGCCGCGCTCGCGAAGAAGACCTCGCCGTTGGGCAGCTCCGGCAGCGCGTCCAGCAGGACGCGCAGCATCTCCGCCGCGTCGCGTGCGTCGATGTAGTTGAACAGGGACACCCCGCCCAGTTCGGGCCGGTCCAGCCGTTCGGCGATGGAGTGGCCGCTCTGCGTGGGGGCGCCCTTCCACTCCTCGGGCGCGACCACGAAGCAGGGCCGTACGGCGGCGAACTTGATCCGGTCGCCCGCGGCCCTGGCGAACGTCCGCATCGTCTGTTCGGCGGCCAGCTTGGAAAGGCTGTAGGCGTTCCAGGGCTCGGCCGGGTGGTCTTCGTCGATGGGCAGGTAGGCGGGCCTCCAGCCGTGCGGCGCGCCATAGCCGATGACGGTCGGGCTGCTGGCGACCACCACCCGCCGCACCCCGCTGTGCACCGCGGACTCGCACACGTTGAAGGCGAGCTGGGTGTTGGTTCGGTAGGTCACGGCGTCGGTGCGGCTGAACGGAGTCGCGATGGCCGCCAGGTGCACCACGGCGGACGGCCGGAATCGGGACAGCACCCCGTACGCCTCGCCCAGGTCGGTGAGGTCGGCCGGAAGCACGCTCGCGCAGCCGACCGGCGTTCCCGGAGCCGGGTCGATCCCGATCACCTCGTGTCCGGCGGCCACCAGCTCCGCCACCACACTCCGGCCGAACCGTCCGGCACTGCCGGTGACGAGGACCCGGCTGCCGGGCTCCAGCGGCCCGGTCATGCCCTGTCCACTCATTGCCTGCCCGCTCATCCCTTCACCGCGCCGGCGCTCAGGCCCTTGACCAGGTACCGCTGGATCAGCGCGAAGATCACGATGACCGGCAGCGCGGCGACCACGCCGCCCGCCGCCAGCGAACCCAGATCGCTCCCGGACTCGCCGATGGTGTAGCTGAGCCCGACGGGCACGGTGTACTTCTCCTGGTCGCTGAGGAACATCAGGGCGAAAAGGAAGTGGTTCCAGCTGTGGATGAAGGCGAAGGAGCTCACGGCGATCAGCCCGGGACGCAGCAGCGGCAGCACCGTGACCAGGAACCCGCGCAGCCGCGAGGCGCCGTCGACCCAGGCCGCCTCCTCCAGCTCCATCGGCACGTTCCTGATGAAGCCGCTGATCAGGATGAGCGAGAGCGGCAGCTGGAAGACCGTCTCGGCGACGATCACACTCCAGAGGCTGTTGACCAGTTCGAGCTTTTTGAAGATCTCGAAGAGCGGGACCAGCATCAGCGCGCCGGGGATGAACTGCGTGCACAACATCGCGAGCATGAAGGTCTTCCTGCCGCGGAAGTCGTAGCGCGCGAGCCCGTACCCGCCGGCGAGTGCGACGAAGGACGTGGCGACCATCGAGATGACGCCGACCTTGACGCTGTTGGCGAAGTAGGTGCCGAAGCCGACGTCGGTCCACACGTGCCGCAGGTGGTCCAGGGTCAGCGGCCAGGGCGCCAGCCCCGTCGTCCCGTTGGGCCGGAACGCGTAGAGCAACATCCAATAGAACGGGATGAGCGTGAACAGCAGGTAGAGGCCCAGCGGGAGCCAGATCTCCCACTTGCGGACGTTCTCCTCGTTCCGGCGCCGTTTGGCCGCCGCCCGCCGGCGGGCGGCCGGGGGGCGCGGCGGAGCCGCGGCAGGGTCCGGTGCCTCGGCGTCCGCCTGGCCGCCGGCCGTCGTGGTCGTCAACCGGGTCATTTGCGATCACCACCGAACTTGCTGAGGCGCAGGTAGAGGATGGAGCAGAAGAGCAGGATGAAGAACGCCGCCGCGGTGAGCGCCGAGCCGTACCCGAACTCGTGCGCCACCGTCGCCTTGTGCGCCACATAGAGCGGCAACGTGGTGGTCTGGTTCGCGGGCCCGCCGTTCGTGAGCGTGTAGAGCAGGTCCACGTTGTTGAACTCCCAGACCGCTCGCAGCAGGGTCGAGAGGACGATGGCGTCCCGCAGGTGCGGGAGCGTGATGTGCCAGAAGCGGCGCAACCGCGACGCCCCGTCCACCGACGACGCCTCGTACAGGTCCTTGGGGATGCTCTGCAGATCCGCGAGCAGGAGGATGGCGAAGAAAGGCACGCCACGCCACAGCTCGGTGAGGACGGCGGCGGGGAACACCGCGCCCGGATCGGCCAGCGGGGACGAGCCGTGCTGCACCAGCCCCAGGTCGGCCAGGTACTTGGTGAATCCCGTAGTCGGGTTGTAGAGCAGCACCCAGATGCTGGTGGTGAGAACGCCGGAGACCGCCCACGGCGAGAACACCAGGGCCCGGGACAGCGCCCGGCCTACGAACGACTCGTTCACCAGGAGCGCCAGTCCGAGGCCCAGCAGCAACTGGAATCCGACCGTCGCCGCTACCCATTTGGCGCTGAAGCCAAGGCTCTGCCAGAACAGGTCGTCGCCGAACATCTGCCGGAAGTTGTCCAGCCCTGCGAACCCGTTGTCCCACGGCTTGGTGACGTTGT
Organism: Actinomadura sp. 6N118; assembly: GCF_044326415.1. Lineage (NCBI taxonomy): Bacteria > Bacillati > Actinomycetota > Actinomycetes > Streptosporangiales > Thermomonosporaceae > Actinomadura > Actinomadura sp. 6N118. The sequence continues at coordinate 106,740 of NZ_JBIRAZ010000001.1, read as the reverse complement.
AGTGCTGCAGGCTGTAGTAGAAGATGCTGGCCATCGGATAGACCAGGAAGCCCAGCATCAGCAGCACGGCGGGTGCGATCAGCGCGTAGGGCGTACGGGGCCCGCGAGTCGATCGACGGCGTTTGCGCCGGATCCCGCTCACCTCGGCGGTCGCCACGGGCACCTCCTCTCACTCGTCGGCGGGCCCACCTTCGGAAAGCGCTTACTCTCCTGAGCGACGGGCAGCTTCGTCGGGACATCGGGACATCGGGGTCTGCGAGTGCACGAGCGATGAACTGTGGGCCTCATCACACGGCAACCGGTTGCAGGAAACCATGACGTCATCCGCCGGAAACGTCAAGAGGTAGATCCAACCGTGACCTTTTCCACCAGCTCAGACACTACGAGCACGAGAAGATGCCGGTCATCACCGTCCGCAACCGTTCCCGGAAGGGCTTTGCACAAGCTGCAATCGGTTGCATAATGGCCCCGCCCCAAGGAGAGGAAACACCGTGGCCGTAACGATCCGTGACGTCGCCCAGGCCTGCGGCGTGCACGTCTCCACGGTGTCGCGCACCTTCTCGGCACCCCACCTGGTCAACCCGGAGACCCGCAACCGTGTCCTGGCGGTCGCCGAGCAGCTCGGCTACCGGCCCAACCGCGCCGCCCGTGCCCTCACCACCGGCCGCACGCACAACATCGGCCTGATCGTCGCCGACATCGCCAACCCGTTCTTCCCCCCGCTCATCAAGGCCGCCCAGTCGCACGCCCGCCAGCGCGACTACCACGTCTTCGTCGCCGACACCGACGAGGACCCGCGAGTCGAGGAAGAGCTCATCCAGGCCCTGGCCAAGCAGGTGGACGGGGTGCTGCTATGTAGTCCCCGCCTGTCCAACCGCACGATCGACCGGCTCCGCGAGGACGTGCCGTTCGTCGTGATAAACCGCCACGTCAAGGGGCTCCCGGCGGTCCTGATGGACGTCGGGCACGGTGCCCAGCAGGCGATCGAGCACCTGGTGGCCCTGGGGCACCGCAGGCTCGGACTGTTGTCAGGGCCGCCGGGCTCCTCGAACAGCCGACTGATCCACGACGCGGCGGCCGCGGCCGCGAGCGCCGGCGCCGCGGACCTGACCGTCATCGGCCCCAACTCCCCCACCGAGCAGGGCGGCCAGATCGCCGCCGCGGAGGTGATGGCCGCCGAGGTGACCGGGGTGCTCGCCTACAACGACCTGGTCGCCATAGGGCTCGTCGAGGGGCTGGAGGAACTCGGCGTGGAGGTGCCCGCCGAGATCAGCGTCATCGGCATCGACGACATCATGCAGGGCCGGCTCAACCGCCCCAAGCTCACCACGGTGGCGATGCCGACCATCGCCGCCGGCCGCACGGCCGTGGACATGCTGCTCCAGGTGGTCGGCACCACGGACGTGGGACCGGCCGTGACCAGCCTGCAGACGACGCTGGTCGTCCGCGACTCGACCGCGGCACCCATCCGACTGCCCCGCGAGGTCACCTGATGATCGAACAGTTCGGTGTCACGCCCGACGGCGCGACCGTGGATCGGTACACCCTGGAGAACGGCCACGGGCTGCGTGCCCAGATCCTCACCTACGGCTGCGTGCTGCAGACGCTGGAGGTCCCGGACCGGCACGGCGAGCGGGCCAACATCGTCCTCGGGTGCTCGACCCTTGACGACTACCTGACCAAGAGCCGGTTCTTCGGCGCGGTCGTCGGCCGCTACGGCAACCGGATCGCGGGCGGAAGCTTCCAGCTCGATGGCCAGGAGCACCGGCTGCCGCGCAACAACGGTCCCAACAGCCTGCACGGCGGCGAGCAGGGATTCGACAAGAAGATCTGGCAGGTGACCAGCGCGAACGCGACCTCGTTGACGCTCGCCTACGTCAGCGCCGACGGCGAAGAGGGCTACCCGGGCACGCTGCGCGCCGAGGTGAGCTACTCCCTCAACGGCGACGCGCTCCACATCGGCTACCGGGCCACCACCGACCGCCCCACCGTCGTCAACCTGACCAACCACTCCTACTTCAACCTCGCCGGCGAGGACTCCGGCGACGTCTACGACCAGCTCCTCACCCTGGACGCCGACCGCTACACCCCGGTCGACGAGAACCAGATCCCCACCGGGGAGCTCGCCCCCGTGGACGGCACGCCGTTCGACTTCCGGAAGCCGCAGCCCATCGGTGCCCGGATCCGCGAGGCGCACCCCCAGTTGCTCATCGGCGGGGGCTACGACCACAACTTCGTCTTCAACGGGTCCCGCGACGCGGAGCCGGCGCCCGCCGCCCGCGCCGAGGACCCGGCCTCCGGCCGCGTGATGGAGGTGCTCACCACCCAGCCGGGTGTGCAGTTCTACTCCGGCAACTTCCTCACCGGCTCCATCGTGGGCACCAGCGGACGGACCTACCGGCAGGGCGCGGGTTTCTGCCTGGAGACCCAGCACTTCCCCGACTCCCCCAACCAGCCCGCCTTCCCGTCCACGGTGCTGCGGCCCGGTGAGGTGCACGAGTCGGCGACCGTCTTCCGCTTCCCCTCCGCGGAGTAGGACAAAGTGGGTGGGTGGAACGTGGCCGCCGGAGAACGGGGCCGGTGTCCTCCGGCGGCCCGCAGATGCCCCGAGCGCAGCGAGGGGCATCTGCGCTGGGGTTGCCGGGGGTCTGGGGGGTCGTCCCCCCAGAGTGATGGGTCAGCCGTCCCCTCCGAGGTCGTAGACGTCGAGACGCCCGCACATCCCGAGCCTGGGACCGGCGGGTTCCGGAGTCTGGCCGATGCGCACCACGGCCCGTCCGAGATGGCTGTGGTCGCCGCGCCGCAATGCGGTGAGCTGCGCGCCTGTGGCTTCGGCCGTGGCGAGCGCGCCCGAGCGCCAGCGTTCCTCCCACTCGGCGAACCGGGCGGCCTTCAGCCGGACCGCCGTCCGGTAGAAGTCCTCCAGCGCCGCCGGATCGCCCGCCTCGGTCGCGCGCCGCAGCTCAAGGAATCCCTCGATCGCCAGGTCACGGCGACGGCGCGCGGCGTCCTCACCGGTGGCGTGCACGTGGGTGCCGTCGGCGAGCGCGGCGGCCCGGTGGTAGGCCTCCGCGTCGGCGAGCGTGGCGGCGGGGAACGTGAAGACCGCGTCGCCCGCCTCGGGCAGGCCGCCGTTCTGCATGATGACGACGATGCGCAGCGCACCGTCGTCGTTGATCAGCCGGTGGATCGTGCCCGGCGTGAACCACACGACGGCCCCGGCCTCCAGCGGGATCTCGGCGGACCCGCTCCGGGTGAGGGTCTGTACCCGCCCGGCTCCGCCGACCACGACGTACGCCTCCGCACAGGCCAGATGGATGTGCGGGGAGCCGCCACAGAGCCCGTCGGCGGTGGGCCAGTCGTACACCGAGAGCCCGGACACGCCGACGCCGCCGGGGAAGGTGCTCACCATGGGTGCGCCTCCACGTAGGTCTCCAGCCGGTCCCGGTCCCAGGCACCGTCCGCGACCACGATCCGGTACGTGAGGTCGAGGGTCTCCCCTGGCGCGAGGGTGAGCTCACGGTGAAAGGCGAACGAGGGGTTCACCGCGGCGAACGGCGTGGTCCGCACGAACCAGTCGGCGGGCTCCGCCTTTCCCTCTGGGCCATCGCCCTCTGGGCCGTCGATGAACAGCAGCGTGGAACTCCGGTCCACCTCGTCATGATGGCCGACGTAGGCGAGCCAGCGGGCGGGCCGCCCCATCATCTCCGGGCCGCCTTGCCCGTCGGCGGCGATGACCTGGCCGTCGGTGAACGCGCGAGGGCCGCGCCAGAACAGTCCTGTGTATCCCGCGAGCTCCCGGCCATTGGTGGCGGGGCTGCCGAACACCAGCGGTTCGCCGCGTACGTTGTGCAGCGAGGTGGCGAAACGCAGGGAGTATGACGCTTTGTCGACATCGCTGACCGTGAGAGAGCGCGTCTCGTCCACCCAATGCTCGCCGCCCTGGGTGTGCCAGCTCAGCCGCTCGACGAGCTGGACCGGGCCACCGTCGTCGTGTGCGGCGGCTTCGACGAACTCCTCGTGCCGCATGGTGCCCACGTTCGGCAGGTCCACGTAGCCCCGGTCGCGCACGTAGCTGCCGCCGCCCCAGAAGTTCTGCCCGGAGACGTGCGACGCGGTCATCTGGATGCCCTTGTGCCAGCGGTGATCGTGCGGCCGGTATGCCGTCACCACGTCCCCGGCAAGGGTACGAACTGGGTGCAGATAGGGCTTGGGCCCCTCGAACGGATCCATCACGGGCCGGTGCACGTACCGGAGGATCTCCACCTCACCCACACGCATCGAGATCGTGTCGCCGGAACGGTCGAGCCGTAGCGTCATCGCGGGACCTCCGGGGCCCATCCGGGCACGTCGCCGTGCATCCGGTGGTAGAAGGGGTCGTCCGGCCCGATCTCCCCACGTGAGACCGGCCGCCCGGTGAACGCCGACTTGTAGAGGGCCGCGACGAGCTCCAGCGTCTGCCTGCCGCCGTCACCGCTGGTGGAGGGCCGCTCGCCGCGTTCATACGCGTCGAGCAGCGCCGCCAGCTGGGCGGTGTGCGAGCTGGGCGTCTCCCGGACCGTCACCGGCCAGGCCCCGGCCCGGTCAGCGACGACGTGCGGGGCCGGGGTGTAGGTCCAGTCGGCGTCGCCATAGCCGTACAGGTGCCGGAGCTCCACGGAAGCGTCGGTGAAGTCGAAGCGCAGGTAGCTCTCCTCGCGCGGCGACACCACGCTGTTGACCACGCTCGCCATGACACCGGAGGCGAACCGCACCATGGCCAGCGACACGTCCTCGGTCTCGACCCGGCGATCCCTGCGGCCCGCCATGGCTCGCACCTCGGACCACTCCCCCAGCGTCGCCAGCATCAGGTCCATCTGATGGATGCCGTGCCCCATCGTGGGGCCGCCGCCTTCGGTGTCCCACCGTCCACGCCACGGGACCTCGAAGTACTCGTGGTCGCGGTACCAGGCGGTCACGCACTGCGCGACCAGCGGCCTGCCCAGGTCCCCGGCGGCGATCAGCTCGCGCAGCCGGACGGCGCCGGATCCGAACCGGTGCTGGAAGACGAACGCGGCGTACGGGCCGCCCTCGCTCTCGGCCGCGGTGATCGAGTCGTACTCGGCCAGCGACCGGCAGGGCGGCTTCTCGCACCACACCCAGGCGCCCGCCGCCAGGCAGGCCACCACCTGCTGGGCGTGCACGCTGGGCGGGGTGCAGATGTGCACGAGATCGGGTGCCGACTCCGCCAGCATGCGGTCGAGATCGTCATGAACGGCGGGCACGCCGTACTCGGTCGCGAACGCCTTGGCCCGGGCGGCGTCCACGTCCATGACCGCGACGAGCTCGGCCCGGTCCCGTTCGGCGCGCAGCGCGGGCAGGTGGCAGATCCCGGCGATGCCGCCGGTCCCCACCAGTGCCACCCGGACCGTCACGGGGCCCGGTCCAGCACGATCGTGGTGAGCGACCGGGGTGCCAGGCGCGCCGTCAGCCGCCCGCCGGGACCGGTCGTGACCGCGCCGGTCCGCTCCAGCGAGTGGGTCGCGTCGGTGAGATAGGCGGTCGCCCGCCCGATCCGCCCGGTCCGGCCGACGGACAGGTCGGCTTGGGTGACCGTGGTGCCGGAGTTGAGGATCTCCACGACCCGGGAGCCGTCGCGGTTGCGGAAGGCGGAGATCTTCAGGGCCGGGTCGGTGACGGAGGCGGCGACTCGGGCTGCGCCGGGCCGGATGAACCGGCTGTAGGCGGCCAGCGCCCACAGCCGCTTGGAGACCCGGTAGTTCTCGCCGTCGAGCTGCATCAGGCCGCGGGTGGTGCCGAGCGACGCCCCGAACCAGTAGACGTAGGCGTTGGCGTTCCCGGTGGTCAGCGTGCGGTGGACGTCCTCGGCCACGGTGAAACCGTCGTAGCCGCTGCCGTCGTCCCAGTTCTCGTTCCAGGTGGTCCCGTTGGGCGACCACTCCGACATCCATACGTGGCGCCGCCGCTGGTCGGCCACCGGCTGCGGCCCGTTCACCGGGCTGACGTACGGGTGGCCGGTGTAGGTGGCGATCCAGCGCCGCGCCTGCGGATCGGCTTCGATCGCCTCGGTGTAGGGCCGCTGCTCGTTCCAGCCGGCCACGTCGCAGCAGGCGAGCCTCATCGGCAACCCGGATCGGCGGACGACGGGGCCGAGCACCTTGGTGAACTCGGTGGCCTGAGCCGGGGTGAACCGCATCGAGGCGTACGAGACCGTCAGGTCGGGCTCGTTCGTGAACCCGAGGTCGGTGATCGCGATGCCCTCCTTCCGGTAGAACTTCGCGTACTGCACGAGGTAGTTCGCATAAGCCCGCCGCCAGTCACCGCTCGCGCAGTTCGTCCCGGCCAGGCCGCACAGCGTGCCGCCGTTGCTGTCGGAGTCGTTGTCCTTCATGTAGCCGGGGGCGCTCCAGGCATCGGCGTAGAACCGTTTGACGCCGTACGCCTTCGCCTCCTTCGCGAGCCAGACCTGGCCGCCGTCGTCGCCGTCCCAGACGTACTTCGGCGGAGCGTCCGGGCCGCCGGGATTGACCGGCTGGATCGAACGCATGTGGTCGTACACGTCGTCCGCCGACGACCCGATGCCCAGCCTCAGGATCGACAGGCCCGCGCCTTTCTGGCGGCTGAGCAACAGATCGAGGACCTCGCGCTGCTTGGCGGGCGGCAGTCCACGGGCACCGTGCATGACCGCGGCACGCTGGAAGGCCTGCGAGAACCCGAAGCCGTCGATCGTCTGCGCTCGCGCCGAGAAGTCGACTCTGCCGGTGGTGGCGGTGGTGGTCGTCGTGGTCGTGGTCACGGCGGCCTGGGCGGGCAGCGTTCCCGCGCAGAGTGCGACGGCGGCCACGGGAGTCGTCCAGCGCTTCAGCACGCGGTTTCTCATTCCGTTCCCCATGCCGTTCCTCCGTTCCATCGATCAGCCTTTCGTCGGCCGGCCCTTCGTCGGTCAGCCCTTCGTCGCGCCGGCGGTGAGGCCGCCGATGAGCTGGCGTTCGGCGACGGAGTAGAAGGCCAGCGCGGGCGCCATGGCGAGCACGACGTAGGCCAGGATGCGGGCGGTGTCCTCCGCGTACTGCCCCTTGAACTGCTGCACGCCGACCGGGATGGTCCACCAGTCCGGCTCGGTGAAGACCAGCAGTGGCAGGAAGAAGTTGTTCCAGCTCGTCACGATCGCCAGCACCGAGACCGTGGCCAGCGCGGGCCGCGCCATCGGCAGCAGGATGCGCCAGAAGAAGCCGAACGCGCTGCAGCCGTCGATGATGGCCGCCTCCTCCAGCTCGCCGGGGATCGTCCGGAAGAACCCGCGCAGGATGATGATCGTCATCGGCAGGCCGAAGGCCGCCTGCGGCAGGATCACCCCGAGCGGGTTGTCCAGCAGGCCGAGGGCCCGCAGCATGAGGAACAGGGGAAGGACAGCCACGGCGAACGGGAACATCAGCCCGATCGTGAAGAACGTGAACACCAGCTCCCGGCCGCGGAAGGCGAAGCGCGCGAAGACGTACGCCGCCAGCGCCGACACCGCGACGGTCACCAGCGCGGTCGCCGCCGCGATGAACGTGCTGTTGAAGATCTGCCGCCAGAACGAGCCGGAGCCCAGCAGGCCGGTGTAGTTCTCCGGGATCCAGTCCTCCGGCAGGCCGAAGGGGTTGGTCGACAGCTCGCTGGTGCTCTTGAAGCCGGACAGCAGGCCGTACAGCAGCGGCACGACGATGAGCGCGCCGACGATCCAGATGAGCGCGTGCATCGACAGGCCGCGGAGCCTGGCGGCGGAGCGGCCCGTGGGACGGGCATCGGGACGGTCCGTGCGGTGGCGTGGCGGACGGCGGGGAGGGGAGAGCGTCATCGGCGGCCTCGCATGCTGGTGACGGCGCCCTCGAGATCGCGCCGCAGGACGTAGCGCTGGTAGACGAGGGCGAAGACAAAGCAGATCAGGAACATCACGACGCTGATCGCACTGGCGTAGCCGACCTGGTAGCGCTTGAAGCCGAACTGGAACATCGTGATCGCCATCGTCTCGGAGGCGTGCACCGGACCACCCGCGGTGATCACCCACACCAGGTCGAAGAGCTGGATCGCCCCGATGATGGACAGGAAGACGCTGATCCGGATCGTCGGCCCGAGCAGCGGCAGCGTGACGTGACGGAACCGCTGCCAGGCACTCGCGCCGTCGATCGCGGCGGCCTCCAGCACGTCCCGCGGGATGCTCTGCAGCCCGGCCATGTAGAGGATCATGTGGAAGCCGAAGTACTTCCACGTCATGACCAGGAACAGGGTGACCAGGACGGTCGAGGAGTCGGCGAACCAGGTGATCCCGAGATCGCCCAGCCCCACCAGGTCCAGCGCGTGGTCGGCGAGCCCGGAGTCCGGCGCGAAGATCATGGTGAAGAGCACACCGGTGATCACTTCGGACAGCACGTACGGCGCGAAGAACAGCAGCCGGTAGAACGCGCGGCCGCGCAGCTTCTGGTTGAGCAGCACGGCCATGGACAGCGCGAACGGCAGCTGGACCCCCACCGACAACGCGATCAGGACGAAGCCCCGCCACAGGTCGCCGAGGAAGACCTCGTCCTTGAAGAGCGTCCTGAAGTTCTCCAGGCCGACGAAGTTCTCCGGGGCACCGAAGCCGCCCCACTTGAACAGGCTGGTGTACAGGGCGTAGAGGATCGGCACCAGCACCAGCAGGGCGAACAGCAGCATTGCCGGTGACAGGAACGCCGCGATCGTCACCGAGTTGGCGAGGCGACGGCGGCGGGCCGTGCGGCCACGCGGGCCCCCGCCCGCGGGGCCCGGCGCCGTCGCCTTCCCGGCAGGCCGCTTCTTGAGGGATGAGTTCTTGACGGCTGAGTGTGCCATCGGGCGGCTACTGGCTCTTGGCGGTCTTGGTGATCGCCTGGGCGACCTGCTCGGGACTGGCCTTGCCCCCGACGAGCGCGGCGACCTGGTCGTTGACCTCCTGGCCGACGGCTGGAGGGAACGCCTGGTCGAGGAAGAGCTGGAACCCGCTCGCGCTGTTCAGCGTCTGCGACACGGTCTTGAGGTTGGGGTCGGTGATCGCGCTCTCGGCGCCCTTGGCGATGGGCAGGAACGCCTTGGAGGCCACGCGCTTGCGGTCGTTCTCGACCGAGGCGAAGAACTTGAGGAAGTCGAGCGCCTCGTCGGGGGCGTCCTTGCTGAGCGCGTTCCCGCCGCCGCCGCCGAAGGCCTCGGTCACGGCGCCGCTGCCTCCCTGGACGGTGGGGAACGGGAAGAAGCCGAGGTCGTCACCGAGGCCCTTGCCCATCTCCTTCTGCACGTTCGGGGCCCATTGGCCCATCAGCTCCATCGCCGTCTTGCCGTTGGACATCTGGGCGGCCTGCCCGTCGGTCGACGGGTAGGCCGCGCCCTGGAAGCCGTTCTGGAACGGGGCCAGGTCGACCAGTTCCTTGAGGCGCTGACCGGCCTGCACGAAGGGCGCGCCGCTGAAGTCCTTGGTCTGGGCGGCCTGCTTGAGCGCGGCCACCCCGCCGATGCGGATGGCCAGGTAGGACCAGTAGTAGTGGCCGGGCCACTTCTCCTTGCCCGCCAGCGCGATCGGGGTGACACCGGCGGCCTTGAGCTTCCGGACGTCCTCGATGAGCTCGGCCCAGGTGGCGGGCGGGGCCTTGATCCCTGCCTTGGCGAACAGCGCCTTGTTGTACCAGAACCCGACCATGCCGATGTCGTACGGGACGGCGTAGGTCTTCCCGTCGAGCTGGTAGGGCTGCACCGCGATCGGCGACAGGTTGCCGATCCAGGGCGCGACGCCTCCGGTGATGTCCTTCACCAGGCCCGCCTCGACCTGCTGCTGCAGCACACCGCCGCCCCAGGTGTGGAAGATGTCCGGCAGCTTCCCCGAGGCGGTCTGCGCGGTCATCTTGGACTTGTACGCGTCGTTCTCCAGCGAGGTCATCTTGATCTGCACGTTGGGGTGCGCGGCCTCGTAGGCCTTGGCTGCCTGCGGCCACAACGTCCGGCCCGGCTCGGTGGTGGCGATGTTCCACCACTCGATGGTGACCTTCTTGCCTGAGCCGCCCGAGTCGTCGGAGTCGCCGCCGCACGCACCGAGAACGGGCACGGAGATGCCGGCCAGTCCGGCGGCGGCGAGGAACGAGCGGCGGGAGAAAGGTTCGGTGCCCATGGGGCCTCCTGACGGTGGGCCAATGCCGGGAACAGGTAGATCAAAAACTGAGACAGTCGTCGAAAATGTTTCGAAATCTGTCGGAAACATCTCTGTGGCCGGAACTCTAAGAAAACGCATTCATGCGGTCAAGACCCCAATCTTGTCCCCTTGTGGACGGGTATTCGTCTTCGAAACATTGCGATACTGTTCGCTGTCGTCATGTTCAACAGTCGAGGGAGGACCATGAGCGACCGGTCGTCGCGCCCCACGCTCGCGGTGATCGCGGCGGAGGCGGGGGTGTCGCCCGCCACGGTGTCCAAGGTGCTCAACGGGCGGACCGACGTGGCCCCGGCGACCCGGGAGCGGGTGGAGGGGTTGTTGCGCTCGCACAACTACCTCGCACCCGGCGGTGCCCGCCGGGCTCGGCGCTCGGGCCTGGTGGACCTGGTCCTGGCCGGGCTCGACAGCCCCTGGGCGGTCGAGATCCTTCGCGGGGTGGAGGCCGAGTGCGCCATCCAGGGCACCGGCGTGGTCGTCTCCCAGGTCTACGAGGACGACGCGCGTCCGCCGAGCTGGCAGAACCTGCCGGTCCTGCACCACAGCGACGGCGTGATCCTGGTGACCTCCCGGATGACGGCGGAGCAGCGCGCGCAGCTGGAGCTCGCCGGTGTGGCACTGGTGCTGATCGATCCCGTCAACCTGCCCGACGGCGACATCGCCAGCATCGGCGCGACCAACTGGGCGGGCGGGACCGCGGCCACCGACCATCTGCTCGCGCTGGGCCACCGCCGGATCGGGATGATCGGCGGTCCCGCCGGCATGTTGTGCACCCAGGCGCGGGTGGACGGGTACCGCAGCGCGCTGGAACGGGCCGGGTTCGAGGTCGACCGGGAACTGATCCGCTACGGCGACTTCAGGCATGAGGGCGGCTTCGCCCGGACCCGGGAACTGCTGGCCCTCCCCGACCCGCCGACCGCGATCTTCGCGGGCAGCGACCAGCAGGCCATGGGCGCCTACGAGGCGGCCAGGCAGGCCGGGCTGCGCATCCCCGAAGACCTCAGCGTCGTCGGCTTCGACGATCTGCCGATGTGCGAATGGCTCTCCCCGCCCCTCACCACCGTGCGCCAGCCGCTGGAGGAGATGGGCCGCGTCGCCGCGCGCACGCTGCTCCAGCTTCTGGACGGGCAGCCGCTGCTGTCCTCCCGGATCGAGCTCGCCACCGACCTGCGCATCCGGCACTCCACTGCCCCGCCGGCCACCGTCCCGTCTCCCACCGTCCCGTCTCCCCCCGACCCGCCCGCGCCTCCCGCTCCGACCAGCCCGCCCGAACCCCCCGGAGGACCCCATGACGGACGCCGCCGAGCCGTGGCGTGACCCCCGCCTTCCCGTGGCCGACCGGGTCACCGACCTGATCGCCCGGATGACCTTGGAGGAGAAGGCGGGACAACTCTCCTCGTTCTGGGCGATGACCGCCGAGGCCGGTGCCCCGGTCTCGCCGATGGAGGACGACAGCGGCGAGGACGCGCCCGCGCTGGACGAGCTGGCCAAGCACGGGCTCGGCCAGCTCACCCGGGTGTTCGGCACCGCGCCCGTCTCCCCCGCCGACGGCGTCGCCCGGCTGCGCGACCTCCAGGAGCAGATCTCGGCCGCGAGCCGGTTCGGCCTCCCGGCGATCGTGCATGAGGAGTGCCTGACCGGCTTCATGACCTGGCAGGCGACCGTCTTCCCCGGCCCGCCGGCGTGGGGTGCCTCCTTCGACACCGAACTCGTCGAGGAGATGGCCGCGGCGATCGGGGCGAACATGCGGCGGCTGGGCGTGCACCAGGGACTGGCCCCCGTGCTGGACGTGGTCCGCGACCCACGCTGGGGCCGTACGGAGGAGTGCGTCGGCGAGGACCCCTACCTCGTCGGGGTGATCAGCACCGCCTACGTCCGGGGGCTGGAGCGTTCCGGCATCGTGGCGACACTCAAGCACTTCGCCGGTTATTCGTCGTCGCGCGGCGCCCGCAACATGGCCCCCGCCGCGATGGGCCCCCGGGAGCTGGCCGATGTCGTCCTGGAGCCTTTCGTGCTGGCGCTGCGCGAAGGCGGCGCACGGTCGGTCATGCCGTCCTACACCGATGTGGACGGCGTGCCCGCCACGGCCGACGAGCGGCTGCTCACCGGCCTGCTGCGCGACACGCTGGGCTTCACCGGAACGGTGGTCGCCGACTACTTCGGGGTCTCGTTCCTCCAAAGCCGGCACGGGATCGCCGGGTCCCGCGCCGAGGCCGGCGCCGCCGCGCTGCGCGCCGGGCTCGACGTCGAGCTCCCCACCACACGGTGCTACGGCGAGCCCCTCGTCGCTGCGGTGCGCGGCGGTGCCGTTCCGGAGGATCTACTGGACCGGGCGGCCACCCGGGTGCTCACGATGAAGGCCGAGCTCGGCCTGCTCGACGACGGCTGGCGTGCCGAACTGGACGAGGCGGAACGATTCGCGGCGTCCGCGGAGCCGGCGGCCCTGCTGGATCCGCCCGAGCACCGGAGGCTGGCCCGCCGCCTCGCCGAGGAGTCGGTCGTGCTGCTCGCCAACGACGGCATCCTCCCCCTGCGGGCCGGACGGATCGCCCTCGCGGGGCCGCTCGCCGACGACCCGCTCGCCATGACGGGGTGCTACTCCTTCCCCAACCACGTGGGCCCCCAGCATCCCGAGGCACCGCCGGGCGTACACGTACCGTCCCTGGCGGAGGCTCTCCGCGCCGAACTGTCCAGTGCGGACGTCAAGGTGGAGCCCTCAAGCCTGTTGGTGGACCAGGACGCCGAGATCACGGCCGCCGTGCGGGCCGCTCGGGAGGCCGAGGTGTGCGTGCTCGCACTCGGCGACCGCGCGGGCCTGTTCGGGCGGGGCACCTCCGGCGAAGGCTGCGACACCGCGTCCCTCGCACTCCCCGGCCGCCAGCGCGAGCTGGCCGAGGCGGTGCTGGCCACGGGAACGCCCACCGTGATCGTGCTGCTGTCCGGCCGCCCCTACGCGCTGGGCGGGCTCGTGGAACAGGCGGGCGCGGTGGTCCAGGCGTTCTTCCCCGGCGAGGAGGGCGGCTCCGCGATCGCCGGGATCCTGTCCGGCCGGGCCGAGCCGTCCGGCCGGCTCCCGATGAATCTCCTGCGCCACGCGGACGATCCGGCCGGCGGCAACCTGCGTTCCCTGATGGAGGGCCCGCACGAGTGGAGCACGGTGGACCCGACGCCGCTCTACTCGTTCGGCCATGGCCTGACCTGGACCACCTTCTCCTACGACGAGTTGCGCGTCGACCCCGCCGCGCCGACCGACGGCACCGTGCACGTCGCCTTGACCGTCACCAACACCGGAGACCGCGCGGGCACCGAGGTCGTCCAGCTCTACCTGTCCGATCCGGTCGCCTCGGTGGTGCGTCCGGTCCGGTGGCTGGCGGGTTGGGCCCGGGTCCGGCTGGAGCCCGGCCGGTCCGCACGGGTCGAGTTCCAGGTGCACGCCGACCGCACGTCCTTCACCGGGCCCGCGATGCGCCGCATCGTGGAGCCCGGCGTCATCGAGGTGGCCGTCGGCGGCTCCAGCGCGGACGAGGACCTGGTGCTGCGCGGAGCGTTCACTCTGGAAGGACCGATACGGGAGCCGGGTGACGACCGGGTCCTCACCGTCCCCGTCCACGTAGCGATGCTCTGATGCAAGGCAAGCCGATGTTCCAGAACCCGATCCTGCCAGGCTGCCATCCGGACCCGTCGATCTGCCGGGTGGGCGACGACTTCTATCTGGTCATCTCGTCGTTCGAGTGGTTTCCCGGCCTGCCGGTCTTCCATAGCCGGGACCTGGTGCACTGGCGCCCGCTGGGCCACGTCCTGGACCGGCCGGAACAACTCCCGCTCGACGGCATTCGGGCGTCCGGCGGGTTGTACGCGCCCGCCATCCGCCATCACGACGGCGTGTTCTACGTGGTCTGCACCCTCGTGGACGGGACCCAGTGGTCCGGGCACTTCGTGGTGACGGCCACCGATCCCGCCGGGCCATGGTCGGAGCCGCACCAGCTGGAGGGCGAGGGCTTCGATCCCTCGCTGTTCTTCGACGACGACGGCCGCGCCTGGCTCACCGCCACCCGGCTCACCGGCCGGTATGAGGGGCACACCGAGATCTGGCTGCGCGAGTTCGACCCGGTGCGGATGCGGCTGACCGGCGAGGAGCACGTGATCTGGGACGGGGCGGTGCGGGGCGCGATCTGGTCGGAGGCACCCCACCTCTACAAGGTCGGCGGCCGCTACCTCCTCATCACGGCCGAAGGCGGCACCGCCGAGGACCACGCCGTCATCGCCGCACGCGCCGACCAGATCACCGGACCGTACGAGGGATGTCCCCGCAACCCCGTGCTCACCCACCGGCACCTCGGGCTCGACCATCCGATCGTGGCGACCGGTCACGCCGACCTGGTGGAGACGGCCCGCGGGGAATGGTGGATGGTGCTCCTGGCCGTCCGCCCGTACGGCGGCTACTTCGCCAACCTGGGCCGCGAGACGTTCCTGACCCCTGTCCGATGGGAGGACGGCTGGCCTATGGCCGGGCCCGTCGAGCCGTTCCATGCCATGCCCGACCTGCCCGAGCACCGATGGCCCGTGGAACCCTCATGCGACCACTTCGACGCCCCGGACCTCGCCCCATGGTGGAACGTGCCGCGGACCCCGCGTGAACGCTGGTGGACCCTGAGCGAACGCCCGGGGCACCTGCGCCTGCGCGTCCGCCCGGAGAGCCTGGCCGAAACAAGCTGCCCCTCTTTCGTGGGACGGCGGCAACAACACCGGGACTTCGCCGCGTTCACCGCGCTGGACTTCACCCCCGCCAACGAGCACGCGCACGCGGGCCTGGCGCTGGTCCAGAACGAGAACTTCCATGTCCTGCATGTGCTCGGCTCGGACGGATTGCAGGTCGTACGGCGCGAGCAGGGAATCGACACGGTGCTGGCCAAGCAACCAATCCCCCCGGGCCGCCTCTACCTGGGCGTCGAGGCGCGCGGCCAGTCGTACCAGATGCGCTACGCCGTGGAACCCGGCCGCTGGCAGTCACTGGGCGACCCGGTCGACGGCCGGCTGCTCAGTTCCGAGGTCGCCGGCGGGTTCACCGGTGCCTACCTCGGGATGTACGCCAGTTCGCAGAATCACCCCGCCGAGGGCGTCGCCGATTTCGCCTGGTTCGAGTACACGTCGCTGGACCACTGACGACTTTCACGCGTTCACTCACACGCATAGGGCGTTTGCGCAGCTCACACCCAACGCCCCCACTCACAGCCGCTGAAATTCGCCATCCGGCCAGCCCCACCCTTGCCTCATCGAAGCGATTCGACCATCCTCCGGCCAGTCGTAGTACGAGGAGGAACCGCCCATGCGAAGAGCGCTCGCCGGTGGCATGACGGCCGGGCTGGCCACGCTGGCCATCACCGCGGCGGCCCTGGTGCCGGCCGCCACCGCAACATCCGCCCCGGTCCCGGCCGCCGAGTCGTACTCCTGGAAGAACGTCCGGATCGACGGCGGCGGCTTCGTGCCCGGGATCGTCTTCAGCCGCAAGGAGAAGAACCTCATCTACGCCCGCACCGACATAGGCGGCGCGTACCGGTGGGACCAGTCCGCGAAGAAGTGGATCCCCCTCCTCGATTGGGTGGGCTGGGACAAGTGGGGCTACAACGGCGTGGTCAGCATGGCCGCCGACCCGGTGGACGCCGACCGGGTCTACGTGGCCGCCGGGATGTACACCAACTCCTGGGACCCCAACAAAGGGGCGATCCTTCGATCATCAGACCGCGGCAGAACGTGGCAGGCCACTGAACTCCCGTTCAAACTCGGCGGGAACATGCCTGGCCGCGGCATGGGCGAACGGCTCGTGGTCGACCCGAACGACAATCGCGTTCTCTACCTCGGCGCCCCTGAGGGCAACGGTCTCTGGAAGAGCACCGACCGCGGCGTGACCTGGTCCAAGGTCTCCTCGTTCACCAACCCCGGCGACTACGCCGAGAACCCGAGCGACCCCAACGGCTACGGCAGCCATCGTCCCGGCGTCGTCTGGGTGACGTTCGACGAGAGCACCGGCACATCCGGCACCCCCACGAAAACCATCTACGCCGGCGTAGCCGACAAGGCGAACACCGTCTACCGGAGCACCGACGCAGGCGCGACCTGGACCCGCCTCGCCGGCCAGCCGACCGGCTACATCGCCCACAAGGGCGTGCTAGCCGGGAACGCCCTCTACATCGCCACAAGCGATACCGGCGGCCCCTACACCGGCGCCAAGGGCGACGTCTGGAAGTACGACACCAAGACCGGCGGATGGACGCAGATCAGCCCGATCCCGTCCAGCAGCTCCGACGACTACTTCGGCTACAGCGGGCTCACCATCGACCGCCAGCACCCCAACACCCTCATGGTCGCGACACAGGTGTCCTGGTGGCCCGACATGATCCTCTTCCGGAGCACCGACGGCGGCGCGACCTGGACCCGCATCTGGGACTGGAACGGCTACCCCAACCGCAGCTTCCGCTACACCCACGACATCTCGTCCGTGCCGTGGCTGACGTTCGGCGCCAACCCGTCACCGCCCGAGGTCACCCCCAAGCTGGGCTGGATGAACGAATCAGTCGAGATCGACCCCTTCGACTCCGACCGCCTGATGTACGGGACAGGGGCAACGATCTACGGCACCGAGAACCTCACCCAATGGGACGCGGGGGGCAAAATAACCATCACCCCCATGGTCAAAGGCCTAGAAGAAACAGCCGTCCTAGACCTGATCAGCCCACCCTCCGGAGCCCCCCTGGTCAGTGCCCTTGGCGACATAGGCGGCTTCCGCCACCCCGACCTCACAGCGGTCCCCGCCACAATTTTCACGCAACCCGTCTTCACGACCACCACCAGCCTGGACTACGCCGAGTCCAATCCCAACATCATGGTGCGGACGGGCAACTTCACCGACTCCGATCGCCCGAACGACAGCCACGTGGCGTTCTCGACCGACGGCGGTGCCAACTGGTTCCAGGGCACCGAACCAAGCGGCGTCAACCAGGGCGGCACAGTCGCGGGCGCAGCAGACGGCTCCCGGTTCGTCTGGGCGCCAGGCGACTCCGGACAGCAGGTCGTCCACTCAACCGGCTTCGGCACAACCTGGAGCCCCTCCTCCGGCGTCCCCGCCAACGCCATCATCGAGTCAGACCGCGTAAACCCGAACAGGTTCTACGCGTTCTCCAACGGACGTTTCTACGTGAGCACCAACGGAGGCCAGAGCTTCACACCCGCCGCCACAGGCCTGCCCACGACCGGAGTGCACTTCAAGGCACTACCCGGCAAGGAAGGCGACATATGGCTAGCCGGTGAAACCGGACTCCTCCATTCCACCGACTCAGGCGCCACGTTCACCAAACAGCCCAACGTGTCCAAGGCGATCAACGTGGGATTCGGCAAACCCGCCCCCGGCCGGACCGACCAGGCCCTCTACACCGTCGCCACCATCAACAACGTCACCGGCCTCTTCCGCTCCGACGACACCGGCGCCACCTGGCTCCGCGTGAACGACGACCAGCACCAGTACGGAAACATGGGCGAGGCCCTGACCGGCGACCCGCGTGTCTACGGACGCGTCTACCTGGGCACGAACGGCCGAGGCATCATCTACGGCGACACCAGCGCCACACCAACCGAACCGCCACCCTCCGGCTGCACCGCCACGTACAAGACGACCAGCTCATGGCAGGGTGGCCACCAGGCCGAGGTGACCGTCACCAGCACCACACCGGCCAAGAGCTGGAAGGTCAGCTGGACATTCCCCGGCGACCAGAAGGTCACCCAGCACTGGAGCGCCAAACTCACCCAACAGGGCTCGGCCGTAACCGCAGCCAACGAGTCCTGGAACGGAACCCTCGGCACAACCCAGTTCGGCTTCGTAGCCACCGGCGCAGCAGCCCCGATCACCCCAACCTGCACCACCGAATAACCCACCCAGGAACCCCGCGAACACCGCGAAGGGCGTGCCTTCCCGAGTGATCGGGAAGACACGCCCGTGCTCAGCTGCAGGAAGGATGGCGGCATGACCGGCCACATCGGCCAAGAGCCAGCCGAGCACCTGCGTTTCGCCCGCTACGTCCAAGCCCTGGAGGAGGTCACGGAGGCCGAAGAGGCCGACCTGGTGGCAGCCGTGCTGCGCGACCAGGACGCCACGATGGCCGACAGCGCGGTGGGCCGTCATCTGGACCGTCGGGCCACCCAACTGCTGACCGACCAGACATTCACCTCCTGGGCACAGACCATGGCCAAGGTGATCGCCGAACGCGACTTCCTCACCCGCCGCCTCCACGAGTGGGGCCTGCTCAGATTGATCGTCCTGGGAAAGCCGTGGGCCGCCGAGGAACTCACCGGGGCCACCGACTGGTTTCAGCGCACGACCGTGACCGCGCAGATCGTGACCGACCCCGACGCACTCCGGTTGCTTGCCGAACACGGACGAACCCGCCGTATCCGCAACGCAGCAAGCCAACGGCTACACCAACTGGAGCGGCCAAGCTGACTTGATCGACAACTCCTCTCACTGACTCTGGAAGGCAGCGCGTGAAGGTCTAAAGCGCGGCATCCGCCACCCCTTTGGCAACGCCCGCCGCCCGCCTGCAGGCCGGTGCCAGGCTGAGGCTCAAACATGTCAGCGAGGCCGAGTGAGGGGCGCAGCAACACGCGCCCGTGCCTCTTGCTGCCAGCGCGGCACCGGTGAAAACCCATGCCGCGCTCCGCGCGGGACACTCCACACCGGACGTCGTTCAAACTAGCGCCTGTCCCGTGCTGGCGTTCCACAGCCGGGCACCAGACCTACCTACGCATCGAGTCGATCTGCGCCGGCGCTGGCATTCAAACTGGAGTCCGCGCAGGCGTGAACGCACCCACCTTGTCGCCGCCTCAAGGGCCAGCCGAGCACCTGCGTCTCGCCCGCTACATCCAAGCCCTGGAGGAGTCCGATCTTGCGCGACCAGGACGAGTAAAAGCACACGCAAGCGCGGTCCCTCCCGACAGCCTGTGCACCCAGCGGCACCCGCTGTGGACTGCGATGGTTGCCTTGGCACGGCCATTTCTCGGCATGCCTCAGGACCGCCAGATGCTGCTGCGCCCGGCGGTCGATGAGGGCATGACCCGTAGGTGATCGGTCAGGCAGCGAAATTGTGATCGTGCCACGGGTTGGCGGGGTCATCCACTGGATCTCTCCGGCGTCTGGATCTTGCGACGCCATCGGGTGGCAGCGCCCGGTAGACGTAGCGTCCGTCGCTCTTGCTGATCTCTATTTGTTCGGGGTGGGTATGTTTCCACCTGTTGTGCCACCCACAACAGAGCGACAGCTTGTCGATGTCGGTGGGGCTGTTGCCCAGCGCCCACCCATCGACATGATCGACCTCGCACAGGAAGCCGGGCACTTCACAACCACGCACGGCGCAGGTGTCGTACAGGGTCTCCAGGACCCGCCGTTGCCCTGCGCTGGCGATCCGAACTGCGTGGCCAAGGTAGAGGGGCACGTGCTCGGATCCCATGATGAGGGGTGAGACTCTGGCGGTAAGCGCCAGCCGCCGCACCTGCTCGGCCGGAATCGGCGTGCCGTCGCGCAGGCGGCCAGGTGCGTCATCACCCATCAGGGTGTCGAGGTCGGCGATGACAGTGACGTGGGTGTTCTTGTGTCCACCGGACAGCACCGTGGAAAGTGCAGCGGCGGTGCGCTCACCCAGGTCGCGCCGGTCGTCAGCGCCAGCAGGCTTGGCGAGTGGGGCGAGGCTGCCGTCGAGAATGGCCGTGTCTTCGGGGTTGAGCCACCGCTTGACATAGGAGCCGCCGTCCAGCGACCGGCTCAACACCAGCCAGGAGCGTTCATAGCCGCGCTTGACATCCTCAGGCGGTTTCTCGGTCCCGTCGGCCTCGGCCACCAGGTCATGGACCTTGCGCCCGAGCTGGGCCACCTTGCCCGCTGTCAGACCATCGTTCGCGGCGTTCAGCAAGATGTCTTCGGCAGCCGAGCAATCGTCATCGTTCAGCCGTTGGACAGCATCGGCGACGGTGGTCGCGTAGCCGAAGGAAAGGTCGCCGGCGGCCATCAGTTGGCTGACCCGGCCCAGTCGGGGCAATTGCCGGGCCAGGGTGACGCGGTCCTTGGCTCGGCCTTCACGCATCCCAAGGCGGCACTGTAGCCAAGCTTGCGTGGACGGGAATCCCCAGTGCTTCATCTCACCAACGCGGTCAACGACGGCGATCATTCCGGCCAGCGCATATTCGGCCCGGTCGACCACGCCCGCCAAATTTTCTGCCAATTCCATGCACGCGGGACCTGAGTCAGGTGCAGACCTTTGCGCAAGCTCGGCAACGATCGCGACTGCCGCTTCCACCAATTGATCAGCAGAAGCGGCACTGAGATTCGCCACGATCGAATTCATGTGACGATACTATCGTCCACCACACACAGTTAGCAACTGATTACAGCAGAAAGTTGACTGTATGTGACCATCCATTCTCTGTCGTCGTAGCCTGTGCATACCACGAGTCAGAGACCCACTCGGCTTGTGCAAGTGGATGGCTCAATGATGCCGGACCGCGCACGCTCCACGCGCCGAGCGCAACTGTCACAGTCCAACCACGCGAAATGGCGAAGGATGCCACCTGAGCTCGCACTCAACCGCGCTTCGCGCGGCCAAGGGTTCGAACATCAGCCACCAGCACACCCACAGCCTGAGAACGAACCCTGACCACCCGCCCACTTTCCTGTCGCTGCCGAGTTTGAACAGACGACATCACCTGCCCACACCCGGACAACAGGCGCCACCAAATGGGCGACCGATGCCGCAAAACGCGAAGCGCCGGGTTTAACCGGAGATACACCAATCCGCAGATAACCGCAGACCCCGAGCCCTGCAACTTCCTTCTTTCGCTGCCGACGCTTGAAGAGAAGATGCAACTGCATGCAGCCGGACAGAAAGCAGAGCCAAAGGGGCGGCCTGACCCGTCCAATAAACCACCACGGAAATGCTGACCACTAATCCTGATGACAGAGCAGGGATCAGAATCAAACTCCCAATGCCCTGATGCACAAAGGGCACAACGGACACAAGGCACTGCAGCTCGTTGAACGCGCTGGACCACCGCATTCTGGCTCGGCTCGGCGCGATCGGAGAGCTGGACTGATCGGCGGCGATCCTGGACGCGGCGGCGTCCGGGCGAGGGGCGCGAACATGCTCGCGCCGGTCGACGGCGTGCCGGGGCTCTGGCCGAACGGCACCCGGTCGACTGCGGCAAACGCGGCTCAAAGCTGCACCTGCTCCCCGACGCAGGCGACCTCCCGCTCGTGGTAGGCGGCTCGAGGGCTCGGCCACCGGCGGCCCGGCAGCTCAGCAGCTCACCAGCTCACCAGCTCACCAGCTCACCAGCTCACCAGCTAAGGATCTACAACAGCCTGGCCCTCCAGCCCCTGGTCGCGGGGATTCGCGGTCGTTCCCGGGGCGGGCCGCGCCGTCAACGACCCCGGCAAGCTCCGCCCCGACAAGGGCTACGACTCGACAGGGCTACGACTCGACATCACCACCGCTGGTTGCGCCAGCCCGGCATCACGCCACGCATCGCGCGGCGGTTATCAAAGCCGGCGAACGCCTCGGCCGCTGCCGCTGCCACTGCCACTGCCACTGCCGCTGGAAGATCGAAGGCATCATCGTCTGGCTCATCGTTCGCTACGAACGCTCGGCCAAGCTGTTCGCCGCGATGCTCACCATCGCCGCCACACTCACGTGCTGGAAGAAGCTCGCCGCGTGCGGCTCTTGCGCAGGAAGGCCTCAAGCCGTTCGGCGAAGCCCGATGCTGCCGCGACGAAGTGACCAGCGCCCCGATGCACGCTGCGCTCGCCGCTGAGCGCATCCGCGAGAGCGTCGCAGATCCGCTCGATCGCGGCCGTGTGATCTCCGGACGCGACGAGCACCGGGACGCCGGCGTCACGGATCACGTCGAGCTTGGGGCGCGCTTCGCTGGGTGGCCGACCACCATGCGCCCGCCGAACGCCGGCGACCACGTACTCGGGGAGAGGGCCGTCGCCGATGGGTGCGCCCGCCAGGCGGAGAAACTCGCGCAACTCAGTCGGGTCCATGTCCATCCCGTGGGTGAGGACGGCATCGCCGATGCGCTCGAGCCGCGCCACCTCGGGATCGTCAGGGACAAGGTAGTTGAGCGGCGGCTCGATCAAGGTGAGCGAACGCACGCTGCCCGGCGCGGCAGCGGCCGCGATCAACGTCCCGAGGACGCCGTAAGAGTGGGCGACAACGTGCGGGCGGCCGATGAGCAGTGGCGCCAGGTCCAGGGCGTCCACCTCGAAGTCCTGACTCTTCTGCGGTGGTGGACTCGGCGGATAGCCACGGCGATGGACGTATGCCAGCGTCCACCGATCGGCCAGCGGAGCCAAAGCGCCCCATGTCGTCCGCGGGCCGGCTCCGCCATGCACAAGCAGGACTTCCGGCCCAGAGCCATCGCGCACCACCACGATTTCGCCCACGAGGCGAGCATAACGACGCCTCCGTAAGACACGTTCCTCAACCACGGAAGTCCTGACTACTGCTCCCTGATGACGAATCAGGGAGCAGTATCAACACTCCCAATGTCTGTTGCTTCGACGCATAGCGGGCACGAGGCACTGCGGCCCGGATGAAGACGGCCCGGATGAAAGCGGCCCGGATGAAAGCGGCCCGGATGAAAGCGGCCCGGATGAAAGCGGCCCGGATGAAAGCGGCCCGGATGAAAGCGGCCCGGATGCGTGCGATGTAGGCGGCGTCGGCAGGCCGCCCGGGGACTGGGGCGGGCGTCGGCAGGCCGCCCAGGGGCTGGGGCCGTTGTTCCTGGGCGGCCTGCTGACAGGGAGTGTCAGTTGAGCGGCGGGTTGGCGTTCCTCATCAGCTCCTGGAACTGCGCGGAGAACCAGTGGCCGGACAGTGGCGCGTCCCCAAGGGCTCCGCTCATGTTGTAGTTGTTGCGTGCGTTGCCCTCATACGTTGGGTCGCACATGCGGTCGAAGCCCTTGCCCTCGGTGTTCGGGATCTCCTTGCTGGCGCCGTCGGACTCACCGGGCGGCTTGATCCACACGTAGGCGTCGATGCCCGCTTCAGGTGCGGCCTTCGGGCGCTCGCCGATCCCGGCGCCGGACTGGTTGCACCAGTTGCCGAGGTGGATGCGGCGGTCGGTCCGGCCGCCGTCGACGTACGCGTCGACCGAGGTCTGCGGGCCGGGGCCGGTGGGCCGGGCGGTGCCGCCCCAGCCGTTGCGGCTGGTGTCGATCAGCATGCCGATGCTGTCGCCGAAGCCGGCCTGGGAGAGCCGCTGGCGCATGCCGTGGGCGTAGGAGGTCTCGTCCACGTAGCGGTTCCAGTCGATCCACTTGGACAGGCGTACGGACGTGCCGCCCACCGAGTCGTTGATGGTGAAGTAGGGCTCCTTCGTGGCGCCGTAGTTGGCGGTGTTGGTGATGAAGCCGTGCACGTTCGACACCGAGCCCGAGTCCCGCGCCACCTGGGCGAGCAGATCGGCCGTCGGGCCGAGGTTGTCGTCCCAGCCGAGCCAGCCGTGGTGGCCGATGTCGATGTAGTTGTAGACGTTCGGGATGGCGCCGAGCTTGTTGAGGGCGTACGCGATGCCCTTCTGGTAGTTGCCGTTCGCCTTCATGGTGTCGCAGTTGGGGGTGAACGTCGGCCGCGGCGACACGTTGGTGATCAGGTTGGGCAGCGAGTCGATCTCGACCACCGTGACGACGCGCAGGTTCGCGTACTTGGTGTCCGCAAGGATCGCGGCGATCGGGTCGATGAACTGCGTCTTGTACTTGTCAATCTCGTCGGCCTTCAGCTCGCCGTTGGACGCGAGCGCGGAGCAGTCACGGCCGGGCAGGTTGTAGACGACGAGCTGGATCAGGCCGGCGCCCTGTGCGACGGCCTGGTCGAGGTGGGCGCGCAAGCCCATGCCGCCGTTCACGCCCTGGATCGCCGCGGTGCGGTCGAGCCAGACGCCGGTGGGCTGGTTGGCGATCCGGCTCCCGCCCGGCTCGGCCGTGGCCTTGGCGGCCCACTCGGGGTTCACGTACACCTTGGCGCCCGCGTAGGGGTTGTCCACCCGGCTGCCGGCCGGCGGATCGGTGGGCGGGTCGGTCGGGCCGGTGGTACCGGTGCACACCACGCCGTTCAGCTTGAACTGCGCGGGCTTGTCATTGGTGCCCGAGTAGGTGGCCTGGAATCCGGGATTGATCGACGCCCCCGTCGCGAGCGTGGTGTTCCAGTCGGCGTTCTTCACGGTGACGTGCTTGCCCGACTGGCTGAACGTGGCGTTCCAGCCGCCCGTCACCTTCTGGTCTCCGGCGAAGTCCCACTCCAGGGTCCATCCGTTGAGCGAGTCGCCGAGGTTGGTGAGCGACACGCTCGCGGTGAAGCCGGTGCTCCACTGGTTGACGGTGTAGTCGACCTTGCAACCGGCGGCCGCGCCCGCCTGGGTCGAGGTGAGCGCGACGGCCCCGCCGGCGAGCAGCAGCGACGCCGCGCCGGCCGCGGCCGCGCGCAGCCACGACCCGCGGGGACTCTTCGGTGGCGAGCTTTTCGGTACATGTGTCATGCGGTTCGGCAACCTTTCGGGGGTGGTGGGGCGACTGAAGAGCAGAGCCGGGCACCGGGGCCGTCCGTAGTGGGAGCCAAACGGCCTCGGTGCTCTGGTCAGGAAAGGGATCGGAGGTGCTCGCGCAGTCCCGCGCCGTATGGCGTGGGCGTGCCGTCGTACGAGCTGATCAGGGAGGGGCCGCTGGCACAGTTCCAGGTGTTCCAGGTCCAGCCGAGATACGACGCGCCGTGCCTGTCGAGCCAGGCCATGAGCGTGTCGATGTAGGCGTGGCCGCAGGTGTTCTCGCCGATCTCACCAGCGACGAACGGCACCTGCGCGGCGACCGGCGCGAGTTGCTGGTCCCAGCAGGCGACGTCCTTGCAGTAGTTGAAGTTGTAGGAGTGCCAGGCCGCGGCCACGTTCCCGGTGGGGTCGGACGGCTTGTTGGCGAGCCATTGGCTGAGGTCGTTCGAGTAGCTGGTGCCCGGGATCAAGACGACGTTGGTGGCACCGGTGCTGCGTACGGCGTCCAGCAAGTCCTGCATCCCGGCTGCCTCGTAGGTCAGGCCGGGGCACGCGTCGCCGCCGTCGCGCCAGCACTTCCAGGACTGGTTGTAGTCCATGACCTGGAGGTTGTTGGGGTACGGCTCGTTGAAGACGTCGAAGACGACGGCGGTGTCGCCCTTGAAGGTGGTCGCGACCTGTTTCCAGAACTCCGGTGAGTACTGCGCGTCGGGCATTGGCTTCTGGCACTCGGCGTTGGCCGTGGCGCAGTGGCTGTTGTAGCCGGTCCAGAGTCCATTGCTCCAGTGGAGTTCGAGGATGGGCGTGATGCCGTTCTCCAGAAGGAGTCCGACGTAGTTCTTGACCGCGTTCTGGTACGCCGCGCCCCGGTAGGCGGCGTTGACGTTCGGTAGGCCGAGCCAGCAGTCGGAGTTGAGCGGTACCCGCACCGTGTTGACACGCCACGTCTTGATGGCGGCCACGGAGGCGGCGTCCATCGGGCCGTCCCAGAAGCCGTTGTTCTGGACACAGGCGAACTCGCCGCCGGAACGGTTGACGCCACGCAGCACGACGGCCTTGCCGTTCGCGTCGACGAACGTGTTGCCGGAGACCTTGAGCTTGGGCGCGGGGCCTGTGGGCGGGTCGGTGGGTGGGTCGGTCGGGGGCGTCCCGCCGCAGGTGGTGCCGTTGACGCTGAACGTGGTCGGGTCGGTGTTGGTGCCGCTGTAGGTGAAGTTGGCGCCGACCTGGACCGTAGCCCCGGCAGCCATCGCGCCGTTCCAGCCCTCGCTGCCGACGGTGACGGTCGCGCCCGCCTGGGACCACCGGCCGTTCCAGCCGTTGGTGAGCTTCTGGTTCCCGGCGTAGGAGTACGTCAGCTCCCAGCCGTTGAGCGGCGCCGTGCCCTGGTTGGTGATGCCGATGGCGGCGGTGAAGCCCGAGCCCCAGTCGTTCTTGGTGTAGTCCACCTTGCAGGACACCGCGGCATGGGCGGCGGTGGTGCCGAGCGAGCCGAGCCCGGTGACAAGAGAACCCGCCAGGCAGAGGGTCCCGGCCAACGAAACGGCCGCAGCGGCACGGGCAGAGCCAGCACGAGGAAAGCCGACACGGCCAGAAGCGGCACGGCGAGCGGCAGCACGAGCAAAGCCAGCACAGGCAGATGCGGCACGAGCAGAGGCGGCACGGCCAGCGGCAGCACGGGCAGAGCCGGCACGAGCAGAGAACGGTCTCATGACGTCCCTCACCTTCAGTCGCGCTTGGTCGTGTTGGGGGCGCGCTTGGTCGTGGGGAGGGAGTCGAGGATCTGCGCGGCGATGGGTTCCTGGACGTTCGGGCGGGCGCCGAAGTCCGACAGCTCGACGGTCCCGGTGATCTTCTTGGCGTCGCCGGCCGGGGTGAGGCGGATGCGGTTCGGGCGGCCGGCGTCGTCGGTCCACAGGTCGAAGCCGGTCGTGGCGGGCAGCGCGCCCGCGAACGCCCGTACCGCCGGGTCGGGGATCTTCCGCAGCGCTGCGGCCCGGTGGACCGTGCCGCGCACATGCCAGGTCGCGCCCGCCTCGGCGGTCACCGACGGGCGCTCGGCGGTGCGCAGCACCATGGCGAGCCGATGCACGTCGGGGAAGTCGGCGAACGTGCTGGTACCGCGGGCCGCCCGGAGCCAGGTCCGGCCGGTCCGCTTACGGATGTTGGGCGGCACCGAGACATACTCGTTGCCTCCGATCGACAAGACCGTGGCGTGCGCGTCCTTGAGAACGCCGTCCATCCGCCCGGCCTGCCGCCGGGCGTCCCAGACACCTGCCATGTCCAGCCGGTACGCCGGACGTCCCTTCTCGGCGGGCACGGCGATCCGCGTGGTCAGCCGGAACGACGCGGAGCCTTCGAGGTTGCCGGTGCCCGCGGCGAGCAGGGTGGGCGCGTCGTGCGGGAAGCGTGTCGTGGCGGCCCGTTGTTGCGGGTCGGCCGACCCGCCGCAACTGGACGCGAGCAGCGACGCGGCCGCCACGACCACCACCGTCGGCACCGCCGACCTCGGCAAGGGCTGCATCGAACCTCCTGGTGCGTCGACAGTGCTTGGGAGCGCTCCCACTCCTGATTGCGACGTGACCGTAGAACGCGCGGGCACCGAGCGGAAAGAGATGTTCCACGGCTTTTCACAAGTCCCGTGACGGCTCTTGACAGTCTCCGCTCATGAACGGATTCTTGGGAGCGCTCCCACTACTCCCCTCCTCCGGCCGATCCCGACGGCCGGAGCACCCCGAAGGGAGTGCCAGTGTGACGATCCTCGAACCGTCCACCGATCCAGCCGTCACGATCCGCGCAAACCGGCCGATCCGCGTAAGCAAGTCGATCCGCGCAAGCCGACCGATCAAGGCAGGCCAGCCGGCCAGCCCAAGCGAGCCGATCAGCGTAAGCCCGCCGATCAGCACAGGCGAGCCGATCACCGCAGGACAGGCGGCCAGCACAACCGAGCCGATCGCCGCAAGCCCGCCGATCAGCACAAGCGAGCCGATCAGCGCAGGCCAGACGATCACCGCGGGCGAGCCACTCATCGCGGGCGACACGATCACCGAGAGCAGGCCGCCCACGCTCGCGCATGTGGCCGAGCTCGCCGGTGTCTCTCCGGCAACCGCGTCCCGCGTCCTCACCGGCTCGGCCAGGGTCAGCCACCAAGCACGCCTCCGCGTCGAGAAGGCGGTGGAACTGCTCGGCTACGTGCGGCGCCGCCAGCCCGCGCTTGGCACGGTCCCTTCAGGAGCGATCGCGGCGGTGCTCTGCGAGGACAGCGCCCGCGTGTTCGCCGACCCCTTTTTCTCCCGCCTGCTGTGGGGCGTCCGCCGGGAGCTCGACGGCCGGGCCCCGCTGGCCATCCTCATGGTCGGCAAGCCTGACGAGTGGCGGGTGACCACGGACTACCTCCGCGGCGGGAATGTGGCGGGCGTGCTGCTGATCGGCTCCCACCGCGACCACCCCGCCGCGCTGGTGCATGCGACCGCGGGCGCCCCGGTGGTCTTGGCCGGACGGCCCCTGGGCGATCCAGCCCTGCCGTACGTCGACGTCGACAACCTTGGCGGCGCGCGGGCGGCGGTCCGCCATCTGCTCGCAACCGGTCGTTCCCGCATCGCCACCATCGCGGGCCCCGCTGACATGGGCGCGGGCGCCGACCGGCTGGCCGGCTATCGGGGGGCCGCGCGGGAGGCCGGGATGGACGTGACCGGGATGGTCGGGCACGGCGACTTCGGCCCGCTCTCCGGCGAGCACGCGATGGACCGGCTGCTGGAACGGCGGCCCGACCTTGACGCGGTACTGGCCGCGTCCGACCTGATGGCCACCGGGGCCCTGCGCGCGCTGCGCCGGGCCGGTCGCCGGGTGCCCGACGACGTCGCCGTCGTGGGCTTCGACGACGCCCCGATCGCCCAGCGCACACTTCCCCGGCTGACGACGGTACGGCAGCCGGTGGAGGAGCTGGGCGCCCGGCTCGTCCGCGAGTTGCGCGCCCGCATCGCGGGACGGGCCACCGCCGATCGCGGCGTCGTGCTCAAGACCAAATTGATCATCCGAGACTCCGCCTGACCAGCCCGCCCGATAGGCCAGCCGATCAGCCTGCTCGACCAGCCAGCCGATCAGCCTGCTCGACCAGCCGCCCGACCAGTCAGCCTGACGAGACTCCGCCTGACCGGTCCGGCCCCCCGTGGGGGCCGGCCGGTCCGGCTGAGACCGCGCCAGGCACCGCGCCAGACACAGTGCGTTCGCCGACCTGCCGGCACGACCTTCCTGGTCCCTCCATGCCCCTGTTCGCCCTGTTCAGGGCACCAATGAAAGGAATCCCGGTGAGAAGACGGCATCGATGGCGCGCGTTCACGGCGGTGAGCGTGCTGTTGACCTTGCTCTGCGGCGGCCTGGCGGCCGTCGCCGCGTCCCCCGCCCAGGCGGCGGTGGCGTGCAAGGTCGTCTATGCGAAGAACGCGTGGAGCACCGGCTTCACCGCGAGCCTCGACATCACCAACCAGGGTGACGCGGTCGACGGCTGGAAGCTGACCTACTCCTACTCGGGCAACCAGACCCTCGTGAACGGCTGGAGCGGCAAGTGGTCGCAGTCCGGCCAGCAGGTGACGGTCGAGAACGAGACCTGGAACAAGACGCTCGCCTCCGGCGCCACCCTGAACGTCGGCGCGCAGTTCAACTTCAGCGGAGCCAACGACGACCCGACGGCCTTCACGTTCAACGGCGTCCGCTGCAACCAGACCTCGTCACAGCCGACCGTCGCGCTGACCAGCCCGGCCGCCGGCGCGACCTACTCGGTGGGCGGCACGGTGCCGCTCGCCGCGACGGCCGCCGCCGGATCGGGGGCGACGGTCAGCAAGGTGGAGTTCTACAACCAGGACGGCCTGCTCGCCCCCGGTGACACCACCGCCCCCTACTCCCTGTCCTGGTCGCCGACCACGGCCGGGAACCACTCGCTCTACGCCAAGGTCACCGACAGCACGGGCGCGACCGCCGAGTCCGCACCCGTCGGCATCACGGTCACGCAGGGCGCGAGCATCGTGGCGAGCCCGACCACCTTCAGCCTCGCGTCCGGCGCCAAGGTGACCTACGGCGTCACGTTGTCCGAGGCGCCCGCCGCGAACGTGACCGTGACGACGGCCCGGACCGCAGGCGTCACCAGCCTGTCGGTCACCGCCGGGGCGACGCTCACCTTTACGCCCCAGAACTGGTCCGCCGCGCAGAACGTGGAGATCACCGCGGCCGCGACCGGCAGCGGGGAGGCCACCTTCACCTCAACGGCCACCGGATACGCCGCGGGCAAGGTGACCGTCCGGCAGATCGACGGGGCGGGCGGCGTCTACGAGCAACGCTTCATCGACCAGTACAACAAGATCAAGAACCCGGCGAACGGCTACTTCAGCCCCGAGGGCATCCCGTACCACTCGGTCGAGACGTTCCTGGTGGAGGCGCCCGACCACGGCCACGAGACGACCTCCGAGGCCTACAGCTACCTCATCTGGCTGGAGGCGATGTACGGCAGGGTCAGCAAGGACTGGGCACCCTTCAACGCCTCGTGGGCGCTGATGGAGAAGTACATGATCCCCACCAAGGCCGACCAGCCCACCAACGCCTCGTACCAGGCGAGCAAGCCCGCCACCTACGCGGCCGAACATCCCCAGGTGACGTCCTATCCATCCCCCATCGACGGCAACATCCCGGTAGGCCAGGACCCCATCGCGGGTGAGCTCAAGTCCGCGTACGGCACCGACGACATCTACGGCATGCACTGGCTGCAGGACGTGGACAACGTCTACGGCTACGGCAACACCCCCGGCGGTGGATGCGAGAACGGGCCAAGCGCCGACGGCCCCTCGTACATCAACACCTACCAGCGTGGACCGCAGGAGTCGGTCTTCGAGACGATCCCGCAGCCGACGTGCGACGCGTTCAAGTACGGCGGCCCCAACGGTTACCTTGACCTGTTCATCAAGGACGCCAGCTACGCCAAGCAGTGGAAGTTCACCAACGCCCCGGACGCCGACGCGCGAGCCGTCCAGGCCGCGTACTGGGCGAACATCTGGGCCAAGGAGCAGGGCAAGACCGGCGACGTCTCCTCGACCGTCGGCAAAGCCGGCAAGATGGGCGACTACCTGCGCTACGCGTTCTTCGACAAGTACTTCAAGAAGATCGGCAACTGCTACCCCGCCGCGACGTGCCCCGGCGCGACCGGCAAGAACAGCGCGCACTATCTCCTCTCCTGGTACTACGCCTGGGGCGGCTCACTGAGCACCAGCGGCAGCTGGTCGTGGCGCATCGGCGACGGCGCCTCGCACTTCGGCTACCAGAACCCGATGGCCGCGTACGCGCTGGTGAACGATCCCGCACTCGCCCCCAAGGGCTCAACCGCAAAGGCCGACTGGCAGGCCAGCCTCACCCGCCAGCTGCAGCTCTACAAGTGGCTGCAATCCGAGGAAGGCGCCATCGCGGGTGGCGTGACCAACAGCTGGGACGGCAGCTACAACTCACCACCCGCCGGCCTGACGAAGTTCTTCGGCATGGCCTACGACTGGCAGCCCGTCTACCACGACCCGCCCAGCAACCAGTGGTTCGGGTTCCAGGTCTGGTCGATGCAGCGGGTCGCCGAGTACTACCAGGTCACAGGTGACGCGAACGCCAAGTCGATCCTCGACAAGTGGGTCTCCTGGGTGCTTCCGCAAACCACCGCCGACCCCGCCACCGGCGACTACCGGGTGCCCTCCACACTCCGCTGGAACGGCCAGCCGGACGCCGACTGGTCCGGTACGTCCGGCATGCCGCCGGCCAACACAGGCCTGCACGTCACCGTCGCCGACCACACCGACGACGTCGGGACCACAGCGGCTCTGGCCCGCACACTCACCGCCTACGCAGCACGGGCGAACCACGCCCAGGCCAAGCAGACCGCCAAGAATCTCCTCGACGCGCTCTGGAAGCACCAGGACACCAAGGGAATCTCGGTCTCAGAAACGAAGGCCGACTACAGCCGGGTCAAGGACCCCGTCTACGTCCCCGCCGGCTGGACCGGCACGATGCCCAACGGCGACCCGATCAACTCCAGCTCCACGTTCATGTCCATCCGCTCGTTCCTCAAGACCGACCCCGACTACAACCGGGTTTGGGCCTACGCCACCGGCGCCAGCACCACACCGCCCGCATTCAAGTTCCACCGCTTCTGGGCGCAGGCAGACATAGCCATGGCCATGGCCGACTACGCCCGCCTCTTCAACGAGTGAAGGGAGGGAGCATGGTCCACCGGCTATTCCTCGTGGCGATCCTCGCCGCAGCATCACTGACGATGCCGGCACCGCCGGCGGCCGCGGCGCCCGCCCGCGCCGACGTCCAGCTCTGCGAGCAATGGGGCAGCGCCACCATCCAGGGCAAGTACGTGGTGCAGAACAACCGCTGGGGAACGTCCGCCACACAGTGCATCGAGACCACCGGGTCCGGCTTCCGGATCGTCCGGGCCGACGGCTCGGTGCCGACCAATGGAGCACCGAAGTCCTATCCGTCGGTCTTCCTCGGCTGTCACTACACCAATTGTTCGCCGGGCAGCACCCTGCCCGCGCAGATCAGCACCATCGGCAGGCTGAACAGCAGCATCTCCTACACCTACACCGGCGACTCGATCTACAACGCGTCCTACGACATCTGGCTCGACCCGACACCGAAACGGGACGGCGTCAACAAGACCGAGATCATGATCTGGTTCAACCGTGTGGGGCCGATCCAGCCCATCGGCAGGCCGGTCGGCACCACCACCGTCGGCGGCCGGAGCTGGGAGATCTGGACCGGCAACAACGGCGGCAACGACGTGATCTCGTTCGTGGCCCCGGCGGCGATCAGCAGCTGGAGCTTCGATGTCATGGACTTCGTCGACCAGGCGATCAGCCACGGCCTCGCCAATCCCAGCTGGTACGTGACGAGCGTGCAGGCCGGTTTCGAGCCGTGGCAGAACGGCACCGGGCTGGCGGTGAACTCCTTCACCGCGACCACGGAGAACGGCGGTGAGGATCCACCTCCGTCCTGCAAGGTCGCCTACACAACAAGCACCTGGTCAGGCGGCTTCACGGCGAACGTGAACGTCTCCGCCACGACCCCGGTCAACGGCTGGTCGCTCAACTTCACGCTGCCCTCGACCCAAAGAATCACCAACGCGTGGAACGCCACCGTCACACCGGCCACCGGCGCCGTGACGGCCCGCGCCGTTGACCACAACGCGTCGATCCCGCCCAACGGCAGCCAGTCCTTCGGCTTCCAGGGCACCTACACGGGCACGTTCACCCGCCCGGACACCTTCACCCTCAACGGCACCCCCTGCGCAGTGTCATGACGCCGGAAAATCACCAACAGACGGGAGATACGCGGATGCGCTAGGACCTCGATGTCGCACTGGTAGACCAAGCTGAGCAGCTCCGCCGTCAACACCTCGGCGGGCAGGCCGCATCAGCACGGCGACACAGTCCGCATGCGCCGCGGCGAGGCCCAGGTCGTAGACGACAAGGGCCTCGCCGCGCCGCTCCCCCACTAACTGACCTCTTCCTTCCGCCCCACTGAACGCAGGTTTGCATCCCGAAGAAACCACCTCCCGTGACAGCGCGT
This sequence comes from Actinomadura sp. 6N118, assembly GCF_044326415.1. Lineage (NCBI taxonomy): Bacteria > Bacillati > Actinomycetota > Actinomycetes > Streptosporangiales > Thermomonosporaceae > Actinomadura > Actinomadura sp. 6N118. The sequence goes on along the minus strand of NZ_JBIRAZ010000001.1, from coordinate 73,367 downwards.
CCGACTGGCTGAGGTCTGTGAAGGGACGACGCGATGGGCTTGGTCGTCAGCTTGCTCTCTGTCGGAGTCGCTTTGCTGGAGCCGGTGAGCGTCGGGGGACGAATCTCGTCACGCACGTTACGTACAAAGTGATTCGTACGGGTGACCGTCTTCGGTGAGCACCACGTACTCGGGGCCGGCGCCTCTCGCTGTGGCCCGCAGCAGTGAGAGGCCGTCGCCCGGGGTGAGATCTAGGGCAGCCAGGAGCTGGGTGCGGTGGAGGGGGAGGTCCGGTTCGTCGTCTACGTACTCCTGTTCGAGGGCGGAGAGGCGGGACTCTTCCAGGTCGCCGGGGCCCAGGCAGTCCCGCCAGAAGGGCAGCTGGATGATGATCGCCAGCGCGGCCGCCAGGGAGGGGGCCAGGAGGGTTGCTCCGCCTTCTGAGTCGGCGTAGAGGACGGGGCGCTCCTCGCCATCGCCGCAGAGGTAGTACGTGCCGCCCGCGCCGTCTCGGGCGATCGCGTCCAGGCGGTCGCCGCCGGCGAGATGGAGGGGCTCGACGGGCGTGTGCGAGGGGTCGGTGACGTCGAAATCGAAGATCGCCGCGAGCATGCCGGCGATCCAGGGGGTTTCTTCGATGGTTCTGAGGAGGGGGGCCATCGCGCGAGGGTAGCGGGCGCCCGGGACGAGCCGGGCGCCCGCTGGCTGGTTAGCGGAGGGGTCTGGGTTTGGCTCTGAGGCCGCCGCACCCTATTTCGCTTGCTATGGCTGGGCCAGGGGTTTCTAGGCGCAGGTAACGGGCGATCGTGGGGCGGAAGCGCGCTTCTTTGAGGGTGTGGTCTTTCGACCACGTGCCTTGGGTTAGGGGGCGGAACGTCTTGCCGTTGGTGCTTGCGGATATTCGGTAGGACGTGATGTTGCCGGTCGTTACAAAATCCTCTAGGACGAAATCCTTGGCGGTGTCCTGGCGCGGGAGGTAAGTCAGGACATCTATGCCCACGAAGACCTTGCCCAGGTCGATGGTGATGGACTGCGGCCCTTCTGAGGTTGTCCAGAGAGTCTGGTCGGCTTGGCCGTTCCAGCCGAAGTCGCTGTGGCCGTCGATGGCGTTGGCGGCCTCACCGGTTGTCGCGGTCGCAGTGGTGGGGGTCAGGGGGTGGCTCACCACGTCGGGTTGGCGTGGGAGGGGTGGGCGTTTCGCGGGGCGCCACTGGCGGCCTACTTCCTGCAGCGTTTGGACGACTGTGTCGTCCAGGAGGCCTTGCGGGTTGGGCGGGCAGTTGAGGATGAACGTGCAGTAGCGGGGTTCGAGCTTGGCTAGGTGGCCGTCGACGATTTGGCTGGGCGTGAGCAGGTTGGTCGGCGTTGAGGGGTGCCAGAACCAGCCTGCGGGGGCGATCGTCTGGCCTTGGGACGCGGCGTAGGTATTGCCCGGCGGGCAGAAGACGCCGCCCTTGGTCTCCTCGATGAAGAGCAGGTCCGAGTGCCACGGCACGGCGAGGCCGTTGAGGTCTAGGACCAGGCAGTTGGGCTGGAGCGAGGATATGTGCTCGCGGATCTCGTGCCAGGGGATCGTTTGGTGGTTGAACGCCCAGTGCCAGGCCCAGCCGTCGAGGATCAGCAGGGGGATGGGGCCGTAGCCCGTGAGCAGTTCGGTGAGCTGGGCCTTGACGAAGTCGATGGCTTCGCGGGTGATCGGCGGGCGGTCGTCGAAGCCCTTGGGGCCGACGCCGTTGGTGCGGTCCCAGATCGAGAAGTAGAGGCAGGGTGTGAGGCCTCGGGACCGGAAGGCGTCGACGTATTCGCGCACGATATCGCGCTGGGCCTTGTAGTCGGTCTTCTTGGTGGGCCACAGGCAGAAGCCGTCGTGGTGTTTGGCCGTGAGGACGCCGAACTTCATACCTGCTGCCTTGGCCGCGTCCGCCCACTGGCCGCAGTCGAGGTGGGTCGGGTTGAACGAACGCGGGTCCTGGTCGGGCTCGACCCACTCCGCGTCGTGGTAGGTGCCCATGTTGAAGTGCAGGAACATCCCGAAGCGCCAGTCGACAAAGCGCTTCTGGAGGCGGTAGCGGTTGCCCATGGAACGGGACGCGGACGCGGGCGTGGCTGCGAGCAGGGGTAGAGCGGCGCCCGCTCCGAGAAAGGTTCTCCGGTGGAGTGTCATCGTGCACCGCCTCGATGGTTGGCGACGGGGACGAGAGTGGGCTTGCCGATAGTGGCGTTCTCTTCGGCGATGACGGCCAGGGCCAGGGTGTTGCGGCCCCGCTCACGGAGGATGCCTGCGGGCAGTGCGAAGTCCCGCTGGGGGCCGGTGGAAAGGTACTGGCCCATGTTCCAGCCGTTCAGGAAGAGGAGGACGCGGTACTTTCCGCTGCCCTGCGGGAAGCGCAGGGTCAGGGGAACATCCTGGTCCTTCGGCAGGTCCAAGTTGAACGTGGTGCGGAGCCAGGACGAGCCCGGGGCGATGGTGGACTGCGCTGAACGCCACGTGCGGTCGGGATAACCGGGGAGGGTCCAGCCGAGGCGTTCGCCTATGAGGCCGCCGTTGTTGAGCGGACCCCGGACGGGGTCGGTGGTGCGGGCGCCTTGGATCTTCCAGGTGATGGCCGCGTCCCCGACCGAGGCGCCGACGAGGCCGCGCGGCTGCTTCTGGCGGACGTCCTCGGCGGTCCAGTCGTCGTTGTGGCCCATGTTGCCGACGAGAACGGCGAGGGTCGCGGGCTTCCCGGCTTTCAGCAGGCCGGACGGGATCGTGAAGTGGCCCGGTCCGGGGTCGGGGTTGGGCGGGGTGGACGCGTCGCCGGCGTCGGCCTGGACACCTCCGGCGGCCGAACCCAGGTAACTGCCGTTGAGCCAGACCTGGTAGACGCCCTTCCGGCCGGTGATGGCGTTGAGGTCGACGGTCTTCTCCTGGCCGTTGGACGTGAAGCGTCCCCGATACCAGACGTGCCCGTGGTGGTAGCCGTAGTCGTCGGCGTACAGGACGGGCAACGTCTTCGGCTTGATCGGGCTCACCGTGGTGGTCTTGTCCGCCACGGTCCAGCGGGAGTCGTCGAAGCCTGGCTTGGCCTCGGGAGCTCCCTCAGCGCTCCGCCAGCGGGTCAACTCAGGTAGGCGGACGGCTTTGGGGCCTGCCGCATGAGCTAGGAGCGAACCGCTCGCGGTACGCCGGGCCGTGAGCCGCTTGCCGTTGAGGGTGAGGCCCTTGGCCGGGGCGAACACCTCTACGTCACCCGCTTTGGCCAGGTCGGCGCGCAGGTGGATGGTGCTCTGGCCCTTTGCCGAGCGGACGAGGGACGTGCCGCGGACAAGCACGCCGTCGGCACGCCAGAACTTCGCCGCCTCAGCGTCAGTGCCGAGGAGCAGCAGGAGCGGCCGGCGGCCACCGTCGCTGATGAGCACGCGGGCGAGGCCCTTGTGGTCGTAGTCCAGCGTGAGGTTGCCGTTGGCGTACGAGGTCTGGACCGAGCCGGAGAGCACCTTGACCGTCGGGCGCGAGCCGTAACGGAGGACTGTGGTGCCTTGCGTCCCCTCCTTGCCGTAGAGCACGGCGACGTCCCGGCCGCCGGACTCGGTGTGAGTGAGCAGTTCGGAGGTGCTCAACGCCAGCCGCTGGCCGCCCATGTCGTAGCCCGCGAGCAGCAGCTTGGCGTCGCGGCCCTTGACGCGGACCGGCACGGTGTACGAGCCGTCGGGCGCCGCCCAGGTGAGGGTGGCGGACTCATCGGCGTCGGTGGTGCGGTCGGCGTGGCGTACGAGCACGACCTGGGTGCCTGTGTCCGGGTTGGCGCGAGCCTCGGTGTGCACGGCGGCGTTGCTGGAAGCCGGGGCGGACGCGGGGTCGGTCTTGGTCACCGGCGCCGCCGTGGTCAGGAAGAGTCCCTGCCGCTTGAACTCGTCGTATTTGGTGGTGAGCTGCCGGTTCTCGGTGATGGCGGCGCCGTAGTCGTAGGAGGTGTAGACGTCGTTCGGCTGGGGCAGCCAGCCCCACGAGGTGCCTCCGTACGCCATGTAGTAGCCGAACATGGTGGCGCCGCTGGTAACGAGGTTGGACTTGTAATAGACCTTCATGTAGTCCGGGCCTGTCAGCTCCCGGCATTTCTCGTAGCCCGCGTCGTTCAGGTCGATCGCGCCTGCCTGGTATTCGGCGGCGTAGACGGGTGCCTCCCTGCTCCTGCGTTCGGTGACACCCGTCCCCCAGGTGCCCCATGTACGCGGGTCAGGGCAGTTGAACGCCTGCGGATAGTCATCCACGCCGAGGATGTCCACGGCGCCCTGTCCCGTAGACCAGTCGGTGGTCCAGTCGGCGGCGTCGCAACATTGGTTGTGCGTGATGGGTACGTCAATCCCGGCCGCGCGCGCTCTGGCCGAGATGTCGGCCATGTAGGCGCGGTCGGTGTTGACGGCGTATTCGTTCTCGGCGTTGTAGGCGATGACCGAGCCGCCGCGCGTCACCTGGTGGCGGACGATGAACGGGTTGATGTGGTCAAGCCATTCGCGGTAGGCCGCGGTGTAGCCGGGGTCGCTGGAACGAGCGCGTCCCGGCACGTTCTTCAGCCAGGCGGGCAGACCGCCGCCCGTCGTCTCAGCGTTGATGTACGGGCCCGGGCGGGCGACGACATAGAGGCCCAGTTCCTCGGTCAACCGCAGCAGCCGGTCGACGTCCCGGACGCCGGTGAAGTCGTACACGCCTTGCTTAGGCGAGTGGTAGCCCCAGTGGAAGTAGAGCGAGACGCCGTTGAAGCCGGCGGCCTTGACCTTCTCCAGGGTGTCCCGCCACAGCTCCTGGCTGGGCAGCCGGAAGTAGTGGAACTCCCCCGACCACAACAACACCCGCTTGCCGTTGACCATGAGCGAGTACTTGTCATAAGTGACCCTGGCCGGGGAGGTCGGGGCCTTAGTGGCCGAGGTGGCCGAAGCCAGGGCCGGGGTCGCCCCAGCGGGGGCTTTGGTGGCGGCGGCAGGGGACGCGGGTGCCCAGAACGTGGCAGCCACCATGAGCGTCGCGAGCAGCAGCGCAAGCATCCTGCGGGAGCCCCCGCTTCGGGAGCCGCTTCTACGGGAGCCCTTTCTTCGGATGCTGTCTTTGCCAGCGCTGCCCTTGCCGGGGCTGCCCTTGCCAGCGCTGTCTTTGCCGGGACTGCCTTTTCTGAGGGGTGGTCGCATCGCTAGCGTCCTTCCGCAGATCGGATGGCGGTGATGGCGGAGACGGTCGCATCGCCGAGCCGAGGCACGAACTCCAGATCGAGCACGCCGTCGGTGACCTCGACCGTGACGCGCCGGTCGAGCGGGGCGTCTGCTCCCGCGACGGCGGCCACGTCCAGGCCGGCGATCATCCTGCGGCGCTCGGCGTTGACGTTGAAGATCCCGGCCCCGGCGGGGGCGGCGAACTTGAGATCGACGTGGTACGTGCCGTTCGCCACCGGCAGCCGGTAGGCGAACGTGCCCTTGCGGTGGGTGCGGTACGGGGCCGCGATGGGCGTCCGGATCCGTCCCGTAACGCCGTCGGAGGCGTTCCGGTCGGCGGCGTATCCCGGCGCCGGCCGGCCGGTGCCCGCGTCGACGTGGACCTCGGTCCTGGCTCCTCCGGCGTCCCGCCACCAGGTCACCCGGTCGGTGCGGCCGCCGCCGCTGGCGATGACGGTGTTGGCACCGGGCCGCAACCGCACGCCGGTCCAGGTCGCCACGTGGTCGTCCGGGGTCCTGCGCCCGAGCCGCTCGCCGTTGACGGTCAGCTCCACCGCCCCCGTGTTGGCGTACACCCGCACGTCGGTCGTGCCGGTGAAGCGCGGGGTGTCGCGCCGCGACGTGATGTGCACGACGGGCTTCGACGACCAGTTCGCCTGGTACCAGGAGAAGGCGTCCTTACGGATCTTCCGGTCGGCGGTGACCAGGCCCTTGTCGTTCAAGCCCGGCCGTTCGCCCTCGTCCCGGCCGTCGGAGGCGAAGTCGAACATCAGCCAGATGAACCTGCCCCAGAGATACGGCCGGGCACGCAGCTGCCGCCAGTTCTCCTCGTGGTAGGCCGCCTGCCACTGTTCGGGGTGGAACTCCCCCGGCGGGTCGGGCTTCACCGGCGGGTTCTGGTGATGCACGACGCTGGCCCCTGCTCCGTACTCGCTGACCGAGATCCGCCGGCCCGGGTCCTGCGCGTGCAGGCCGTCGGCCCACCGCCCGATGTCGGCCGGGGCACCGTCGTACCAGCCGAAGTAGCGGTTGTAGCCGATGGTGTCGGTGTGCCCGGTCAGTGGGTCGGTGTCGGAGAAGCAGCAGGAGGCGTACGTCGAGGGCCGTTCGGGCTCCACCGCCTTGATCAGCGCGGCGACCTCGCTCAGGACCCGGTTGGCCGCGGCGTTGGGGTTGTAGATCTCGTTGCCGCCGCCCCACACCACCACGGCGGGATGGTGCTGGTTCTGCCGGATCAGCTCCAGCGTCTGCCGCGCGGTCGAGGCACGGAACGCATCGGAGTCGGTGACCGCGCCGAGCAGCGGGATCTCGGTCCAGAGCGCCAGGCCTCGCCGGTCGGCCAGCTCGTAGACGCGCTGGGGGTGCTGGTAGTGCGCGAGCCGGATCGCGGTGGCGCCCAGTTCCTCGATCATGGCGACGTCCGCGTCGACGTCGGCGTCGCTGATCGCATAGCCCTTGCCCCGCCGCATCGCGTGCAGGTTGACGCCGTTCAGCGGGTACGGCCGCCCGTTGAGCAGGAAGCCGCGGGCGGGGTCGACGGCGACGGTGCGGATGCCGAGCGGGATCTCCACCCGGTCGCCGGTGCCGCCCGCCGTCACGTCGGCCCGCACCTGGTAGAGGTAGGGGTCGGCACGGCCGTCCCACAGCCGGGGCCGGTCGATGGTGGCGTGCTGGATGACAGGGAGCGTCCGGCCGGCCGGTATCTCCGCTGTCGCCGACATCGTGGCGACGGGACGTCCGGCCGCGTCCGTGACGACCGTGCGCACCTGGGCTCGCCGGGCGGTGCCGGTGTCGTTGGTGACCCGGGTGGTGACCGCCAGATCGGCGCGGGCCCGGCCGACGCCGGTCTGCCGGACGTACACGCCCGGCCCGCCGTGGTCGAGGGCGTCCACGTGCACGGGGGCCGTCACCAGCATCCGGACGCCGCGATGCAGCCCGCCGAACATGGTGAAGTCGCCCATCAGCGGCGGGACGCCGGGGTTGTTGGAATTGTCGACCCGGACTGCGACCAGCGCGGTGCGGCCGGGCACGAGGAGCTCGGTGACGTCGAACCGGAACGCCGCGTAGCCGCCCTCATGACGGCCGGCCCGGCGGCCGTCCACCCATACGTCGGTGACGAGGTTGGCTCCGTCGAACTGGAGGAACACGCGGCGCCCCGCGGCCGACGCCGGGATCGGGACGCGGGTGCGGTACCAGCCCGCGCCACGGTGGTAGTCGCCGCCGTCCTCACCATCGGTGGCGTTCCAGGTGTGCGGCAGGGTGACCCGGCCCCAGCCGGTGTCGTCGTAGCCGGGCTTCTCGGCATCGGGCACGTCGCCCAGGTGGAACCGCCAGCCACGGTCCAGGGACACCTCTTTGCGGGGGGCGGATCCACCCTGGCCAGCAGAGGCGGCGCCGGCAGAGTCGGCCAGGACCGATTCACCGCAGGGGACCAGGATCGCGGCGAGGGTGATCATCAGGGCGGAGAGAAGGACACGGGTGCGCATGAACGAGCGTGTGAGCAGGTACGGGAACGAGCACATGGACGAGCCTCCGGGGTCTCGTATGGCCCTGGGGTGGGAGGTTGGGGCGCCCCGCATCCGCCTCCACCTCTCGGCGGAGGCGGAGGCGGATTCTGAGGCGGGGCGCCCAGTCCGTTACCTGGTGAAGCAGTTCGTTACCGGATGAAGCAGCCGTTACTTGGTGAAGGAGAAGGAGCTCAGCCGTACATCGCCGCCGAACACCAGGTAGACGTCCTGGCGGCCGGTGGCCCGGCTGACTGCCGCGGTGACATCGCGGTAGGCGTACTTGTCTCCCGTGGACGGCACCGAAACAGTGCCGACAAGACGCCCCTTCGGGCTCCCCAGACGGATCTGGATCGTCGCAGTGCCCTCACCCGCCTTGGCCACACGGGCCTTGACGCCGGTCAAGCCGGACCCGAGGTCGGTTCCCGCGAACTTGATCCACGCACCCGCGGCGCCGCCGACAGCCGTTCCGCTCGCCTTGGACTCGTCGACCAGCTTCACGCGGGAATAGTCGTCGAAGTTCGCCGCGAGGGTGGTCTTGCTCAGGTCGCGGGCCGGGACACGCTCCCCGTTCACCCGGATCGACGCGCGCTGCCGGATGTCGCCCGCCGAAGCGCCGACCATCAGGTCATACGTGGACGATTCGACGATCTCCTTGCCGCGCGTCACGTCCCAGTGCGCCAGGTCGGCCTTGGCGAAGGTCAGCCGCACTGTCGTGGTCTTGCCCGCGGCGAGGTGCACCTTCTGGAACGCGCGCAGCTGCTTGAGCGGCTGCTTGACGCGCGAGGTCCGCTGGTGCGTGTAGAGCTGGACGACGTCCGAGCCCGCGACCTTGCCGGTGTTGGTGACGGGCACGCTCACGGTCACGTTCGCGCCCGACCCGGAGACCTGCGGGCGCCCGTACCGGAACGTGCTGTACGACAGGCCGTGCCCGAACGGGTAGAGCGGCTTGCCGCGGTAGTAGAGGTACGTCCGGTTGGACTTGATGATGTCGTAGTCGAAGATGCTCGGCAGTTCGCGGTCGGACCGGTACCAGGTCTGGGTGAGGTGACCGGACGGGCTGACGTCGCCATAGAGCACGTCGGCGAGGGCGTTGCCGGTCTCGGCTCCTGCGTGCGAGGTCCACACGATGGCCGGGACGTGCTCCTGCTCCCAGTTGATCGCGGCCGGGTAGCTGTTCTCCAGGACCAGGGTGGTCTTGGAGTTGGCCTGGAGCGCGGCCTGGATCAGCGCCCGCTGCCCGGCGGGCAGCTCGGTGGAGGGCCGGTCGTAGTTCTCACGGCCGTTGATCGTCGGGTTGCTGCCCGCCAGGAAGACGACCTGGTCGGCTCCCTTGGCCGCCTTGGCCACCGCCTCGGCGCCCTTGACCAGCGTCTCCTGGGCGAAGACGGCGGCGGCGTCCTTGGTGCCGAGCTTCAGCTTGCCGTCCTCGCCGATGGCGACGTAGTTGCCCGAGCTGAACCACGACTCGTGGGTCTCGTAGCCCGCGTACCGCAGCTTGACGTTGCCGTCGGACTGCTTCTCCACCGAGAACTGCTGCTGGACGAACCAGCCGTTCGGCTCGACCTGGTCGTTGACGAAGCTCGACCAGTTCCAGCCGACGTACTTGCCGTTGGCCGCGCTGCGCAGGGTGACGATCCCGTCGCCCCAGTCGGTGACGTCGAACTGCGAGGTGGCGGCAGGCGCGGCGTCGCTCAGCGAGAGCGCGGCACCGGAGGCGTCGGAACCGCCGGTGACGTACTTTCCGCTCTTGACGTCCTTGAGCGCGATCCGGTCGTCACCGCGCACGCCGGTGACCGTGGCGCCGGGGCCGAGCTTGGCCTTGATGCCGTCCACCGGCGTGACCTTGTACGGCATCTGGCCGGAGTACCAGTCGGTGTAGACGACGTCGGCGAGGGGCCCGACGACCGCGACCTTCTTCGCCGCCCCCTTTGCCAAGGGCAGCGCCTTGCCGGAGTTCTTCAGCAGCACCATCGCGTCGGCGGCGGTGCGGCGGTTGAGCTGCTTGCTCGCGGCGGTGTTGAGCACCGAGGTGTCGATCTTCCCGTACGGGCCGCCGTCCGGGTCGAACTCGCCGAGCCGTACCCGGATCGACAGGGCGCGCTTGACCGCCGCGTCGATGTCGGCGACCTTGACCAGCCCCTTGGCCAGCGCGTCCTTGATCGCCGTGACCGTGATCGAAGCGTCCCGGTTGTTGGCGGTGAAGCTGTCGTTGCCGGCTTTGAGGATCGCCGCGTCGCCCTGGGTGAAGTCGGGGTAGTAGTTGGTGTTCCACCGCGGGTCGGTGCCCGGAGCCGCCAGGCTGTCGGGCAGCCCGGCGTCGGTGACGTTGAACAGGTCCTTCTTCGTCCAGGACCGCACGAGCCCGGCGAGGTCGGGGTTGACCGCGTTGGGCCGGCCGTTGACGAGGTTGTACGCCGACATCACGCCGGTCGCGCCGTCGGCGGCGAGGATCGGCTTGAACGCCTGGCGGTCGTACTCGTTCAGCACCCGCTCGCGCAGCTGCACGTCCGTGGTGGAGCGAAGGGTCTCGTTGTTGTTGGCGAGGTAGTGCTTGAGCGTGGGCGCGGTGAGCAGGTACTTGGGGTTGTCTCCCTGCATGCCCTTGCCGTACGCGTTGGCGATCGCGGCGGTGAGCGCGGTGTCCTCGGAGTAACCCTCCTCGTTGCGGCCCCACCGGGGGTCGCGCAGCAGGTTGGTCACCGGGGCCCACAGGTTGAGGCCCCAGTACATCCGCTCGTCGTTGGTGGAGTGGTAGCCGCGGGCCTCGACGCCCGTCGTCTTGCCGACCTGCTTGATCAGGTTCGGGTCCCAGGTGCTGGCGAGCCCGACGGCCTGCGGGAAGACCGTGCCCTTGTCTGCGTCGATCTTCTGGTCGCCCCAGCTGGTCCACGCGAGACCGTGCACCGCCTCGGTGCCGGTCTTGAACGCCTTGATGCCCAGCCGCGGGATGGCCGGCTGGTACTGGTGGAGCAGTGAGATCTTCTCGTCGAGCGTCAGCCGCCCGAGCAGGTCGGCGACCCGCGTGTCGAGCGAGAGCGCCGGGTTCTGGAAGGGCAGGCTGTCCCGCGCGGTGGCGGGGGTGGCAAGGCCGACCGAGGCCGCCAGGGCCACGGACAGCAAGGGAATCAGCGGCCGGCGGAACCGGCCGGGTGAACGGGTGGATGCCACAACGATTCTCCTCATCGTCGAAGCTGTGCACTTACGGACGCACTAACGGATTGGCCCCCGCCCCCGATGTGTTGGTCTTTCGTATTCAGTTGAATTCAGTTGTTCCGGGCGCCTCGAGTGCACATCGCACTAAATCGAAGCGCTTCGATTGAAGGTCGAAAAAGATCTGCGCGAAGGTCTCCTCGTCAGTTCGCGGGCGCGGTGTCGGCGCGTTCAGCGCCGGCGCGTTCAGTGCCGACGTGCGCGGTGCCGGCGCGTTCGGTATCGGCGTGCGCACTGCCGACGTGTGCGGTACTGGCTCGTGCGGTCAACCGCGGCGGCAGGAGTGTGGCCGGCGGCACCTCCGCGCCGTCGAGCTTGGCCATGAGCAGCTCCACCGACCGGCGCCCCACCTCCTCGGCGGGGATGGCGACCGAGCTCAGCGGCAGCTCGGCGTGCTCGGCGAGATCGTCCGGGCAGATCGCGACCACGGACAGGTCGCCGGGCACGCGCCGTCCCGCGTCCTGGAACGCCTTGACGAGCGGGGCCAGGACCGACTCGTTGTGGATCACCACCGCGGTCAGCTCCGGCTGCTCGGCGAGCAGCCGGTCCACCAGCGCGCGGGCCGCCTCGCTGGTGGCCTCGCACGGGTGCACGGTGCCCGCGACGCCGTGCCGCTCCGCCGCCGCCAGGAACCCCTCGGCGGTGCGCTGTGCGTAACCGGTCTCCCGTTCGTACACCTCCGGCGGCGAGCCGATCAGGCCGACCGCGCGGTGCCCCAGGCCGGCCAGATGCTCCAGGCACGCCTCCCCGGCCGCCCGGAAATCCAGGTCGATGCAGGTCAGGCCCTCGGTTTCGGCAGGGAAGCCGATGAGTACGGAGGGCCGGTCCAGCGAGCGCAGCATGGGCAGGCGCTCGTCGTGCAACTGCACGTCCATCACTATCACCGCGTCCACCAGGGCGCTGTCGGCCACACGGCGCACGCCCTCCTCGCCCTCCTCCTGGGTGAGGAGCAGCACGTCGTGGTCGTGCCGCCGCGCGGTGGTGACGACCGAGACGGCGAACTGCATGATGACGGGCACGTGGATGCCGGTGCGCAGCGGGATCACCAGCGCGAGCACGTTGGACCGGCTGCTCGCCAGCGCGCGGGCCCCCGCGTGCGGCCGGTAGCCGAGCTCCCGGATGCTGTCCCGCACCCGGCGGACCGTCTCCGCGGAGATCGAGCGCTTGCCGCTCAGCACATAGGAGACCGTGCTCGGCGATACTCCGGCATGGCGCGCCACGTCAGTGATCTTGACCACGGACCGTCCCTATTTGAAGCGTTTCGATTACGTGAATGATAAGTGTGTCACATCGCGGACACAATGCCGTTCAGCCAGAACATCCGGGCCATCTTGCCGGTAATTCCTTCAGGCCGGAACGCTTTGCGATCGCGGGCTCACCGAGCACGATAGCGAGCGCCGCGGCGGTCAGCACGGCGCCCGCGAGAGCCGTCGACCGGGCACCCGCGACCGGCAGCAGGAGACCGCCGAGGAGCGCTCCGCCGCCGATGCCGAGGTTGAATCCGGCCGAGGTGCCCGCCGAGGCGACATCGGTACTGCCCGGTGCCGTCTCCAGGACCCGTGCCTGCATGGCAGTGGCCAGCGCGGGCAGGCCCAACCCGAGCAGCACGAGGGCCCCTGCCGCCATCACCGGTGTCGTGCCCGCCACGTACAACATCGCGAGCGCCGCCGTCAGCAGCGCGGCGGCGACCCCGAGCATCGCCCGCGGCCCCCGGTCGACCAGCGCTCCCGCGCAGGCCAGCCCGATGATGTCCGCCACCCCGTTCACCAGCAGGAGAACGCTGATCGCGTGTTCCGGCACGCCGCTCACCTCGGTGAGGAAGGCGGTGATGTAGGTGAAGAACGTGAACGTGCCGGCCACCGTGAGCACCGTCACCGCGACCAGGAGCAGATAGCGGCGGCGGTCCGGAGCAGTGGCGGTGTCGGCATGGCTCTCCCCCGGCGGCGTGGCGGGCAGCAACGCGGCGGTGGCGGCCAGGGCCAGCGTGCCGAGCACGCTCAGCACCGCGAACGACCACCGCCAGCCCACCTGCTGCCCCAGCCAGGTCCCGGCCGGGACGCCGAGCACCACCGCCAGCGATCCCCCGGTGAAGACGAACGCCGCAGCCCTCCCCCGGATCTCCGGGGCCAGCAACCCGGCGGCCACCACCACGGCCACCGGCCAGAACACCGCGTGCGCGAGCGCCGTCGTGATCCGGGCCGCGAGCAGCACCCAGTAGGAGTTCGCGACGGCTGTCACCGCGGTCGCCGCGACGAAGACCGCCAGCACGACAAGCATGAGCCGCCGCCGGTCGACCCGGCCCACCACCAGGGTGAGCGGCACCGACACCACCGCGACCATCAGCCCGTAGCCGGTCACCAGCATCCCCACCGCGGTCTGCGAAGTCTGCAAGTCCGCAGCGACGAGTTGCAGCAGGCCGATCGGGAGGGTCTCGGTGGAGCCGTAGCAGAAGGCCGCGACCGCCAGAGCGCCGACGGCCGCCGCGCCGGAGAGATTCCGCCTCCCCGACCTAAGGCCCGCGCCCTTCCCGTCCACGCCCTTCCCGCGCACGCCCTTCCCGCCCACGGCCTTCCGGCTCATTGGCTTCTGGCTCCCCGGCTTCGGACACATCCGGGCCCGCCCGTGGTGATCAGGTCCCGATACCAGAACGCGCTGTCCTTCCACGTGCGCGTGCCCGTCGCGTAGTCGACGTGGATGATGCCGAACCGCCTGGAGTACCCGTAGGACCATTCGAAGTTGTCCATCAGCGACCAGGCGAAGTAGCCCCGCAGGTCCACCCCGGCGTCGAGCGCCCGCTCGGCCGCCGCGACGTGATCGCGCAGGTAGGCGACGCGCCGCTCGTCCCGCACCCGGCCGTCGTCGTCCACCGTGTCGTCGAACGCCGCGCCGTTCTCGGTGACCATCAAGGGCAGCCCGGGATAGTCGCGGTGCAGCCGGAGCAACATCTCGTCCAGGCCGGTCGCGTCGACGACCCAGCCCATCGCGGTGTGCTCCCCCTCCTGCGGCAGGAACGCGACGTCCTCGCAGCCGACGAACGGCGTTGCCTCGCTGACCGCGTGCCCGTCGGCCCCCGGCTCAGCTGAGGAGGGTCCCAGCGAGACCAGGGTCGGCTGGTAGTAGTTCACGCCAAGGACGTCGATCAAGGGGGCGCAGGTCTCCGCGTCCCCATCACGGACGAACGACCAGTCGGTGATCGACGCGGTGTCCTCCAGCAGGTCGGCGGGGTAGCCGGTGCCCAGCATCGGGCCGAGGAAGACCCGGTTGGCCACCGCGTCCACCCGGCGCACGGCCTCCGGCTCGCCCCGCAGGTGGTGCAGGTTGAGCGTGACCGAGTGCCGCGCGTCCGGCGACACGACGCCGCGCAGCGCGCGCACCGCCAGCCCGTGCGCGAGGTTGAGGTGGTGGGCGGCGGCGAGCGCGGCGGCCGCGTCGGTGCGGCCAGGGGCGTGCACCCCGGACGCGTAGCCGAGGAACGCCGAGCACCACGGCTCGTTCAGCGTCGTCCACATTTGCACGCGATCGCCGAGTTCGCCCCCGATCCGTTCGGCGTACTCGGCGAAGCGGAACGCGGTGTCGCGCACCGGCCACCCGCCTGCGTCCTCCAGGTCCTGCGGCAGGTCCCAGTGGTAGAGGGTGGCGACCGGCGCGATGCCGTGCTCCAGGAGCCCGTCGACGAGCCGCGAATAGAAGTCGACGCCCTTGCGGTTGAGCGGCCCATGCGTGCCCTCGGGCAACACCCTCGACCATGAGATCGAGAATCGGTACGCGTCCAGCCCCAGTTCGGCCATCGCCGCGAGGTCCTCGCGCCACCGCCGGTAGTGGTCGGCCGCCACGTCGCCGGTGTCGCCGTCCAGGACCCTGCCGGGAGTATGGCTGAACGTGTCCCAGATCGACGGCGCGCGCCCGTCCTCGTTCGCCGCGCCCTCGATCTGGTACGAGGCGGTCGCCGCGCCCCACAAAAAGCCTTCCGGGAACACCATCAGCCCTCCTCGGCCAGGGTGATCTCGACCGAGCCGCCGGTCGCGCGGATCATGGTGCCCTGCTCATGCGCCTCGGCGTCCCCGCCCGACACCCCGGACACCGAGCGGACGCCGACCAGCAGAACGTTCCAATCAGCCGTGTCCTCACCCGTGCCCGCCGCCGTGCCCTCGCCCGTGCCCGCCGTGACGCGGACAGCCGCACCGCTCCGGGAAGTGGTGAACGACGCGGCGGTGGTCCCGTCCGTGGCGGGGATCTCGGTCGTCACGGCGGCGCCGTCGGCCAGCTCGTACACCCGCAGCGTCACGCCCTCGGCGTGGTCGTAGTCGGGCCGGTCCGCGACGGCTCCCTCGGGGATCACCGCGCCGGGCCGGACGAGCAGCGGCACACTCTCGAAGCCGTGCCGCTCCCTCACCCACCGGCCGCCGCGCACCCGCTCGCCGGTCAGGTAGTGCGTCCAGACGCCGTCGGGCACGTAGTACGAAACCTCCCCGCTCTCGTCCAGAACCGGGGCCACAAGCAGGTCGTCGCCGAGCATGTACTGCCGTTCCAGATGGGTGCAGGCCGGGTCGCCCGGGAACTCGAGCACCATCGCGCGCATCATGGGCGTCCCGCCTTCGTACGCCTGCCGCGCGGCGCCGACCAGGTAGGGCATGAGCCGCATCTTGAGCCTGGTGAACGTCCGCAGCACGTCCACCGACTCCTCGTCGAACGCCCACGGCACGCGGTAGGAGTGGCTGCCGTGCAGGCGGCTGTGCGAGGACAACATGCCGAAGGCGATCCACCGCTTGAAGAGCGCCGGGTCGGGCGTCCCCTCAAAACCGCCGATGTCATGGCTCCAGTAGCCGAAGCCCGACAGCCCCAGCGACAGCCCTCCGCGCAGGCTCTCCCCCATCGCCTCGAACGTCGACTCGCAGTCGCCGCCCCAGTGCACCGGAAAGCGCTGGGACCCGACCGTGGCGGAGCGGGCGAAGACGACGGCGTCGCCCTCACCCCGCCGCTTGCGCAGCAGCTCGAAGACAGCCTGGTTGTAGAGGTACGTGTAGTAGTTGTGCGCGCGCTCCGGGTCGGAGCCGTCGTAGTAGACGACATCGGTCGGGATGCGTTCGCCGAAGTCCGTCTTGAAACTGTCGACACCCATGTCGAGCAGCGCGTCCAACTTGGCCACGTACCACTCGCGCGCTTCGGGGTTGGTGAAGTCGACCACCGCGCATCCCGGCTGCCACTTGTCCCACTGCCACACGTCGCCGTTCGGCCGCTTCAGCAGGTAGCCGCGGGCCTTGCCCTCGGCGAACAACGGCGAGCGCTGCCCGATGTACGGATTGATCCACAGGCAGATCCGCAGGCCGCGGTCCTTCAGCCGGCGCAGCATCCCGGGCGGGTCGGGGAACACCCGCGGATCCCACTCGAAGTCACACCAGTTGTACTCGCGCATCCAGAAGCAGTCGAAGTGGAAGACGCTCAGCGGAAGGTCGCGTTCGGCCATCCCGTCGATGAACGACGAGACCGTCTCCTCGTCATACGACGTGGTGAACGAGGTCGACAACCACAGCCCGTACGACCAGTCCGGCAGGCGCGCCGGGCGGCCCGTCAGCGCGGTGTACTTGCGCAGGATCTCCTTGGGTGTCGGCCCGTAGATGAAGAAGTACCGGAGTGACTGCCCCTCGACGCTGAACTGCGTGCGGGTCACCACCTCGGAGGCCACCTCGAACGACACCCGCCCCGGATGGTCGACGAACACGCCGTACCCGCCGTCGGTGAGGAAGAACGGGACGTTCTTGTAGGCCTGGTCGCTGTTGGTGCCGCCGTCGGCGTTCCAGGCGTCCACGACCTGCCCGTTCTTGACCAGCGGTCCGAACCGCTCGCCCAGCCCGTACACGTGGTGGTCCACGCCGAGGTCGAGCTGCTCGCGCACGTAGTGGCGGGCTGTGCCGTCAACGGGGTCGGTGTCGATGACGGCCATCCCCTTGAACCCGCTGCCGGTGAGCCGGCGCCCCTCGGCCAGGAAGTCGACCCGCCAGTCCTCGCCGCGGTTGACCCGGACGGACAGCGCGCCCGAGGTCAGTGTCACCGCGTCGTCGTCCAGCTCGGCGGTCGCCCCGCTCGCGCCGTCGGCGAGGAGTTCGAACTCCGGCCGGAGCTGCCGCTCACCCGCGAAGTGCGTGATGGTGACGCCGATGACGTCGGGCATGGGAGACGCGCACGAGACCGTGACGACCGGGCCCTTGAGCAGGTCGCCGCGGTGGCGGATCCGCTCGGCCGGCGCGTGCACGGTGAACGAGCCGGGCCCGGTCACGCAGTCGAACGCCTCGGCCGGGTACACGGCGTGCACGCCCTCGCGCATCATCCAGTAGCCGTCGCTGAACTTCATTTACTTGATCGCTCCCGCAGTGAGTCCGCGCGCCAGGGTGCGCTGGAAGATCAGGAAGAAGACGACGGTCGGAATGAGCCCGAGCAGCGACGCCGCGCTCGACATCGTGGCGTCCATCATCCGCTGCCCCTGGAGCACGCCCAGTGCCACCGAGACCGTCTGGTTGTCCTGCGAGACCAGGAAGACCAGGGGGATGAGGAACTCGTTCCACGTCCAGATGAAGAAGAACACCATCAGCACCGCCAGCGTCGGCCGCACGCTCGGCACGACGATGCGCCACAGGATCTGCCAGCGGCTCGCACCGTCGATGCGCGCGGCCTCCAGGAGGGGCTTCGGGAACGTGCCGAGCACCGAGGACAGCAGATAGGTGCCGAAGGCGCTCTGGATGACCGTGAAGACGATGATCACAGCGATCCGGGTGTCGTACAGGTCGACCTGCTTGGCCAGGTAGTACAGGGGGTAGACCAGCGCCTCCTGCGGCAGCGTGTTGGCCAGCAGCAGCAGCGCGAGCACCCACATGCGGCCCTTCACCCGGCCGATGCCGAGGGCGTAGGCGTTGAACACCGACAGCAGCACCGCGAGGATCGCGACCGACCCGCTGATCAGCGCGCTGTTGAGCAGGACCTGGCCGAAGCCGACCCGTTCCCAGAAATCGGTGATGCTGTCGAAGTGGAGGCCGCCGGGCGGTGCCAGCGGCCCGCTCTCGGTGTACTCCTCGGGCGTCTTCAGGGCGTTGAAGACGACCACCACGAACGGGATCAGCATGATCCCGGCCAGCGCCGCCAGCCCGACCAGGACCGCGTAGGCCGATGGTCCGCGGCGCCGCCGCCGGCGCGGGCGCGCGGCCCGTTCCGAGGTTCGCTTGGCGGTGATCGCGGTCACCGTTCCTCCTCCAGATCACGGCCCTGGAAGCGCAGGAACACCACCGTGAGCGCGACGATGATCAGGGTCAGCACGGTGGCGATCGCCGAGCCGTAACCGACGTCGGTCTTGTCGAAGAAGTTCGTGTACGAGTAGTACGACGGAACGTTGGTCGCCCCGCCCGGGCCGCCCTTGGTGAGGACGTAGATCGGCCCGAACACCTTCAGGGCGGCGATGGTGGTCCACAGCAGCACCACGAAGATCTCCGGCCGGATCTGCGGCACCGTCACGTGCCAGAAGCGCCGCGCCCAGGAGGCTCCGTCGATCTCGGCGGCCTCGTAGAGCGAGGGCTCGACCCGCTGCAGCCCCGACATGAAGACCACCAGCGGGAAGCCGACCTGGATCCAGACCAGGACCCCCATCACGCTGTAGAGCGCGGTGTTCGGGTCGCCGAGCCAGTCATGGGCCAGGGATCCCAGGCCCACCGCTTTCAGCAGCTCGTTGACAGCGCCGTTTTCGGGGGCCAGCAGCCAGCTCCAGACGATGCCGCCGATGACGATCGGCAACACCTGCGGCATGTAGATGCAGGCCCGCAGCACGCTGGCCACGCGCGAGCCGAAGTGACGGTCGATCAGATCGGTCAGCAGGGCGGCCAGCACGAGCCCGAGGGCGGTCGGGATGATCGCCATGCCGACGATGATCAGGGCGTTGTGCCGGAACGAGGCCCAGAACTCGCCGTCCTTGAACAGCTCCGAGTAGTTGTCCAGGCCGATCCACTTGGGCGTGCCGACGCCCTGCCACTCGGTGAGGCTCGTGTAGATGTTCATCAGGAACGGCACCCCGATGACACCGGTGAAGAGCAGCAGCCCGGGGATCAGGTACGGCAGGTAGGCCAGCCGTTCCCGCCGTCCCCGACCCGTCCGGGCTGCTGCCTTCGTCGTCACAGTGGTCACTTGGGAAGACCGCTGTCGTAGGTCTGCTGCAGCGTGCCCAGCACCTTGTCGGGCGTGGCGCTGCCGTTCATGAGCTTCTGCGTCTCCGACACCCACTTGTCGTAGAAGCCGGTGACCGGCCAGTCGGAGTAGTACGCCAGCCCGTCGTTGTTCGCGAGGGTGGTGAAGCCCTCGATCAGCTTCTTGGTCTTGGCGTCGGTGATCGCCGCAGGGTCGGCCGCGACCGGGATGCCGCCGGCGTTGCCGAGCGCGTTCTGGATGCCCTTCTTCATCGTGATGTCGATGAAGTCATAGGCGAGGTCCTTGTTCTTGGAACCCTTGGGGACGACCCAGAGGTTGCCGCCCGATCCGGGGCTCATCTTCGCCTCGGGCCAGTTGGAGGTGGACCAGGTGAACTTGGCGTCCTTCTGGACCCGGCCGAACCACCAGCTCCCCGAGAACATGATGGGGAACTTGCCGCTCATGAACGCGGTGCCGGCGTCCTCCACCTTGGTGCTGACGGAGTTCTTGGCGATGTAGCCCTTCTTCACCCAGTCGGCGAACGTGGTCGCCCCGTACGTCCAAGCGGGGTCCTTGAGGTTCGCCTTCGCGGTGTAGCGCTCGAAGCTGTCCACCCAGGGACGGTCGGCCTTGGTCAGCGCCAGCTGGTAGAGGTACTGGTGCGCCATGTACTCCGCGCCCGAGTTGGTCAGCGGGGTGACGCCCTTGGCGACGAACTTGTCCAGCGCGGACGTGAACTCCGCGTAGGTGGTGGGGACCTTGATGCCGTTCTTCTTGAACAGGTCCTCGTTGTAGTAGACGAGCAGGTATTCGGCGTAGTTGGGGATGCCGAACCACTTGTCGCCGCCCATGGTGCCCTTGGCGTCGTACTTGGACGTCACCGCCACGTTGGGGCTCAGCAGCTTGTCCCAGCCGCGCTTGGTCACCTCGGAGGAGATGTCGGTGAGCAGGCCCTGCTTGGACAGGAGCCCGGCGGTGGCGTTGCCCTTGTTGTACTCCAGCACGTCGGGTGCGTCCTTGGAGTTGAGGACCATGGGCGCCGTCTTCTGGATCTGCTCGAAGCCCTTCTCCTCGAACTTCACCTTCACGCCCGGGTGGGTGGCCTCGAACTCCTTGATGGCCTGTGCCCAGGCCACGCCCATGGCGCTGTCGGGGGCCTCGTAGTGCCAGAGCCGCAGCTCCTTGCCGCCCGAACCGCTGTCGTCGTCGCCTCCGCCACAGGCGGTCAGCGCCATCGCCCCCGCGGTGAGCACCGCGAGCAGGGCTGTGCCCTTACCTCTGAACATGGGGATTCCTCTGCAACATGGGACTTCCTTCTTGGGGTGGTCGTGTCCCCGGCGCCGCGCTCCCCGAACCCCCGGCAGGGATTGTCGAAGCGCTTCGATTGCCAGGATCGTAGACCGGGGGTGATCCAGCGCACAATAGGGAAGTGATGATCACCTGCGGAAACACCGTCCGACCAGCGCGGACTGAGTGGGAACGCTCCCATGGCATCGCCCGTCCACCACGGCAACCTTTTCGGAACCCCGGGGCGACTATCCGGCATGGCGAGCACTCATACTCTGGGCGGATCGTCCCTAGACGGCCAGGTCCCGGGTGAAAGATGGGACTTCGGCCCCGTTTCTGACGACACATCCGATGCTCGCTGTTACCCTCGTCCTCCGGTGCGGACCAGCACCCGAGGTAATCCCAGTGAAGGCAGTGACAGTGGGGCCGCAACAGAACGGGGAGCGCTCCCATTGAGGTCGCGGGACGAGGCCGACCGTGCGGAGTTCCACCGTTTCTTCAAACAGCACCACCGTGAACTGGCCCGGCTCGCCTACCTCATGCTCGGCGACCCCGACGCCGCCGACGATCTGGCCGCCGACGCGCTTGCGGCCGCCTGGCACCGGTGGGACCGCGTGCGAGACGCCGACCAGCCGCTCGCCTACGTACGGCGGATGGTCGTCAACCTCTCCAGCTCCCGGATCCGCACTCTGGTGCGTGAGCGCGACAAGTTCTCCCTCCTCGGCGCGTCGACCGACGAGCACACCTACGGCCCCGACGTCTCCGCCGTGGTCGATGTCCGGGCCGCGCTCCAGCGGCTGCCCGAGCGCAAGCGGGCCTGTGTCGTGCTGCGGCTGGCCTTCGACCTGTCAGAGCAGGAGACCGCCCGTGTTCTGGGCATTTCCGTGGGGACCGTGAAGAGCCAGACCTCGCGGGGAGTCGCCGAATTGGAGAAGCTGTTGCGGGGGCACGGCGACGCGGTCGAGGAAATCATCACCCGCGCCGCGCAGGGGGACGAGCAACCGAAGGAGGACACGTGATGCGGGGGCGCGACGGGGAGCACGAGCCCACGCCGGGGAACGGTCCCACGCCGGAGAACGAGCCCACGCCCGGGAGCTTCGACCGATGGCGGGACGTGCTGCGTTCTGAATCTGAACGGCACGATCCCAGCGAGGAGGTCATCTGGGCGCGCGTGGAGTCCGCCATGGCCCAACCGCACGGCGGCGGCATCCGGCGGCGCCGCAGGGTCGGCCTGCGGGTGGCCGCAGCGGCGGTCGCCACTGCGGCGGCGATCGGGTCCGCCGTCGCCATGCGGGTCACCGGTCCGGACGGGACCCCTGTCGTACCGGTGGCGGAAGGCACCGGCACGCCCCGGGCTGAACCGTCATCACCGGGTGCCGCCAAGCCCACGGATGGCGGCGGCGACCCGCGCCCCGGACCGGGCGGCACGGCCACCTCATCCTCGTCGTCACCTGCCTCCAGCCCCACTTCCAAGTCGACCCGCGCACCGGTCACGTCCGATGGCGCCGTGGCGGCCACGGCGTCGCTCGACCCGAACAGCTCGGCCTACTGGGCGCAGCACAACATCGTCCTGAACGTCCGGCAGCCGCTGGACCGGCTCGCCGTGACGATCCGGATCGCCCGGACCGGGAAGGTGTCCCCCACCGGCTCGTGGCTGACCCTCCCCGCCGGCGACTTCGAGATCTCCACTGAGAACGCCGGAGACGACGTCGTCTACCGGTGGACGCTGCGCGCGGGCCGGTCGGTGCCGGTGGGCACGCACACCCTGGCAGCCCAGTACAACCGGGGAGCCGGTCACGACCCCCGCAAGGACACCTTCACCGTGACCGCCACGGCGGGAGACAAGGAAGCGCGGCTCTCGGGTCATTTCTGATCGCTCGTCATTTCCGATCACCGGCCAGGGCGGCGTAGCGCTCGCCCATCAGCCGCAGACCGAGCGCGTCCGGGTGCAGCCCGTCGGGCAGGCGGCCGGCGTCGTCCTTGCCCAGCAGTTCACGCCCGTCCAGGTAGGCGAGGGAACGGTCACCCCGGGCCCGGCGCAGCGCCACTGCCTCCGCGAGCAGATCGCGGATCATCTGCAGGGTGAGATCGCCCTCGGCCTCGAAGACGCCGTCCGGGCGATCGGCACGGGTGTGGGCGGTGGTCTCCCGCTCCGGGCTGATGATCGGCGACACCACGGTGATCGGGATGTCCGGCCGGTGGTCGCGGAGCGTGGCGAGGAAGCCGTGCACGAGCGGGGCGAAGGTGCGTTCCCGCAAGGACGCCTTGTTGTGGATGTTGATGCCGACCTTGAGCGTGATGTGGTCGGCCGGAAGCTCCGCGATCATACGGGCCACCAGCGGATCCAGATGGCACTGCCCCGCGTACCCCAGGTTGGTGAGGTGGCGGCCGAGCAGCCGCGCCGCGACCGCGGGCCAGGTGCACGACGGCGTCGCCTCCAGCCCGTGCGTGATGCTGCTGCCATAGACGATCCAGCGGGGCCGCTCGTCTGGACCAGGTGGCTCGATGGCTCCGTCCAGACCGTGGACCGCGCCGATCCTGACTCCCGGCACGTGCGGCAGCCACAGCTCGATGTCCTTGGTGCCGTCCGGCAGCCCTTCGAACTCCAGGGACTCGCGTTCGAGGCCGCCCGCGTGCGTGGTGTACAGCTCGCCGTCCACCACCAGGTCGTACCAGACCATGAGCGTGGGATCGCAGTCCGGCGGCGGCACGGGCTCGACGTCCACGGCGAGGCGGGTGGCCGCCGTACGGAAGCACAGCCGCACGCCGCACGGGCCTGCCGCCATGCCGACCAGATCCGGATGGTGCAGGGCCAGGTCGTCGACCGGCAACCGCCACGGCCGCACGAATCCGTCACCCTGTTCGACAGTCAAAGAGCGGCGTTCGACGTCCACAGCGCCCTCGACGCGGACGATCCCGTCCGCCAGGACATGACCGGTCATGTGACCTCCCTCCGGAAAGCGCTTACCTCACGCTAGAGTTCGACCGGACCTGCGTCAACCAATGCTTTCAATCTCATTCAGACGGCAACCTTCCGCCCCCACCAGAACGACTAGGGCCACATAACCCCGGAACGAACGGAAGGAAACGCATGGCGACCAAACGAGCGGCGGGCCGGTGGATCGTGACCGCCCTCGCGGCCGGGCTGGCCCTCGCGACTGCGGGCTGCGGGGCCGACGCGCCCCGGCAGACGACCGCGACCAAGGCAGCCCAGGCGAAGGCGCCCGAGGCGAAGGTGGCCGCCACGCCGAAGGTGGCCGCCGCACCAAAGGTGGTCGCCGCGCCAAAGGTGGCGGCCGTGCCGAGATCGTGGCCGAAGGCGAAGGGGCCACGGCCCGTCGGTGCCACGATTCCGGTCAAGGGCACCTACAACGGCGGCCTCAAGCGCTTCTACGGCACTGGCAAGCTGGGCGGCGGCGGCCAGGACGAGGGCCAGGACCCCCTGTTCAAGCTCGCCAACGGCGCCGTGCTGAAGAACGTGATCATTGGCGCCCCGGCCGCGGACGGCGTGCACTGCCTGGGCACCTGCACCCTCCAGAACGTCTGGTGGGAGGACGTGGGCGAGGACGCGGCCAGCTTCAAGGGCAAGTCCGCCTCGGCCACCTACCTCGTCCGGGGCGGGGGCGCCCGCAAGGCCTCCGACAAGGTGTTCCAGTTCAACGGCGCAGGCAAGCTGACGGTCACCAAGTTCCAGGTGCAGAACTTCGGCAAGCTCGTCCGTTCCTGCGGCAACTGCTCCAAGCAGTACAAGCGCACCATCGTGCTCGACCAGATCACCGTGCGGGCGCCCGGCAAGGCCATCGTCGGCGTCAACACCAACTACGGCGACACCGCCACGCTGCGCGGCATCACCATCTACGGCGCCGCCAAGAAGAAGATCTCGATCTGCGACCGGTTCACCGGCAACAGCTCCGGCAAGGAGCCGAAGAAGACCGGCAGTGGTGCGGACGGCAAGCACTGCCGCTACTCCGCCTCGGCCATCACCTACAAGTGAGGCCTTGCTAGATCGATTAAAACGTGTCAAGAGCTCCCTGGCAGTGACCAGGGAGCTCTTGACGCGTGCTCTGGCTCACATCTAAGGTCCTCCGCGAGCAGGAGTTAAAACGTTTTCACGATGTCGGTGACATCAGAGCTCGTGGAGGTACGCCTTGACCGACCTCAGCCGCAGACGGGTTCTGCAGATCGGCACAGCCGCGGGGGCGGGGGCGCTGCTGGCCCCCGCCCTTCCGGGGCAGGCCCTTCCGGCCCAGGCCGGGACGCAGGCCGGGGCGCGGACGTTCGCGCCCACCGGCCTCACTCGGCCAGGTACCGCCTTCCGGCCTCGTTTCCGCTGGTGGTGGCCGGACGGGCTGGTCGACCCGCGCGAGATCCGGCGGGAGATCGACCAGATCGCCGACGCCGGGTTCGGCGGTGCGGAGATCGTGGCCGTGCACCACAGCATCCGCGACAAGTCCGTCCTCGACCCGGCGGGCCACGGCTGGGGCGGACCGGCCTGGAACGCCGGCGTCGAGGCGGCGCTGGACCAGGCGAAGCGGCGCGGCATCACGGTCGACCTGACGATCGGCCCGGCCTGGCCCGCCGCCGTCCCCACCCTCACACCCGACAGCCCGGCGGCGATCCACGAGCTCGCGTACGGGACCGTGACCGTCACCGCAGGCCAGGCCTACAGCGGCCCGGTGCCCGAGCCCGTCAGCGCGCCCGCGACCGGTGTGACCGCCCGGCGGCTGGAGGCCGTGCACGCGGTACGGATCGACACCGCGAACTCCACCCGCAAGGAGACGGGGCTCTCCCGCACCTCGTGGCAGGACCTCACGTCACGGGTCCGGGACGGCGCGATCGAGTGGACCGCACCGGCCGACGGTGGTCCGGGCGGCACGCCCGGCGGCGACTGGCTCCTGCTGTCGTACTGGCGGCGCGGCAGCGGGCAGCGGCCGGAGTCCGGACCGCACTCCGCCCCTGACTGTGTGGTGGTCGACCACTTCAGCGCGGCGGGGACGAAGGCCGTGACGGACTTCTGGGAGTCCAGGCTGCTCACCCCGAAGATCCGCCGTCTGCTCCGGCAGGCGGGCGGGGCGCTCTTCGAGGACTCCATCGAACTGGAGACCAAGGCCCTCAACTGGACGCCCGGCCTTCCCGCCGAGTTCGAAAAGCGCCGCGGCTACGCGCTGTGGCCCTTTCTCCCGGTGATCGTGCGCAAGAACGAGAACGCCGTGTACGCCTACGAGGCGAAGATCACCGCACAGGTCCGGCACGACTTCTGGCTGACCGTCTCCGATCTGTTCAACGAGCACCACTTCAGGGCCCTGACGAAGTGGGCCCACTCCCTCGGCCTGGAAATGCGCGCCCAGCCGTACGGCCTGGAGACCGACGCGATCGAGAGCGCCTCGATCGTCGATGTCCCCGAAGGCGAGTCACTCGGTTTCCGGAACCTCGACGACTACCGTGCGCTCGCCGGCGGCCGTGACATGGCGGGACGCACCGTCCTGTCCTGCGAGGCGGGGGCATACCAGGGCGGGGCGTACAACACCACGTGGAAGAAGCTGCTGCGCACCATGGGCGGTGCCTACGCCGCCGGGCTCAACCAGACCGTCCTGCACGGCTTCTCCTACGCGACCGCGCCGGACGTCGCGTGGCCCGGCTTCGCCGCGTTCACCCCGTACAACGGCACCGTCGGCTACTCCGAGTCGTGGGGGCCGCGCCAGCCGACCTGGCGGCACGCCCCTGACATCGCCGCGTACCTGGGCCGTGTCCACCAGACCATGCAGACCGGGCGGAATCGCATCGACATCGCGGTCTTCCGGCAGAAGGGTTACACCAAGACCGGCATCGGCGCGGCCTGGGTGACCGCGGCCGGCATCCCGCTCGGCTGGACCCACCAGTTCATCAGCGCGCCGCTGCTCGATCTGCCCAGCGCGACCGTCTCCGGGGGGCGCCTGGCACCCCGTGGGCCCGCGTACAAGGCGATCTTCATCGAGGGTGACCGGTTCACCGGGATGGAACGCACCCTCCCGCTGGCCACCGCGCGGCGGCTCCTCCAGCTCACCAAGGCGGGGTTGCCGCTGGTCTTCCTCGGCGACTGGTCCGCCGCCACCGTTCCCGGCGTGCCCGCGGACGGCGAGAACGAGCGGCTGCGAGCCGTCCTCGCCGAGCTGTTCGCCCGGCCCACCGTGCGCCGGGTGGCGGCCGAGGCCGACGTGCCCGGGGCCCTCGCCGCGCTCGGAGTCACACCCGACGTCAAGTACGCGGCGAGCTCGACCCTGCTCAACGCGCACCGGGTCGTACGCGGTTCGGACCAGCACCACGCGGACCACTACTACCTGGTCAACGGCAAGCACGCCGAAACGGTCAAGCCGCCGGTCGCGGCCATCGACCACGACGTCACGCTGACCCGGACCGACCGCCGGGCGGTGCCCCACCGGCTGGATCCCTGGACCGGCGAGATGGAACGCGTCGCCGTGTACCGGGCCGACGGCGACCGGGTCACCCTCCGCGTCGCCCTGCGTCCCGCCGAGGCGACGATCATCGTGCTGGCGCGTCCCGGCCGCACCGCTCCCGCCGTCCCCCACGCCACCGCGACGGACGCCCCCGAGATCCGGTACGCGGGAGCACGCCCGGTGATCCGGTCCACCACCGCCGGGACGTTCACGACGAGCTTCTCGACCGGCCGGACCGTCCGCACCACGATCGGCCCGCTGCCCGCGCCGCTGACCCCGGCCCGCTGGAGGCTCAAGGTGGAGGACTTCCGTCCCGGCGCCACCGCATCCGAGACCGAGATCGTCCACCACGATCTGGCGCTGGACGGTCTCAAACCCTGGCCGGACATCCCGGAGCTGGCCGACGTCTCGGGCCTCGGGCGCTACATCACGACCGTCGATCTGGACGCGGCCTGGTCCGGCGCCTACCTGGAACTGGGTGAGGTGTTCGACACTTGCCGGGTCACGGTCAACGGACGGCGACTGCCACCCGTGAACCTCTTCGCGCCCGTCGTCGATGTCGGCCCCTACCTGCGGCGCGGCACCAACACGATCGAGATCGAGGTGGCGACCACCCTCAACAACCGGCTCCGCGTGTCCGACCCCGGCGTCTACGGCGGCGCTGCCCGTCAGCCGTACGGCCTGACGGGTCCCGTACGGCTCGTCCCGTACGGCGAACGGGCGATCAGCATCCGCTGAGCCGCCAGGTGGAGGGGGTCGTCACGCGATCACACGGTCACGCTGTCCCGCGGCACTCGGTGCCGTTCAGCGTGAATCTCGTGGGCTTACGGTGGGCGCCGTCGTCGTCCTGGCCAAGGAAGCCGAACTGGGCCGTCCCGCGCGGCTGGATGGTCCGGTTCCAGTCGGCGGCGGTCACCGTCACCTCGTTGCCCACCTGCTCCCGTCCCCCGTTCCAGAGCTGGGTGATCCGCTGGTCGCCGGAGAACGCCCACGCGAGCCGCCAGCCCTCGATGGCCGAGCCGCCGATGTTGGTGATCCGCACCTCGACCTGGAAGCCGCCCGGCCACTGCCCGTTGACCGAGTAGGCCACCGCGCACTGTGGTGGTGCGGCCGCCTGGGGCGTCCGGGAGGCCGCTGGAGGCACCGTAGAGGAGCCGTCGCCGCCTGTGCCTGGGAGCTGACCGATCAGCAGGGCGAGCGGGCCCAGCGCGACGATGACGGCTGCGGCGATCAGTAGTGCCCGCCCGTGAGGCACGCCTCGTTCGGAGGCTGGCTCGGCGCCCGGCCCCGGCATGGGCGCGAACGCGGGCGCGGGCTCGTCAAGGATCTTGGTCGTCTTGACCGGCGATGGGGCCGGGTCACCACCGTTCACCGGAACGGGGCGCCGGCCGGGAACGACGACGTCGGGCAGCCCGGCGGCACGCCGGAGATCGGCCGCGACCTCGGCTGCGGACGGACGCTCCTCCGGCGTCTCTTCCAGGCAGCGCCGGAGGAGCCGGGCCATCGGCTCGGGGACGTCCAGCGCAGGGAGATCCTCGGCGCTCACCGCCGGCCGGCCGGCGAGCGCCGCCAGCAGGGTCACGCCGAGGGAGTAGACGTCCGCACTCGAGGCAGGCTCCTCCCCGGCGTGCAGTTCGGGGGCGATATAGCCGGGCGTGCCGAGAAGAAGGCCGTCCGCCTCCGCCGCCGATTTCGCCGAGACGAAGGCGATGCCGAAGTCGAGGATCTTGACTCCGGTCGGCGTGAGGAAGACGTTCGCGGGCTTGACGTCGCGATGCACCACCTCGAGCGCGTGCGCCGCCGCCAGTGCGTCGGCGATCTGAGCGCCGATGCCTGCGACCTCCTGCCAGGGCAGCGCCTCCTCCGCCAGCCGGGCGGAGAGGCTTTCCCCTTCGAGCAGCTCCATCACCACGTACGGCTGGTCTTCCTCGCCGTAGTCGTGCACACCGGTGATGTTGGGATGATTCAGCCGTGCGGCGGCCTTCGCCTCCTCGCGGAAACGCCGCTTGAACTCGTCCGGCCAGTCTTCGCGCGGAATCTTGACCGCGACGGCGCGGTCCAGCACGACGTCGAGCGCGCGCCAGACGGTCGCCATGCCTCCGTGGCCGAGGGGTGCGACCAGCCGGTAGCGCGTGCCGAGGGAATCGCCGGAGCTCACCATACGGGGACCTTATGCCCGGCGCGCCGGGGCTCATCCGCTGTTCGCCGATCTCCGATCACTCTGCTGTTCGCCGATCTCCGATCTCCAGGCGAGACCGAGGGCACGCGGGAGGCGCCGCGTGCCCTCGGAAACGGGCAGCCGTCAACGGGTCAGGACGTCCTGCAGTTCAGGACGTCATGCAGTGGGGAGTGATCGCGCTGGCTGCACCCGAGGACCTGGCCACGTAGCCGAACGTGGTGGAGCCGCCGACCGGGAGAGCGCCGTTCCACGTGGCGTTCTTGACCTCCACGTCAGCCCCGGTCTGCGTATGGGCGCCGCTCCAGAGGGAGTCGACGGTCTCGCCTCCGGCGAACGTCCAGTGCACGGCCCAGCCGCCGAACGGGACGGTGCCGGTGTTGGTCACCTTCACCTCTCCCTGGGTGCCGCCGCTCCAGGAACTGATCGTCCGCTGTTCCGCCGTGCACACCGCGCCGGGCTGCTGCGTGGGCGTCGTGGTGGGCGTCGGGCCGGTGCCGGGGCCGACGCCGGTCACTTCGCCGTTCCCTCCGTCGAAAACGACGTCGGAGCAGTTGTAGAAGGTCTCCGCGCTGTCGGAACGCTGCCACACCGAGTAGATGAGGTGCCGTCCGCTCTTGCCCGACGGCAGCCGGGCGTTCCAGTAGTAGTGGGCGGCCTCGTTGCCGGGCGAGCCGACGCTCGGGGGGTCGGTGACGGTGTCGAAGGGCTGGTCTTCCAGGTCGTCCCAGGACAGCGGGCGAGTCGGGCTCCAGCTGTCCTTGGTGATGTAGAGGCGGAACGAGCCGGGGTGGGCCGCCCACTTGTTGTACCGGACCTGGATCTCCTTGCCGGAGGTCAGGTGGGTCAGCGGCCAGTCGTCGCGGGCCAGGTCGTACCCGCCGAAGTCGTAGACCTTCGCGTCGCCGCTGCACAGCTTGCCGTCCGGGATGAACCCGCGCGTGCGTCCTGCGCCGTCCGAGCGCAGCACGGCGAACCAGTTGTAGAGGGACGTGGTGCCGCTCTGCGCCACCGCCGCCTTGCACGCCGGGTTGTTGGGCTTGATCTCACCCGTCGGGCTGAGTCCGTCCTTCCAGCACAGGTACGTCCGGCCGCCGGGCATCATCATCGCACCGTGCGCTGATGCCGGGGGGGCGCTCAGCCCGAGCCCGAGCAGGGCCGCCAGTCCGACGGCGCACGCGGTCCGTCGCCGCAGTCTCACCATGTCCTCCTCTGTCCACGGCCCCTGAATCGATCTCTCGCCCGGACGGTAAACCCGGCGCTCCCGGGTGTGAACGGGCCTTTCAGTACTTTCACCGGCCGGGGTCACGAGTTGAGCCGTGACCGGCCATTACGGCACCATGACGGTGAAAGCGCCTTCCAAGGGGCCGGGGGGACCAGTGATCACGCTCGAGGACGTGGCGCGGCACGCGGGGGTATCCCTCGCCACCGCCTCACGCGTACTGAACGGCAGCAACCGGCAAGTCGGTGCCGAGTTGCGGCAACGGGTCGAGGCGTCCGCCGCGGAGCTCGGCTACGAGGCCGATGTCACCGCGCAGACCCTGGCCCGCGGCTCCAGCAATGTCATCGGGCTGATCGTGCACGCCCTCACCGACCCCTACTTCGCCTCCCTGGCCGAAGGGGCGATGCGGGCCGCCGACCGGCACGGCCTGACCGTGATGATCGGTGCCACGCACCGCGACCCCCGGCGGGAGATGCAGCTGGTCTCCACCCTGCGCACCCAGCGGGTCCGGGCGATCGTGCTGGCGGGGTCCCGTACCTCCGACGAGGCCGTCACCGGGCGGCTCTGCACCGAACTCGACCGCTATCGCGAGGGCGGCGGGCGCGTCTCGTGCATCGGGCAGGACCTGCTCGGCGTCAACACGGTGGCCCCGGCCAATCGCGAGGGCGCGGCGGCGCTGGCGCGCGCGCTCGCCGGCCTCGGGCATCGGTCTTTCGCCGTCCTCGGCGGCCCGCCGGAGCTGCTCACCGCCACTGACCGGGTGGGAGGGTTCGCCGACACGCTCGCCGAGCTCGGCATCCCGGCGCCGCGCGTGGTCCCCGGCGGCTTCGACCGGGACGGCGGGTACGCCGCCGCCAACGCGCTCGTCGACGCCGGCCTGGATGACGTCACCTGCGCCTTCGCGGTCAACGACGTGATGGCGGTCGGCGCCCTGGCCGCGCTGCGCGAGCGGGGCGTGGACGTCCCGGGTGCCCTGTCGGTCGCCGGCTTCGACGACATCGCCACCCTGCGCGACCAGGTGCCGGCGCTGACCACGGTCCGCCTGCCGCTGACCGAGATGGGCGAGCGGGCACTGGAGCTCGCGCTCGGCGACAAGGGCGGCCCGGCCACCGAGCGCATCGAGGGTGAGGTCGTGCTGCGCGCCAGCACCCGGCGGCTCTGAGGCCTGTTCTCAGTCCTGGGGCAGGACGAGCTCGCTGTAGCGGCGCTTCATGGTCTCCACCACCCCGTCGGGATCGGCGGCCCAGACGTCGGCGTTGAAGATCTCGACCTCGATGTCGCCGGTGTAGCCCGCGGCGGCCACCGCCGCGGTCAACGGCGCGAAGTCGATGACGCCGTCGCCCATCATGGCGCGGGCGAGCAGCACGTCCGCGGGCAGCGGGGTGAGCTGGTCGCAGACCTGGTAGCTCGCGATCCGGTCGCCCGCCCGGGCGATCTGGTCGAAGACCTCGGGATCCCACCAGACGTGGAACGTGTCCACGACGACCCCGACCCGTTCGGCCGGGTAGGGCTCGGCGAGGTCCAGCGCCTGCTTCAACGTGGACAGCACCGCCCGGTCCGCGCAGTACATGGGGTGCAGGGGCTCCAGCGCGAGCCGTACACCGCGTTCCTCCGCGTACGGCACCAGCGACTCCAGTGCCTCGGCGACGTGGGTGCGGGCGGCGGCGAGGTCCCGTGACGTGCGGAGCCCAGGTGGCTCGCCCGGAACCACGCCGGGCAGCCCGCCCACCACGAGCACCAGGCACGCCGCGCCCAGCTCCGCCGCCTCGTCGATCGCCGCGCGGTTGTCGCGCAACCAGGTTCCGCCTGTGAAGAAACCCCCACGGCACAGCGACGACACCCGCAGGCCCGCGTCCTGGACGAGCCGGACGGTTTCGGCCAGCCCGTACTCGGCGACGGGCTCCCGCCAGAGCCCGATCGCCTCGATGCCGTGCTTGCGGCACCCCTCCACCGCCTCCGGCACCGACCAGCGGCGGGTAGTCCACTGGTTGAGCGACAGCCTGTTCATTGGTCCACCCCGTACGTCAGGAGCAGGGCGCTCATGCGTGCCACCGCGAGCTCCGGGTCGGCCAGGAGACCAGCGGCGTCGGCGAGCCGGAACACCTCGGCGAGGTGCGTGATCGACCGGGCGCTCTGCGCTCCGTTGACCATCGTGAACGCGTCCTGGTGACCGTTCAGCCAGGCCAGGAACACGATGCCGGTCTTGTAGTGGTACGTCGGCGCCTCGAAGATCTTCCGAGCCAGCGGCACGGTCGGGCCGAAGGCCTCCTCGTAGAGGTCGGTGCGGCCCACGTCGAGCGCGCGCAGCGCCACGGCGGCCGCGGGGGCGATCGCGTCGAAGATGCCGAGCAACGCGTCGCTGCCGCCCGCGATGAGGTCGGGATAATTGAAGTCGTCGCCGGTGTAGAGCCGGACCCCGGTGGGCAGCGCGGCCCGGAGCCGCACCTCCCGGTCGGCGTCCAGCAACGACACCTTCACGCCATCGATCTTGTCCGCGTGCTCGCGCGCCAGGGTGAGGAAGTGCTCGCACGCCTCGTCCAGGTCCGCGGAACCCCAGTAACCGGCGAGGTTGGGGTCGAACATCTCCCCCAGCCAGTGCAGGATCACCGGCCGGTCGGCCTGCCGGAGCAGCCGCCCGTACACCTCCTGGTAGTCCTCGGGCCCGCGGGCGACCCGGGCCAGCTGCCGGCTGGCCATGATGATCACTCCGGCGCCCGCGTTCCGGACCGTGGCGAGCTGTTCCTCGTACGCGGCGGTGACGGCGTCGAGGGTGCCGGCTTCGGGGGCGTGGTCGGTGCCCGCCCCGCAGGAGACCAGCTCGGCCGGATCCCCGAAGTGCTTGGCCTCCGCCGCGCTCCGCCGGATCAACTCCTGGGTGGCCGGCCAGTCCAGTCCCATGTTGCGCTGAGCGGTGTCCATGGCGTCGGCGACGCGCAGCCCGTACGACCACAGGTGCCGCCGGAACCGCAGCGTGGCGTCCCAGTCGACGGTGGCGGGCGTGCCGGGGCCGTTGTCGGCACGCGGGTCGGCCACGACGTGCGCGGCCGCGTAGGCGATGCGCCGCGACGGCTGCGTGCCCTGGTGCTCCCAGACGCGCGGCTCGGCGGTCACGTAGTCCTCCAGGCCGCCCGCGGCCGTGGGGAGCCGGAGCCCACGCCCCTTCCCCGACGACGCCGTCACTGCGGCGCTCCGTGGACGACGGTGTTCACGTGAGATCATCATGCCTCCGTACCGAAGTCGATCGGGGAGAGCTCCACGCGGCGCCCCTCGGTGGACGAGAGCAGTCCCGCCTCGGCGAGCTGCACGCCGCGCGCGCCCGCGGCGAAGTCGTACGGGAAGGGCGCGTCCTCCACGACGTGCCGGATGAACATCTCCCACTGTGCCTTGAACCCGTTGTCGAACTCGGCGTTGTCGGGCACCTCCTGCCACTGGCCGCGGAACGGTTCGGTGGCGGGCAGGTCAGGGTTCCAGACCGGCTTGGGGGTGGCGGCGCGGTGCTGGACGCGGCAGCGGCGCAGGCCCGCGACCGCGCTGCCCTCGGTGCCGTCGACCTGGAACTCCACCAGCTCGTCCCGGAACACCCGCGTGGTCCACGAGGAGTTGATCTGCGCGATGATGCCGCCGGCCAGCTCGAAGATGCCGTACGCCGCGTCGTCGGCGGTGGCCTCGTAGGGCTCACCGGCCTCGTCCCACCGCCGCGGCACGTGGGTCACCGCGCGGGCGGTCACGGCTTCCACGGTGCCGAAGAGGTTCTCCATGACGTAGTGCCAGTGCGGGAACATGTCCAGCACGATGCCGCCGCCGTCGGCCGCCCGGTAGTTCCAGCTCGGCCGCTGGGCGTCCTGCCAGTCGCCCTCGAACACCCAGTAGCCGAACTCCCCCCGCACCGACAGGATCTCGCCGAAGAACCCGCCCTCGACCAGGCGCCGCAGTTTGCGCAGCCCGGGGAGGAAGAGCTTGTCCTGCACGACGCCGTTCTTCACGCCGGCCGCCCGCGCCACCTTGGTCAGGGTGATCGCGTCCTCCAGCGACTCGGCCGTCGGCTTCTCCGCGTAGACGTGCTTGCCGGCCTCGATCGCCTGGACGACGGCGCCGACGCGGGCGGAGGTGACCTGCGCGTCGAAGTAGATCTCGTTGGCCGGGTCGGCGAGCGCCGCGCCGAGGTCGGTCGTCCAGTCGGCGATGTCATGGGCGGCGGCCAGTTCCCGCAGCTTCGCCTCGTTCCGGCCGACGAGCACGGGCTTCAGCAGCACCCGCCCGCCGCCCGCGAGGGCGACGCCGCCCGCCGAGTTGATCGCCAGGACCGAGCGGACCAGGTGCTGGCGGTGGCCCATGCGGCCGGTCACGCCGTTCATGACCACGCCGATGGTACGTGCAGACATCGTTTCTCCCGCGGATCGTGCGCCGAAGCGTGGTAAGCGCTTTCCCTCCTACCGAAGCCTAGGAGAGAAAGCGCTTACTCACAAGCTCGCGGGCTCAGCGCACGCCGTAGAGGTGCTCCAGAGCGAGCTGGTCGAGACGTTCGAAGGCGGCTCCCCTGGCGGCCAGAGCGTCCACGTCCGGGGTGAAGTCGCGGACCTCCCGCCAGCTCTCCCCGTCACCGAGGGTCGGGGTGGTCAGCTCGTCCACCCGCGCGGCGCGCAGCGCGTCGGCGACCTCGGGATCGGCACGGAACGCCCGGACCTTCTCCCGCAGGATCAGCCAGTTGCGCATGCAGCCCCGCGCCGACTCCCAAACGCCCTCGTCGTCCTCGGTGCGCGGCGGCTTGAAGTCGAAGTGGACCGGCCCGTCGTAGTCGCTGCCGTCGATGAGGTCGACCACCCAGAACGCGCCACGGGCGTTGCCCGCGCCGAAGCGGAGGTCCTGGTCGTAGCGCGGGCCGTTCTGGCCGTTGAGGTCGATGTGGAAGAGCTTGCCCTGCCACAACGCCTGGGCGAGGCCGTGCGCGTAGTTGAGCCCCGCCATCTCCTCATGCCCGACCTCGGGGTTGACGCCGACGAGCTCGGGCCGTTCGAGACGTTCGATGAACGCCAGCGCGTGGCCGACCGTGGGCAGCAGGATGTCGCCGCGCGGCTCGTTGGGCTTGGGCTCGATCGCGAACCGCAGGGCGTATCCCTGGTCGGCGACGTACTGCCCGAGGACGTCGAAGGCCTCTTTGTAACGGTCCAGAGCAACCCGGATGTCCTTCGCGGCGCCGGTCTCGGCGCCCTCCCTGCCGCCCCAGCACACATAGATCTCCGCGCCCAGCTCGGCGGCCAGGTCGAGGTTGTCCATCACCTTGCGCAACGCGAAGCGCCGGACGTCGCGGTCGTTGGAGGTGAACGCGCCGTCCTTGAAGATCGGATGCGAGAAGAGGTTGGTGGTGGCCGTGGTGACGGCCAGCCCGGTCTCCTCCAGCGCCTTGCGGAAGGCCCCGATGCGTTCGTCGCGTTCGGCCGCCGACGCCTCGAAGGCGAAGACGTCGTTGTCGTGGAAGTTGACGCCGTACGCGCCGAGCTCGGCCAGCTTGCGCACCGCCCGTTCGGCGGGCATCGGCGCGCGGGTGCCGGGACCGAACACGTCGACCCCCTGCCAGCCCACCGTCCAGATGCCGAACGAGAACTTGTCCTCCGGCCGTGGGGTGTAGTCGTTCACGGGCTTCTCCTTAGATAGGTGTGTCGCGCAACGCGGCGTACCGGACCCGGACGTCGGATGCGTCCGCCGGGCCGGCGGTGTGATGGGTCGAGGGTGCCTCCGGCCAGTCCGGCGGCTCCGCCGTTCCGGCCAGTGCCCAGGCGGCCTGCCGGGCGGCGCCGAGCGCCACGTACTCGGCGGGCTCGGGCACGATGACGGGCGTGCCGAAGATCGCGGGGGCCAGCGTGCGGACCGCCTCCGAACGGGCGCCGCCGCCGATCAGCAACGTGCGGCGCGGCCGTATGCCCTGGGCGACAAGATGATCGACGGCATCGGCCAGTGAGCACAACAACGCCTCGACCGCGGCCCGCGCGAGGTTCTCCCGCGTCGCGTTCGCCGTGGTCAGCCCGGCCAGCACACCCGTCGCATCGGGCCGATCGGGAGTCCGTTCGCCGTCCAGATACGGCAACATCGTCAGCCCGCCCGCCCCGGGCTCGGCCGCCAGCGCCGCCACGGAAAGCCCGTCGAGATCCGTACCGATCAGCTCGGCGGCCGACGACAACACCCGCGCGGCATTGAGGGTGCACACCAGCGGCAGGAAGCGCCCGGTCGCGTCAGCGAAACCGGCCACGAAGCCGCCAGGGTCGGCGGCGGGCTTCTCGGCGACCGCGAAGGCCGTCCCCGAAGTCCCGATCGAGACCACCACGTCCCCACCCCGCAAGCCCAGCCCCAGCGCCGCACCCATGTTGTCCCCTGTACCCGGCGCGAGCAAGGCACCCCACTCGGTCTCACCCACCGCCTCGCCGGGCGCCGCGACCCGCGGCAGCTGAGGCTCGTGTCCCAGGGCTCCACGCACCAGCTCCGGCAGATACCCCCCGGGCGACCAGTACCCCGTCCCGGAGGCATCACCCCGGTCGGTGACGTACTCGGCCGCGCCGAGCCTCCAGGTCAGCCAGTCGTGCGGAAGGAGCACCGCCGCCGTGCGCCGCGCGTTCTCCGGCTCGTTCTCTGCCATCCAGCGCAGCTTGGTCACGGTGAACGAGGCGACCGGCACGCTGCCGACCCGTTCGGCCCACGCCCGAGGTCCGCCGAACTCCTCCCTCAAAGCGGAAGCTTGCGGCGCCGACCGGGTGTCGTTCCACAGCAGAGCGGGCCTCACTACTGCCCCGCCGTCGTCCAGCGCGACCATCCCGTGCTGCTGCGCGGCCACGGCGACCGCGTCCGCGCGTTCGAGCAGTTCCCTGGCCTGGCCGAGCGCATCCCACCAGTGCCGGGGATCGCATTCGGTGCCGTCCGGATGCGGCGCCGACGCCTGCGCGACGACCACACCGTCCTCTGCCTGGCAGAGCACGACCTTCGTCGACTGCGTGGACGAGTCGACCCCGGCGACGAGCATGACATCTCCGATCTGTCGAAGCGCTTCGACCCTAGTCGTGCCGTGACCTACGACACAACAGGGGGTGGAGCTACCCCCACCCCCGGTCCTGGCCCCAGCCTCCTCCATCAGGCGGGCTGGGCCCAATGTCCGAGGCGCCTGGTTCGATCAAGGTTGTGTTCATCGGCTGAACACGGAGGACGAAAGACATGGCGAACATGACGATCCCGCGATCCACCCGGTTTGTGCACCCCCTCCTCACCGAGGTGACGCTGCTGCTCGTGCTGTTCGCCGCATACAAATGGGGCCGCCAGCTTGTGGAGACCGGCGTGGCACAAGCCATGACGAACGCCACCTGGCTCTGGGACCTCGAACGCACACTGCATCTCCCCAACGAACAGACCCTCCAAAAGCTGGTCCTCCACTGGGAGCACACCGCGTTCCTCTCCAACCTCTACTACGTCGGCGTGCACTTCCCCGGCACCGCGGCCCTCCTCATCTGGCTGTGGACCCGCCACCGCGCCCACTACAAGCGGATCCGCACCGAACTCGTGATCCTCACCGCCGCAGGCATGGCCGTCCACGTCCTCTTCCCGCTGGCCCCGCCCCGCCTCGCCGGCCTCAACATGACGGACACCATGCTCACCGTCGGCCCCTCCGCCTACCCCGCAGCCGCCGACGGCATCGCCAACCAGTACGCCGCCATGCCGTCCCTGCACGTCGGCTGGGCCCTCCTGGTCTCCCTCGCCGTCCTGCGCGTCTCGTCCAGCCGCTGGCGCTGGCTCATCGCGATGCACGCCCCCATCACCGTCTTCGTGGTCGTCATCACCGCCAACCACTACTGGCTCGACGGCCTGGTAGCCGCCGCCCTCCTGGCCGCCGCGATGCTGACCCTCACCCTCATCCAAGCCCGCCGCACCCGCACCGCAGCAACCCAAGACACCTACACCCTCGCCGCCTGATGGCCACCCACCGGGAGTGGTCGCCACCAACCAGCCGGGCTATTACGAAGCCATCGCCGATGCCAAGAATGGCGTCGGCGAAGGCGTTCCACTCGACGTGGCCATCGGTGGGCTGAGGGCTAGCCTGAATTGCATGATCTCTGAGGTTGAGATGGGGCATTTGCGGCGGGCGGTCGAGCTGGCTGGGGAGGCGCTTGCCGCTGGTGACGAGCCGTTCGGGTCGGTGCTGGTCTCCGGGGCGGGCGAGCGGCTGGCGGAGGACCGCAACCGGGTCGCGGACGGGGATCGTACGCGGCACCCGGAGTTCGAGTTGGCGCGGTGGGCGGCGGCGAACATGACGCCTGAGGAACGCGCGCAGGCGACGGTCTTCACGTCGGGTGAGCACTGCCCGATGTGCGCGGCGGCGCACGGGTGGGTCGGGCTGGGGCGGATCGTGTACGCGGCGTCGTCGGCGCAGCTGGTGGGGTGGCTTGCGGAGATCGGTGTTGGTGCTCCGCCTGTACGGCCGCTGCCGGTGCAGGAAGTCGCGCCGCATGTTGTGGTGGAGGGGCCGGTCGAGGAGTTCGCGGAGCAGTTGCGGGCCATGCATCGCGAGTGCTTCGCGCGTTAGGTGTGGAAACGGAGCTTCTGGCCGGGGCGGGCTTGGGCTGCGCGGCCGATGTCGGCGGTGGCCACGACGGCTATGACCGGGTAGCCGCCGGTGAGCGGGTGATCGGCGAGGAAGAGGACGGGCGTGCCGGAGGGCGGGACCTGGAGGGCGCCCGTGACCATGCCCTCGCTGGGAAGCTCGTCCGTGCGGGCGCGGGCCAGGGGTGGGCCGTTCAGGCGCATGCCTACGCGATCGATCTGGGTGGTCACCTCGTAGGGCTCGGAGAGCAGCGTGCGGAGGGCGTCCTCGGTGAACCAGTCTGCGCGTGGGCCGAGGAGGACGCGGAGATGGAGGTCTCCGGCGGGCGGTGGCCGGACGGGCAGCACGTCGATGGTCAATGAGGTGGTGGGCGGCGGGCCTACGGGCAGGATCGTTCCCGGGGTGAGCGAGGTGCCGAGTCTGGCGAGGGTGTCGGTGGAACGGGAGCCGAGGACGGGTGGTGTCTCGATGCCGCCGCGTACGGCCAGATAGCTGCGCAGGCCGGTGGGCGGTGTGGCGAGGCGGACTTCCGCGCCCTTCGGGATGAAGAACGGGGCGTACGAGGGTTCGGCGCGGCCGTTCACGGTGATGGGGGCCGGGGCGCCAGTCACGACCGCGTAGACGGCGATGTGAGAGTGGAGTGTGAGACCGCCGAGGGTCACCTCCAGGGCGGCTGATTCTTCGGGGTTGCCCAGGGCCCGGTTGGCCAGGCGGAGAGCGGTGGGGTCGGCCGCGCCTGAGGCGCCGACGCCGAGGGCGGCACGGCCGGGGCGGCCGAGATCCTGGATCGTGGTGAACGGACCCGGCGCGATCACTTCGAGGGTCATGCGGACACGAAGCGCACCTGCGTGCCTGGACGGAGCAGGGCGGGCGGGTCACGGTCCAGGTCCCAGAGCACGGCGTCGGTACGGCCGATCAGCTGCCAGCCGCCGGGCGAGTCCACGGGGTAGACACCCGTGAACTCACCCGCGAGGGCGACCGACCCGGCGGGGACGCGGACACGCGGGGTGCGGCGGCGTGGCACGTTCAGGTCACCTCCGATGAGGTAACCGAAGCCCGGTGCGAATCCGGTGAACGCCACGCGCCACGGGGTGGTGACGTGGGCCGAGATGACGTCGTCGGGCGTGCGGCCGGTCAGCTCGGCCACGTCATGGAGATCCTCGCCGTCGTAGAGGACCGGGATCTCGATCGTGCCCGCGGACGCCGCCCCCGAGGGACGTCCGCGGGCCGCGCGGACCGCGGTGGCGATGGCCGCCCTGTCCGCACCCGGGGCTAGCAGGAGCGTGACCGTGCGGGCGGCCGGGACGAGGTCCACAACGCCGGGCGGCGGCTCGGCGGCGAGCGCCGCGTAGAGGGCGAGCATCTCGTCGAGGTCCGGCAGTTCGACAAGGAGGGCTGCGTCTCCGTTGGGCAGGATCCGCATTCTCAGACCGGTGACATGGCGAACGCGGCGACGGTGACGCCCGCCTCGTTCAGCCCGGTGCGTACGGCTCGGGCCAGTTCGACCGCGCCCTGGGTGTCGCCGTGCACGCAGATGGAGTCTGCCCGGACCGGCAGCACGGAGCCGTCGATCGCGACGATCTCGCCCTCGGTGGCCATGCGCACGCAGCGTTCGGCCACCTCGACGGGGTCGTGCAGCACCGCGCCAGGTTCCCGGCGGGAGACCAGCCTGCCCTCGGGTGTGTACGCACGGTCGGCGAAGACCTCATGCATCACCGGCAGGCCCGCCTCGGCCGCGAGGCGAAGCCACGCCGAGCCGGGCAGCCCGAGCACGGTGAGCGCGGGATCGAAGTCGAGCACCGCGTCCACCACGGCCTCGGCCTGCCGCTCGTCGTGCACGATGGCGTTGTAGAGCGCGCCGTGCGGCTTGATGTAGCTCACCCTCGTGCCCGCGACGTCGGCGAACTGCCGGAGGGCGCCGAGCTGGTAGAGCACGTCGTTCGCGAGCTCCGCCGGCGGCACGTCCACGAAGCGCCGCCCGAAGCCCGCGAGGTCGCGGTAGCCCGTGTGGGCGCCGATCGCCACCCCGCGCCGGGCCGCCAGGTTGCAGGTGCGCCGGAGCACGGTCGGGTCGCCCGCGTGGAAGCCGCACGCCACGTTGGCGCTGCTCACCACGTCCAGCAGGGCGTCGTCGTCACCGAGTTCCCAGCGGCCGAAGGCCTCGCCGAGGTCGGCGTTCAGGTCGATGCGCATGGTCAGTTCCAGAGGTCGTCGATGGCGGAGAGGGCTTCCCAGCCCACGTAGAGCGAGACGCACCAGGCGGCGACGCCGAGGGCGAGCAGCCAGGTGGGGTAGCGGTAGCCGTGCAGGAGGTCGCGGCGCCGGGCCGCCACCCACAGGATCACGCCCAGGCCGACGGGCAGGATGAGGCCGTTCAGCGCACCGGCGAGGATCAGCAGGTTGACGGGCGTCTTGCCGATGGCCAGGTAGATGGCGGTGGACACCACGATGAACGCGACCACCAGCCAGTTGCGGTTGCGTTCGATCCAGGAGGAGAACGACACCAGGAACGTGACGGAGGTATAGGACGCTCCGATCACCGAGGTGATGGCGGCGGACCACATGATGAGGCCGAAGACGCGGAGCCCTGCCTCGCCGCCCGCGTGCTCGAACGCCGACGGCGCGGGGTTGTCCGCGGCCAGCTTCACGCCCCCGGCGACGACGCCGAGCACGGCCAGGAAGAGCAGCACGCGCATGAGCGCGGTGATCAGGATGCCGTTGATCGAGCTGCGGGTGATCTCCTTGACGTGCTCCGCGCCCTGGACTCCGGACTCGATC
This sequence comes from Actinomadura sp. 6N118, assembly GCF_044326415.1. Lineage (NCBI taxonomy): Bacteria > Bacillati > Actinomycetota > Actinomycetes > Streptosporangiales > Thermomonosporaceae > Actinomadura > Actinomadura sp. 6N118. The sequence continues at coordinate 31,846 of NZ_JBIRAZ010000001.1, read as the reverse complement.
ATGCGGTGCGCGCCGGCGTAGACGATGTAGCCCCCGACGGTGCCGCCGATGAGCGTGGTGATGACCAGGAAGTCGACCTGCTCGGGAGCGACGGTCTGGGTGAGCGCGTCGCCGAGGGGCGGTCCGGACACGAACACGACGTAGAGCGTCATGACGATCATGAGGATGCCGAGCCCGATCACGATCCGGTCCATGGCGACCCCGGCGCGCCGGATCAGGAACACCGCGATCGCGAACGCGGCCGAGATCGCCCCGCCGATCTTGAAGTCCAGCCCGAGCAGCGCGTTCAGCCCGAGCGCGCACCCGGCCACGTTGCCGATGTTGAAGACGATGCCGCCGAAGACGTCGAGCGCGGCGAGCAGGTAGCCGGCCCCGGGCGCCACGCTGTTGCCGAGGTCCTGGGCACGGCGGCCGGACACACCGACCACCCGCCACACGTTCATCTGGATGGCGATGTCGACGAGCACCGACACCAGGATCGCGAACGCCATGGCGGCGCCCAGCTTGGCGGTGAAGACGGTCGTCTGGGTGATGAATCCCGGGCCGATGGCGCTGGTGGCCATCAGGAACATGGCGCCGAGCAGCGCAGCGCGCGGCGCGGCCGTAGGTGGCTTGACCTGTTCCTTAGTGATTCCGTCCGTCATGGCTGCTCCTTGGGGGAGAGTCGCGGCCTTTCGCCCAGGGTAGAGATTGTTCAACAATCCTTCAATCCCCTTGTTGATACATTTTCGGCCGAACGGGGCTACGCTGACGGTGCGGCATGTCGGGGGCGGCATGGAGGGGGAACGATGACGGCGGCGCCGGAGGCATGGCTGAGCAGGATCGCGGCGGCCCGGGACGACCTTGACCGGTCGAGCACGGCGGCGCGCATGGCGGATCTGCTCCGCGACCAGATCACCGCAGGCCTCCTCAAGCCGGGCGCACGCCTCCCCGAAGAAGAGCTGGGCAAGGCGGCCGGCGTCTCACGCAATACCCTGCGCGAGGCGTTCCGCATGCTCGTCAAGGAACGCCTGCTCGTTCACGAATTCAACCGAGGCGTCTTCGTGCGCACACTCACCCCCGAAGACGTCACCGACATCTACCGCGCCCGCCGGATCCTGGAGTGCGAAGGCCTGCGCAACGCGCCCGCCGCCACACCCGAGGCACTCGCACGCCTGGACGCGGCGGTCACCGCAGGCGAACAGGCCGCCGCGGCCGGCGACTGGCCAGAAGTCGGCACCGCCGACATCCAGTTCCACAAGGCGATCGCCGCGCTGTGCGGCAGCTCCCGCGTGGACGAGATGGTGCGCCACCTGCTGGCCGAACTGCGCCTGGCGTTCCACCAGATGACCTCACCGCGCGAGTTCCACGCTCCCTATCTGGAACGCAACCGAACGCTGGTGACCCTGGTGCAAGGCGGCGAACTAGAAGCCGCCGAACATGAGCTGAACGACTACCTCAGCACCGCCCAAGCCCAGCTCCTCCAGACGTACCATCGCGTGCCCTGACCAACCCGGCGTGATCGCAAATCGCGGAGACAGAGCACGGACGGCTCTGCCAGCCTGAGGCGATGATCACGAAGGAGGTCTCGTGAGCGACGACGAGAAGTCCCACCTCGGCGAGTTCAGCGCCCGGCTGGGGAGCGACGACATCGACATCGTCCGCGAGGCTCTGGACGATTACCAGTCGGCGCAGGCGGACACCAGGTGGGGTGTGGACAACCCCTACTGGCCGCTGTCCAACGAGGTGCTCTTCGCCGCCCGAGACCTCCTCGGGCAACCTCCGTCCGGCCACAGCCACGCGAGCGCTCTCACCGCGATGTTGCACCTCGCCGAAGAGGAGGACGCGGATTTGATCGCCGACGTCCTCGAAGGCGCCCCGGACGCCGGAGTGCGGGAGATGGCGCTTCTCGCGGCCGGCACCGCCCTCGCGGAGGGCGAAGAGCCGAACCGGCGGCTACTAACGCTCATCACCGCCATGGTGCTGGATGAGGACCTGGACGTGCGGGATCGCAAGGACGCCCTGCACCCCCTGGAGGGTCTCGATCTTCCCGAGGTCGAGGATCTCCTCGTCCGTCTCAGTGAGTCATCCGAACGGGAACTCCAGGTGCACGCGACGGCTTGTCTCGCGACGCCCCTGCGGCTCCGCGTTCACCGCGACCGTGTCAGGCGGCTCGCGGAGTCCTGGCCGGAGGACGCGGGTTGGGAGGCCAAGCACACACGCGAAGCGCTCGAAGGGTTCCACAGCACCTACTGGAAAGACACCGAACTGAACGACCCGGTACTCCGGAAGGCCCATGACGAGCTGAGGTTCCCGCTCACCGACGAGGGATGCCTGAAAGCCTTCGCCACCCTGCTCCGCAGCGAGGACCCGGTCGCCGTGGGCATCGCGCTCGACCATTACGAGTCCTCGGAGGGGCTGCGTTACGTCCTGGAGGACGAGGAACGTGCCGAGGCCTACCTGCCCGAGGTTCTGGCCCGCGCCCGTGACGTGCTCCGGCGGCCGATGTCACCCGCCGAGGTGAGCGCCCTGAACATGATCGGGCCACGGCACGCCGAGCCCGCCGACGCCGACCTCCTGCTGGACGTTCTCACCCGCACCGACTCGGACGCGGTGCGCAACGAGGCCATCTGGATGGCCTACGGCATGCTGGCCGAGGAAAGGAACAAGAAACTCATCGCCGCCCTGGGCGACCTGATCTTCGACCCCTCCGTCGGTACGAAGGAGACAGCGATCCGCATCCTGGCCGAAAGCCTCGGTGCGGACGCGGACGACATTCTCCTCCGAGCGCTCCGCGAGGGTGAGCCCAAGGTGCAGGCCCACGCGTCCTTCTACCTGGTCAGAACGGGTGGCCTGGATCGGCATCGCGCCATCCTGGAGGAGGTCGCCGAGAGCTGGGGCGACCGGCCTCCCCAGCGCCCCTGGGGCGAGGACCCCATTGAGCTGATCTTCGGCAAGCCGCACAGCGTCCATTGGGAAGGCCACCGGCTGGCGGACCCGGACCTGCATCGTGCCCACAACAGACTGAGAGCTCCCACAGCGGACGAGTCGTATCACCAGGCGCTTCGCACGCTGCTCGAAAGTGACGACCAGGCGGCCGTGGGCATCGCCCTCGACCACTGGTGGAGTCCCGACGGCGCCGTGAAGCGGGGCGGAGAGGAAGCCCGTGAACCGGAGAGCGCACTCATCCTGGACCGCATCCGCGACATGCTGCGGCAACCACCTTCACCGGCCGAACTCAGCAGCCACTACGGGCCCGATGCCCTGCACCTCAGCGCCCTGGCAGCGCTGCGCGTCGCCGCGGAGCCGTCTCTCGTGGCGGAGGTGGTGGAGACCGCCGCGAGCGACCTGATCCGCTCCCAGGCCCTCGATGCGGTGGAGTTCAAGGACGCTGAGGAAGCCGACTCACGGCTCATCGAGGCGCTTGGGAATGTCGCGTGCGACGAGAACGTGCCATTGCATGACCGCGTCAGGGCACTGGAATTGCTGGACGTGTCGCCAGGGACCAACTCCGTGGACGCACTCGTGCGAGCAACGCGCTGCCCCGAGCTAGAAGTGCAGGCCGCAGCGGCATGGGGCCTGATGGCGGAAGAGGTCATAGAGGACCATCGCGCCCTACTTGAGAAACTCAATGCGAACTGGCCTGTCGAAGACCCTCCGTGGGAGGTCACACGGGTGCGGGACATGCTCAGCGCGGTCAAGGAGTGAGCCGGACCACGCCCACGCGCTGACCTGCCCACTGCCGGATCAACGCGCGACCAGCCCACCGACCTCTACAGATCAAGCTTCCCGCGTTTGCCCAATTGCACCAGCGCAGCGAACGATCTACTTCCCAGCTCCAACTGACCGCCTCCAGGATCCTTGGAATCCCTCACGCCGATCGCTTCCGGCAACCGGGCCACCTCGACGCAGACGTCGTCGTTACCGCTGCCACTGTGAGAGCTCTTACGCCATTCGGTCATGCAAAAGACCTCATCGCCTGCTTGACGTCTTTCGGGGCAACGGCCCGCGAGAGGTGACATCACCAATCTGCAGGCCGATCAAGCTCTCCGCGCTTGATCTGCGTCATCAGCGTGCCGAAAGATCTGTTCCCGAGCTCCAACTGACCGCCTCCAGGATCCTTGGAATCCCTCACGCCGATCGCTTCCGGCAACCGGGCTACTTCGACGCAGGCGTCATCATTGAGTCCACCACTACGAGAACTCTTACGCCACTCGGTCATGCAAAAGACCTCATCGCCTGCTCGACGTCTTTCGGGGCAACGGCCCGCGAGAGGTGACATCACCAATCTGCAGGCCGGTCAAACTCTCCACGCTTGATCTGCGCCATCAGCGCGCCGAAGGATCCGTTCGAAAGCTCCAGCCGCCCGCTTTCAGGATCCTTGGAGTCCCTTACGCCGACCGCGCCCAGCAACCGAGCCACTTGGACGCAGGCGTTGTCGCTGCCGCCGCCGCTGTAGGAGCTCTTACGCCATCGGGTCACTCGAAAGCCCCCATCGCTCTCTCGATCGTCTCGAGTGAGGGGCCCCTCGGAAGGGCGAGCGCCCCCACCTCATCGAACCGTATCGCGAGGATTGTCGCTTCGTCACCGGCCTCGATCAGACGCCCTCCGATCTGGGCCCCGGCGTACGCGATCTCCCTGGAACCTACCTTCAGGACCTGGAACGCCCCATCGTGCCCAGGGTGCCACCCCGATGACCTTGGGATCACGCGAACGGAGGTGCGCAGCGACTCCGCACTGTCCAGCAAGCGTTGTAGCTGGGCCCGCATCACCTCGGAGTCGCCGACCTGACACTCCAGAACCTCCTGATCCAGAAGGATCCACAGGTACGGAGGTTGTTGCCTGGCAAGGATCTCCTGACGCTTAAGCCTTGCCTGCACTTCCTGTTCGACATCCTGCTGACCAGTTCGCGTGAGGAGCACACGCATGTATTCCTCGGTCTGCAACAGTGCCGGAACCGTCTTGCCGCTGTGCACCTTGATGATCGAGGCTCCAGCCTCGTACTGAAGGTACTGCCGGAACCAGTCAGGGTCATGGCCCGTACGCGCATACCAAAGCAGACGCTCGAAATGCCCGCCGGTGTCCCAAGCCTTATCGAGGCGCCTCATGTGCTCGTCGCTGGGACGCAGTCGCCCAGCTTCCCAGTTGGATACAGTCCCCCGGGCAACCTTGACGATCAGTGCCGTCTGAGCCAATGACAGACCTCGCTGGGAGCGATAAAACCACAGGTCAAAGGCGAGCCAGGCCCAGAGTGAGGATTTCGGGTCGATCGACTCTCTGACACTCATCGCTCACCTACAGGTGTATCGCGTGGATTCCAATCCACTGCAAGCTAACTCGCTAACGACGATCCTGAGGTCGAGTTCACGAATCTCAGGACGGCGGCGATGAACGATCACGCAACGGAACCAGCGAACGATGACCCCGAGATCCGTATGACCCTGCTCGCCGAACCCTCGTCGGCGGTCCTCATCCGCGAGTTGGTCCGTTACGCACTCACCACATGGGGCTACCCTCGGCCGCTCGTCGAAGACTCAATGCTCGTCATGAGCGAGATCGTGAACAACGCCGTCAACGCAGCTCGTGGCGGCGAGATCCGAGCCCGCATCGCCACTCATCAAGGTGCCCCGCTCCTGGAGTGCTGGGACCCCTCCCCCGAACTCCCCCAACACCGCGACCCACCACTAGACGCAGAAGACGGCCGTGGCCTGACCATCATCACCGCCTACGCCAAAGACACCGGCGTTCGTCCCTCAGCCACCCGCAAAGGAAAGGTCGTCTGGGCCCTTATGCCTGCCTGAACGGTCAGAGGGCGTAGTTCATGACGTGGTCGTGGAGCTTCCCGGCCTGAGGACGTCCGTAATCGGTTGGTCAGGTCGCCCCTGTCTGTCGTTCACCGGGCGTTCGGCGATGATCGGCAAGCTGCCGGAGCAAGATCCACTTCGGCGAGCTCAGGAGCCATGCTGAATGTACGACGCACTGCGAACCGGTATGGCCCTGCGCCGGAGGTCTTCCGCCCTGGTCGCGGCGGTCACCGCCGGGCTCACCCTGTCCCTCGCGGCCCCCTCGGCGGCGGATGCGACACCGCCGACCACCAGGCCGGTGCCGGTGCAGTTGCTGTCGATCACCGATCTGCACGGCTACTTCGGTGAGTACACCACCACGGTGCCCGGGGCGCGGTCCGGGGAGCCCGCGCAGCAGGTCGGTGGCGGTGCGTACCTGACCTCCCACCTCAAGCGGCTCCGCGACGGCAAGCGGAACTCGATCCTGTTCTCCGCCGGAGACGACTTCACCGGCTGGCCGAACGAGACCGGCTGGTTCTGGAACGAGCCGACCATCGAGTATCTGAACTCGATCGGGCTGGACTTCTCAACGGCCGGCAACCACGAGATGGACCGGGGCTACGCGTTCCTGCGCCACATGATCGACGGCACCTGCGAGGGGCGTCCCGACAACGACCTGTGCTTCACCGACTCGACCGGCCGGCGATTCCGTGGCGCTGACTACGGCTACTACTCCGGCAACCTGGTGCACGAGCGCACCAGGAAGCCGGCGCTGCCGCCGTACCACGTGGAGTACGTCAACGACGGGCGCGGCGGCAGGATCCCGGTCGGCTTCGTGTTCGCCACCACCGCGCTGACCTCGCAGGAGCAGATGTCCTACACGCCGAAGGGCTTCGACTTCCTCGACGAGTCCGAGGCGGTCAACAAGTACGCCGCGCTCCTGCGTAAGCGGGGCGTACGTGCCATCGTGGCGGTCATGCACGAGGGCTTCTCCCAGAAGTCGGGAGCGGGCTACAACGAGTGCGTCGACCCGTCCGGCCCCGTGGTGGACTTCAACTCCCGGATCACCCCGGACGTCGACGCGATCGTCACCGGGCACTGGCACGCCCTGGTCAACTGCATGCTTCCCGATCCGGCCGGCAACCCTCGCCCCGTGGTCGAGGCGGCCAACCACGGCCGGCTGATCAACGAGATGAACCTCCAGCTCGACCGGCGCACCGGTGAGGTACTGCGGGACCGGACCACCTCGGTCAACCACGCCAACACCAAGGACGTTCCGCCCGACCCGCAGACGCTGCGGATCGCCGACTACTGGCGGCGGCAGATGGTGCCCCGGGGCAACACCCCGGTGGCGACGGTCACCGCCGACCTGACCCGGGCGCCGAACGACAGCGCCGAGTCGACCATGTACAACGTGACCGCCGACGCCTTCCACTGGGCGGCCAACCGGGACGGTCGGGCCGACCTCGCGGTCGCGATGCCGGGCATCCTCCGCCGCGACATCCGGCACACCGCCGACCCGGCCAACCCGGCCGACGCCCCGGGCCGGGTGCTCTTCTCCGAAGTCGCCCTGGGCACCGTCTACGACAGCGGCATCGGCGTCGGCCTGGTCCGCGGCAACATCACCGGCGCGCAACTCGACACGCTGCTGGAGAGCCAGTGGCAGCAGGCCGCCGATGGGTCGGTCAAATACCGGCAGATGGCCGTCTCCGGCAACGTTCGCTACACCTACGACTCGACGCAGCCGGTCGGCCGGCGGATCGCTCCCGGCTCCATCCGGATCGGCAACCGGCCGGTCAAGCCACACGCCACCTACCGGATCGCCACCCTGGCGAACAACTTTTTCGCCAAGAACGCCACCCCCGGCTTCACGGCCCTGTTCGAGGCGAAGAAGCAGGACCGCAGCCTCTACAACGGCGGCGACGCCCTCTGGCGCTACCTGGAGAGGAAATCCCCGGTAAGCCCACCAGCGCTGAACCGGGCGACACCAGTCGGCTAGGACGCTGCGAGGGAGATCGAGGTCATTCCGGCGCGGACCACCATCGTGGGCGTGCGGTTCCGGCCAGGGACCGCGCCGCCCCTTCCGACGATGTTCGACGGCCTGGTGGACCAGCGCCTGGGCCTTCCTTGCCACCCGTGGCAGGCCGCTACGAGTCTGACTCTGCGCGATTCGTTCAAGACCCCGTCGTCACACCGCTCCTAATGTCGCACGCGTGCCTGATCTACCCGAGTTCGCCGTGGCGCGCCGACACCCCCCGCTGAAGGAGCAGACCTATGCTTGACCCGAATGTACGCCGCGTACTCGACGGCACCTCGATCGCTCACCTCGCCACCGTCCTCCCTGACGGCTCGCCCCATAACACTCCCGTGTACGTCGGCACCCTCGGCGACCGAATCGTCTTCTTCACCGGTCCGGGCATGCTCAAGGCCCGCAACCTGCGCCGCGACCCTCGGATGGCGCTGTCCATCGCGCCCGTCGACAACCCGTTCGAGCCCGTCGTCATCCGTGGCCGGGTCGTCGAATGGATCGAGGGCGATGAGGGGTGGAAGATCATCGACCAGCTGGCCACGAAGTACACCGGTACGCCCTACCCACGAGGCCAAGAGCGTGTCGTGGCCGTGATCGAGCCCGAGCGACAGACCGCCGGTGTCGGCTGAGTCCATCCGAGAAAGTGGGGCGTTCAGTTGGCGGGTGGGAAGGCGGCTCGGACGCGGTTGAGTTCGGCCTTGGTGATCGGTAGGACCGTGCCGTGGCGGGGGCGGGAGGGCAGGTCGTAGTCGTCCGGAATGCTCCAGCTGGGCTTGTCCAGTTCGCGGGTCGTGAACGGGATGTATCCGCGGCCGGACGACTCGTCCATGAAGGCGTACCAGCGGTCTTCGGTGTTCGACTTGAAGACCGTCGGGCCCTCCAGCCAGCCCAGACCGAAGTCGGTCCTGATGCAGTCGTCCACCAGCTGCCAGTTTCGGGGCCTGGTGCCCGGCAGGTCGACCGCGGTCAGGGACTTGGAGCGCTCAAGGACGAGGTCGGCGGTGCAGGAGCCGATGACGCCGTCGTCCGTGCTGATGCGGTAGTAGTAGTCCCCGTCGCGGACGACGGTGGCGTCGATGCTGTTCGCGCCGGTGTCCTTCCACACGCGAGGCTTGGAGAAGGTGCGGAAGTCTCGGGTCGTCGCGTACATCAGGCGGGTGTTGACGGTGCCCTGGTGGTCCGGGTCGTCGGCGCTGTAGAGGTTCGACGCCCAGTAGACGACGTAGGCGCCGAGCCTCTTGTCGTAGGTCGCCTCCGGTGCCCAGGTCATGCCGGCGATGTCGTCGGAAACCCGCACGTGGCGCTGCTCGGACCAATGGACCAGGTCGGTGGAATCCCAGACCTCGATGTACTTGCTGCCGTGCCTCGTCGCATGGTCCCACCCCTGGCCACCGTGGATCTTCAGGTCGGTGGCGATGAGGTAGAACTTGTCGCCCTCGGGGGAACGGATGATGAACGGGTCGCGTACGCCCTTCTCGCCCTGGGTCGAGGCCATGACCGGCTTGCCGCCGTTCAGGTCGTCCCAGCGCAGCGGGTCGTTGCCGCGGCTGGCGGCGAAGTAGATCTGCTCGCCGTCGGCGTATTTCTCCCCGGCGAAGTAAGGAAAGAAGTAACCCTTCAGTGGCCGTTTCTTAGGCAGCGGGCGCACCGTGAGGTCGAAGCGCCGCATGGTCTGGTGGTGCCCGAGCTTGACGGTCGCTGTGAGGGTCGCGGTGGCGGGGCGCTTCCCATGGGCGGGTCGACGCACCTCGCCGGTCCGGGTGACGGTCGAGGGATCGGTGGACTTCCAGGAGATCCGGGCGCCATGGAGGCCCCTGCCCGGCAGGGTGATGTTGCCGCGGACGTCGTGGGCGTCCCAGACCGTGAGCGCTTTGGCGGCTTCGTCCAGCCGCTCGTCGAGGTTGGCGCCGGAGATGGCCCGGGGCGTTTCGGCGACCGCCACGGGCGCTGTCAGCAGGGCCACGGACAGCACCGAGAGGCACAGCAGCCAGGCTCTGGAGCGGGCGCGGATGCGACTCACTTCGGTCCTCTCGACGACCCCGAATATCGGACAGTGATCTTGAAATCGGCCAAACCGTACAAGGGCTCATGGGAGCGGTCAAGGGACGGGCCGCATCCGAAAGCGCCGACCACGGGCCACTTCGCGATCATCCCCGTGGAGCACGGCTCGTCAAGCGCATGGATGAGCTGCGGGCCGATCCTGCGGTTGCTAACGGAGGCAATTACGCTGCGCTGCGGTAGCGCACGAGACGCGCCGACAACGTGCCGATCACGGGGCGTAATTCATGACGTGATCGTGGAGCAGTTGGGGGGCGGCGGGGTCGCGACGGCGGAAGGCCTCGATGAGTTGGGCGTGCTCGGCGGACTTGGAGTAAATCTCGGTTCTGTGGATGCGCAGGGAGAGCGTTGTCCAGAGCTCGATGCCCAGGGACTCCCAGACTGAGCTGAGCAGGCGGTTGCCCGAAGCTTCGACGATCTCGCGGTGGAAGTCGATGGACAGGCGCATCTGGGCCTGGAGGTCTTCGGTCTCGGCGGCCTCGGCGAGGCGTGCGTTCTGCTCTTCCAGGGCGTCGATGCACGCGGCGATACGTGGGAGCGCCAGTTCCGCGGCGGTGCGTTCGAGGCCTGCGCGGACCGGGAAGATCTCGGCCAGGTCCTTCTCGGTGAACGCGCGGACGCGGGCGCCGCGGTTGGGCAGTGACTCGATCAGCCGGAGGGCCTCGAGCTGGCGGAGGGCCTCCCGGACCGGGCCCTGGCTGACGCCGAGCTCGGTCGCGATGCGGCGTTCGACGATGCGCTCGCCGGGGGCCCAGCGGCCCGTGGAGATCCCTTCCACGATGAACTCACGGATTTGGTGGGAGAGTCCTGCGCGCAGCAGAGGAGCGTCGTCGGTCGCGGCGTTCACGCTGACCATCGTAGAGGTGCCGGTCAGGCGGTGGTCGTAAGTGAACCTTGACGCGGCTTGGTAGACTCAGAAATGATCGATCATTGATCAATGATGATCGGTTAGTGGGCGGCGACCCCGCGCCACGCATCCCTCGCACGGAAGAAGAACGCGATGGCTGAGACCACCAAGGCCAGGCCGACACGGACCCGCAAGGCCCGCACCCCGGCCGGGCGGGCGACCGCGAAGGGCGCTGACGCCGCGACCCTCATCGCCTACTACCGGCAGATGTTGCTGATCCGCCGTTTCGAGGAACGCGCGGCGCGCGCCTATACCGAGGCCAAGATCGGCGGCTACTGCCACCTGAATCTGGGTGAAGAGGCGACCGTCGTGGGGCTGATGTCGGCGCTGCGGCCTACGGATTATCTCTTCACCAACTACCGCGAGCACGGCTATGCCTTGTCCAAGGGCATCGAGGCGCGCCGGGTGATGGCGGAGCTGTACGGGCGTTCGACCGGTGTCTCCAAGGGCTGGGGCGGGTCGATGCACATGTTCGACGCCGAGGCCCGGCTGCTGGGCGGGTACGGGATCGTCGGCGGGCAATTGCCTTTGGCCACCGGGGCTGCTCTGGCGGTTTCGTACAAGGGCGGCGACGAAGTGGTCATGTGCCATATGGGCGAGGGAACGGCCGCCATCGGCGCGTTCCATGAGTCGCTCAACATGGCTGCGCTTTGGGATCTGCCGGTCGTTTTCGTGATCATCAACAACGGGCTCGGCATGGGTACCACGGTGGAGAACTCCGCGGCTGAGCCCGAGCTCTGGCGGCGGGGCTCGGCTTACCGCATGGAGAGCGCCAGGGTGGACGGCAATGATGTCGTCGCGGTGCACGAAGCCGCCACGGTTGCTGTGGAGCGGGCTCGCAAGGAGAGCAAGCCCTACCTGCTGGAGGCTACGAGTCTTCGGCTGAAGGGTCACTCGGTCGTGGACCCCGCGCGCTATAGGTCCAAGGAGGAGAAGGAGGCCCTGAAGGCCGCCGATCCACTTGCCCGCATGGCGCTAGAGCTGGAGGAGACCGGGATCCTCAGCCATGAGGACCGCGAGAAGCTCGACGCCGAGGTGACCGCCGAGGTCGAGGACGCCGCCGCGTTCGCCGACCAGAGCCCGCACCCGGACGTGTCGACGCTCTTCGACTACACCTACGCGACGCCGGTCGAGGGCGAGCTGCGCCGCCTGCCCGCCGACCCGGTATTCCAGGCCTGAGGAGGGCTGACCATGGCAACGACGAGTTACCGCCAGGCCCTCCGGGAGACCCTGCGCGCCGAGATGCTCCGCGACGAGAACGTCTTCCTCCTGGGCGAGGAGATCGGCGTCTTCGAGGGCTCGTACAAGATCACCGAAGGCCTGCTCAAGGAGTTCGGACCGCGCCGTGTGCGCGACACCCCGATCGCCGAGGAGGGCTTCGTGGGTGCGGCGATCGGGGCGGCCATGCTGGGCCTGCGCCCGGTCGTGGAGATCATGACGATCAACTTCTCGCTGCTGGCGCTCGACCAGATCGTCAACCACGCGGCGAAGATCTACGGGATGTTCGGCGGCCAGGCCAGCGTGCCCATGGTCATCCGAACTCCGGGCGGCGGCGGCCAGCAGCTGGGCGCCACGCACTCGCAGAACGTCGAGCTGTTCTACTCGTTCATCCCCGGCCTGAAGGTCCTGGCGCCGAGCACGCCCGCCGAGGCGTCCGCCATGCTCAAGGCCGCGATCCGCGACGACGACCCGGTGCTGTTCCTGGAGAACCTCGCGCTCTACAACACCAAGGGCGAGCTGCCCGCCGACATCCCCGACATCGAGCCCGCCGTCATCGGCCAGGCCGCCGTCACCCGCCCGGGCACCGACATCACGATCGTCGCGTACTCCCGCATGGCGCACGTCGCCGCCGAGGTGGCCGAGACGCTGGCCGCCGAGGGCATCTCCGCCGAGGTCGTCGACCTGCGCAGCCTGCGCCCGCTCGACCGGCAGACCGTCGTCGACTCCGTCCGCCGCACCGGCTGCGCCGTGGTCGCCGAGGACGACTGGCTGACGTACGGCATCGGCGCCGAGATCGCCGCCAGCATCCAGGAGGGCGCGTTCGACTGGCTCGACGCCCCCGTGCGCCGCGTGGCCATGGCCGAGGTGCCGCTCCCCTACTCCAAGCCGCTGGAGCTGGCCGCGCTGCCCTCCGCCGATTCACTGATCACCGCCGTGCGCGACACTCTCCGCGCGCGTGGCCGCCGTCTGCAGGAGACCGTCCGATGACAGAGATCCTCATGCCCCGCCTCTCCGACACGATGGAGGAGGGCGTCATCAGTTCCTGGCAGAAGCAGCCAGGTGACGAGGTCGCCGTCGGCGACGTCATCGTCGACATCGAGACCGACAAGGCGGTCATGGAGTACGAGGCGTACGAGGCCGGCGTGCTCGAAAAGATCCTCGTCGCCGAGGGTGAGACCGCCGCGATCGGCGCGCCGATCGCCGTCATCGCCCCCAAGGGCGCCGCCACGGCCGCAGCTCCCGCGCCCGCCCCGGCTCCGGCTCCTGTCACGACTCCCGACCCTGAGCCGGGCGCCGCACCCGCCGCCGCGGCTCCGGCCCCGACGGCCCCGGCCGCCCCGACCGCGACCGCCCCGGCCGCGGCCACTCCGGCGGCGGCCACTCCGGCGGCGGCCACCCCGGCGCAGAACGGCTCGGCCAAGGCCCCCACTTCCCGCCCGCCGTCGTCTCCGCTGGCGCGCAGGCTGGCCCGCGACCACGACCTCGACCTGACGACGATCACCGGCACGGGCCCCGGCGGCCGTATCGTCCGCGCCGACATCGAGGCCGCGATCCGCGACGTCCCCGCCGCCGCACCCGCTCCGGCCCAGGCCCCGGCGCCCCCGGCGGCCCCGGCGGCGGCCCCGGCTAAGACGGTCACGCCGAAGATGGACGAGGACACCGAGGCTGTCCCGCTCAACCGGTTCCGCAAGGTCGCCGCCCGCAGGCTCACCGAGAGCAAGCGGAACGCGCCGCACTTCTACCTGACCCGCGACGTGGACGCCGAGGCGCTGGTGGCGTTCCGGGCGACGCTGAACGAGGCGCTCGCACCCGCGAAGATCAGCGTGAACGACCTGATCGTCAAGGCCTGCGCCACCGCGCTGCGCGAGCACCCGGAGATCAACGTCTCGTTCACCGAGGACAACCTGCTCTTCCACAAGCGGGTGCACGTCGGCGTCGCGGTCGCCGTGGACGACGGCCTGCTGGTCCCGGTCATCCGCGACACCGATCGCAAGGGCGTGGCGGAGATCGGCGCGGAGACCCGGGCGCTGGCCGCCAAGGCGCGCGATGGCAAACTCGGCGCGAACGAGATGAGCGGCGGCACGTTCAGCGTCAGCAACCTCGGCATGTTCGGCATCGACTCCTTCTCGGCGGTCATCAACCCGCCGGAGTCGGCCATCCTCGCCGTGGGCGCCGTCCGTGACGAGCCGGTCGTCCGCGACGGCCAGATCGTCCCGGGCAAGCGCATGGCGGTGACGGCCTCGTTCGACCACCGCGCCATCGACGGCGCGACCGGCGCCAAGTTCCTGGCCCGGCTGGTCGAGCTCCTGGAGCAGCCGCTCCTCATCGTCGCCTGACGACGAGGACGAAGGCGTGTGTGCCCGCCGCCGGTGCAGGGCGGCGGGCACAACGCATTCCAAAATAGAATCTGATTCGGTAACGTCGGCCCTGTGATGGACGTCTTCGCGGATCTCCGAAGCGAGTACGAAGCGCTCGACGCCGTTCTCGCCGCGCTCTCGCCCGAGCAATGGTCGCACCCGTCCGCGGCCGAAGGGTGGACGGTGGCCGACGTCGTCCTGCATCTGGCCCAGACCGACGAGCTCGCCGCCGCGTCGATCGCGGGCGACGAGGCGATCTTCAGCGCCATCCGGCCCGGCGAGGTCGACGCCGGGGCAGCCGATATCGTCGCCGCCCAGCGCGACGCCTCCCCCGCCGAGATCCTGGCCCGCTGGCGCACCGCCGCCTCCGGCCTTCCGGACGCGCTGGCCGGGCTTCCGCCAGGCACACGGCTGCGCTGGATCACCAACCGCATATCCGCGGCCGCGCTGGCCACCACCCGCATCGCCGAGCGCTGGACCCACGCCCACGACATCACCGACGCGCTCGGCATCCCCTATCCCGACACGGATCGCCTGCGTCATATCGCCTGGCTCGGCCACCGCACGCTGCCCTACGCGTTCGACGCCGAGGGGATCGAGGGTGGTCCCGTCCGGGTCGAGCTCACCTCCCCCGGCGGCGAGACTTGGTCGTTCGGCGACCCCGACGCGCCTTCCACCATCACCGGGCCCGCCGGCGACTTCTGCCGCGTCGGCGCCCGCCGCCTCGCCCCGGCCGCCTCCGGATTGAAGGCGGCCGGGCCGCACGGCGAGCAGGCACTCGCCGTCCTGCGCAACTACGCCGTCTAACGGTCGACTCGCGGGAAGCGAATAACCCCGACAGATCCCGTACAGGACCCCGAGTCAGTCAGTTGTCGGTCAGACCCGGGCTGGAGGTGCTCATCTCCAGCCCGTGTCAGTGGGAGAAGGTCGCGCTGTGCAGGTCTACCGGGTTGGTGGTGTCGCCGGTGGCCGCGCCGTACACGGCCACGAAGCCCGAGCCGGTCGAGACCAGGCCGGTGTAGTCACCGACCATCCGGCCGGAGCTCGTCGCCGGCACTGTCCGGGCGTCGAACGGGCCTTCGATGTGCCGTTCGCGCCACGATCCGGGCTTCGTGCAGTTCTGCGCGCAGGTCACGGCCCAGAAGTCGGTGGGCAGCGTGGCGGCGGAGGTGTTGTTGCGGAAGTCGTAGTAGGTGACCGCCACGGTGCCGCTGGGGGACACGGCGATCGCCGGGACCGCGGCCGAACCGGTGGGCGTCTTGTCCACGCGAACCGGGCTGGACCAGGTCTTCCCGGCGTCGGTGGACCGCGCGTACGCGACGTGGAAGGTGCCGTCGGCGTCCTGGCTCTGCCAGACCGCGTTCACCACCTTGCTCTTCGGTTTGGCCGCCAGCAGCGGCAGCGAGGCGTTGCGCACAGGGTCGCCCGAGTTGTCGGGGTCCGGGATCTTGACGCCGACGGCGAACGGGGCCGTCACGTTCAGAGTCGGCGCCGACCACGTGGCGCCACCGTCGGTCGAGCGGATGACCTGGGTGGCAGCGGTGGTGTCGGTCTCGTGGTGCATACCGATCAGCAACGTCCCGTCGGCCATCGGCACCAGCTCGGTACCGATGACACCGCTGTTGGCGGGGAAGTCGTACACCTTCTTGGTGGTCCAGGTGCGCCCGTCGTCGGCCGACTTCGCCAGGTAGACCGGCTGGGTCCAGGCTCCGCTCGGCTGGGTCTCGACCCGGTCCCACACCGCGTAGACCACACCCGGGTGGTACGGGTCGGCGGTGACCGCCGGGCGGTCGTTGAAGAGGTTCGGGTCGTTGTCGCGCGCCAGGGTCACCGGGTCGTCCCAGTGCTCGCCGCCGTCGCCGGACCGCGACACGAGGATCCCCGTCGTCTCACCGGTGCGCGACAACGAGAGCGACGCGGCCACCGCCGTACCGGACGGCGTGACCGTGACCCAGTGGTCCGTCGCGACGTCGTAGTCCCCGCCGTTGGCCGCGGTCCCGCCGTCGCACCGGGAGAACGCGGGCTGCTCCGCCGAGGGACGCCAGGTCGCGCCGCCGTCGTTGGACACGGCGGCGCCGGTCCCGTTGCCGCCGTACCGGTTCCACCGGTCCTGCTGGTAGACCGCGACGAGACGCCCCGGCCGCTTCGGATCGGCTGCCAGCCAGGGCTGAACCTCGGTATTCGGGTTCAGCACATAGCCGTTGCCCTCGGGCAGCCCGCAACCCGCCGGCAGCGCACTGGTACCCGATACCCGCACCACACCGGCGCGGTCAGCACCATCCGCCAGGGCGGACTGCGCCGCAACGGTGCAGGCGAACACGGCGGCCACCGCGACCACCATTGACCTGGAACGTCGTTTCAAGGGTGTCTTCCTCATCCTCGGGGGGTGTCTCCACAGGGCACGCTGCCGCCCGGCCGGACAACGTGTTCCCAGCGGGCGCCCAACGGCACAACCGACGCTACCGCCCCAAGATCAAATCCGCCCTCACTCTTGATCATTACGGTGATCACGAACGTTCGCCGGGTGTGGAGACACGTCCGGCCGCCTCCGGGCTGGAGGCGGCCGGGCCGCACGGCGCGCAGGCGCTCGCCGTCCTGCGTGACGACGCCCTCTAACGGGCGACCTTGGGGAAGCGGATCACTCGGTCGTCGGCAGAGGCGGGGGTACCCCGGCCATCGCGGTTGCTGGTGGTGATCCAGAGATGGCCGTCGGGGCCTACGGCTACCTCGCGTAGGCGGCCGTAGGTGCCGGAGAGCGCTGCGGTGGGTGAACCGGACGTTCCGCCGGTGCCGTTCAGGGGGACTTGCCACAGGCGGGTGCCGCGCAGGGCGGCGGCGTAGAACGTGTCGCCTGCGACAGTGCCCCCACTGGGTGAGGACTGGGCGGTGGTCCAGGTGACGATGGGATCGCGGTAAGTGGGCTCGCCGCCGTTGCCTTCCACGTTGGGCCAGCCGTAGTTGGCGCCGGCCGTGATGTGGTTGACCTCGTCCCAAGTGTTCTGGCCGAATTCCGTGGCGTACATATGGCCACCGCCCCAGCCGAAGCCTTGGACGTTGCGGTGCCCGAGCGTGTAGACGACGGAGGACGGGTTGGGGTTGTCCGGCGGCGCGGAGCCGTCGGGGCGCATCCGGAGGATCTTCCCGCCGAGGCTAGAAGGGTTCTGGGCGTTGGCGGTCTGCGCCGCGTCGCCCGTTCCGGCGTAGAGCATCCCGTCGGGACCGAAGTGGATGCGCCCGCCGTTGTGGATGGACGCCTTGGGGATGCCGGAACGGACGACCTCTTGGGTGGGTGTGGCCGCGAGCTTGAAGCGGACGATCCGGTTGTCGTTCGCGGCTGTGTAGTAGGCGTAGACGTAGCCGTCCTGGGCGTAGGTCGGACTGACTGCCAGGCCTAGGAGGCCGCCTTCGCCCGCCGGCTGGACACCGGTGAGACGGGCCACCTCTGTGGGTGCGGAGCCGGGGGCCAGACGGAGGATGCGGGCGCTCGTGCGTTCGGACACCAGGGCGCTGCCGTCCGGCAGGAACGCCAGGCCCCAGGGGATGACGAGGCCGGTGCCGACCACGTCGGGTTTGGTGAAGTCGAATTCGGGCTCGGCGGCCACAGCGGCCGAGGTGGCGGACAGAGTTGAAATGGACAGGGGCGTGGCGGACAGGGCAACTCCGAGGATGAGCGCGCGGAGCCTCATATCGGTCCTCGAATCTTCAGCGGGGGGCGGACTCCTGGGTCACCGGCCGGATCACGACCGAGTAGGTGTGGTCGCGGTCCTGCCGGACCTGATATTCGGGGCGTACGGGGTTGGGAGTGTCCCCGACGCCGGTGACGGCGTGATTGACGTGGAAGGTGTTCCACCCGGGATTGCGAACGCGGGCGAACGGATAGAGGGCGCGGTCGAGGTCGTCGTACGGGGTGACGCTGACCTCCAGGTCCCCGCCTACGAGGAGACCATTGCCGCGGGTGTTCGTGAGCGAGGCCCAGCGAACGTCATCATGGTTGCCGTAATCCTGCGGCTGGTAGTACGAGACGTACTGGTCGTCCACGGAAGACGACCAGACGCCCATGCGGGTGCCGTCCTTGCGGTCGTTGTAGTTCTCGACGGGCCCGCGTCCGTACCACGAGAAACGTTTGAACGTGTCGGGCATCTTCAGCGTGAACCCCACCCGCGCCAGGTACGGAACGACTCGGACACGTCCTTGCGGGCTGACCCGGTGGCTGAGCTCGATCTGCCCTGCGCCGTCCACCTCGTACGTCGTGGTCTGGTCGAGCCACGCGTCGGCGTAACCGGGCGCCGACACCCTGCTGGTGATCCCGATCGTGGCCTTCTCGCCCGGGGTGACGGTGATCGAGGTGGGGCTGGTGACGAGCCGGTCGAGGCCGACGAGGCGCCAGTCCTCGCCCTCGGCACGGCCCCAGGTGTAGGTCTCGTTGCTGATCGGCGGGCGCCACACGTCCAGCTCCGGACCCGTGCGGAGGAGCTCGACGCCCTTGTGGCGCATCGAGCTGAGCGTGCCCTTGGCCCGGTCGAACACGTACCGGAAGTCGCGGCCGGACACGACGATCTCCTTGCCGTTCTGCGTCGTCTCCACCTTCCCGTTCGACGGCGTCCGAATCCCCGGCACCGCCGTCCCGCCTGCCGGGAACTGCCCGAAGCCGACCACGTGCCCGGCCGGGCCGTACCAGGTCCGCTTCGCCAGCACCGCCTCGACCGTGAGCCATCGTTCGTTGCCGGACGGATTCGCGGGAGGCGGCGGCACCGGCACCGGCGCCGAGCCCCCCGGGGCGAGCTTGAGCGGCAGGCCACCTGACCGCAGTGTGCGCCGGCCTTCGGTGTAGCGCCAGCGCAACTTGAGGTCGCCGGTTCCGTCGAACGAACGCTCGCTGGCGACGGAGACCTGCTCGCCCGTACGGGTGACGCGGATCGGTGACTGCACCCAGGACAACTGCGCCAGCTCAGGCTGGAGGTAGCGGTCCGAGCCGACCAGGCCGTCCACGCCGGACAGACTCTGGCCGTTGGACAGGAAGGAGCCCTTCTTGTCGAAGTCGTCGAAGTCGAGCGCCAGGGCCGCGTCCTTGGTGGGGTCGGCGCCGGCGCCGAGCTCGGCGGGGGTCAGCGCGCGGCCGTAGATCCGGACGTCGTCGATCGAGCCGTGGGCCATGCGGCCGGTGTAGTTGTCCTGCATGATCTCGGCGTTGCGGCCCACGTTGACGTCTCCAGACGACCAGGCGATGGTGCCGCTGTACGGGACGTTCGCGGCCTCCTTGCCGTCCACGTAGAGCCGCACGGCGCTGCCGTCATAGACCCCGGTGACCCGGTGCCATGTGTCGTGCCAGTTGGCGGGCACCGGCGCCCGCACGGTCCGCCAGGTGCCGCCGCTGTAGATGAAGAACTCCAGCGTCGTCTCGTTCGACATCTTGAGGCCGTACTGCTTGTCGCCCTTGGTGACGATCGTGAAGTCGCCCGTCCAGGGCTTCGCGGGCTTCACCCACGAGTCCAGCGTGACCTGGTTGCCGGTGATGTCGAGCCGCCGGTCCCGGTACACCTCCACGAAGTCGTCCAGCCCGGAGAAGTAAAGCGCCTTGCCACGGTGACCCTCGACCGTCTTCGGCAGGCCCTGCAACCAGCTCTTGATCTTGCTGGGTGAGGAGTCCGGGGTGGTGATGATCGGATGCCGCATGTTGGCCTCGGCCCAGTCCCAGATGAAGCCGCCCTGCACCTGCGGGTACTTGCGGACGACCTCCCAGAACTCACGGAAGTTGCCGAGACTGTTGCCCATCGCGTGGGCGTACTCCCCCATGATGATCGGCTTCGAGGTCGTCAGGGCCTGCGCCGCCAGGCGCGCCGGAGTCGGGTAGCGCGGCCCCCAGACGTGGGCGAACGGGGCGTCGCCGTCCGGCGAGTTCGACTGGTGGTAGAGCGGCCGGGTCGGGTCGGCGGCCCGCGCCCATTCGGCCATCTTGGTGTGCGCGATGCCGAGGCCCGCCTCGTTGCCGGTGTCCCACAGGAAGACGCTGGGGTGGTTCTTGTCGCGCGCGACCATCGCCTGGAACCGTTCGAGGAACGCCTTCTGCCATTCCGGCCGGTCGGCGAGGCAGTCGCGCGGATGGCCCGCGGGGAGCCCGCAGTTCTCCAGGTTGTGGGTCTCGATGTCGACCTCGTCGTCGACCCACAGCCCGCGGCGGTCGGCCAGCTCGTAGAGGTACGGGTCGGACGGGTAGTGCGAGGTGCGGACCGCGTTGACGTTGAGCCGCTTCATCAGCGCGACGTCGGACTCCTGCCGCGCCCTGGTCTGGTGCCGTCCGGTGTCGGGGTCGGTCTCGGCGCGGTTGACGCCCTTGATCAGGATGCGCTTCCCGTTGGCGAGCAGCTGCCGGTCCCTGATCTCGATCTCGCGGAAGCCGACGGTCTCGCTCGTGGTCTGGGTGACGCGGCCGCCGGGGGCGACCAGTTCGAGGGCCAGCCGGTAGAGGTTCGGGGTCTCGTCCGACCACTTGGCCGGATTCGCGACCGGCGTGGACAGCCGCAGGCTCGCCGTGTCGCCGGTGACGTCGACCTTGCCCGCGAAGCGCCGCACCGGCTTGCCACGCGGGTCGAGCAGGGTGGCACGGACCGTGTGCTCGCCCTTGGCGCCCTGCGCGCTGGCCAGGGTCAGATCGGCGTTGAGGGTGGCGTCGCGGTACGAGGCGTCCAGATCGGTCGTGATGTACGCGTCGCGCACGAACGTCTTGGGGGTCGAGTACGCCCACACCGAACGGAAGATGCCGCTGTAGCGCCACTGGTCGACGTCTTCGAGGTACGAGCCGGCACTCCACCGGTGGACCTGCACCGCGACGGTGTTGGCGCCCTCGCGCACGTGGGCGCTCACGTCGAATTCGGCGGGCGTGTAGCCGCCCTGGTCGTAGCCGACGTACTCCCCGTTCACCCAGACGAAGTAGGCGCTGGTCACGCCCTCGAAGCGGAGGACCGTGCGCCGGTCGCCCCAGCCCTCCGGCACGTCCAGGCGCTTGACGTAGGCACCGGTCGGGTTGATGTCGCGCGGAGTCTTCGGCGGATTGTCCGGCCAGACCTCGGTCGGGATGTTGCGGAAGACCGGGTGGTCGATGCGGTCGCTCTGCCAGGTGTGCGGGACCTTCGCCTTGGGCCAGCGAGAGGTGTCGTAGCCCTTGCGGTAGAACCCGGCGGGCACCTCACCGGGTCGTTCGGCCATCTGGAGCCGCCATTCCCCGTCCAGCGTCCGCGACCATCGCCGCTCGCTCGGCCGGAGCATGGCGTGCGCGGGCTCCTGCCCCTCCGCCACCATCTGCGGGTCGTCGAGGTAGGTGTAGACGTCGGACGGCGGAGCGGAGGTCACACCAGACCACGGCGCTGCGGAGGCGGAGTGCGGCCAGGGGAGCAATGCCACGGCGACGAGAAACGCCAGGCAGACGGTCAGGGAGCGGGAGGGGGGACGTAGCGCCATTACTGCGCCTCCTAGGTGGTGGGCGCGCCCCCTGACTGCACCCGGCACAGAATCCGACTGATGTGGTGAAGAAGTACTCCTGGGACGCTAGATCGACAAAGCGTCGCAGTCAACGATGTGGGGCCTTGATCCTATGGGGTCGGGTCGATTGGGGTTGTGTCGATTCAGGTCGTGTCGATCGGGGCCGCGTCGATGCTGAAGAGCCGTTCGTCGATCTGGTCCAGGGCGAGGCGCACGGCCCCGAGCCCGACCGCCTCGTCGCCCAGCGTCGAGGCCTCGATCCGGGTGGGGCCGAGGCACAGCGGGCGGACGTGCCGCCGCAGTTCCTCGACGAGCCGGTCCCCTGCGTGGGTGAGCTCGCCACCGACGACGATCATCTCCGGGTCCAGCGCGAGCGCCATGGCGGCGATGCCGCGCGCCATGCGGGCGGCGAGCCGTTCCACCAGCGCGACCGCCTCGGGGTCGCCGCGCATGGCCGCGTCGAGCACCCGTTCGGCACCGGCGTCCCGGCCCCCGCCGGAGCCCGCGCCAGGGGGCCACATCGCGCCGGACAGTGCGGCCGTGGTGTCGCGCAGGCCCAGCTCAGGCAGCATGCCGACCTCACCTGCCGCGCCCCAGTGGCCCCGGTGCAGGCGTCCGTTGATGATCGCGCCCATTCCGGTGTGCAGCTGGGCCAGCACATAGATGACGTCATCGACGTCCTTGGCCACGCCGCGCCAGCGTTCGGCGACGGTGGCCAGGTTGGCGTCGTTCTCCACGTACACCGGGCAGGAGAACGACCGGCCGAGCTCGCGCGCGAGGTGCAGCCCCTGCCAGCCGGGCACGACCGTGCAGATCGCCACGGTGCCGTCCGGGGCGATCACGCCCGGGGTCCCGGCGGCCACCGCCCACAGCGACGAGCGTTCGATCCCGGCTCTGGCCAGGCAGGTCTTCACCGCGGTGCGGACCGCCGCGAGCCGTTCGGGCGGCTCCCAGCCCACACCCAGATCCGCACTGTGGCCGCCGACGACCTCGCCGTCCAGGTCGGCGACGAAGATGCGGGTCCGGTGCGACTCGATCTCCATGCCGAGCGCGTAGCCGGCTTCGGCGCGGAACCGGTAGCGCCGCGCGGGTCGGCCCAGGCCGGCGCCCGAACGCGGCGCCACCTCCTCGACCAGCCCGCGTTCCACCAGCTCGCCGAGCACGCCCTCGGTGGTGGGCCGCGACAGCCCGACCTGTTTGGCCAGCTCGGACAGCGTGGGCTCGCCGCCGCCGCGCAGGGCGCGCAGCGTGGCCACGGAGTTGAGCCGCCGGAGGACCGACGGGTCTCCCCCATGGAGTGGAACTTCGGACACGGCACCTCTTGACATGGATCGGGGGTACGAGGACATTATTGCGCAACCTACTTACGAAAAGAACTTTCGTAAGTGCCTGCGCAGGTCAGGAGGCACGACGCGATGGAAGCATCGGGGGTCACGCTCGCCGTGGCGGGGGCCGGGATCCGGGGCGCCACGTACGCGCGCCGCGCCCTGGCCACCGCGCATCGCGGCGAAGCCGCTCCGGGGGGCGCGGGGGGCCGTTCCCCCTCGGGCAGCACAGAGCGCGGCGGAGCCGCGGCGGGGGGTGTGGGGGGTCGTCCCCCCTCGGGCAGGCACAGCGCGACCGTGGTCGCGGTGGCCGAGCCGGACCCGGCGCGGCGCGAGCGGTTCGCCGCCGAGCACCGCATCCCGCCGGAACGGGTGTTCGCCGACTGGCGCGACCTCGCCGCCGCCGGACGGCTGGCGGACGGAGTGATCATCGCGACGCAGGACGCCGAGCATGCCGAGCCGGCGATCCGATTCGCCGATCTCGGCTACCACATCCTGCTGGAGAAGCCGATGGCCACCAACGAGGCGGACGCCGCCGCGATCGTGGCGGCCGCCCGGCGGAACGGCTCCACGCTCGCGGTCTGTCACGTGCTCCGTTATACGCCCTACACGGCCGTGATCAGGGAATTGATCGCGGCGGGGCGGATCGGCACCCCGATCAGCATCCAGCATCTGGAGCCGGTCGGCTGGTGGCACCACGCCCACTCGTACGTGCGCGGCAACTGGCGGCGCGAGGACGAATCCGGCCCGATGCTGATGACCAAGTCATGCCACGACATCGACTGGATCATCCATGTGATGGGCGAGGTCCCGGCCCGGGTCTCCTCGTTCGGCAGGCTCTCGCACTTCCGGCCGGAGAACCGGCCGGCCGGCGCCGCCGACCGGTGCCTGGACTGCAAGGTCGAGCCGGCCTGCCCCTACTCGGCCAAACGGCTCTACCTGTCCTGCCTGGACGACCCCGACCTGCGGGCGTGGCCGCTGAGCGTGGTGACCACCGACCACACCGAGGCCGGGGTGCGCACCGCGCTGCGCGAAGGGCCGTACGGGCGGTGCGTGTACGCCGGTGACAACGACGTGGTCGATCACCAGGTCGTCAACATGGAGTTCCCCTCCGGGGCGACGGGCGCGTTCACCATGACGGCGTTCTCCCCGTACGTGCAGCGCCAGACCCGGATCTTCGGCACGGCGGGCTTCATCGAGGGCGACGGCGCGCGGCTGACCTTGCGCGACTTCGTCACCGGCGAGGAGGAGATCTTCGAGACGGCGGACCACCACCGCTCACCGGACGGCCGCCACGACGACGCCGACGACGCCCTGGCGGACGCGTTCATCGCGGCGATCGCCACCGGGGACCCCTCCCTTCTGCCCTCCGACGCGCAGGAGAGCCTGGCCGCCCACCGGGTGGTCTGGGCGGCCGAACGCGCACGTCATTCCGGCACGGTAGTTGACATAGCGAAAGGCACGGCCCAATGAACACCAAGACCCTCACCGGGACCGCGGCTGCTGCGATCGCCCTGGCGCTGGCCCTCAGCGCGTGTGGATCCGGGAGCGACGACAAGGGCTCGTCGTCCACCGCGACGAACGAGGGGCGCGGCCCGATCACGTTCGCCACCGGCAAGGACCTGACCGGCACGATCCAGAAGCTCGTCACCAAGTGGAACACCGCCCACCCGAACGAGAAGGTCCGGATCATCGAACTGCCGGAGGACGGCGACCAGACCCGGCAGCAGCTGGTCCAGAACGCGCAGATCAAGTCCGCCGCGTACGACGTGATCCGGCTGGACGCGGTCTGGACGGCCGAGTTCGCGGCGCGCCGCTGGGTCCTGCCGCTGGACGAGTCCAAGCTCGACCCGTCCACGTTCGTGCCGGCCGCGCTGGAGACGGGCAAGTACCGCGGCAAGCTGTACGCGGCGCCGTGGCTCACCGGCACCGGCATCCTCTACTACCGGACCGATCTGCTGAAGGCCGCCGGGGTGAAGAGCCCGCCCAAGAACTGGGCCGAGCTGACCGACGCCTGCGCCAAGGTGAAGAAGACCTCCGAGGGCAAGGGAGTCGATTGCCTCGCGGGCCAGTACGACAAGTACGAGGGCCTCACCGTCAACTTCTCCGAGGCGGTCCAGTCCGCGGGCGGCCAGGTCTTCGACGCCTCCGGCAAGCCGCAGGTGACGAGCCTGCTGGCCAAGGCGGGGCTGCAGTTCCTGGTGGACGGCTTCAAGCAGGGCACCATCCCGTCCAAGGGCGTGACGCTCAAGGAGGAGGAGGGCCGCCGCGCGTTCCAGGACGGCAAGCTCGTCTTCCACCGCAACTGGGCGTACGTGTACGCGATGGCCTCGGCCAAGGACGGCTCGTCCAAGGTGAACGGCAAGTTCGACGTCGTTCCGCTGCCGGGCAAGGACGGCCCGGGGTCGGGGACGCTCGGCGGCAACAACCTGTCGGTGTCGGCCTTCTCCAAGAACCAGGCCACCGCGCGTGACTTCATCACCTTCATCGTGAGCCTGGAGACCCAGCGCGAGTACGGCAAGGAGCAGTCCTTCCCGCTGTCGCGCACGGCGCTGTACGACGACCCCGCGATGATCAAGCTCTACCCGTACCTCCCCGTCCTGAAGAAGAGCCTCGAAGCCGCCAAGCCGCGCCCGGTCGCGGTGAAGTACAGCGAGGTCAGCGCGGCGATCCAGGACAACGTCACCGCCGCCATCACCGGCAAGAAGACCGTCGACCAGGCCTCGGCCGACCTGCAGACGGCGCTGTCCGGGCTGACCGACTGACCCCGCATCGACTGACCCCGCGCGGATCACAGGAGTCACGTTGACCCACACGAGCACCGGTGCCGGACCCGGCCCCACACCCGCCGGGTCGCCACCAGCGGCGTCCCCTGCCGGACCGGCTCCCACCGGCCGCGGGCGGCCCGGCAGGGGACGGTCCGGCAGGGGACGGTCCCGCCGAGCGGACAGCCAAGGGCGGCTGGCCGCCGCTCTGCTGTCGCCGACCCTCGCGGTGCTCGGCGTCGTGATCGCGTTCCCGATCGCGGTGGCCGTCTGGGACTCGCTGCACACCACCAGCGAGGAACTCGACGCGGACGGCCTGGTGGTCGAAGGCACCCGGTTCAGCGGGTTGAGGAACTACGCCGACCTGTTCCGGGGTGAGACCGGCGACCGGTTCCTGAACGCGCTGTGGAACACCTCGTTCTTCACCGTCACCACCGTCGTGCTCGAAACCCTCCTCGGGCTCGGCATGGCGCTGCTGATGCACCGGGCGTTCCGAGGCAGGGCGCTGTTCCGGGCGAGCGTGCTGGTGCCATGGGCGATCCCCACGGCCATCTCCGCGCTGCTGTGGCGGTGGATCTTCTCGGCGGACGGCGTGGCCAACGCGGTGCTCGGCCGTGAGGTGCTCTGGACGGCCGACGGCGCACCGGCCAAGTACGCGGTGATCCTGGCCGACACGTGGAAGACCTCGCCGTTCGTCGCGCTGCTCGTCCTGGCGGGGCTGCAGATCATCCCGCAGGAGGTGTACGAGGCGGCGCGGGTGGACGGGGCGAACGCGTGGCAGCGGCTCTGGAACATCACGCTGCCGATGGTCAAGCCGGCACTCCTGGTCGCGGTGATGTTCCGGATGTTGGACTCGCTCCGCATGTTCGACGTGCCGCAGGTCCTCATCGGCACCCGCAAACCGTCGGTGGAGACGCTGTCCCAGCTGGCCTGGGACGAGGCGATGAACCTGCGCTTCGGCCCCGCGGCGGCCTCCGCGATCGCCCTGTTCCTCTACATCATCCTCGCCGCGTACGTCTTCGTCCGGCTGCTGGGCGCCGACATGATCGGAAGGGGCACCGGAAAATGAGCAGCCGCGAAATGAGCAGCAGGCAAGGGCAGGGCGGGCTGAAGCGGCTCACCGACCCGCTGACGATGATCGCCGTGGTGGTGTTCTGCCTGGCGCCCTTCTACTGGATGATCGTCTCCAGCCTCCGCCGCACCAACGACATCCTCGACATGTCCCCGCTGCCGCAACCGTGGTCGCTGGAGAACTACCGGGCGGTGTTCGACAGCGGCAACGGCTTCGTCCGAGCGCTCGGCAACAGCCTCATCGTGGCGGGGCTGACCACCGTGCTGACGCTGATCGTGGGCGTGTCGGCCGCGTACGCGCTGGCTCGGCTGGAGTTCCGCTTCAAGCGGCTGGTGCTGGCGCTGATCGTGTCGACCTCGATGTTCCCGGTCAGCCTGCTCATCGTCCCGCTGCTGAGGTTGTTCACCGACATCGGCTGGATCAACACCTACCAGGCGATGGTCGTGCCCAACCTGTCGTTCGCGCTGCCGCTGGCGGTGTGGAACCTGACCGTCTTCTTCCGTCAGCTTCCGTTCGAACTGGAGCAGGCGGCGATGGTGGACGGGTGCACGGCGGGCCAGGCGTTCCGGCGCGTCATCCTGCCGCTGGCCGCGCCGGGCGTCTTCACCACCGCGATCATCACGTTCGTGGTGGCGTGGAACGAGTACATGATCGCGGTGAGCATGGTCAACGAGCAGTCCACCAAGACCGCCAACGTGATCGTGGCCCAGTTCACCGGCCAGCACGGCTTCGACCAGCCGTTCGGCACCCAGATGGCGGCCGGGGTCATCGTGACCGTGCCGCTGGTGGCCGTCGTCCTCGTCTTCCAGCGCCGCATCGTCGCCGGGCTCACCTCCGGCGGCCTCAAGTGATCATCTTTCGTTGAGTCCGGTTTCACCTCCCGTTCCGTCGTTCCCTCCAGTCTGCTCACCATCGGGCCCAATCCCCTCTGGAGTACCGCGCATGAGATCACCCCTGCCCGCCCCTGGGCGCCGCTCGTTCCTGGCGATCACCGGCGTCAGCACCGCGGCGTTCGCGCTCGGCACCGGTCATGCCGCCGCCGACGAGAACGTCGGCGGCAAGATTCCGGCCGATCCGTTCGGCCTCGGCGTCGCCTCCGGCGACCCGTGGCCCGACGGCTTCGTCCTGTGGACCCGTCTCGCACCCAAGCCGATCGAGGCCGACGGCCACGGCGGGATGCCGCTCCGCTCCTACACCGTGCGGTACGAGGTCGCCGAGGACGAGGCGTTCACGAAGGTCGTCAAGCGGGGCCAGGCCCTCGCCACCCCGGAGCTCGCCCACTCGGTGCACGCCGAAGTGCACGGGCTGCGGCCCGGCCGCGAGTACTTCTACCGCTTCCGCGCCGGCAACGAGGTCAGCCCGACCGGCCGCACCCGGACCGCGCCGGACCCCCGCTCCATGCCCGCCGAGCTGCGCTTCGGCTCGGCGTCGTGCGCCGCCTGGTACCACGGGCACTTCACCGCGTACGAGGACATGGCCAAGCAGGATCTCGACCTGATCTTCTTCCTGGGCGACTACATCTACGAGTACGGCATCACCAAGACCAACTGGTGGCGCCAGGAGCCGCTGCCGCTGGGCCCCGAACACGGCACCGAGATCGTGACGCTGGAGCAGTACCGGCTGCGCTACTCCCTCTTCAAGACCGACGCGCACCTGCAGGCCGCCCACGCCGCCGCGCCGTGGGTGTTCACCACTGACGACCACGAGGTCCAGAACAACTACGCCGACGAGTGGTCGGAGACCGGGATCCCGCCCGCCGACTTCCTGCGCCGCCGCGCCGTCGCGTACCGCGCGTTCTACGAGAACCTCCCGCTGCGCAGCACGGTCAAGCCGCACGGCCCCGACCTCGCGCTCTACCAGCGCTTCAGGTGGGGCCGCCTCGCCCAGATCGACATGCTCGACAACCGGCAGTACCGCGACATCTATCCGGCGGGCGCCGTGATCGACAACTCGCCCGAGCGGCACGACCCCAAGCGCACGATGCTGGGCGCGAGGCAGGAGAAGTGGCTGTACGACGGCCTGGGCAGGTCGAACGCCACCTGGAACATCCTCGCCACCGGCGTCGTCATGGCCGAGATCGACCGCGACACCGGCCCGGGACAGCTCTACAGCAACGACATATGGGACGGCTTCCCGGCCAACCGCGACCGCCTGTGGAACGCCTTCCGCAAGCACAAGATCGCCAACCCGGTGGTGCTGTCGGGCGACATCCACCGCGCCGTCGCCGCCGAGCTCAAGGCCGACTGGAAGAACCCCGACTCCCCCGCCATCGGCACCGAACTGGTCTGCAGCTCGGTCGGCTCCGACGGCGACGGCGCCGAGACCGACAGCTTCGCCAAGCTGTGGCTGGCCAACCCGCACGTCAAGTACTACAACGCGCGCCGCGGCTACGTGACCGGCCACATGACGCCGACGACGCTCACCTCGGATTTCCGCCGCGTCGAATTCGTCACCCGTCCCGGTGGCCCGGTCACGACCGCGGCCCGCTTCGTCACCGAGGCCGGCAAGCCCGGCCTGACGCGAGAGGTGTGAGATGACTGAGATGACAGGGAACGCTGAAAAGAACCGGCCCCTTGCACGCCGTACCGCCCTCGGTCTCGCCGCCACCGCCGTCGCCGCAGCACCTCTCGCCGTCCTCCCCGCCGAGGCCTCCGCCGCGTCCGGCGGTCCCCCGCCCGTCCGCAGGCTCCGGGCCAAGAGCGAGATCGGCCGGATCCGGCTGAGCTGGGAGAGCGACCCGTACAGGCCGTTCGTCGACCACTACGCCGTCTACGGCTCGAAGACGGCGGGGTTCAAGATCGGCCCTGACACGCTCATCGCCAAGACCGTCTACTCCTCGTTCCCCCACGACCGCATGGGCGGCAACCGCCAGGACTGGCGCTACCGGATCGTGGTGGTGGACGCCGCGGGCAACCGCAGCCGCCCCTCGGCCGAGGTCTCCGGCCACAGCACCGAATCGGTCATCGTCTCCGGCAAGCCGATCGCGACCGTGGGGTCCTTCGACCACAAGAGCCTGGAAATGGCGCTCGCCCCCAACCTGTCGGCGCAGTACAGCACCAAGTTCCCGAACGGTGTGGACTACACGTTCGGCACGAGCAAGCCCGAGAACGACTGGTCCTACATCCAGCCCGGCCCGTCCGACGCCTGGGCCGGCAACAAGCCCAGCCGGGCCACCTTCCGCTTCGCCCTGGACGCCGTCCCGGCCGCCGAAACCTGGCTGGCGATCTGGCTGCTGGACACGCACGCCTCCCTCGCCGGCGCGGTCACTCTCGCGGTCAACGGCACGCAGATCAGCGAAGTGCAGCTGGAACGGGGCGCCAGCCGGGGCTCTCTGGAGGGCGACGCCACCGTCCCCGGCACCACCCTCAAGCCGTCCTATGTGGAGCTCGCCCTCCCGGCCTCCGCCTTCAAGACCGGTGAGAACGTGCTGACCATCGACAAGAAGATCGGCTCCTGGCACGTCTACGACGCCCTAGGAATCTTCACCCGCTGATCGGCCGTCCCTGTCGACCGTTCCTTGTGATGGCCGCGGTCAACGACCGCGGCCATCATCCAGTTAAAGCGCACCTGAACGGTTCTCAGGAGCGCCCGAGGTAGAGGCGGCGTTCCTGAGGAGTGAACGTCCGGGTCGTGCGCCGGCGGGCCAGGTCGAGCACCTGGTCACCAGGTCCGCACAGTTCTTCATTTCGTGGTGTCTGATGGGATTCCACTCGGACCCCGGCCAGGTTGTGTTGTCCGGGGCAGCGCGACTGTGGGCGCGCGTTGGTGTCGCTGGCGGTGTTCGGCCGGGCCGGTTCCCCAGTGTTGGGTGAATCGGTGGTCGAGGTACGCCAGAACCGCATCCCTGGTCATCTTCGTCAGCCCGCTCGGGCACGAACGTCGTGCTGCGATCGCTCGGGCGGCGTTGATGTCGGCATGCAGGGTCTTGCCGCAGAACCCGCATCGGAACAGGTTCTGCGAGCGGCGGTTGCGGGCGTCGGTGTATCCGCAGCCCGAGCATTGGCGGGAGGTGTGGGCCGGGTTGACGACGGTGACGGCGATGCCGTGGTCCTCGGCCAGGGCGGCCAGCCGTCGTTTGAGCACGGCCCGCCCGGCCCGCGACACGATCCGCCGCAGCGTCGCCGACAGGCCCTTGCCGCGGAAGTCCAGGTCCTCCACGACCAGCTCGGCGATGTCGCGTTCGGTGAGCCGGTTGATGATCCGGCCGACCTCGTTGTCCACGTAGCGGCGGATTCGCTTGGTGAGGTTGCGCCAGCGTTTGCTGTCGCGGAACCGGATACCTTGCTGCGACAGGCGCGCCTGCAAGGTGGCCAGTTCGGCGTCGCGGGCCCGCAGCCACGCGTACAGGGCCTGCCCGAGCCGTTGGCCGTCGCTGGTGGTGAGCAGACTGCACAATCCCCAGTCCAGGCCCACCACGCTCCCTTCGGCGCGAGGCTCGGACTTACCGGAAGTCTTGATCAACCGGATCGTGACCTCACCACCGTCAGCGACGGTCACCTGCACCACGCTCGACAACTCCCCAGGCTGCGCGTCGAAATACTCGCTGGACTGCAAAGGGATGCGAACCGGGCCACCAGCACCTGGCAGACGCGAGACACGCAGCCACCACGCGAAACAACCATCAACGCCGGTCGCGTCGGCGGGGGTCTCACGCTGGGCGATCGGGCCGTCGAACAGCATCGTGCGGACCCGTGACAGGTTCGGGAACGGGTGATCGGTCCGCAGCGCCTGCTCGGCCAGCCGGCGGGCCAGCGCCAGGTCCTCAGGCGTGGCGGTGAACACACCGCCACCATCTGGATCGGCGTCCTGATCGGCGGAGCGGCCGGTGGTGCGGCCGGTGGTGTATTCGGGGCGGAACCAGGCACGTCCGGCGT